>JAFSJJ010000001.1 GCA_017439345.1 Synergistaceae bacterium
AAAATGTAAATGTAATCGGATAAGGTATTAAATTCCTTTACCGGGTAGAGGCTAGTAAACGAGCCCCAGCGAATAAGGGTGTAACAGCCAAACTTCACTGAAAGCTCGCGACTTTAGTCGTGAGTTGTTTACGCTTACCAGAACGAACGCGGAGTCGGTGCAGCAGTCAAAGAGTCAGGAATTCCCAGAAGCGAAATATGGATAACGAGCAAACTTTGGCCGACGGATTATAATTCAGGCAACGCAGCAGAGTCGATTAACAAAATGCTTGAACGTCTTGACACAGATTATATTGATTTAGTATATCTTCATCAGGCAGTCGGCGATTACATGGCAGGCTACAGGGGACTTGAAGAGGCAGTGAGACAGGGCAAGGTCAGGGCAATAGGTCTCTCAAATTTCGACGTGAACGAAGAACGTTTTAATGACGTTCTCGCTAAAGCAGAGATAAAGCCCGCAATAGTTCAGATAGAGCTTCACCCCTATGCACAGCGTAAAGAGTTCCGGAAGAAATGCGCTGATAATAATATAGCCATCGAAGGCTGGTATCCTTTGGGAGGCACTCACGGCGGAAATGATATTTTGTTCAGAGACCCTGTTATTCTCGAGATCGCAGGACGTTACGGGAAGACTCCGGCTGAGATTATATTACGGTGGCACGTTCAAGAAGGCTTCTCGGCTATACCTGGTTCACGCAATCCGGCTCATATAAAGCAAAATATTTCTGTCTACAGCTTCACTCTTTCTGAGTCTGACATGAATAAAATCCGCGCCCTTGACTCTGAGAAGAGATTCTTTACGTCGACTTGGGAGGAAATTCAAAGATTTAACGACTGGAGACCAGAAGACTAGATAAACATGATTTGAGCGTTCGTGATAGAATTTATAAAAATTTTTTGAGGTGAATCACAAATTATGAAGATAAATAATATCATGAAGCAGGCTCAAGCAATGCAGTCAAAGATGATGCAGATTCAATCACAGCTCGAGAACGAACACGTTGAAGCATCAGTCGGCGGAGGCATGGTCAAAGCAACATTCAACGGTCAGGGCGATATAGTCAGCATAACTCTTGACCCTGAAATAATAAATCCCGATGATAAAGACATGCTCGAAGATTTAATTCTAAGTGCAGTCCGTGAAGGCCAAAGCAAAGCACGCGACTTAATGAGTACAAGAATGAGCGCAGTTACAGGGGGACTCGGCGGACTAATTCCGGGCATGTAAATTATTCTCATGGAAGAGCTAATAAAAGAATTAAAGAAATTACCCGGCATAGGCTCAGACGGTGCAAGACGCATAATATTTTACTTGATGGGCAAGGGTGCTGCTGAGGTCGACAGATTGACTGCGTTAATAAAATCTACTGTCGTTGATTATAAAATCTGCTCTGAGTGCGGAAATATCTCGCGCGTTGATCCCTGTGAAATATGCTCTAATCCCCTGAGAGACAAAAGCAAATTATGCATAGTCGAGGACGTTGAAGCCCTAATGAACATCGAGACCTCGGGCTATTATGACGGCTTGTATCATGTCATGATGACCCACAGGCAGATATTCAGCACAGGTGAACCTGATGACGAACAGCAGGAGAACTTAACACGGCACATAAACGAGTTAAAACCCAGTGAAATAATAATAGGCACATCGCCAAACGTAACAGGGCAGTTAATATATTTCGCGATAATGGACGCAATCAAGGCAAGCGATCATAAGCCCGGCAAGATTACAAGATTTGCTTACGGACTCCCTGCAGGCATTCACGTTGAACACGCTGACAAAACTAGTCTTCACGCAGCAATAGACTTCAGGGCACCGGTGGAATTCTATGAAAATGCAAAAATCTCAAGCGCAAGAATTTAGCTTCATCATAGCAGCAGGCGGTCAGGGTTCAAGATTCAATTCACACGAACGAAAGCAGTTCATGACCCTGAATAATAAAGAGTTGTGGGTTCACAGCGCAGAAATTGCGAGTCAAACCGGTATTGACGAGATAATATTAGTCATTCCGCAAGAGTGCATGACACGCGATTATAATTGCAGCGTTAATATAAAGTTAGTAGCTGGAGGTTCTTCACGTCCTGAGTCAGTAATGAACGGTCTATTAGCTTCAAGTAAGAAATATGCTTTGATTCATGACGGAGCAAGACCGCTATTAACAGCAAACTTAATCGAGAAATTAATTAATAACACGACTGACGAAAGAGGCTGCATTCCCGTAATGCCGGTAAGTGAAGCACTCAAGCACATATCAGGCGATGATATATCAAGCGTCCCCCGTGAAGATTTATATACGACTCAGACTCCGCAGAGCTTTAATCGTGAGAAATTAATTCTTGCGTTGAGAAATAATATGCAGGTCAAAGACGAAGCAGAAGCATGGCTTGATTCAGGAAATAAATTAAATCACGTTGCAGGAGAGCGCGAAAATATTAAAATCACTTATCCTGAAGATTTAGAGTTTGCACAGAAATTATCACGCGAAAATATTATCATGAGAACAGGAATAGGCTACGATATTCATAGATTAATACCGGAACGCAAATTGATTCTCGGCGGAGTGTTAATCCCTGATTCAAAATTAGGCTTACTCGGACACAGCGACTCAGATGTATTGACTCATGCAGTCATGGATTCGATATTAGGAGCTTGCAGACTTCCGGATATAGGCAATTTATTCCCTGCAAGTGATGAGAAATTCAAAGATGCAAATAGTATCGAGTTATTGAGTCAAGTTATGAGTCTCGTTAAGTCTTCAGGCTGTGAAGTTGATTACGTTGACAGCGTTGTCAAAGCCCAAGTTCCAAGATTAAATAAATATCGTGATGAAATTATTGCTGGTCTGAGTAAATTTTTCGAGTTCAATCTTAAATTCAAGTCCGGTGAAAATCTTGACGACAACGGCAGAGGCTTATGCATTGAAGCTCAGGCATTGGCTACAGTGATTAAGAGAAGGTGTGAATAAAATGCTGATGTTCTCCCATAACCATGAATGCGACGCTAAACACTGGTTCGGGGAAATTGCCCTCAACGGCTTTGAAGAGTATATCTTGACTGATGATATTATCGAACCTGCTGTGTTTGACTCTTACAATGACTTCATAGACCACAGCTGGAGCGATTTTGTATCTGACAGCGCATTTAATTAATCATGCTGATATTAGGAATCGAAACGAGCTGCGATGACACAGGCGTTGCAGTCTTGAGAGATAAAGAAATCCTGTGCGAATTATTATCGAGTCAAATCAAGTTTCATGCTTCTTACGGAGGCGTAATTCCCGAGATGGCAGCACGCAAACACTTAGAGAACTTGTTACCCCTTGTAAATCTTGCTTTGAGTGAATGCAAAATATCAGGCCAAGAGCTTGACTTAATCGCAGTTACACGAGGTCCCGGCTTAATGGGTGCATTGATGGTCGGAGTTCAGACGGCAAGAGCATTATCTCAAGTGTGGCAGGTTCCGTTAATAGGCATAAATCATCTTGAAGGCCACATGTTCGCAGGACTGGGAAATATTCAGCCTCCGTTCTTAGCGTTAATAGTCAGCGGAGGACATACTGAAATTATAGAAGTCAAAGAGTTCGGCAGCTATAAACTTCTTGGCCAGACTAGAGACGATGCAGCAGGTGAGGCTTTCGACAAGGGAGCAAAGATTTTAGGACTTAAATATCCCGGAGGCCCCGAAATAGAGAAATTATCGCGTTCAGGCAATTCAAGAGCTTATGATTTCCCTGTGCCGTTAAAGAATAGTGATAAGATCGAGTTCAGCTTCAGCGGTCTGAAAACTGCTTTGTTGTGGCAGGTGAAAAAATTTGCGTCAAGTGAAGAACTTAATGCGAATATAAATAATTTATGTGCATCGTATCAAGCTGCGATAATAGAGTCATTAATTGCGAAGTTAAAACTTGCTGTGAAATTAACAGGTATAAAGCAAGTATGCATTTCCGGCGGAGTGAGTGCTAACGGTGCGTTCAGAGATGCTTTGACCCGTGAGAAAACTTTTAGAGTGAGTCTGCCTGAGTTGAAACGCTGTACTGATAATGCAGTGATGATAGCTCTTGCAGGTCAGAATAGATATTTGCGCGAGGGAATCATTGAGCCTGAAGTCATAGCAGACCCTTCACTTCACGAAATATAAAATCATTAGAAATGAGGTTGACTTTTTTGACAAGTGCATATAATGATAATTTAAGAGAGCAGAGAGCAGAGAGCCTACTATTTTGACTTTTTACGGGTAGCAGCTTCGTTTGCAGTTATAGTAATTCACATAGCAGCTTCAAAATGGTACACTACAAACGTTCGCTCTTATGAATGGCAGGTAATAAATTTCTGGCACAGTGCTCCTGTCCGGTGGGCAGTTCCCATATTCGTAATGATCAGCGGGGCATTGTTCATTTTCGTTTATGATTTCTGCTGTGATTAATAATATTCCCGTCCTGAAAAAATATATCGTGTGAGTGTTATATTTCTCTGCTCTTGGTGCTGAACTTGTGAAGGAGCTTTAGTGCCTGCAATGGTGTTATATTGTCAATGTCAAGAGAAGCTAACTCCTCGATAATTGCATCGCTCTCCGGTGATAAAAGCATTATCTGACGCTTCAGAGCCTTTTGCTGCAACGGTTCAGGGATTGTCTTTGAATCTATGTTAGTTCCTTCACGCTCGAATATAGCAAGTAAGTCAAATGCCCTTCTCAAGACTATATCAGGAAGTCCGGCCAGTCTCGCAACTTCAATCCCATAAGACCTTGACGCAGGACCCTCTATAACCTGATGCAAAAATAATATTCCTGAGTCATTTTCGCTGACTTTCATAGAGTAATTCTTTATTCCTGATAATCTCTGCTCTAAGCATGTCAACTCGTGATAGTGAGTCGCAAATAGAACCCGTGCCCTTGAAGTCTGGAGATACTCAAGAACTGCCCATGCTATGCTCATGCCGTCAAATGTCGCTGTCCCCCTGCCTACTTCGTCAAGAATTATTAAGCTCCTGTCAGTAAGATTATTTAATATATTCGCAGTCTCGAGCATCTCAATCATGAAAGTAGAATTGCCACGTAATAAATCATCACGCGCCCCGATTCGAGTAAAAATTCTGTCTACGAGTCCTATATTCGCAGCTTCAGCAGGAATGAATAACCCAGCCTGAGCCATGATAGTTAATAATGCAGTCATTCTCAGCCACGTTGATTTACCAGCCATGTTAGGACCTGTTAATATTATTATTCGCGATGACTCGTTTATATTCACGTCATTAGGGGTGAAGCCTGAGAGCTTTAACTCTGACTCAATTACAGGGTGACGGCCATTAGTGATATTAATGCTAGTTGACTCGTTGATAATCGGACGTACATAATTTCTCTCACGCGCTAGAACTGCACATGAAGCTATGCAGTCAATTAAGCCAAGTAAACGCCCGGTCAATTGCAAGTCTTTGCTGTGAGTCAAAACTTTCTGGATAACTTGATTATATAACTCGTTCTCAAGTCTTGATATTTCTGACTCACTGGCATTCATTCGAGACTCAAAATTTTTTAATTCCGGAGTCGTGTAGCGTTTCGCATTAACTAGAGTCTGAGTCTGCCTGAAATATTCCGGAGTTATCGTTAAGCCCCCTTTGCCGACTTCAAGATAATAGCCGAATGCATTTGTATAGCCTGCCTTAAGTTTCGGTGTCTGAGTGTTGGCCCGTTCACGTTCAAGATATTCTGCAAGCCATGATTCACCGTCTGATGATATACTGCGCCACCGGTCAAGCTCCGAGTCAAAACCTGATTTAATGACGTTATTAGCATTTCGAGTCAAGTTATCTTCAAGTGAGTCATCAAGATAAATATTCAGTTCGCTCAAGTCGGGAATTCCGTTAATGATTTCGTGCAAAATATCAAGTGCCTTAATATCTGGAATGATTCGCAAAGTGTCTCGTATTGCAGCTAGATCTAAAGGGTTCGAAGTCTTCAGTGCAAGCCGTGATAATGCCCGCTCTATATCTCGAGTCCCTGATAGTAAATCCCTGAGTCTTGAACATGTGCTTATATCCTGAACAAGTGAGTTAATTGCTTCTTGACGCTTCTTGATTCTATTTATGTCCATCAGAGGACGTAACAGCCAGTCTTTGAGAGTGCGTTTACCCATAGGAGTGCGCGTTTTATCGAGTGTCTGCAAGAGTGAAATGCTGTCCCCTGCAACTTCTGGAATAAGCTGAAGATTTATTACGGCCGAAGTATCAAGACTCATTATGTTCTTTAAGGCTAACGGCGATAACTTGAGAATATTATTAATCGATGTGAATTGAGTCGCTGTAAGATAATCAAGGACTGCCCACGCTGGAGCAATACACGTATCAGACTCGTTGATGCCAAAGCCTTCAAGCCTCGACGAGTTCAGCGCAGATTTTAATTTTCCCGCAGCATTCGTTAATCTGAAACTCTCAGGACTTACGGGAAGCAAATTATATTCTTTGAGTGAGTCAGGAATATTTTTCACGTTCGATGGGTAAAGAATTTCTCCCGGTGCAAACGCCGTGATTAATGCAAGTGCCTCGCGTTCGGGTAAAGTGCCTGCCTCAAGATTTCCTGTGTCGACTGATAATAAAGCGAGTGAAATTTTATTCTTGACAGGATATATTGCTGCCAAATGTCCCGAGTCAAATGCAAAGCTCTCTTCTGGGACATAAGTGCCTGGTGTAGCTACTCGAACTATTTCGCGGTTGACTATAGCTCCTGATTTAGCCTCGCCGACTTGTTCACATATTGCTGCCCTGTAGCCTGCCTTGATTAACTTATCAAGATATACATTCAGTGCGTGATGTGGAATTCCTGCCATAGGAATTTTTTTCTCGGTATCGCGTGCTGTGAGTGCAATATCAAGAGTCTTAGAAGCTGTTCTTGCGTCATCGAAAAATAACTCGTAGAAATCTCCCATTCTGAATAATAATAAAGCGTCAGGATATTGAGACTTGAAAGATTTATACTGCTCGAGCCAAGGCGTTATTTTAATGTCATCAGGTATTATTTTCATAATTTATATATTTTACCAGTTCAGTGCATGAATAATTTTCGCGTATAAATCAGGAACGTAATTTTTTCGCAGATTAGAAACTATTTCGCGTATATTATCTCTATGAGTATGACCGGCAAACGGACATGTTGACTCTATAACAGGAAGTTCAAGGCGTTTGACTTCATCGATAATCATTGCTTCACTAGATAATACTAACGGCCTTATGACGTGAATATTTGCTCTTGACATGAATGCAGCAGGATAAAAACTTTGTGAACGTCCTGTGTGAAATAAATTCAGAAAAAATGTCTCTACAGCGTCATCAATGGTGTGTCCGAGTGCCAGCTTATTAAACCCGTGAGACGATGCAAAATGACTCAGAATTCCCCGCCTCATGTTCGCACAGAATGAACACGGTGATTTCTCTTGACGTAAATTAATTATATCGATTATGGGCTGTTCGTGAATGTGATACTCTATTTCGTGAACTCTGCAATAATCTTCAAGAGGCTTCGTGTTCATGTCAGATGTGATTTTCACTGTCAATGCAGCTAAATCAAATTTCACCGGCGAATGAGCTGAGAAATGCTTTAACGCCTGAAGCATTAATATACTGTCCTTGCCTCCTGATAATGCAGCAAGAACTTTATCACCGGGATTAATCATGTGATACTGCGATAACGCTTTGCCTATAGAACGTCTTAAAGAATGCGATAACTCTAAATTTTTCATGATGATAATTATACTCTTGCGCGAATGTTGATTTTCTTTTGTGAATGTCGTTCTAAATGGGTGTAATTGATCTTTGCTTTGAGATATAATTTTATGATTAAATTTATATATTCAGGAGGTAATTTCTTGCAGGAGTATTAATCATGCTCGTGATGAGTAATACTTCATGGGCTGCGGATTATTACATTGTCAATGATAACGGAACTTTTAAACACTCAACGACAAGTTTTGCACATGCTAAATCATCAGGAACTGCGGAACTTCCAACTACTTTTGCTGCCGGTGATAATTTATACTTCGCTAAAGGCACGTACACATTAACGCAAACTCTGACAATAAATCAAAGCGTCAATCTTTACGGGGGCTTCTCAGGCGATGAGACAACTATCAATACTTGACGCTAGAGACATCGCAGGCAATCAAACTATTCTGGACGGCAATAATACACAAAGCGTAATTTACTGTTATGCTGATGCAGTTATCGACGGCTTTACGATTCAGAAAGGCAAGGGCACCAATCAGGGCGACGGCAGCGGTCATTCTTTTAGGGGAGGAGGCATTTACATTCAGAACGCTTCACCGGCAATAAAGAACTGTACGTTCAAGAATAACACTGCTGAACAAGGCGGAGGTATCTATATAGACGCTTATAACAGCACTTCTTCTCCCCAAATTATTAACTGCTTGTTCGCAAACAATTCAACACAAGATCTTTCATCTCCTGCTAACGAAGGCTTTCTGGGAGGTGCGATATTGATTGCCGGAGATATTGCGAATGATTCTGTAAATGCACAAATCACGAACTGTACGTTTATTAGTAACTCATCAAACGAATACGGTGGCGCAGTCTGTGTTGATAATTTGAATGCTGCAAATGTCTCGGCAATAATTACATGCTGCACGTTCTATAACAATACAGCTTCAACGTCGGGCCCGGCAGTCTTCACGAATGCCAACGTTACTATGAATAACTGTACTCTCGTTAATAATGATGCTGCTACTGATGGTACAACAGGCTCAATCACAAAAAATAACTGCATTGACAACCCAGCTGGTACTCTCACAAATTCAACTCAAAGCGTAGACGGTGTAACTCATACAGTTTTCATGATAGAAGGCAACCCGGCAGCCCTCACAGAGTACGTCTATTCAGGAACTCAAATAGCAAATATCACGGCTGACCAGATCGGCAGGACATTTCATAATCCCCCGTCAATAGGTGCAGTAGAACTCATAGAAGATATTGCAATCACAACAGACTCACTTGCAGCAGGTAAGATTAACGAGGCTTACACGGCTTCAATCACTGCGGACGGGACAGAGCCTCTCACATGGGAAATATCAGGACTTACGAAAGGTCTCAACGCAAATAATTCAACAACAAAAACTTTAACGATAACAGGAACTCCGGCTGAAGCAGGAAGTTTCACGGTCAATATTTCAGCGGCTAACAGTGCAGGTTCTGATGATAAATCTTATTCACTGGTGATTAATGACGTTGATGACATTGTAGTTCCTGTAGTCCTGACAGCTCCGAAAATTATTACTGAGTCGCTGCCAAATGCATTAATAGGCGAAAATTATTCTGCTGTAATTAACGCTTCAGGTTCAACGCCTCTCACATGGCAGATTTCAGGCTTACCGGAAGGCTTGACACTTGAGGGCAGCACTATAACGGGGACTCCGAACGTTTTCGGTGAATTCGAGATTACTATTAACGTCAAGAATGACTCAGGTTCTGACTCAAAGACTTTCACCCTGAAGATTTACAGCCTTCATCAAAGATCGGATCGCAATGCTCCTGAAATTACATCAAGGGCTCCGAGCGACGGCTATTACAAGAGATTTTATTCACACAAATTCACTGCTCGAGGGAAGGCTCCGATTACGTGGCAGGTTTCCGGCGATGTTCCTCCGGGTCTTGAAATTGACTCAGAACTTGGGACGTTCTCAGGAGTTCCGGCTCAAACGGGCGAATTCATTTTCACTGTAACAGCTGCAAATAATTCGGGTTTACGCTCTCAGAATGTAACTCTCAAGATTCTTGATGTACCGGCTTCAATGATCTTATTCGAGAAAATTTGCTCTGATCCGTTCGTGATAAAAATTTCTGAATTAAAAGGTTCGGGGCTTAATTTCGATAAAATTTTCAGGGATAATTATTCTTTATTCAGAATTCACAGGAGCAAAGAGGCAGGAGCAGCTTTCATAGAGTTCATAGGCTCTCTTGGTGATTACACGGCAAGTCTTCAGCTCTCTAACATGACGAGTCTTGTTACGGCAGAATTCAAAGGCTTTAATAATCAGGACTTCAGCTTTAATTATCCTGACAACCAGAAAGCTAATACTTCGCAAATAGTTAATATTTCAGACTCAGACTCAGACTCAAAAATTCCGAATAATATAATCATCGGTGCGGTCAGTGAGGCAGATGCAAATGATATTGACTCGTTAGTTAATACTCTTGATGGCAGCGGACTTGCAAAGATTTCGCGAATTGAATTCATCAGCTCAGATATTAAATCTCTATCAGGCCTTGAAGTCTTCACAGGGTTAAAAGCTCTTTGTGTCAATCAATGCCATAATCTCGAAAGCGTTACTCTCACAGGATGTTCAACACTTGAGTCATTAATCATCAATAATGCTAATATCACTGCCCTTGACTTGACTGACTGCGTTAATCTCACGTATCTTGATGTCAACGAATGCTCTAAACTCGCGAAATTATCAGGTCTTAACGGCAATATTAAAACTCTTAAGGCTGCTTACACTTCACTTGCTGAACTTGACTTAACAGGAAAAAATAAACTTGCACACCTGAACTTGAACGAGAGTAAACTCACAAAACTTGATTTAACTGGCTGCACTGGGCTTGAAGTTCTCTCTTTACTAAACGCTAAGGACTTGGCCGAACTTGATTTGAGTCAATGCCCTTCACTCGTTGACGTTTATGCGGGAGGCACTGCGATAGACAAATTTGCTTCGTCAAGTAAGAATTCACTGCGGAAACTCGATTTATCAGGATGCATCAATCTCGAAGGCTGTGATAATTTGCTCGAACTCAATATCAACGGCACACTTTTCACAGAACTTGACTGGACGGGAATTAATACCCTCACGAAACTTGATGCAGGCTCATGCACCAAACTTGAGAGCTTAATTATTAACGACTGCGAAAATCTTCAAGAGTTAATATGCTCAGGGTGTAATCTTGCTTCACTTGATTTGAGTCATAATAATAATCTCGTAATTCTTGACTTCAGAATGAACTTTGTTACTAACAGCTTTACTGTTACGGGAACAGCTTGGCATTTCTTGACCTGCATAATACAAACTTGACTTCGGCGGACTTCATGAATCAGACTATTTACGGCTTCACATCGCGAATATAAAGAAGGCGTTGCGAGCTTCAGTCAGGCTCCCTTTGCAGTGAGTTACGAATATGCAACGGGCTGCGATAATGATAATATCAAAATGGACGTGTTATTAACTAATGCTGAAATCCCGGAGACAAACAGCGGCTATCTTGATGACAGCAAGTGCGGTAATTGCAACTCAGGTATCAATCTTGCAGGTTTAGGAGCGTTGTTAGTGTTCGTGTTCATGCGTAAAAAGAAATAATAATCATGACTCCCGGCCGTGTGCTTCATGACCGGGAAATTTTTTTTTGCACTATAAGAATATTCCTCTCATTTCGACAACGTCTGCTACTTTCTGAATAGCTGCCATAGTTGCTGCACGCCTCATCTTGACGTGTTTAGCTTCTGCGTAGTCCCATACTAGACGAAAATTGTTCTTCATAATCTTGATGAGTTTGTTGTTATATTCTTCCTCGCTCCAGAATTCGCCCTGTAGATTTTGCGCCCATTCGAAATATGAGCCTATCACTCCGCCTGAGTTCGCAAGAAAGTCCGGAACTATCACAACACCTGACTCATCTAAAATTTTATCGCCTTCAGGTGTTACAGGTCCGTTAGCTCCTTCGACTATGTAGCGCGCTTTGATTTTTCCTGCTGTATCGTAATTAATAACTCCGTCTCTTGCACAGGGAAATAAAAACTCGCAGTCAGCAAATAATACATCGTCAATCTTCTCGCAATTGCCTATCTGCTCAAATCCTGTCAATAATTTCTTGGGATTATTGTGAATCACTTCAAAGGCCTTGCGAATGTCTATGCCTCCGGGTGAATAATATGATCCTGTTATATCGCTGATTGCTACGACTTTAACGCCTGCTTCGTTCAGAACTTTTGCTGTGTAGCTTCCTACGTTGCCGAAGCCTTGAACTGCTGCTGTTACCGTGTCAGGGTGTTTGTTAAGAGCCTTCATGAATTCAAGTCCGCATGTTGCTACTCCTCTGCCTGTTGCCTCATTGCGTCCGAAACTTCCCCAGTAAGTTACAGGTTTGCCGGTTAATATTGCAGGTTCGAGCTTGCCTCTCATCTTGCAGACAGTATCGAGTATCCAGACCATTTCTTGAGAGCCGGAATTCATATCTGGTGCAGGGACATCGTTCCAGCGTCCTAATAAAGGCTCAATTCGTGCGCCGTATGTTCTGGTGAGTCTTTCCTTCTCGCGCTTTGACATGTTCAGGGGGTCGCAGCATATTCCGCCCTTACCGCCTCCATAGGGTATTCCCGCAAGTGAACATTTCCACGTCATCAGCATTGCCAGAGCCTCGCATTCGTCCATGTCAACGCCTAAATCGTAACGTATTCCTCCCTTTGAAGGCCCCAGTGCTGTCGAGTGCTGCACACGATAGCCATCGAACACTTGAACGCTTCCGTCATCCATTTCTACAGGCAATGATACATGTACCCTGCGTTCGGAATGACTTAATATCGAGACAAGCTTTTCACTCAGCCCCATTTCGTCCGCTGCTCCGTAAAATTCATTTAAAGCTGTAGACAGCAATACATTTTGTGAGTTACGCCTCTGCATTGCTTATTACGCCTCCTTATATAAAATTAAACCCTCCTGACTAAGTAAGCGCTTTATGCTTTAACTCAATCAGAAGGGGCATTTATCATCGTCATTGCTTGCTGAATATCTCGGGTCAACCATGCGTCTATTGCGCTTTCAACACGTTTCAGGATTTCAGGCAGTCTATCGAGTTCGTCATGTTCAAGATGTCCTAGGACGTAATTTATCATGCTGTCCTGAGCTTGTCCTATTCCTATTCGCAGTCTTGGAATATTCATGCTTCCCAGTGCGCTTATTATCGATTTCAATCCGTTGTGGCCTCCTGCTGAACCCTGAGCACGCATTCTCAATTTCCCGAACGGTAACGCCATATCATCATATATTATTAACAAGTCTGAGAGATCAATCTTGTAGAAATTCACAGCTTCACTTATGCTTACACCGCTTGAATTCATGTAAGTCAACGGCTTCATCAGGACAACATCACTCATGCGCCAGCACTCTGCATTGAATTTGTGATTAGCTTTGCCGAGATTATTATTATTCACGAGATAGTCAATGCTCTGCCAGCCCATATTGTGCCGTGTGAATGCGTATTGAACTCCGGGATTGCCCAGACCTGCTATAATTCTCATGATGATAACGCGCTATTTCTTATCGTCTGAGTCTTCGTCTTCCTTAGCTGCCTTACCCTTTGCTACGACTTCAACATCAGCTGCCGATTTAGCTTCAGCTTCTTCTTCGGGTGCTGCATCTTCAACGCCTCTTGATGTAACTACCTGAGCTACGATTAATTCAGGGTCAGCGAGTGCCGTAACGTTCTCAGGAAGTGCAAGATCTTTCACGTGAATTGCATCGCCGATATTAAGAGCCGACACATCGACCGTAATAACATCAGGAATGCTCATCGGAAGAGTTTCGACTTCGATTTCATGAATTGACTCAAGGACTCCGCCGTCCTTAACGCCCTGTGAATTCTCTTTGCCCGTAACTTCAACAGGGATATTAACGTTAATCTTTCTGCCTCTGACCAGGTGCAGGAAGTCAATATGTAACGGTATATCTGTTAATGGGTGCCTCTGAGCCTCACGGATTATGCAGAGTTCCTCGCGTCCATCGGGTAATTTGACGTTAAGACGAGTTGATTCCCAGCGTCCTGCAAGAATTCTCTCTATCTCGCGCATGTTGACTTTACCCATGATATTTTCGCTAATCTCCGGGCCGTACATTATGCAAGGTACATAACCTGCCCTGCGCATCCTGCCGTTCTCGCGTTTGCCTGATTTAGCGCGTGACTCCATCACTAAAGTTACTATGTCCGCCATAAAAAATTTACTCCTTCTTAAATTAATTATTATTATTCAATAACTTCTGCACAAATTCTATTTCCTGTTCGTGAGTCGTTATCTGCTTGTCAATTATAGCAAGTTTTATTTGATTTAGCGCGTCTCCTATTGATTTGCCTTTCAGTCCCATTGCTTGAAGGTCCTTGCCGTTCAGAGAACCTTTAATGTTCGTCCAGACTTCTAAATGTTCGATTATGAGCCGTCTTGACTCAGGAGTCTTTAAGCACGTAAGCCAGTACACTAACGGAACGGGTGAATAATCTTTGAAGAATAAATATGCTTCGGATTTTATTGGGTTCGCTATATTCTTTCGTCCTGAGCAGAACTTTTCGACATTCGGCCACTGGGTAAAGCATTTAGTAAGCTGTTCGCGTTCATTGGGATTAAGATTCATTCTGTCCATTGCTGCAAATTTTATTTCGCTCTTAGAGTCAGTCAACACTACTGCAATACCTACAAGCCACTTCATGCCCTTGAAGTCTATACCGTGCTTGATTACCATGTTAATAAAGTGTTCCATGACGTGAAGCCTTTGACCTGTTGACTCGCTGACATACATACCCGGAAATAAGCCTTCCCAGACGTTTAGATCTCTCATTCTCATTACGATTTTGCGAAAACACGACTCTTTCGAGATTAATTCAAGTTCGGTGCGTATCCTTGAGACACTCAGCAGTTCGAGCAGTCCGCCTTTTACAGCACTCTTCAATAATCGCAACGTGTTATCTTCAAAGCTCATGTTTAATCTTTGCTCTAATCTAATGCCACGCAACACTCTTGAAGGGTCCTCAACGAAGCTCAGATTATGCAGTATTCGCAATAATTTATCTTTGAGGTCAGCTCTACCCCCGTAATTATCGGTCAACATACCCCAGTTATCATCGCTGAGTGATATAGACATTGCATTAACTGTGAAATCACGCCGTCCCAAGTCCTGTTTGAGTGATGCGCTCTCTACTGTTGGTGTAGCTGCTGAATATTCGTAAAATTCGCGTCTTGCTGTGGCTACGTCAACCTTTTCACCGTCAGGAAATATAATCGTACCTGTTTTATATCTCCCGTGAAGCGCCGATCGGCAACCCTCTTCATGAAATGACGTTACAAGCTGTTCTGCATCACATTCAACAGAGCCTTCAACAGAAATATCAATATCAACATTACGAACTCCCATGATAATATCGCGCACAGTGCCTCCGACTAAGTAAGCCCTCATGCCAAGTTCATTTGCCTTAGTTCCCAGCTGCCTTAAGAGTGATAATGTCTTGAGACTGAATGCTTCTTCCATGAGAGACGCAACGTTCTCGACCCATAAGAAACCCGTAGAGTCATAATTATTGTCATCGTCTGCAAATTGTCCCGAGTGATATAACGCCTTCAATAAATCTCCCCGCGAAAGAGTGCCTATTAATCTTCCCGAGTCATCAATAACTGGCATCTTCTCAAATCCATATGTAGCCATCAATCTGTGAGCTTCGTCAATAGAGGCTTGGGCGTTCAGAGTGATTATTCCCATAGTCATGAAGTCCGAAATTTTAGCTCTGTCAAGTCCGTGCAGGTGAGCTTTGTCTAGGTCTCTTCGTGTCATAATGCCTACAACTTCACCGGAGTCAGCAACAGGCAGCGACTTAAATCCAAATCTAAGCATAGTCCTATAAGCCTCGTCAACGTGTGAGTCAGGACTTACAGCGATAACAGGAGAAGTCATAATATCTGCAACTTTCATTAATGGAGTAATAGAGTCATGAAGTCTTGATTCAATTTCTGATAATAACTCGTGAACATTATGCTCTTCAGTTAAGAGAGTCGCGCTTCCTGCCTGAACATGTCCTGAGCCTCCATAGGGTGCAAGGAACTCTTTGACATTCAAGACGTTCTGAACGCTTCTGGCTACGATATTAATTTTCTTGCCTCCGTTATTGACGACAGCAATAGTTACATGAGCATTACTGTATTCTTTGAGCTTATTAATTAAGACTGCAAGACCGAGCATGTATTCTTGAGTCTCTGCCCGTGTTAATAAGACTTTAGCACCGTTGATGTAAATTTCTCTTGCATTTTCTGAAAGAGTATCGAGCAGCTTTTTATCATCAGGACTCATATCAGACTCGGTCCGGGCAAGGACACCTGACAAGTCGGCACCGAGTTCACGCAAATAACTTATTGCAGCAATATCGCGCTCAGTAGTAGACTCGTAAGTCAATGCTCCTGTGTCGTCATAAATAGCAAGAGCGAACAACGTAGCTTCATCAGGAGTAATTTCTTTGCGTTCGTTCAGTAAGTGTTCAAGAATCAGAGTCGTAACTGCTCCGATAGGTTCATAGACTAACTCTTCACAGGGCAAATCATCAGGAGTGGCCGGGTGATGGTCGTAAACGTGAACTGCAACGTCATTGCGTCCTGCCAGAGCTGCAAATTGACCTATTCGAGAGCGTGATCTTGTATCAGTAACTATCATTAGGGTAACTTCATCGAGATTAACTTTCTTAGGCTTGAGAATCCTGCTTTGCCACATTCGGCCTGCTTTGGACTTTGAAAGGAATTCTTTGACTTTGCGGTTCATTGAGCCTGGAGGACAGATTACAGCGTCAGGATATAATTTCTGAATAGCGAACATGCTTGCCAGTGAATCGAAATCAGTGTTGAGATGGCTAGTGATTAAATGCATAATAAATCGCTCCTTGTTATAATTCAATGCAAAAATTTTAACGCGAAGGGAAATATATTACATGAGCAAATTTCTTCACAGCAAATATAAATCAATAACTCCATACGATACAAGTTCTGAAATAGAGAGCTTCAATGACTATATTAGACTCAACACCAACGAGTCGCCTTTCAGTCCGTCGCCGTTAGCAGTAAAATATGCTTCGGAGGCAGCTTCAGGCTTGAATTATTACAGTGATCCTGAGTGCAGTGCATTGAGCAATAAACTTTCTGAAATGTTAGGAGTAAGTCCGACTCAAATAGTCTTTGGCAATGGTTCAGATGAGATATTGAATTTCTTGTTCAGTGCATTCTGTGAGAGGGGTTGTGTATTTCCTGATATAACGTATTCGTTTTACAAGATACTCGCAGACTTTCACGGAGTTGATTACCGTACTATAGCATTGAATAATTTTTATCTCTTGCCGGTTGATTATGTTGACTTGAACGGACGGACGATATTTGTTGCTAATCCCAATGCACCGACGGGAATATATTTAATTCCTGCAGCGATAGAGACGTTAATAATTCAGAACCCTCAAAGTTTAGTCGTAGTAGACGAAGCATATATAGACTTTGCAGGACGTGAGAGCGCACTGAAACTTATTCGCCGATACAAGAATGTTGTTATAGTCAGGACGTTTTCGAAATCGCGTTCACTTGCAGGAGCCAGACTCGGTTATTGCGTAACTAATGAAGAACTTGCACAGGACATCAGGAACATCAAGAACACTTTGACTCCGTATAATATCAATGCAATGACTCAGGCAGCGGGATTAGGCTCACTTGAGGACGATGAATATTACCGTGACAACATAAATTTAATCTGTTCGACAAGGCAATTAGTAAAACCTGCACTGGAACAAATGGGCTTTGAAGTGTTAGAGTCAGCAACTAACTTTTTATTTGCACGTCATGAAAATATTTCAGGAGCAAGAATATTTGAAGCCCTCAAGGAACGCAAAATAATGATTCGCCACTTCATGAGTTTATCAGCATGGAATCGAATTACAATCGGAACGCCTGAACAAATGCAGAAATTATTACGGGAATTAGGGGAGATAATAAATCATGAGGCATAGTGAAATAACTCGTGAGACTAGAGAGACGGCTATAAAACTTGAACTCGAACTTGACGGCACGGGGCAGCATAAAATTTCGACCGGAGTCGGATTTCTTGACCACATGCTTGAATTATTTGCTTCACACGGACGCTTTGACTTGAACATAAAGTGTAAAGGTGATGTTCATGTTGACGCTCATCACACAGTCGAAGACACGGGCATTGCACTAGGTCAGGCATTCAGTCAGGCATTGGGTGACAAGAGAGGCATAACGCGCTACGGACATGTTATATTACCTATGGACGAGGCATTAATTCTCACAGCAATAGATTTCTCGGGCCGGGCATATCTGAACTGGGACATGAATATTAACGCGTCAAAAGTCGGTGAATTCGATACGGAACTAGCGCAGGAGTTCTGGCTTGGATTTGCAAGAAATTCTTTGAGTACGATACACTTCAAGCAGTTAGCAGGGAGTAACGCTCATCACATCATAGAGTGCGCATTTAAATCTATAGCCAGAAGCATAGCTCAGGCAGTGAGAATAAATCAGGATTATAAAGACGAGATACCGTCAACGAAAGGAGTACTATAAATCATGAACCCGATTTTTACCCGAGTCAGCACCCGTCAATTTGAGTCCCGCAATGTCGAGAGCAAATATATAATCAAGATACTACGTGCAGCAATGGCAGCCCCTACTGCAACAAATCAACAGGAATGGGAATTCTATATCACAGAGGACAGAGAAATAATATCGCGTCTATCTCAAGTAACACCCTATGCAAAGCCGGCAGCAAATGCTCCTGTTGTTATAGTGCCGTGTTATGACGTGAACGCCCTGAAAGTTCCTGAAATGGCAGATATTGATATGGCTATAGCGTGTGAAAATATTTTGCTCGAAGCTGAAGCCTTAGGTCTGGGAGCCGTAATGTTAGGCATAGCACCCTTTGAAGACCGAATGCAGGAAGTGAGTCAAATTCTCAAGTTACCTGAAAATTTCAGAGCCTTTATGATAATTCCTGTAGGTTACCCCGTGAACAAGCACCCTCAAGAAGACCGATATGAACCCTCAAAGATCCACGTTATATAAATACGCCGAGTTATTAGCGTCTTGCAAGCGGGCGAGATTAACAGGAACTCGGGGAGCTGATGAGATATATAATCTTCAAGTTCTTGACTGTCTCGAGAGCGTGAAATATTTACCAGATACCGGCCAAGTTATAGATGTCGGCACAGGAGGAGGACTTCCCGGAATAGTGTGGGCAGTGTGTCGGCCTGAAATACGCGTTGTGTTACTTGACAGCATTAATAAAAAGTGTGAAGCAGTTCAAGAGATAGTGAATGCTCTTGGAATTCGTAACGTGAATATAATTTGCTCCCGAAGTGAAGATTTTGCGCGCGTAAATCGTGAAAGTTTTGATCTCGCAGGAGCTAAAGCCCTAGCAAGTGCAGGAGTTACAGCAGAGTTATTAAGCCCCCTAGTGAAAGTCAGCGGACATGTAATAACGTTCAAAGGCGAAAAAGTTCACGATGAAATTTCAGAAGTAAATGACAAGTGGCTGACTCTTGGCCTGAGCAAACCTGAATTAAACTTTTACGGTGAGGAGAACTCTTCAAAGTGTCTTGTGATCTGGCAGAAAATAAAATCATGTCCTAAAGAATTCCCCAGACGTACAGGACTTGCAGGCACAAAAAAATTTTGGGAGTGATAATCATGAAAATCAATATACGGGAAATAATATTATTCGGGAAAATATTATCAGCAGGACTTGTCATAGCAGGTTATGTGTTTCTGGGAGTATGGCTCTGCAACTGGTTAATTAATAACGGCTTTAGTGTATCAGTGGCGTTACTTGCAGTCTTGTTAATAATAATATTCGGCTTGTGGCAGGGGTGGCTGTTCGTGAGCAAAAAAATACTTCCGAGCCGTAATGACCCGGAAGCAAAAAATTAGTAAGCTAACCTGTAAATTTCAAGTACATCTTCAGGTTCAAGTTTGCCGAGTACTCCGAAAGTTTCGCCTCTTGAAGCATTATCAGCAAGTTTTTGAATGTCGTCTTCTTTAATGCCTAGTTCCCTAAGTGTCGTAGGAGCCTTAATATCTTTGAAGAAGTCTTCGAGAGCGTCAATAGCGTCTGCTGCCTTGTCCTCGTCCGAGCCGTCATAAATATCAAATACAGCCTCGCCCAGTCTTGCAAACGGAACAGGGTTATCTTCGCTCATGTATCTAGCCCACGCAGGCATAATCACAGATAAAGACGCACCGTGAGCAGCTCCGAAAAGTAAACTTATTGAATGACCCATTCTGTGAGAAGAGAAATCGCCCCGAGTCTCCCTGCCCATTGAGAGAAATCCATTATGAGCCATAGCACCCGCCATAGCATATTCGCTTCTCAAGTCATAATCTTTAGGGTTCTCGAGTAAATCCGGAATAACCCGCATCATAGTCCTGATTAAAGCATAGCCCTGCTCGTCAATTAAGTCTGAGCCTTCATCGCCGTCAAGTACACGTTCTAATATATGAGCGATAATATCAACTCCGCCGTAGATAGTCTGCTTTTCAGGCAAAGTGATTTGAAATGACGGGTCTATAACAGAAACTTTAGGATAAATGAACGGACTTGTTATAGAAGTTTTTAGCTCGCTATCAGGATTAGAGACGACAGCGATATTATTAACTTCACTTGATGAAGCCGACGCAGTTAATATTCCGTAAATGGGCATAGCTTTAGAGATACTTGCTTTCTTCTCGAAGAAGTCCCACACGTCCCCTGAATAGCATGAACCCGCAGCAATAGCTTTAGCAGTATCGAATACGCTTCCTCCTCCGATAGGCATTATCGCATCAATACCGCCTGCTTTGACTCGGGCAACACCTTCACGGACTTTGTTAATTAACGGGTTAGGTTTGACATCGTTGACTTCAGGGAAGCTGATTTTATTCTGAGTCAGCATTTCTGTAACCTGAGCATAAGCACCGCTCTTGAAAATTCCCTTGCCTCCGTAGACGAGTAAGACACTTTTGACGTTATCGGCCTTGAGATGAGCAGCTAAATCTTTGACGGTATCTTTGCCGAATAATAAAGCTGTAGGATTGTGCCAGAAAAAATTTTGCATGAAAACTCACCTAAAAGTTAAAATATTTCTTAGCGTTCTCGTAGCTGATGCCCTTTACAATTTCGCTTAAAGTTTCCATGTCGTCAGGATAGAAGCCGTCTCTGACCCATTCGCCGAACAGTCTGCACACTATGCGCCTGAAGTATTCATGTCTTGGGTAACTCAGGAACGAGCGCGAGTCCGTCAACATGCCTATAAATCCTGCGAGATAACCGAGATTAGCAAGAGTCTTCAAGTGTGAAGTCATGCCTTCAAAGTGATCTTCAAACCACCACGCTGAACCGTGCTGAATTTTGCTGACACCTGGAATATTATTATTCGGGTCAACCTGGAAGCACCCCGCAAGAGTATCAATCGAAGCATTATCTACACCGTTGAGACTGTATAAAATAGTTTTGGGTAAAGTGTTATCGCGCTGAAGTTCGCCGATGAATTTAGCAGTGTCAACGCTCGAAGCAGTGTTATTAACGCAGTCAAAGCCTGTGTCAGGGCCTAACTTCTCGAACATTGGGATATTATTATCACGTCTGCACCCGTAGTGAATCTGCATGACCCAGCCCCGTTTGTGATACTCTCTCGCTACGAATAATAAGAATGCAGTTTTGTATTTGTCAAGAGCGTCTTTATCCGGGTACTTGCCGTTAAGTCTGTCAGCAAAGATTTTCTCTATCTCTGACTCACTTGCTAACGTGCATGGAATGTAGTCCGGGCCGTGATCGCTTAACTTGCAGCCTTGAGACGCAAAGAAGTCCATTCGTTTAGATAATGCGTCCTTAAGGTCAGCGAATGTCTTAATCTGAATGCCTGATACTTCGCTTAATTTTTCGATATAGCCAGAGAATGCCTCGCGTTCAATGTTCATAGCTTTGTCAGGTCTCCATGCGGGTAAAACTCTAGTCTTGAAACTTGAGTCAGCTTTGATTTTGGCGTGCCATTCGAGATTGTCAACAGGGTCATCAGTGGTGCAGATGATCTCAACGTTGCTCATGTTGATTAAGTCGCGAACTCCGAAATTTGCAGAATGTAATTTTTCGTTGCACAAGTCCCAGACTTCCTGAGCTGTCTTAGCGTTGAGAACTCCCTGATAATTAAAATATTTGCGAAGCTCTAAATGGCTCCAGTGAAATAACGGGTTGCCTATGCCTTTGCCGATGACTTCAGCCCACTTGAAGAATTTATCTTTAGGGTCAGCGTCTCCGGTAATGAATTTCTCGGGAACTCCTGCACAGCGCATTAAACGCCATTTGTAGTGATCTCCGCCGAGCCAGACTTGAGTAATGCTGTCATAGTGTAAGTTCTCGTAAATTTCCTTCGGGCTGATGTGGCAGTGATAGTCGATAATGGGACACTTTGAGGCTGTCTCGTGAAAGAGTGCCTTTGCTGTGTCGGTGCTGAGTAAGAAATCTTTGTCCATGAACATGATTAAAATATTACCTCCTTGAAAAATTTTATTTATTTATCTCCGTAATGAGAAGCGCATTGAAATATTTCTATTATCTCATTAATTATCCTGAAGACTATACGATTTTCTTTATCTATACGAACGCTATAGAAGCCTGATAAATTGCCCGTCAACTGCTCCGGATGACCTTTACAAGCATAACCGTTTCTGTCTATGCTTTTCAAGAGAGCATTTATTTTCCTGAGAGTTTTTTTGTCTTCGTCCTGCCAACAGACATAGTCCTCCCAAGCTGAGTCTGACCATAATTTGCGCATTAGTCGACCTCAATTAGCTCATGTTCTGATGCTCTGCCTTCGTTTAATTGCGCGATAGATTTTCTAAGATGATCCATGTTTGTTTTACTGTAAAAAGGATCGTCTCCTTCAGGAGCTTCGATATAAAACGGTATACATCTGTCTCTTATTACTTTTGCGGCATAGACAGAGAATAACGAAGAGAGATTCAAGCCCATTGAACTGGTTATTTCTTCGAGTTCATCTTTTTTGTCATCGTCAAGTTCAAACGTAATTTGTGCCATGATTTAGCCTCCGTAATAAATAATTTACCATATTTTGCCGAGTTTCTTTAGTTCGCGTATTGCTTTTTGGTGTCCATGCTGGGCTGCCCTGCGATACCATATGAAAGCCTCTGCCTTGTTTCGTTGAACGCCGTCGCCTTTATGATACATGGAGCCAATAGTAAATTGAGCTTCAGAATGTCCCTGCTCAGCAGCTTTTTGCAGCCATTTTAGAGCTTCAGTTTTATTTCGTTCAGTACCTCTGCCGTGATAGAACATGACCCCCATACTGTATTGCGCTTCAGGATGACCTTGTTCGGCAGATTTACGCCACCATTTAAGAGCTTCCGGATAACTTCGGGCAGTACCTTCACCGTGATAATACATCAAGCCCAAATTATATTGAGCGTCAGAATGTCCCTGCTCAGCAGCTTTGAGATACCATTTGACAGCCTCTGTTTTATCTTGAGCTACACCATTGCCATTATCATACATTAAGGCCAAAGCAAGTTGAGCCGGTGCATAATCTATATCTTCAGCTAATCTTTTGGCCTCGTTGAAATCTGTGAAGCCAATAGCTAAAGCAGGAATGGCACTAAATATCACGACAAAGCAAATTACACATGCAAGAAACTTTTTACTCAATGACGTTAAACTCCTGAAAAATTATTACCATGTTTCGCCGATTTCCGTTAATTTCCTTTGAGCTTCGCGGTTCTCTTGTCCAGCAGATTCCTGAAGCCATTTAATACCCTCAGTATAATTCTACTCACATCCTTCACCGTTTAGCTTCATAAATCCTATGTTGCATTGAGCATTGTTATGTCCCTTTTTAGCAGCCTTTTCAAGCCAATAAAATGCTTCTTTGCGATCTGGCCTTACTCCATTTATGCCCTTTCTAAAATTGCGACCTAGTTGATATTGTGCATCTCTAATGCCCAGCATGGCCTTAATTTGCAGCCAGTAATCCTTTATCAGCATAATCATAGCTGTTGCAAGAACCGCTATAATAATTTCCTTCATTACAGAGTCGCTCCCGTCTTGAATATTGCCATTCCCTGAAAATTATTAATCTCGTTTCTAGTCTTCTGACCAGACGCAACGCACTTGACGAACTCGAATAATTCTCTAGCCTTCTCCGGCAAAGTTCCCCCCTGAACAAGAGTCCCTGCATTGAAGTCAATCCAGTTAGCTTTACGTGAAGCAATATCTGAGTTACTCGAAATCTTGACCGTAGGAACAGGACACCCGAACGGAGTACCCCTGCCAGTTGAGAATAACACGATTTGAGCACCTGCCGAAGCTAAAGCAGTCGACGCAACTAAATCATTTCCCGGAGCCGAGAGCAAATTCAATCCCTGAGTAACAACTTTTTCTGCATACTTCAATACATCGCTGACCGGAGCAGAACCGCTTTTCTGAGTGCAGCCCAAAGCCTTATCTTCAAGAGTGGTAATGCCTCCTGCCTTGTTGCCGGGTGAAGGATTCTCGTAGCACGGAAGTCCCATAGACGCGTAATATGCCTTGAAGTCATTGATTAAGTGAACTGTCTTTTCATAAGTAGCCTCGTCCTTGCAGCGGTTCATTAAGATAGTTTCTGCTCCGAACATTTCAGGGACTTCGGTTAAAATCGTTGCGCCTCCCTGAGCAATTAACAAGTCAGAGAAATAACCGATTGTAGGATTTGCCGTAATGCCTGAGAGACCGTCCGAACCTCCGCACTTTAAGCCTATAATTAATTTCGAAACAGGGCAGTCAACACGAGAATCACCTTTCATTTTGTCGATGAGTTCTCTAATAATCTTCATGCCCTCTTCGTGTTCATTGCTAACGTCCTGAGAGATCAAGAATTTCACTCGTTCTGAGTCAAAGTCTTTCATGTAGGGCTTTATCGTGTCAATTCCAGAGTTCTCGCAGCCTAAGCCAAGCATTAACACTCCGCCTGCATTCGGGTGAGTTGCTAAATCTGCAAGAATTTTGCGCGTATTCTCCTGATCCTCGTCCATCTGAGAACAGCCGTAGGGATGAGTGAAAGCCCTGACTCCTTCAACACTGCCCCCGATGAAATTTTTTGCTTCATGTTCGAGAGATAAAGCAATATCATTAACACAGCCTACAGTCGGAATAATCCATAATTCATTTCTGACTCCGACTTTGCCGTTGAATCTCACGTAGCCTTTGAATATTTCGCTTTCATGAGTTTCAAGTTTCGGGTTAGTCGGGTGATATTCGTAATCGTGAGCTCCTGTTAATAGAGTATGAGTATTGCTGGTGTGGACGTGATACCCTTTCTTGATGTCTTCAGTAGCCTCGCCTATAGGGTAGCCGTATTTAATGATAGCCTCTCCCTTGTGAATATCGCGTAATGCGACCTTATGACCCATCGTAATATTTTCGTTAATGTCAAGCTCAAAGCCTGCGCCTGCAACGTTAATTCTTTCGCCCTGAGTCAATTCCCTCAAAGCTACAGCGACCGAGTCAGCCTCGTTGATTCTGATTAGTTCGTTCATGTTAAGTTTTATATCCTCCCGTAAAGTTTTGTTGCTGCCTTTATTCTATCTGCCATGCCTACAGGTATAGCATCAGGTTTCATTCGCCACGCCCAGTTACCTGAAGGAGTAGACGGAACGTTAATTCTTGCGCTTGCATCAAGTCTCAAGTAATCCTGCATAGGGATAATAGCGATATTAGCTACTGAACTCATAGCGAGCCTCGTAATTTCAGAAGCGAAAATATACCCGTCCAGGACATCGCGCCCGATATATGACGAGAAATTTTTAATCTCATCTTCTGAAGCGTCATTCTCGAACCAGCCCCGTGAAGTATTATTGTCATGAGTTCCTGTGTATATTACGTTATTGCGTGTATTATTATGAGGTGCATATGGATTGTCAGCAGGATTTCCGAAAGCAAAGTGCAGAATCAGCATTCCAGGTAAATTTAATTCTTTGCGTAAGTCTTCAACATCAGGCGTTATTATTCCCAGATTTTCGGCCCAGAAAGGAAGCTCCGGGAAATTTTGCTTCAACACCGCGAAAAATTCTTTATATGGAACGTCAACCCATTCACCGTTTTTAGCAGTAGCCTCACCATAAGGAACTGCCCAATATGCAACAAGACCCCTGAAGTGATCTATTCTGACTCTGTCGAACATGAGCAGCAAATTTCTCACTCTCTTAACCCACCAGTCAAAGCCCGTCTTCTCGATAGCTTCCCAGTTGTAAGTAGGATTGCCCCATAACTGCCCGCTTTCACTGAAATAATCCGGCGGAACTCCTGCAACTGTAACGGGGTTCAAGTCCTCGTCGAGATTGAATAAGTCAGGGTGCTGCCAAACGTCCGCGCAGTCTCTAGTTACGTAAAGAGGAACATCACCGATTAATTCTATTTCGAGTTCAGTTAATTTCGCGTGTAATTTCTTGGCCTGAGTGAAGAATATATATTGATAGAATTCTTGAAGAGCTATCTCGCGTGAATATTTTGCTTTGAAGTCAGCAAGGGCTTTCTTATCTCTATGTCTCAAATCTTCCGGCCACTCGTACCAGGGCAGACCGTCATTAATGCTCTTAATAACGCTGAACATTGCGAAACTTTCAAGCCACTCTGAGTCAGCAATAAATTTCTTGAAGCCTGAAGTATCGCCGTGCATATAGTGTTCATAAGCAGCATTTAATATTTCAGTCTTGAATTTGCGTGCCTGCGAATAATCTACACGTTCAATATTTTTCGAGAAGTCATATCTTGAAGCAATAGAATTTAGCTCGCCGTGAGTTAATAATTTATCGTCAACCAGCAATTCAGGACTCACCAATAAATAATTTCCTGCAAATGCGCTTGTAGGACTATACGGGGAATTTCCGCACCCTTCATCTATTGAAGTCAGAGGCAAAACCTGCCACATTGACTGTCCTGATTCATGCAAGAACTTAGCGAATTTCACAGCTTCAGGGCCGAAATCGCCTATACCGAATTTTGACGGGAGAGAAGTTATAGGAAGTAATATACCTGCACAACGTTTTGATTTACTCATAATATTTTATATCGCTCCTGATTCATAAACTGCACAGCCTGCGCAGAAAGTTAATGCAACGTCAATAGCTGCTATTTCATCCGGCCTGACTAAAAACGGATCTTTTTCGAGGACTACTAAATCTGCATCACTGCCTTGAGTAATTTCGCCCCGTCTTGACTCATTGCTTCCGTTCCAGGCTGCTCCCCATGTGTAAAGATTAATTGCTTCTGCTGCTGAAAGTCTCTCGTTAATGCTCATGAATGCGCTGATTTTTTTAACCGGTGCTGTGAGAGCTTCTCCGCTTCCTGATGATAAAACAAGACCGTTTTGAAATGTCTCATGCAGAAAATTATTTTCGGGACTGTTATTAGTCAATATGCCTCCGAAGCCTAATGATTTCATTCTTTCAAGTGAGCTTGTGTTGAAATTTCGGATTAAGTGCCGGGTATTCTTTCTTGATTTCTTGATGACCCGTTCAAGTGCATTAATACAAGGCTTTGAATTATCGCTTATGATCTGGCAGCCCGATAAATGAGCAGAGTAAATCATGTTGTTTTGCTCTTCTTTAGGGTTGAGTTTATCGGATTTGATTATTATTCCTCCCATTTTGCAGAGGGTCAGGCCGTCGCCGGTTCTGAGTCCTGTTGCAAGGAACTCGTTCAAAGTCTGCAAGTCATCGAAAGCGAAATTGCATCTTAATCTGAACGTTAATAAATCATAGGCTTCTTCTGAGAAAATATCCCAAATCCTGCCGGAGTCTGAGCCTGAGTCAAAGTCCATCCATAATTCGCTAATTCCCAGAGCGTTAATTTTAGGCGAGTAAGTCTTGAGCAAATATAATATATCTTCATCGCTTAAGCCTGGTAAATGCTGAGTGAATTCGTCAAGTTCAACGTTATCTTGAGGCATGTTGAATTCAGTCATCGCAGGAGAGTTTAATATTGCGTGGCTGTTTTCTTTATCGATAATGGCGCAAGGTCTTGAACTGGTAATATTATCAAGTTCTTCACGTGAAATTATTAAGTTATCGGGCAGGTTGTAAGCAATATACCATCCGCGTAAAGGCTTAGGGTTCGCATGAGTATACGCGCTCAATGCATCGCTGAATTCTTTCACTGAATGAACGTTATTAAGGCTCAAGCGTTCTTGACTCTCTGACCACGATAAAAAATTAAAGCCTGAGTCGCAAAATCCCGGCAGAACTGTACGTCCCTGCAAATCGATGACTTGACCGTTGAGATTTCGGACTTCATCATTAATAGAGACTATACGGCCGTTCTCAAACGTTATATTCGAGACTATCCCGGAAGGAGTATGAATCCTGCCGTTTACGAGTGAAATTTTTTCCTGTTGAATCTGCAAATTATCCCCTCCCAATTGAGCATAAATAAATATTAACCTGCCCCGTTGAATTCAGAGCAGGTGTAAATCTTAATTAATATAATCCGCTGTGTTTAGTCCCAATCCCGAAGATAGCAAGCGAGCTTTCCATAAGTTCATTTTGCTGCTTGACCAGCCATGCTCCCATAGCCATTTGGACTTTAGCCTGACTCATGTCCATAGAAGCTTGTGCAATGCTCATAGGGTCGGCACCGGACTCGAGGACTTTAGAACTTGCTGCGTTGGCTGTGTTGAGGCCGTTTTGCATTAAGCTCAGACCGTTTTTGCCGAGAGTGTCATAACTTGAGAGATTGATCATGATTACAATTCGCCTCCGTTTGTAAAGAAAAATTTGATTGCGATATATTTTATCAGCTTTACAAATAAATTATCGTAAAATACAATTCGCGCTATAAATTTTTCAGGAGGTAAATATCATCATGGAAACACGAGTCGCAGTCATGAGCATTATAGTAGAGGACACTTCACAGGTTGAGACGTTGAACAACATTCTTCACGAGTACCGCGAGCATATCATCGGCAGAATGGGTCTTCCGTATCGTCCCAAGAAGATTAATATCATCAGCATAGCACTTGATGCCCCTCAAGATATAATCTCGGCGTTGTCAGGTCGCATAGGAAATCTCGAAGGTGTCAGCGTCAAGACAGCATTCTCTAAAGAGTAAGAGTGATTCAGGATTTAATTTACAAGCTGGCTCAGAGTCATTCACTAAGTCTTGAAGAGTACGAGAGGCTTATAACAGAACGCAGCGAAGAGTCAGCAGGATTATTAAGGCGTTTGGCGGTTCAGGAACGAGTCAGAATTTACGGCTATGATGTCTATATCAGGGGCTTAATCGAGATCAGCAATATTTGCAAGAACGACTGCTATTATTGCGGAATTCGACGCAGCAACACTCATTGCGAACGTTATAGACTCAATCCTGAACAGATAATCTCATGCACTGATGAAGGCTATAATCTGGGCTTCAGGACGTTTGTACTTCAAGGCGGGGAAGACTCGTATTTCACTGACGAGATATTATGCGGATTAATCAGCAGGATAAAGCATAATCATTCGGACTGCGCGATAACCCTTTCACTAGGAGAGAGATCACGAACGAGTTACGAGAGATTAAAGCAGTCAGGGGCTGACAGATATTTATTGCGTCACGAGACAGCAGACAAGACTCACTATTCACAGCTTCACCCGTCCAGCATGTCATTTGAGAATAGAATTAACTGCCTGCAAACTTTACGCGAGCTTCATTATCAGGTCGGAGCAGGTTTCATGGTAGGTTCACCGTTTCAGACTAACAAGACTCTTGCAGAAGATTTAAAGTTCATCGAGACATTCAAGCCCGAAATGTGCGGTATAGGGCCGTTTATTCCTCATAAAGATACGCCGTTTCGTGATTATAAACCTGGAACTCTTGAGCTTACGTGTTATTTATTAAGCATTATAAGGCTGATTCATCCTGCTGTATTGCTGCCTGCGACCACTGCACTTGGGACGATTGACCCTCTTGGCCGCGAGAAGGGAATTTTATCCGGAGCAAATGTCGTTATGCCTAATTTGTCGCCTGTTGACGTGCGAAAGAAATACGAACTTTATGACAACAAGATATGCACAGGTGAAGAGAGTGCACAGTGTAAGAGCTGCCTTGAGTCAAGAATGAATGCTATAGGCTATAAAATTGCAGTTACGAAAGGAGATATTATTATTAATGAGTCAAAATAAGAGCATAGGAATTCTCTATATATGCACAGGGAATTATTCTTTGTTCTGGGAAGGCTTTCACGAGTCCTTCGAGAGATATTTTTTACCGAATACGACAAAGAATTATTACGTGTTCACCGATGATTTGCAGAAAATACGTAGGTTGGGGGGGGGCAAGATTTTATCACATTGATCCACTGCCCTGGCCTTTGATTACGTTACTGCGCTTTCACTACTTCACGAGATTCAAAGATGAGATTATTAATAACGATTATCTCATGTTCGCGAACTCAAATCTTGTATGCAGGAAAACTATCACTGAAGAAGAATTTCTCCCTGATGATTCACAAGAACTCACGGTTGGCATTCACTATGGATTTTGGAATCTGAAGCCCAGATTCTTTACGTACGAGCGGGACAGGAAATCAAGAGCGTATATTCCCTACAACATCGGCAAAAATTACATGATGGGTGCGTTGATGTGCGGCAGAACTGATAACTTTATGAAGATGTCAGAAACATTGAAGACAAGAATAAATGAAGACTTAGCTGACAGAAAAATTGCGCTATGGCACGATGAGTCACACTTCAACAAGTATGTACTCGAGAACCGCAAATTACGAGTCCTTACACCTTCTTACGGTTATGCTGAAGGGGTGAACTTACCGTTTGAGATGAAGATGGAACTTCTTGACAAGAGAAAACATTTTGACGTAAGCCTATTCAAGCGTGATGAGTCTCTTGCACTTCATAAAGTTTTGCCCAAAGTTACACTTTTATTCAGAATCAAACGAAAGCTCAAGAGGATTCTGAAACGCTGGAAAATTAATTTTCTTTACTGGAGAGATACATTACTTCGCAGACACATATAACATTCGCAGATATTTTACTGTATGATAATGAAGCCTTTAATTCAATTTTTATTTAAGAGGAGACATTACTTACAATGAGTCAAAGCAAGAGCATAGGAATTCTATATATCTGCACGGGGAAATATATTGCGTTCTGGGAGAGCTTTCACGAGTCCTTCGAGAAATATTTTCTGCCTGATACGATAAAGAATTATTACATACTCACCGATAAGCCCGAGAATATCACACAATCCGAACGCGTCAAAGCATATTATATAGACCCTATGCCCTGGCCTCTGATTACGTTACTGCGCTTTCACTACTTCACGAGATTCAAAGATGAGATTATTAATAACGATTATCTCATGTTCGCGAACTCAAATTTTGTATGCCGTGAAGTCATTCAAGAAGAAGAGTTTCTGCCGAATGATAATCAGGAGCTTTCATGCGTCATTCACCCGGGATTTTACAACAGGAAGGCGCGCTGGTGTCCCTATGAACGTAACAGGAAATCAAGGGCTTATGTTCCGTATAATATCGAAGGCAAATACGTCATGGGCAGTCTTATATGCGGTCATAGTGATAAATTCATGAAGATGTCGGAAATTCTGGCCTCAAGAATCAATGAAGACTTCAATAACAGAGTCATAGCTCTTTGGCACGATGAGTCGCAATTTAATAGATATGTCCTTGAGAATAGTAATTCTAAGCGTTATCTTTCTCCCTCGTTTGCATATCCTGAGGGCTGGGACCTGCCGTTTGATGACAAGTTAGAGCTTCTTGACAAGAGCAAATTTTTTAGTGTCTACACGTTCAAAGGGTATACAAAGCCTGAGTTATCGTTAATCGAGAAAATTATAAATCTTCCTGCGAAAATCTTTCACCAGTTAATTACGTCACGTTACATGAGAAATATTCTCTGCCTCCGTGACAGCTTATTAATGAGAAAGTTATAAAGCTGTAATCACATTTTATTCATAACAGTATGATAATAAGATTAAATGCTATAATGCAATAATTTTATGAATTCCGGAGGCGGTTTATTTTATGCTCAAATTTATTACACGAATAAGATTACTTTTATGGATATTAGCTCTCGTCGGCGTAGGCTTTCTAGTCAGTACTCAGGTTCAGGCAAGGCTCAGGGCAGACGCAGCAAACTTGAGATCATTGCAGACTCAAACAGTTACAAGCTACCCGGTAGAGACTGAAACACTAAAGACTTCAAACTGGAACACATGGCGAAGCTATTACGGTCAGGCCAAGAGCGCACATACTCAGAATATAACGACTTACGAACGCGAAATAGTAAAGAGTGTAAATGTTGACATAGGCAGCATAGTCAAAGCAGGTCAGACACTTATAACGTTACAGCCTGCAGCAAGGGGAGCTCAGGTGCAGTCAGGCAAGACAGCATACGAAGAAGCAAAATTGAACTATAACAGGCTCAAGCAGCTTAACAAAAAGGGAGGCATATCACAAAGCGAAGTCGACGCAGCATATTCAAGAATGAAATCAGCAGAAGCAGCTCTCAGAACTTCACAGTCTACCCTAAACAGGACAGCATTAAAAGCAAGCATTAACGGTATTGTCTCAGCAAGAAACGTTGAACCCGGTGAAGTCGCCGAAGCCGGAGTTCCTTTACTCTCAATAGTAGATCCCCGCGAAATGGAAGCAGAATTAATGGTCTCAAAGAAAGATATTACGAAGATTACGAAAGCTACTCCAGTTGAAATTTATGTAGACGGCGTAAAGCATACGGGACGGGTTAAGAGAATCAGTCCTGAAGCTCAAACAGGGTCGGGGCTTTATCCTGTAGTCGTAGGACTTCCTGAGAATTCGGGAATATTACCGGGTACTTACGTCGAAGGCCGTTTCATGGTCAGCAGTCTGCAAAATGTCGTAGTCATTCCTTCTAATACAGTAATTTACAGGGGGACTACTCAATCAGTATATTTAGCTCACGGAAACAAAGCAAAGCTCACAGCAATTACAACAGGTGAAGGACGTGAAGGTCAAGTAGTCGTTACATCAGGGCTTAAACCGGGCGACAGATTAATCACCAGCGGCAACAGAGTCCTTTATGACGGAGCAGAAATCATCATGAACGTTGACGTTGCAGGTACAAGCAATAACACTTCAAACGAGGGCTAAATATTCATGAGAGGTTTTATCAGATTTTGTATTACTCATCCGGTTTTCACTGGGTGTTCTGTTGTTATATGGATATTATTAGGTATATCAAGTTATTTCACTCTGGGAGTTACTTTATATCCTGATGTCGAACTCCCATTTGTATTAGTCCGAACGACTTACACAGGAGCAGGCCCTAACGAAATCGAGCAGCTAATATCAAAGCCCCTTGAGGACGCACTCGCAGACTTGGAGAACCTTCACACTATAACGACATATTCACTTGAGGGAGTCTCAATGGTAGCCGTAGAAATGGAATCAGGAACTAACCCGGACTTAGCACTCGTTGACGTTAATAATAAAGTTAAGGCGAAAATACCAGACCTGCCCGATGATGCCGATGAACCTGTAGCAAGCAAGTTTGACATCAGCGCACAGCCCTTCTTGATTATCTCGTTTACTTCAGAGATGCCGGAGAAGACTGCAAAGAAGATGATTGAAGACAGAATTCAACCCGTTGTAGCTCGTGTTGAAGGAGTCGGACGCGTTGACGTTACAGGAGGCAGAGACAGGGAAATTCACATTAACTTAGACCCCGCAGCACTCAGCGACTACGGAATAAGCTATATGCAAGTATGCAGTATCGTAGCAGCCAATAACGAGACCACGCCGTCAGGTTATATCACTCAGAAAAAAGATGAAGTATCGCTAAGACTCATGGGAGAGTTTAACGAGGTAGAGCAGCTCGAAAATATATTAATCCCTGCAAGAAATGGTCAGCCTGTAAGATTATCTATGTTAGGTGAAGTAGTAGACGGTGAAACAGATCAAAGAAGTATGGCGCGTGCTGACGGCCGTCCTGTTGTTCAGTTAAGAATTTCCCCCCGTTCAAATGCTGACGTTGTAGAAGCAGGAAGATTGATTAAACGCTTAATGACTCGAACAATGAAAGATTATCCCGAATTTCAATACGAATACACTTACGATGATACAAGTTTTGTTGAGTCAGCAGTAAAAAATATCATTCGCGATACAGCAATAGGAATAGCATTAACAGCTCTCGTTATATATTTATTCTTAGGAAGATTCGGAGCTACGTTTATAGTTGCCTTCTCGATGCCTGTTGCCTTTGCAGCTACGTTTGTCCCCCTTCAAGTTCACGGTTACACACTAAATCTCATGAGTACATTAGGGCTTGCTCTCTCAATGGGAACTCTAGTCATGAACGCAATATTAATCATTCAGAATATATATAGATTTCGCGACATGGGCTACGAACCTTTCAAAGCTGCTGAAGAAGGAACGGTCGAAATCTCTATGTCAGTCCTTGCAGGTGTCTTAACTAACTTAGGAGTCTTTATGCCTGTTGCCTTGATGAGTACAATAGCAGGTCAGTTCTTGAAGCCTTATGCAGTTACTATAGTTTATGCTACGTGCTTTTCACTGTGGGTAACTATGGCGGTTACTCCGTGTTTAGCAGCAAGAATCAAGAAACAGAAGGGCGACTCAAGCGAGCTTTCACTAACAGGCAAAATTTTAACTGGCTGGTGGAACTGGATATTTGACGGCTTCAGGGATTTATTCTTTATAGTCTTGCATTTGGCTATGAAGTTCCCATTGACAACGATATTATTCACGGTCTTAGCAACATACGGCTCACTCAAACTCGGAGCATTCATAGGCACGCAATTTACACCTTCAACGGATGACGGAACAGTAAGAATAACTCTGACTCTTGATAACAACTCTTCAATTCACAGAACGGCTGAATTAGTCTACAAAGTCGAGGATTACATTAACACTATTCCCGACCGCAGATATATCAAGAATGTAGTATCAACTGTAGCGAGTTCAATGCGCAGTCAGTCAATCAGCGAGGCTCAAATAGCTTTATACCTGAATGATGACCCCGACAGACCTTCAACTGAAGACTTAGCCGATAAAATTCGTCCGTGGCTTAATGACTTACCCGGAGTCGAGGTCTCAATAGCTGCAACACGTTCAGGATTCGGAAATCCCATAGAGATTCAAGTTAAGGGTCAGGATTTGAATCAGCTCTACAACATTGCAGAAGAGATCAGAGCCAGAGGCCGCAACGTTCCCGGAGTCCGCGACCTAAAAATTGAGATGGAAATGGGAAAGCCCGAACTTCAAGTAACGCCGATTAGATGGAGACTCGCACCTTTGGGATTAAATATTTCAGACCTTGCCGGCATAGTCAGAGGTTACTTAATAGGACGAGACGCAGGGAAATTCAGACAGGGCGGTTACGAGTACGACATCAAAGCGCGAATATCACGGGAGAAAGCCAGCGACATATTCAACGCTCATGAACTCCCTATAATGACGAATTACGGACTTGTCCCACTTGATGAAATGTCAGATATTACGTGGGGAGACGCTCCAACTGAAATAAGACGTGTCGAACGTCAAAGAGCTGTTGTTGTTACAGGACGTGTGCGTTATATCACAGCAGGTGAAGGGAATGCAAAAATGCGCGATGTAGTAAATTCTATGACAATTCCTGAAGGAGTAACTATTAACTTCGGCGGTGAACAGGAAGACATGGCCGAGAACTTCGCAGAGCTTTTACGTACTTTGATAATCGCAATAGTAATCACTTATCTTGTAGTCGCTGCAATCCTTGAGAGCTGGATTTACAGTGTCGTAATTCTCGCTACTGTTCCTATGGCAGCAATAGGGGTAGTTCCTGCAATGTTAATTTCAGAAGTAAGCGTTTCTATATTCGCAATAATAGGCATGATTATGCTTGTCGGAATGGTCGTTAATAACGCAATTGTCGTAGTCGATTATGCGGAAGTATTAAGACGGCAGAACGTTCACCCCTACAAAGCAGTTGAGGAGGCCTGCCACGTTAGATTTAAGTCTTTATTAATGGCTGTCGTTACGTCAGTTGTCTCACTCGTTCCGTTATTATCAACAGGTCGAGGCAGTGAAATGAAGCGTCCTATAGCAGTCGTTGCAATCGGAGGTCTTATAGCTGGAGGAATGCTCGCAATGATCTCAATACCGGCAGCGTATAAAGTTGTCTGGCGGGTTAGATTATTGTGGGCGAAGTTCAGAGGCCGCGAATACGCAGAAGATGACGATGACGAATACGACGACGAGTAACGAAATAGGGAGGCTGGCACTTGAGTCAATGTTAATAGAAGTGTCAGTTACTCCTAAACCTGGTCTAGTAGATCGCAATAATTCAGGAGCTCATAGAGATATGGGCTTCTTTACTTTTATGAAGAGTGCTGCAAGTTTGCATTCATGCTTTCAAGAATTTGCAGAGTCAGGGGTCATAGCAGGGATTAATAATATTGCTCTCTCGAAATTTTTCACGAACATCCGCAGGATAGGAATCAGAGCAGAAGAAAATATGTTTGAAGCGACTCACGGGATTAATACTCACAAAGGGGAAATATTTTCACTGGGATTACTGAGCGCGTCTGCGGGGTATCTTATCGGACGTAAAAAGCTCGTGAACTCTGACTCAGTTATGAATTTAGCGGGTAAAATTTGCTCAGGTATATGCGAACAGGATTTCAGGGACGCTCGAAATAAAGATTATGACTCGCTGACTAACGGCGAAAAAATTTATCTCGAACACGGAATAACAGGAATCAGGGGAGAAGCTGAGTCCGGTTATCAGACTGTCCGCAATATATCACTTCCTGCTTTAAGAAAATATTTATCTCACGGCTTGAGTCTTAATGACGCTCTTGCATTTACGTTGATTAATATAATAGCGTACTCTCATGACACTAATATAATTTCACGTCATAATATAATTATCGCTCAAGAAGTCATGAACACCTGCAAGAATATTCTTGACGGCGAAAACTTATCTATCAAAGCACTTTATGAACTAGACGAAGATTTTATCAGGCGCAATGTCAGTCCCGGAGGTTCAGGAGATCTGCTTGCAGTTACGTATTTTCTTTACATGCTTGATATAATAGCGTAATCCCATAAAGAAAGGCTGTTAATTATGACTCTTGAAGAAGCCTGCTTGTACCTTAACATAAATCCAGACGATGACGATATAAATCTTGATCAGTTAGAGAAAAATTACAAGACTAAGCTCTCTATATATGACCTCAAGAGATTTAATAACGAAGATAGTCCGGAATATAAAGAAGCTAAGAAAATGCGTGCTAACATTGAGGAAGCGTATAAATATCTGCTTGATGTCTATGCACAGCTTCATGAACCTGAACACAAAGAGACTCAGAGCGATAATGCATTATTGAAAGCTGCGTTTGTCATAACGTCTCTTGCTGCGTTATTTCTGACAGGAATTATATTTTACATGAACAGCTCGACTCAAAAAAAGCCTGAACCTGTCCCAGCTCCTAAGAGTGAACATTCATACGATGAGAAATATGATGCACTTCAAGAACAACTCAATGACTTAAAGAAACGTATGGAAGAAGAACAGACTCAGAAAAAGAATCAGACTCAGAATCAAACTCAGAGTCAAAATAAATATGCAGACGTAATCGAAAAGTGCAGGCCTTCAATGGTATTAATCAAGACGATTGCAGGGCAGACTACAGGAAGCGGAAGCGGTTTTATAGTCAGCGAAAACGGATACATTCTCACGAATCATCACGTCATAAGCAATGCTGAATATATAAGCGTAACACCCTATAACGGCCGTCCTGTTGAAGCCCTCGTGAAAGATTTTGACGCTGTTAATGATATTGCACTCTTGAAAGTTAATAATCTTCACACAAACTATTTGCGAATAACAGGAACTCCTCCAAAACTCGGCGAAGAAGTTATCGCGATAGGCAATCCTCAAGGTTTATTTGTAGATAGTGTTTCTAACGGCATTGTTTCAGGTTTCAGGACGCTTGATAATATTTCATTGCTGCAATTTACTGCGCCTATATCTCAAGGTTCAAGCGGAGGTGCTGTGATTAATCTTAACGGCGAAGTTGTAGGGATGACTAAAGGCTATTGGCGTGAGGGTCAAAATCTGAATTTCGCTGTGCCTTCAGATGTCCTGACAAAATTTTTGAACTCAGCTATAAACAAACCTGCACGAGCATTAGCTAATACACCTGCAAAGAGAAATAATAAAGCTCAACATGAACAATATAAATTTGTCCGCCAAGATGACGGCTACGAAATGTATCTTGACACAGAAAGCATTGAGTACGACAGACAGACTCATATTGCTTCATTCGTAACTATTTGGATTCCTACTGAGAAATCAAAAATAGAAATGCGCCGAAGTCCTGATTTTAATATTCCCTATGGTGAAGATGTAGGAATTTGCGCACTCTTATATAACGTAAATTTCAGCGGTAATAAATACGTACATTTAAGAACAGTGAACTTTTGCACAAACGGGACTATTGCACGGGATTACATAAAGCCTTATGATGAAATAATATGGCGGACTCCCAAACGGGGCAGCAGAATAGAAGCTCTCATGAAAGAAGTTAGAAAGTTATTGCGTTAATAAAAAATCTCCCCCGAAAAATTAATCTCAGGGGAGCAAATAAACTCTAAAACTTTTCGTAACCTTGACCGGCCTTCTTAATCTTTAATATTCCGGGCGGTGTTATGTGCATTCCTGCAATCGTGATATTTTTATCTGCTGCGTAATCAAGTATCTTTATGCGCGACTCTCTGGCTTTATCCGGGGCAACGTCATATTTAACGCTCACTTCAGGCATCTTTAACTGGACTTCAGGAAAGTGCATTATGTCGCCGACTATCAAGACTTCATTATTTACATCAAATACAGTATGGCCGGGCGTATGTCCTGAAGCGTCAAGGGCTTTAATTCCGGAAATAACTTCATCACCGAAATTGAACACGTGAACTCTATCGCCATAAAGATTCAATGCGTTAATAACTGCCTCGTTCTTAATGTCATTGACCCAGTAAGCGCGCTCGACTTCATTAACGTAAATATCTGCATTTGGGAAAGCTGCTTTGTTATCCGCGTCAACAAGTCCCCCGAAGTGATCCGGGTGCAGGTGAGTTAATAATATAGTCTTTATGTCTTCAGGCCTGAGTCCATTCTCTGAGAGTCTCTTGATAATATGACCGTCCCCGAGTCCTGTATCAAATAAAATATTTTCGTCAGGAGTCTTCACGAGAAATGCGAGTATCTGACTCTTCATTTTCATATCAGGCAATAACTCTTTGAGCTGCGAGTCACTTATCCCGATTAAGAGTCCTGTATTCCCTTCGCCCTGAACGTCAAGCAGAGAGATAACTTCAACCGAAGCAAAGGCACTTGAGACACTCAAGAGAATAACTGCAAGCGATAATGCTATTAAAAATTTTGACATGAGAATCACCTCTTACTAAAAATTTAAAAAATTATATAACTTGACGCAAAAATTTTCGCGTGTATAATAACTCTCTGTCATGCCTCGAACATTCGCGGGGGTGGCGGAATTGGTAGACGCGCAAGACTAAGGATCTTGTGACCAATTTAAGTGTCGTGGGAGTTCGATTCTCCCCCTCCGCATAGAAAATATTTCCCTCTGGAGCTATATCACTTCAGGGGGATTTATTTTGTTCACAGCTTTATCTTTCTCTTTCATAACCGGTAATAACTCTTCATCGAGTTCGTTAATGTCAATTTCGTAGCGCGCCTTAATCCCATAGACATCAACAAGGGCATCAAGCACCGAGCCTTTCAAGCCCCTTCTATCTGAGTCAGGTTCAGGCAGAATTATTACCCTGTATGAGTCCTTGCTTAACTGTTCAAGCCTGTAATCTTTTACTTCACGAACAAGAGCAAATCTCGCAGATAAAACTTCTTCGCTTACTTCATGACCTGTTAGAGTTCGAGTTATCATTATTTACACCTCCTGTATATAAGCCAGTATGCAAGACCTACGAATAACGCCCCGCCTAAAATATTTCCCAGAGTCACCGGCAAAAGATTATTCACGAACATTGAAGACCAGGATAAATTATTAATTGCAGGTTGTGAAAGTCCCGACTCAATAGCTTTATTCACGTAAGAAAGATTACACTTTGCGAATATACCTGCTGAAATATAATACATGTTCGCTATACTATGTTCAAAGCCTGACGCAACGAATACCCAAATCGGAAAGAATGCAGATGACGCCTTGCCTATGAAGTCATCAGCACCGAAAGACATCCACACAGCAAGACACACAAGCCAGTTGCATAATATTCCCATCACGAAAGCACTAGAGAACGAGAGAGAAACTTTATTTGCGGCAGTCTTTATTGTGTAAGCTCCAAGAAGTCCGGAATTAATATCAAGCTGTCCCGACAAGTTAATTAACAGCGCAAGTAACACACTCCCGGCCAAGTTGCCAAGATAAACAATCAGCCACGAACGCAATAATTTTACAAGAGTAATTTTTCTCTCAGCAAGCGATATTATCATTAAAGAATTTCCCGTGAATAATTCTGCTCCTGCAGCGAGAACCATAATCAAGCCCGCAGGAAATATCAAGCCTCCGATAAATTTTGCAATGTTTGCAGATTCTATCGTGTGAGTTGCCATGCTCGAAGCCTCAGCACCGAACGCTATGAAAGCTCCTGCAAGTGTGCCGAGTAAGAATTGATTTACGCATGAAAGATTTGCTTTATTCTCTCCGATAGTGATTGCTTTATTTGCTATTTCTGACGGTGTAAGCATGAAAAATTATTCCCCCTTATGAATTAATTTGCGAAAAAATTATATAGCAAAAAATTTTGTTGTGTGTTATGTTTTGCGGGTTCCATAAAAAATTTTTATAAAGGAGTAATTCAACACATGAGAAAAAGTTTTTATTTAGCGTTATGTCTGGTTCTCATAGCGTCAATTGCTTTTGCAGGAGTCTTCACTCCCGGAACTTACGAGGGCAAGGGCAAAGGCTACAGCGAGACAGATGATGTTACAGTCAAAGTTACTGTTAATGATGATGTCATCACAGGTGTTGAGATTGACGGAGTCGGTGAAGTCCCCTTCGGAGTGCCTTTATTTGACACTTACGCAAAATCTTTAATCGGTAGAACTGACTCAAAGATTGATGCAGTCTCAGGAGCTACGATGACACGTGACGGAATTGCTCAGGCTGTAGACAGGGCATTGGCTCAGGCAAGGGGCGAGAAGTCAGAGAATAACGCTCCTGTATCGTTCACACCGGGCGAGTACACAGAGAGCGCACCCGGTTATAACGGTGATGTTACTGTAAAAGTGAATTTTGACGCTGAGAAAGTTACGGCAATTGAAGTAGTCTCTCACAAAGAAACTGCTCACGTAGGAGACATAGCTTTTGATATTATGATCCCCGAAATGATCCAGGCTAACGGCTCAGGGGTCGATGCTGTATCAGGAGCAACGTTCTCGACTAGGGCATTACGCAACGCAGTGAACGAAGCAGCAGCTAAGGCAAATTGCACTAACCTCGAAAAATTCATGTCGTCCAAAGTCGAACGCAAGGCACAGGCTCCCATAAAGCTCAATTATGACGTTATTATAGTCGGAGCAGGAGGAGCAGGAGTCGCAGCAGCAGCTCAGGCAGCACAATACGGCAACAAAGTATTAATCATCGAGAGAAATGCAGAGGTCGGCGGAAATACCCTGGTGTCAGGCGGTCAATATCAATCAGTCATGCCCTATCTTGTTTGGGACCCGGCAAATCCTGACGCAACAACAGGAGTCTACGCTTTCAACGGTCAGACTTACGAGAAAGTTAAGAGCGTTCCGGGCTGTATTAATGAGCTTAAAATGATTCTTAACTGGAACGAAGCAAAATTTGACGAAGAGTATTACAAGACCCATGAATACGTTGCAGGAGACGCAGCAGAACTCTCAAAGCACGGAGTCCACTCTGAATATTTACCCGTATTGAAGGCCCTCAAGGCAGAAATCAAAGCATATCTTGACTGGGCACAGCCTAAACTCGACGCTGGAATCCCTGAGAATCAATTAGCTTTATTCTCGACTCTGAACCTTCACATATTCCAGACCTATTACGGAGGCTTGAGACAGTCAGCGGACAAATCACAATGGATCTACGGCGATGTTGCACTCGTTAAGCAGTTCATAGAGAAGGCTCAAGGTCTCAAGGAGTGGCTCGAGTCAATGGGCTCTACTTTCCATGAAGACACCCAGCAGACTTTAATAGGCGCGCTCTGGTATCGTGAGAATGAATTCATCGGTGCTGAAGTCGACACTGACGGGGACGGCGTTAAAGAAAATTATCCGGGACGCTGGGGAACGTATTTCGTAGCTCCTATAACTGCATTCATGAAAGCTGATAAAGATAATCAAATCATGCTCAGGACAAGCGTTACTGAATTAATCAAAGAAGGCAGGAGAGTCATAGGCGTCAAGGCAAAACGTTATGACGGCACAGAAATTACAGCTTATGCAAAGAAGGGCGTAATTCTCGCAACAGGAGGCTATGCTGCTAATCTCGTGAAAGTCGTTGCTGAAAATGTTTACTGGTCGCCTGAATACTTATCTACAACTACAAAGACAACTAACAGGTCATCACTTCAGGGCGATGGTATAACAATGGCTCAGAAGTCGGGGGCAGCTGTTACGGGAATGGGCTTCACTCAATTAATGCCTATTTCATGGATTGACAACGGTAATCTTGCATTCGGAGGCGGTAACTATGCCTGCTGGATTAACCCTAACACCGGACACAGATTCGTTGATGAAGGCAGTGAACGCGATGTATTATCACTTGCAGAATTCAAAAACGGCATGGATTACAAAGGCAGTAAAGGCGTATTTCTCGAATTCTATAACGTTGCCCAGAAGATGCCCGCACCGACTCAGCTTCCTGAAACAGGAGACTTTCCCGGCAGATATTACAGGCGCAAAATTTCCGAACTTCCCGAACTCTTTAAAGAATTAGGAGTCAAAGCTGATCCCAAAGTCGTAGAGCAGACTATCAGGGCATATGACAAGGCAGTCATGACAGGGAGCGAATTCCCCGACGTAGGCAAGGCTATAGCGTCAAGACCTGTAGGAAACGTAGAGAAAAATTCAGACGGAAGCTATAACGTTGACTCATACAATCTTGATGACACTGTTATGACAATAAGGCTAATGGCACCGAGTACCCATCACACTATGGGAGGGCTTGTAGTGGACCTTGACAGACATGTTTTGACACCTGAGAAGAGAATCATTCCCGGACTTTACGCAGCTGGTGAAGTTACAGGAGGCATTCACGGAGGCAACAGGCTTGGAGGCAACGCAATAACAGAGATATTTGTATCGGGTCGAATTGCCGCAGCGTCCCTCAATGCAGACAATCAATAATTTATAATTAGGCGGCTGGAGTCAAATCCGGCTGCTTTATTTTATTAAGGAGTGATGTTAATGATTACAAAAATTTTGATTCTATCAGCGTTAATATTTGCGTCTCCTGTTTATGCTTATGACTGGGTCAGCGAGTTAGAGATTGCTCAAGATCCTGATATAAAACAGATTGTTACAGTCAAAGGCACTAAAGGCTCAGAGGCAGAATTTACCCTTCATGAGAAAGATTCGGGCGGCTGGTATGAAGTCGTAACGTGCAAGGCTTATATCGGCAAGAAGGGCTTCGGCAAGAGCAGAGAAGGCGACATGAAGACTCCTCAAGGCATGTTTAAATTCACCAAAGCATTCGGCATTGAAGACGACCCCGGAAGCGTCATGTATTACACCAAAGTTGATGACTCTCATTACTGGGTCGGAGACTCGCAATCAGAATATTATAATCAGTTCGTATCAACACAGGATTTTGACGAGTTCAACAAGAAAGCCAGCGAACATATTATTGACTACAAGCAGGCCTATAAATACTGCCTCAATATCAGCTACAACGAAGACGGAGTCCCTAACAGGGGAAGTGCTATATTCCTTCACTGCCAGACGAATAATAAATTCACTGCCGGATGTGTTGCTATTCCCGAAAAAGACATGATAAAAGTTTTAAAGCACGTCAACAGCGAGTGCGTTGTCATAATGGACACTGCAAAGAACATAATGAATTATTAAGCATGAAAATATTTCTTGATTTATTTATCACGTTCGCAAAAATCGGCGCAATAACTTTCGGGGGAGGTTATGCGATGCTGCCAATCTTACAGCGTGAAATCGTAGAGAACAAGCACTGGGGCAAAGACGAAGAACTTGCGGACTATTATGCAATCGGCCAATGTACTCCCGGAGTCATAGCTGTCAACGTAGCGACTTTCATAGGACGTAAGAAAGCAGGCAATATAGGGGGCATTATCGCTACTCTCGGCGTAGTGTTCCCGTCGATAATAATAATCTCGTTATTAGCAGGTGTCATCAAGACAATAGAAAATCTCGAATGGGTCAAACATGCCTTCTCAGGTATAAGAGTCTGCGTGTGCGTGTTGATCTTCAATGCTGTGATAAAACTCTTCAAGAGCGCAATTATAGACAAGAAGACTCTATGCATATATATTCTGGTTCTTGCAGGTTCATTCGCGTTAAATATCTCTCCTGTAATATTTGTATTTCTCGCAGGAGCAGCAGGAGTGTTATTAAAGTCATGATATACATAAAACTTTTCTGGGAATTTTTTCAGACAGGACTCTTTGCAGTCGGCGGAGGCATGGCAACACTACCATTCTTATACGATATTTCAGACAGGACGGGCTGGTTCACTCATCAGCAGTTAGCGGACATGATAGCAGTCAGCGAGTCAACTCCAGGACCTATAGGCGTGAACATGGCGACTTACTCAGGATATATAACGGCAGGCATTCCAGGTGCGATTATATCTACACTTGGCCTGATAACTCCAAGCATTATAGTTATATTGATTGTCTCAGCGTTTCTCTATGCGTTTCGTGATAATAAATACGTTAATGCGGTGTTCTACGGCTTAAGACCAGCGAGCGCGGCAATGATTACAGCAGCAGGGTTAATCGTAGCGCGAATAACTTTTATTCAAGCAGGAAGCATGTTAAATCTTAACGTTAAAGCAATAATTCTTGCAGGAGTCTTACTTGTCTTAACTCATGCAGTGAACTTCACGAAGAAATTACACCCTGTAATCTGGATATTTATTTCTGCTCTGGCAGGGATAATCTTTAATTATTAATCAGCGAGGCCCGCAAGGTTTTGTGAGCCTCAAAAATTTTTTAACGTTTTATATCATAATTCATGTTCATGATATTCAGAATGCTGCTGACATCGTCCGTTATATTGCCGTCTCCTCTGATTGTGTGCTTGATAACACTGCTGGCAACCGCAAAGTTTACCATGTCCTCAGGCTTGTAATTATTCATCATCGCATAGATTAAACCTGATGCAAACGCATCACCGCCGCCGACTCTGTCAAGAATAGTGAACGTGAATAACTTGCTCTCGTAAGTTGTATCACCATACCACATGAAGGCTTTGAGGCTGTTCTCGCTCCCTGAATGAACGTATCTTACATGACGGGCAATGCACTTAATATTAGGATAACGCTTCACGAACTCCCGAAATATTTTATCCTGCTGTTCGTAATTCGGCTGTAAGGGGACTCCGTCCTTGAAGTCGCCTTTAGAGTGATCGTTCTCATCTTTCCATAAGTGATAAGGCTCAATCCCTAATAACACATCAACATACGGGAGGCATAACGTGCAGAAGTCTCTTGCCTCGTCCCAAGTCCATAGGGTGCTCCTGAAATTTCCGTCAAAGCTGACGATTAAATTTTTCTCCCGCGCATGACGTAATATTCTCAACATGAAATCTTTGCAGCTCTGAGAAAGTGCAGGAGTTATCCCGCTCAAGTGAAGCCATGAGAAGCCCTCAAGCAGTGAGTCAAGATTAACTTTCGAGAAGTCATATTCAGTGATTGCGCTGTGCTGCCTGTCATAAGTAACTTTGCTCGGTCTGATTCCGTAACCCGTCTCAAGATAATATGTGCCGAGTCTGTGAGTCGGAGTCTCTTCGGTAGTGCTGAGTATCACCGGTGAACAGTGAACATCGTTGCTTCGGAGCATTCTGACAGCCCCTTTGCCCAGTGAGTTATCAGGGACTACGCTGAAAAATGAGCTGTCGATTCCCAAATTAGCCAGAGCAAGAGCTATATTCGCCTCACTGCCCCCGTAGCTTGCCTCGAAACTTGTTGCGACTCGAATCTTGTCATAGTTAGGAGGAGTCAGCCTTAACATAATTTCACCGAACGTTATAAATTTCTTCTTTGCATTATTATTCATTCGTTTCACCCTTTTTGAGTCTGAATTTATACGCGTGATTAAAATTTTAAGTGGAATAGAGTGAATTATATAGCAAATATTATTTTTTCGTGTCAGGTTTTATTTTTGTGATAATATCTACAAATTGCAATTACGTAAATAATGAATCAGGAGGCAAAAATTTTTAATGGACGCAAAAGATTATAAAGATACGTTAAATTTACCCGTTACAAATTTCCCAATGAGAGCAAATCTCTCTAAGCGCGAACCGGGATTTCTTGAATTCTGGCACTCGCATGACATTTATCACAAGGCACTAGAAGCAAGAAGAGATTCACAAGAACACTTCGAGTTACACGACGGCCCGCCATATGCTAACGGCGATATTCACATCGGGACGGCATTCAACAAGATACTGAAAGATTTTATCATCAAAGCAAAGACCATGACAGGACGCTACACGCCATATATTCCCGGCTGGGACACTCACGGGCTGCCCATTGAGTTAAGATCTCTTAAGGACGGCGGACTCTCGAAATTAGGAACCGGAGTCGATCCCGTTGAATTACGCAAGAGATGTAAGGATACTGCGCTTCATTATCTTGATGTCCAGCGTGAAGAGTTCAAGAGACTCGGAGTATTAGGCGAATGGGATAAACCCTACATGACTTTAGACCCTGCATTTGAGCATTTAGAGTTACACGCCTTCGCAGATATGGTAGCTCAAGATTTAATTTACAGGGGATTGAAGCCCGTTTACTGGTGCACTGACTGTCAGACTGCATTAGCTGCCGGAGAAATCGAATACTGGGACGAGGAGTCGCCTTCGGTCTATGTAGCTTACCCAATTCCAAAGATTGCGGAAAAATTCCAGGAGTTCGCAAATCGTGATGTCTCTATCGTAATCTGGACAACTACCCCTTGGACTCTGCCTTCAAGTGCTGCCGTTGCCGTTCACCCTAGATATGATTACGGATTCTATGAAGCTGACGGAAAAATTTACATTCTCGCTGAAGCATTGAAAGACTCAGTGAGTAAAGCAACAGGACTCGCGTTCGGTGAAGCATTGAAGATAGTGAAAGGCTCTGAACTCGAAAACCTGAAGCCCCTTCACCCGTTCTATGAGCATGAATTATTAGTAGTTCTTGCTGATTATGTCGAACTCGAAACAGGAACAGGCTGCGTTCACACTTCACCGGGGCACGGCGTTGAAGACTACGAGACTGGAGTCAGATACGGCTTGAAAGTCTTTAGCTCAGTAGATCACTCAGGACACTTTGAGAAAGAATTATCACTTGTCGGTGGCATGGGCTTAGAGGAAGGCGGCAATAAAGCACTCGAACTCATCAAGGCAAAAGGCAGACTCTTAGGTCTCGGCAAAATTTCTCACAGTTACCCTCACTGCTGGAGATGCAAGAAGCCCGTTATCTTCAGAGCTACTGACCAATGGTTCATCAACGTTGCGAAGTTCAAAGACAAAGCACTTGACTTAATCGACCACTCTATTAAATGGATACCTGACTGGGGACACGACAGAATTTATAACATGGTAAGCTCTCGTTCTGACTGGTGCATTTCCCGCCAAAGGGTCTGGGGCGTTCCTGTACCTGCAATTCACTGCTCTGACTGCGGAGGCTTTACCCTGACACCTGAACGAATTAGATTATTAGCTGAGAAAGTCAAAGACTCACCGGACGGAACTAGCATTTGGTGGCGGGAGAGTCTTGAATCTCTCTTCGGGGACTTGGCCAAGTGCGACCATTGCGGATCTCACAACGTAGAGAAGGATAGCAACATTCTTGACGTATGGTTTGACTCCGGAGTCTCTCATGTGTCAGTCTTGAATGAACGCTTCGGACTCTCCTGGCCTTGTGATATGTATCTCGAGGGCAGCGACCAGCATAGAGGGTGGTTCCAGTCTTCACTATTAACAGCAACAGCACTTAAGGGGCAGGCACCTTATAAGCAGGTATTGACTCACGGTTTCACATTGGACGGCGAGGGGCGCAAGATGTCTAAATCTCTGGGCAACACTATAGCTCCCAAAGAAGTCTGCGATGAGTTCGGAGCTGATATATTAAGGCTCTGGGTAGCGTCGACAGATTACCGCAACGATGTCCGAATCTCTAAGAATATACTCAAGTCATTATCAGAGACCTACAGGAGGATTCGCAACACAGCAAGATTCTTACTCGGGAACTTACACGACTTCAATCCCGGTGAAAATGCCCTTCCATATGAGAAATTATTATCAATGGACAAATGGATTCTTGACAGGCTTCACAGGATAATAGCAAGAGTCTATGAAGCATTCGAAGATTATGAATTTCATGTGCCTGTATCGTTAATTCACTCGTTCTGCGTTAATGAGTTAAGCTCGTTCTATCTCGATATAAGCAAAGACAGACTCTACGTTGAAGATGTTGACTCTTTGACTCGACGAAGCGCGCAGACTGCAATGTGGGAGATTCTTTCATGTCTGACTCGAATGTTAGCCCCGTTGTTAAGTTTTACAGCTGAAGAGATTTGGCAGGAAATGAGAAATATAGACTCGACTCTTCCTGAGAGCATATTTTTATCGGACTTCCCTAAACAGGACAAATCACGCCTCGATGACGAATTAAATAATATCTGGTCAGAAGCTGTGAAATTCAAAGGTGCAGTAAGTAGAATGCTTGAGACCATGAGAGCTGATAAGACAATTGGAACATCACTAGAAGCAAGCGTTCAGGTTAAGAAGTCAGACTCGCTTGATAAACTTGCAAAGTCATTTACACTTGATGAACTCGCCGATATAGCAATAGTATCAAAATTTGAGTTCGTTGACAGTTTGACTCTACCGAAAGTATTTAGCGACTCAGAAACAGGCTACGAGCTTGCAGGAGGATTCGTTACCGGGACTAAATGCCCCCGCTGCTGGAAGTACTCAGAACATGCGAATCATAACGGCTTGTGTGAGAGATGTGCTCACGTAATGCACGAAGACTAATATAAAAAATTTTTCCCCTTGAGGCAGGCATTATCACTCAGGGGGATATTATTTTCTCTGGCCGTAAGTCTTGAACTGTTCGAACGCTTCTGACATTTGAGCTTGATCAAGAATATTAGGCTGACCGACAGCTAAGCACCGCCATTGAATCTCAGCGCAGAACTCCATATTTTCGGCTAAACTGAATGCTCGATTAATATTAATTCCGCAGGCGACCATTCCATGATTTTGCAGAAGGACTCCCCGTGAACTGCCTATTGACTCAATCACTGAATCAGAAAGTTCTTGAGTCCCGAATGTTCTATAAGGCGCAACAGGTATCTCGCAGACTCCTGAGTCGCATATTGCATAGTGAACAGCTTTTAGAGGCATTCCAAGACATGCTAATACAGTGCAGTAAATCGAATGAGTATGAACTATAGCGAACATATCAGGTTTTGCCCTGTAAAAGTCCGTGTGCAGACGCCATTCACTCGAAGGCTTTCTGATTCCGTCTGCTATGCTGCCATCGGGATTAAGAATAACTACATCTTCAGGCTTCATAATATAATAATCCATACCGCTTGGACTGAGTGCTATTAATTTATTCTCAGGATTTCTTACGCTGATATTTCCGCTGGTGCCGGGGCTGAGTCTCTTCTCGCTCATCTTCAGGCAGTACTCGACAACTTGATTACGTTCTCTCTGTAAGAGCAGCATTGATAATTCACTCTTTCCGTTCAAAAATTTCTCTCAGGCTCTGAGTATAAGGCGGTCTTGCAATTCCGTGCTCAGTAATTATTGCCGTTATAAGCTCATGACTCGTAACGTCAAATGCAGGGTTGTAGACTTTCACACCTTCAGGAGCCATACGCTTTTGATACCACATTTGAGTGATCTCTTCAGGGGGACGCCGTTCGATTATGATCTCATTTCCTGTTTTAATGCTCATGTCAATAGTAGAAGTCGGCCCGAGTACATAGAACGGGATATTATAATATTTTGCAAGTATCGCTACTCCTGACGTTCCGATTTTGTTACATGCATCACCGTTAGAAGCTACTCTATCACAGCCGACGAAGACAGCATTAACCCAGCCGTTTTTCATGACCTGAGAAGCCATGTTATCGCAAATTAATATAGTGTCGACTCCGTCAGAGATTAACTCAAATGCAGAGAGTCTTGCACCTTGAAGCAAAGGCCTTGTCTCATCGCAGTAGACGTGAAAATTCATTCCCCTCTCGCGGCCAAGATGTATGGGAGCTAAAGCAGTTCCGTATTTCGCAGTAGCTAACTGTCCGGCGTTGCAGTGGGTCAATATTCCGTCTCCGTCTTTGATTAACGTTAAGCCGTGTTCGCCGATCTTCCTGCACATTTCTGCGTCTTCTGATTTGATTGCAAGAGCCTCGAGCCTGAGCAAATTTTTAATCTCGTGAATGCTTTTGTCCTGATTATTAATTATTACCTGCTCCATTCGAGTTAATGCCCATGACAAATTTACTGCTGTGGGACGTGCTGAATTGAGATACTCTTTGAACTTTCGAAACTGTGAAAGGAATTCTGAATAAATTTCTGTGTTTATATTCTTAGCAGCGATATATATCCCGAAAGCTGCCGCGACTCCTATAGCAGGAGCTCCCCTGACTTGAAGAAGATATATTGCCTGCCTGATGCTGTTAATATCTTGAAGGTGAAGAAATTTTATCTCTCCGGGGAGTCTAGTCTGGTCGAGTATCACAAGCTCTGAGTTATTATCATCAAGTTCATTAAGAGTCACTGTTTCATAATTCATTATGTTTGATTCGTTATTGTGCATATAAAAGCTCCTGGATAACAAAAATCCCTCCGGACTCGAATCCAGAGGGAATAATATTTTTACTTCAATACACCTAAAGCAGCATGAGCCGCAGCAATTCTCGCAACAGGGACTCTGAATGGCGAGCATGATACATAATTAAGATTTACGCTGTGGCAAAACGCTATACTTGCAGGGTTACCGCCGTGTTCTCCGCAAATTCCGACTGATAATTTCGGGTTGACGCTTCGTCCTTTCTCGACTGCCATCTTGACGAGCTGACCGGGGCCGTCTCTGTCAAGTTCTGCAAACGGATTCTCTTTGAAGACTCCTTTGTCGATGTACTGGAACAAGAATTTATTCTCTGCGTCATCACGTGAATAGCCTAATGTTGTCTGGGTCAGGTCATTAGTTCCGCATGAGAAGAACTGCGCGTACTCTGCTAACTGGTCTGCAACGAGGGCAGCTCTTGGAATCTCTATCATTGTGCCTACGAGATAAGTGAAATTGACTCCTGTTGACTTCATGACTTCTGAAGCAATTCTGTCTGCCATTTCCCTAAAGAATTTCATTTCTGGTTTAGTGCCTACTAACGGGATCATAACTTCAGGTTTGACGCTGACACCTGCTTTTGTGAGTTCTGCAACAGCCTCAAAGATTGCGTTCATCTGCATCTCGTAAATTTCAGGGTAAATCATTCCGAGTCTGCACCCCCTGAAGCCTAACATGGGGTTATTCTCGTGGAGCTGGTGAACTTTCTCAAGTGTCTCGTTAAGTCTCTTGGCCTCTTCCGGTGAAGCTGTCTTGAGTGCCTCGAGTATATTGGGCTCTTTGGGTAAAAACTCATGAAGCGGGGGATCAAGAAGCCTTATTATAACGGGAAGACCTTCCATAGCTTTGAATATTCCCAAGAAGTCCTCTTTCTGCATGACCTTCAATTTAGCCAGTGCCTCAGTCCTTGCGTCTTTAGCTGCGTCGCCTCCGAGTGCCACAACAAGCCTCTGCATAACCGGTAACCTGTCAACACCCATGAACATATGCTCAGTCCTGCAAAGTCCGATTCCTTTAGCTCCGAATTCACGAGCTCTCTTTGCATCTTCGGGGGTATCAGCATTTGCCCAGACCATTTGAACAGCGTTCTCGTCTGCCCAGTCAAGAATTTTCTTGAAGTCGTCAGTAAATTCAGCGTCAACCATCTTTGCTTCACCGGCTAATAACTGTCCTGTAGTTCCGTCAACTGTTACAAAGTCGCCCTTCTTGAAGACCCTTGAGCCAACTGTTAAAGTCTCTTTGTCAACGTCAATAGCTGCCTCTTCACAACCGCAGACAGCAGGTTTGCCCATTCCCCTAGCAACGACAGCAGCGTGAGAAGTCATTCCGCCTCTTGAAGTAACGACTCCATTTGAAGCAAATAATCCGTGAATATCGTCAGGACTCGTTTCGGGTCTTGCAAGTATAGTAGGTTTACCAGCGCGCGCCCATTCTTCGGCCTCGTCAGCACTGAATACTAACATTCCTGCACCTGCACCGGGTGAAGCGGGAAGTCCTTTAGTGATTACGTCCTGTTTAACGCTTTTATCAACTTGACGGTGTAAGAGCATTTCTACTTGATCCGGAGAGACTCGAGTCACTGCTGTCTTTGTATCAATTAAGCCTTCGTTGACCATATCAACAGCTACTTTGACTGCTGCACTTGCCGTTCTCTTGCCTGCTCTGGTCTGGAGTAAGAAAAGTTTACCGCGCTCAATCGTAAACTCGATGTCCTGCATGTCCTGATAAGTGTTCTCAAGTAATTTCGTGAGTTCGCAGAGTCTCTTGTAATTCTCAGGCATTTTCTTTTCAAGTTCAGCAATAGGCATAGGCGTTCTTATACCTGCAACAACGTCCTCACCCTGAGCATTAATCAAGAATTCGCCGTAAAGTTTATTCTCACCTGTTGAAGGGTTACGTGTGAAGCAAACACCTGTTCCGCAGTCATCGCCGAGATTTCCGAATATCATTGCGATAACGTTTACTGCTGTCCCTAAGCTGTCATCTATCTTGTTAATCTTTCTGTAAGTAACTGCTCTTGGAATATTCCAGCTCTTGAATACTGCCTCAATAGCGCGTCTTAACTGAATCCATGGATCAGACGGGAAGTCGTTGCCTGTAGCGTTCTTGTAGATTGCTTTATACTCGACTAATAATTTCTCGAGAGACTCAGCAGGAATCTTGTAATCTTCTTTAGCGTCAGTTATGCCTGACTCAGCTCGTGCCTTTGCTAAAGCCTTCTCGAATAAATCAAACTCTACTTCATCGACAACGCTCGAGAACATCTGAATAAATCTGCGATACGAGTCAAGAGCAAATCTCTTATTGCCTGAAGACTCAGCAAGTCCCTTTACAGTTTCGTCATTAAGTCCGAGATTAAGAATCGTCTCCATCATACCGGGCATTGATATAGGCGCACCTGATCTTACGGATACAAGCAGGGGATTCTTTGCGTCGTTGAAGCCTTTACCTGTCTCCTGCTCAAGTATGGCAACATATTTTTTAACGTCGTCCCAGATTGAGTCCATAATCTTTGGATCCTGCATATACTTTCTGCACACTTCAGTAGTAATAACGAAACCTGCAGGAACAGGCAGCCCGGACTGAGCCATTTTGCACAAGTTAGCTCCCTTGCCTCCGAGTAATAACCTGTTGGAACTGTCGCCGTCTTTCAGGCTGTAAACGTAACGTTCGCTCATGATGATAAAACCACACTCCTGATAAAAAATTTTTTTGCATGTGAATTATAAATAATTTTGCGTTAAATTAATTGCGTTGTTTGCACTAGTTTAACGTGATGACCCTACCCTCCCATGAAGACAAGTACGCAGCGTAAATAACTTTCACTGTGTCATAAGCAATGTCGAAACTTGAAAGAGGTTCTTTATCAAGCGCAATAGTCTCAAGAAAGTCTTTAAGTTCCCATGAATAGCCGCGGATTATATCATCACAGACAAAAACTTTATTCCAGCCCAGTTTAGCCGGTAACATTTCAGAAATATATACGTCATCGAGTCCTGTCTCATCAAGAAAATAAGTATTTAATATATCAGTCGGAGTTATATTGCAGGTCAAAGCCGAGTCGTTAGAGTAAATCTCAATATAATTTTTCGTGCCTCCTAAGACAGTATCGCTTGCAATGGTCAAGCATTTAGTTCCGTCCGAGAATGTGAGACTCACAGCTGCATAATCTTCGACATCTTGAGGTCTTGCTGCAATGTGTCTGTGTTCATAATCTGACAAAATTTTTGTTGTAGTTCCTGTGTCAGCTGATACGCTCAAAATTTTTATGTCTTCATTGCGTGCTTCTGCTTCCTGCTGCTTGAGCCACAACATGCCGCTTAGTGGGTGAGTCCCTGTCCTGATTAACGTTCCTCCGCCTGTTTTGTTCCATTGACCTGCAACAGGAGAACTTGAACCCTTGAGGCTCTCTTCACCTTTCATGAATAAAATTTTTGATCTCTTAGCCTTGATAATTTCCGCAGCTTTCTGAACTGGAGGCGAGTAAATAAAATTCTCAGCGTAAAGAAATTTTTTCCCTGTCTCGTGCAAAACTTGCTTTAACTCGTTCATGTCATTAATAACTTGTTCGTACATAATTTTTCTGAGAGTGTTAAGCCCTATGTTCTCTTCACCTGGAGTCCCAAAGTATCCCGTTAAAGGCTTCTCGCAGATTACGTGTTTGCCTGCCCTGAGTGCTTTTATCGCCATAGGAATATGCAAAAACGGAGGCGTTACTATATCTATGACGTTGATCTCGGGGTCTCGAAGCATATTATCAAAGTCTGACTCGATTCGTTCATAGCCGAAAATATTTTTAGCGTCCTCTGCAAGTTTCGTGTTAATGTCGCAGATGGTCTTTAATCTGAATGGTACTGTGCTGACGTTCTTATATCCCCTGCCGTGAAGATGAGCTGCATAACCTGCTCCGGCTGTGCCTATGATTACTGGCTGCATAGTAAAATAAAATTCCTCCTGTGAAAGTGTAAATAATGTGCTAAAATTTTTCATGAAAGCAAAGATTATAATAACACTTCAAGAGTGAATTACTAATACAATTACTAATACAATTACTAATACAGATTCAAGCAAATTAACTATAGCATATCTTGTCTTACATCGAGTCAAAAAATTTTATTGAGTCATAATTGCATTTTGCATATAAGCTGAGGTTCGCAAGAATGATATAATTACGAAAAATTTTAATTAATATAAAAGTTGCGCGTTCAAAAAATGAATAAATTTCAAAATTGGGTCAAAACTCATAAAGCATTCTCTAATTATTTTTTAATAAGTTTGTCGCTCACATTTCTTGATATAATCATGTCTCGCATTCTTGAAATGTTTGTCGGTGTAGTCGAAGCAAATACAATCAGTCTAGTAATAGGCTTCGTAATTCAATATTTCTTATGCAGCAGAAAAGTCTATCAAAATAATGATTTCAGGACAGCATTAATGTTTTTCCTGACGTGGCTGGTTGGACTTACTATGGCTGACTCTATCGTATATTTTGTACGAGTAATTATTTTCACAAACAAGCCTGACATTCTATATTTCTTCATAGCTAAAGGCTTCTCGATAGTAATACCGTTTTTCTTTATTTATTTTCTCCGCAAGAAATTAATCATCACCAAAGGAGTCAATTCAACAAAATGAACAAACTATTTGCAATGCTTCCATGCTTCAATGAGGAACTGAACATATCTGCTCTTATTGACAGCTGGATAACTCAGCGCGACTCGCTCTCATCAAAAGGCTATGAGCTTCAAGTCTGCCCCATCGATGACTGCAGCACGGACAACACAAAGGCAGTAATCATTCAGAAACAAGAACAATATCCCGAGACCGTATGCCCGATATTTCATAAGGTCAATAAAAGTCTAGGGGGGGGGGTAAACAGTAGTATTGCGTATTTTCTTGAACACGGCACTAATGAAGACTTAATGTGCTTAATGGACGGCGATAACTCTCACGACCCAAAGTATGTACACTCAATGCTCGAAAAACTTAAAGACGGAGTCGAGTGCGTAATAGCTTCCCGTTATCAGCAAGGCTCAAAGATATTCGGAGTCCCATTCCACAGACGATTAATGAGCGACATGGCCAGAATTTACTACACGATCATTTTAGGAGTCCCAAACGTCAGAGATTACACCTGCGGCTACAGGTTATATAAATATAATGCTGTTAAGAGGCTGTCAGAAAAATTTGGTGAGCCTATAATTCAAGAAAAGTCTTTTGCGTGCATGATGGAATTTCTATATAAACTTTATCTTTCAGGGACAAAATTCGCTGAGACAGGCTTTGAGCTTCGTTATGACAAGAAACTCGGCGACAGTAAAATGAACGTAACTTCTACTGCAAGAAAAAGTTTGTCGGCAGCACTGAGACTCAGGAAGATTCGCAGCAAGGAATCATAATAAGAAACTTCCGCTGCCTTCATGTTCATGATCTCTTGACTGCCCTGCTGCGAGTAATGCCATTGCCTGAGGGCCTATATTGCTTATAACGTCATCAGGCTTTCTTTGAGTGTTAATTTCCTGATTAATATTCTGACTCTGACTCTGATTTTGAGTCTGAGTCTGGGCTTTAACTTTCTTACTTGCAGCTTTCTTTTTCTTTGGCATGTCGATTAGCAAATAGCCTTGAATTTCCCCCTGCCATTCACAGACCCGAAACACTTTATTTTTCTCTTCGGGAGGATTAGAGAGTCTCTGCCACTTCCCGCCCTGAGCTTCGATTTCACGAGTCCATGCCTGACCGACTGAAGCCCACCATGTTATATCTTGAGCGTCGTTTAAGTCATCCGTGCAGTCATCAAGAGTAAATATTCCCGGTTTCAATTTCCTGAAAGCCATAAATCTCGCCCCGTTAGTGCCTTCGAGCCTCACGATAAATTCATCGCGTTCCGGTAATTCATGGGTATTTAATTTCTCAAGTCCTGAACCGAACATTTTCTTAGCTGTCTCGTTGAGCCTTAATATTCCCCTTGAAGAAATCGCAAACGGCACAGGAGCTGACCACCATTCAGGATAACGCGGCTCATCGGGATATAACGCTGTCTCAAGAGAATTAATAAATGCACCTGTATTGCTGACGTAAAGGGCGCGGACTTCATCAGGGTAATCAAGTTCATCGGGATTAACGGGCTTTACGATATTACGCGAGACTAACTGCGGGAGAGTCTTAATCATGGCATCAGCACATCCCCTTTCTACTAAGAAAACGAGCTGGCCTTTGTTAAGCACTATAACACTTCCTGAATCAGGAATATACACAGCGTACTCAGCATCAGAGCCGAATAACGTCCTCAAGAAATATAACAGAGTCGAGTCCGGAGTAAGCTGGCTTAAATTATAACTTGTCACGTATTAATCAAGCTCCATTAGGGCATTGGCGAAATCTGAAGCGTTGAAATTATTCAGGTCTTCAGGGCCTTCACCGAGACCGATATAGCGAACAGGGATATTAAGACTCTTCGCAATTGAGATTACTACTCCGCCTTTAGCTGTGTTGTCATATTTAGTTAATATAATCGAAGTTACGGGAATAATCTCGTTGAAAGTTTTCGCCTGTATGACTGAATTCTGGCCGAGAACTGCATCAAGGACGAGAACTACTTCAAGACGCTCTGAGCCTGCCTCACGCAATAATATTCTGTGGATCTTGCGCAGTTCCTCCATTAAGTTATGCTTGTCGTGTAATCTTCCTGCGGTGTCGACTATCAAGACATCAGCCTTTGAACTCTCTGCTGCCTTCCATGCGTCAAAAGCAACTGCTGCCGGGTCGCTGCCCTGACCTTGAGCAATGACTCTGACTCCTGAACGTTCGCCCCAGATTTTGAGCTGTTCTACTGCTGCTGCCCTGAATGTATCTGCTGCTGCCATTATGACTCTTTTGCCTTGAGACTTGAACTTTACGGCTAATTTTCCTGCTGAAGTAGTCTTGCCGCTGCCGTTGACTCCTGCCATGAGAAGCACAAGAGGCTTGTGAGTAAAATTAAATTCCTGTCCCATGCCGTTGACTGAGTTTAATTCACTCGTAATTTTATTCACGAAAATATTTTTCAGGTCAGCCGGTGTCTTGATAGCTTTATTAGTCTTGGCCTCGTTCCTGAGAAAATTTATTATCTCTTCAGTGAAGTCTAAGCCCGTATCGCCTGAGATTAATTTTTCTTCGAGAGAGTCCCAGAAGTCAGCATCAAACTTTGAGCTTGAGAATAATTTTGCAATTCCGCCGCTCCATTTCTCTTTTACGCTTTTAAAGCCTTCACGTAATTTCGCAAATAATGACATGATTATTTACCTGCCTTGTATCCTGCGCATGAAAATAAACTCGTAGCCGTACTGACCTGTCGTTGAGTCCTGAGTCCTCCTTGAGCCCACGACCTGCCAGCCTGCCCGCCCTCTTTCTGCCATCCTTGCGACTATATTATTATCAAGAATGAAATCTATTGCGTACTCGTAAGATGCAGGAGCCTCACTTATTCCTGGAGTTCCGCTGAATGTCCCTGTGCCGAACTCGGAAATTGCGCTGAATCTGTCCGCAAGCCCCCATATCTGCCAGAGCATAAGCCCTCCGACTATTAATAACGCTGTGAGTAAAATCGGTAATAATATACCGCCTGAGCTTCCTGATGATGATTTAGTGCCGTCAGGATTCTTGCGTGCTGCTAATTTGTCTCTGATACCCATAACTTCTATCGCCTCGTGTTCTGGTTCTGGTGAAATATATATTTCTTGTGGCTGCTCTGGTTCTTCATGATCGTAATCATAATTTACCGGTGCAGGTGAATTATTATAGTCATGTGAAATATTTGAATCTAAATCCGAAATATCTTCGTGTTCGTTGTCGTCCTCGTTGATGATTGAAGTAGCTTCACTTAATGCCCCGAGTGAATTAATATCCCAGTCATCATTATCTTCGTCATCTTCTGATTCTGACTGTGAGTCCGGCTGTGATTCAGTTTCAGGCTCTAAATTAAAGTCAGACTGCGGTTCTGAGTCCGGTTCTGGTTCAAAGTCAAGAAGGCTGTTTTCTGGTTCATGTTCTGATTCAGATTCAGATTCATGTTCAGATTCAGAAAGATTATCAAGATTATCATTATCATCATTATCATTGCTGTCATCGTCAAGATTAATATTAAGATCATCAAGACCGAACGAATCGACTTCTGATTCAGGCTCTGACTCTGACTCTAATTCAGATTCAGATTCAGATTCTGAGTCTGAGTTTAATTCCGGTTCTGACTCTTGTCCCATATCCGCGAACCCTGAAATTTCCCGTGCGAGTCTCTCCTCTGCTGTCATAGGCTCCGGCAAGGGGACTTCTTCAATCACTGCAGGTTCTGACTCTGACTCTGATTCAGATTCTGACTCTGGTTCTGGTTCAGGCTCTTCAAGTTCAAGTTCTGACTCTGATTCTGGCTCTGACTCTGAGTCTTCCTGTTCATAATTTGCGAATAAATCAGGTTCTGACTCGTGTTCTTGTTCGCTTTCAGGCTTCGGTGCTGTGAATTCATCAAGAGCTTCAAACGGATCAACGTTTAAGTCATGCTCTAAATTTTGATTAGCGTTGTCTTGAGCTGCTCCCAAAGGTGACTCAGAAATTGCCTGAGTGATATTAGCCATCAATCTTGCTTCGGCTGTCTGTGATGCTGCATCGCTGCTATTAAGCAAATTTTCGGGGAGCTTGTAGGGTTCAGTTCCATCGCGTGACTCGAGTGTCAAGGGGTTTCCTGTCATGGCTTCGGCTATATCGGCCATCAGTTTATCTTCAGCAGTTTTCGTAGTTTCAGGCATTACGACGCTTACAGGCGCGCTTTCGGACTCTGGGTCTGTCTCTGATTCTGAGTTAGATTCTGAAGCGTTATTATCCGGTAATTCTGAGTCAACGTTGATGACTATATCGGCATTCGGTGAAAATTCCTGCTGTCCTGAGTCTGATTCTGACTCTGACTCATTGTAATATTCTGATTCGTCTTCTGACTCTGAGTCTGAGTCTTCGTCTTCATATTCTGAGTCCGAGTCGTCTTCGTCTTCGTTTGAGTACAAATCTTGAACTTCGTCAAAGTCTTCCGGCTCTGAGAACTCTTCAGGCTCTGACTCGTAATCTTCATCGTCCTCGTATTCGTCAGCTTCTAACACCGTAGGAACTTGATTATTCTCTTCGAATTCGGGATTTTCCTGCTCGGCAACTTCCTGAGCGTCAATCACAGGCAAAGACTCTTCTGACTCTGAGTCTGAGTCTAAATCGTAATTTTCGCTGTTATCAATATCTTCTTGATCTTCTTGATTCTCAAACTCTGACTCTATAACCGGAATATCAGGCAGTGAATCTTCTCGTGAATCATCAGGCTCTTCACCTATGACAGGAATATCGGGCAAAGACTCTTCTGACTCTGAGTCTGAGTCTGACTCGTCCTGTATATTATTATTTTCCGGCTCGCTGACTTCATGAGGGTCTTCATGTTCTGAGCTTGTATCTTGAGTTTCAGGCAGTGTTTCAGGCTCGTTAAGTGATTCTGCAACTTCTGGGGCGTGACTAACTTCATGGGTCTCTTCACGCTCTGAGCTTGTATCTTGAGCTTCGGGCAATGCTTCAGGCTCGTTAAGTGATTCTGCAACTTCTGGGGCGTGACTAACTTCATGAGTCTCTTCATGCTCTGAGCTTGTATCTTGAACTTCAGGGACTTCCTGAATAATTACAGGCTCTTCATTTTTCTTAATGTCTTTCTTGATGTCAGGAGCTTTTATTTTAGTCGCAGCGGGTTCCGGCACTTTTTCCGGTTCAGCTTTAGTTTTCGGCTTAACAAGTTTTGCAGCAGGAGCAGGACTCTTCGCAGGTTTCTTTGCTTCAGGCTGTGAGGGAGTCTCGGCTTTAACTTTTCTTTTTTTAACAGGATCTGTTTCGGGTCTTGCTTGAGTCTGGGTCTGAGTCTGAGCTTTAACTTCAGGCTTGACTTTGGCGCGCTTGACTTGAGCAGGTGTATTAACCGCCCGTGTTTTAGCTGCTTGAGAAGTCGTGTTTAATTTTCTCTCGAAGTCCTCAATAAAAGAATCTCTCTCCTGCCGTCTTGGTATTGCACCTTTCGGCCCGGAGCTCGTCTTTGCATCTGAAGTCCCTGCTGTATCTCCTTCAAGTGCTGCTCTTAATTTTTCTTCTGCTGTCTTTGTCTGCTTTTCACTCATTGTTATTATTGTCCGTCCTGTCCTTAAGAACCGCCTAACTTAAAACTGGGTTAATTATAAATCATGATTGCCATAAAAAAAGCCTCCGTGTTTTTACGGAAGCTATTACGTTTTTAATTCATATGGTAGCCTCAACGAGGTTCGAACTCGTGTTTTAGCCTTGAGAGGGCTACGACCTGGACCGCTAGTCGATGAGGCCTTTCTAGTTCACTCGTGAAATAGTATCACGAAAGAATTTTTTTCGCAAGTAAAAACGTATTATCTTGTCAAAAAATTTTTGCAGCCGAAAGCATTAACTCTCTAGCCTTTATCCTCGTAAAGTTCGATAATTGCATCGTCCTTCACAACAAATGCGAGTCTGACTGTATCGCTTAAACGTTCAGGGCCGAATATTATTCTGTCTGCGTCTGCTGCGTAGTGATCTAAGTCATCGACTTTGTAGGCAACATGAAACTGTTTCGAGAGTATCTCAGGGAAGCGCGTACCCTCTTCAAATTTCAGGTATTCTATTTTATAGTCATATGCGTCAACGCTCGGATTGACCCAGAACTTGCCCCACTCGTTGTAGACCATTCCGGGCTTCTTGTTCAAAACGGGTATGCCTACATGCATGTATTCTGCTGACATGATTTATTTCTCCTTTCACTTTGCAAGCTCAAGATAATATTCATAAGCCTGCTGATCGTTATAGCCTTCGTGAACGACTTTAGAGACCGCCTGACACATAGCAATTGGATTCTCGCTCTGGAAAATATTGCGTCCCATGTCAACGCCCCTTGCTCCGTCAGAGATAGCTCTGTATGCCATAGTCAAAGCGTCCTTCTCAGGTAATTTCTTACCGCCTGCTATTACTATCGGAACAGGACACGCTGCTACAACTTTCTCGAAATCTTCACAGTAATATGTCTTGACGAAACTCGCGCCTAACTCTGCAAGAATTCTAGTAGCAAGCAGGAAATACTGAGTCGTCCTCGCCATTTCTTTGCCTACTGCTGTAACTCCTAAAACAGGCATTCCGTAACGTTCAGCTGAGTCAACGGCTCTGCAAAGGGTCTCTAAACTCTCCGACTCTCCTGCTCCTCCGACAAAGCATTGAATAGCTATAGCAGAAGCATTCATCCTCAACGCTGCTTCTATGTCAGCTCCACAGCCTCCGCCAACGCTCATATCGTCCTTCAAAACGCTTGCATCATGAGTAGCTCTCAGACATACGGGCTTATTAACAGTCGGTGAAATACATGAACGTATCGCACCTCGTGTTGCCATAAGGACATCAGCATATTCTGCTAACGGGGCAATGGTTACGTCAATGCGTTCAAGTCCTGCTGTCGAACCCATAATATAACCGTGATCAAAAGCAAGCATTACAGTATTACCGCTCTTAGGATTAAATAAACGTGAGAGCCTGTTCTTCATTCCCCAGTCGTTGTGGCCGAGTCCTTTAGCAAAGAAGTCCTGCTTAGGGGGAGCGATGTTCAAATGATAATCTTTTGCTATTTTATTTCCGGTTGCGTCTGCCATAGTCTTTTACTCCCTGAAAAATGCAGGTGTGTGAGCCGGTGTGTTCCAAAGCCTTAATGTCTCATCGTCCCACTTCGCTATATTCATCTGGAAGCCTCCTGCCTCCTGAACTGTCAGAATTTCGCCGACCATGTTAGCTACGACTTCAATACCTTTAGCCTTCAAGAAATTAACTGTCTCTTTATAGAGTATTAACATTTCCATCATCGTTGTAGCTCCGCAGCCGTTAATCATGACGAACGCTTTATCACCGGAAGCTATATCAAGATTTTTGCAGAGTGCTTCAGCTACTTTTGCAACTGTATCTTTTGCCGACATCATAGGAACGCGGACTCCTCCGCCTTCACCATGCTGGCCTGCTCCGATTTCCATTAAGTCAGTTTCTCCCAAATCACCGAATGAAGCTGCCGTCTGAGGGTGAGTTGCATCACTGACTTTTACTGTAACTGAGGCCATATTCTGGGCGTATCTTTGACAGATTGCTGCGACCTCATCAAGAGATTTGCCTTCACGTGCTGCTGCTCCTGCTATATGATACATTGCAACTGCTCCAGCGAGTCCGCGTTTATTGTCTTCGCCTTCAGGGTCATATTGAATTTCTTCATCAGTGATTACCTGCTTTACGTTCATTCCGGCCTTCTGAGCTAGCTTCATTGCCTGTCTTCCTGCTAACTGGTCGCCTGCGTAGTTCAACGTCAACAACAAGACACCGTGTCCCTTATCTGCCTTCTTGAGAGCCTCGAAAACTAATTGACCGTTTGGAGCTGCAAAAATGTCGCCTACTACCTGAATATCAAGCGCGCCCTTGCCTACGTAGCCTGCCTGTGCCGGTTCATGGCCTGAGCCTCCGTACGTAACAACTGTAACACGGTCTGCGTTGTCAAGTTCTTTACTGATGACCATATGACCCTCAACGTAAATAATATCAGGGTTCGATAATCCGAGACCTTCAAGTTCTTCATCTGTAACTGTTTCAGGACTGTTGATAAATTTTTTCATTTTCATTGAGATTTAACCTCCCTCGAAAATTTTTATATTTTATTTTGTGTTGTGGATAGTGAAATTATATTACGACTCCGCTAATCCCTCAAAGAAACTGCTCATTGACTTTGCCCCAGCGTCAGGTGTCCCTATTGTCTTTGCTCCGTAACTCTTGGCGCGTCCGTATTTGGCCTTGAAGTCCTTTGTTGCCTCAGTACCTTTAACGGCAGCCTGTGCAGCTAACGTGAATAACTCTGACTCGTTATCTCCTGAATATGAAGCTATACTGTCAGAAGCAGGAGCTAGGGCATCCATGATAGTTTTATCGCCTACTTGAGCTCCCGACATGTCAGAGAACTCACTAAAAGCGTTTGCGAAAATTGCTTTTATCCCTGCAATATCTATCTCGTTTGACTCCGGTGCGTTCTCCTGTAATCCGTCAAGCCATGTGTTCCAGAGAGGGACTGCACTTCCTCCGCTGAGGGTTAATACAGAGTCTGCTGCATTGCTTAACATTGATTTTATTGAGTCTGAGTCCTCGTCAAGCGAACTCTTTATGACGTTGCAAATTTTAGTCATCGTAATTCCGTGATCGCCGTCTCCGAAATGAGAGTCAATCTCAGTTAATAAAGGCTCGCAGGCTATAACTTTATCGCAGGCATGTTGAAGCCTCATCTTGAACTCGTCTTTAGTCATTATTACACCTCATTTATTTTTGCGTGATGACGAACTCACTACAAAACTTTGAATACAGATAAATAACAGCAATAATAAACCGGTCGCTATCTTACCCCACCATGATAATAAATTGCCGTTGAACGTGATTAGAGCAGGTATTACTGACTTCAGCAGGACACCGAATAACGTTCCTATCATGTAACCTACTCCGCCGGTTAAGAGCGTGCCTCCGATTACTGCACAGGTTATGACTTCAAGCTCTCCGCCCTGTAATGATAAATTCCAGCCTGATTTAACGTAAAGAGCATATGACAAACCCGCTAACACTGAACATAAACCGTTAAAGCCGTAAACTAACACTTTAGTACGTCCTACAGGAAGACCCATTAAAGCTGCTGACTGCTCATTGCCTCCGATTGCGTAAATATTTCGTCCGAAGCGTGTCTTCTGTAATATGAACGTACCTATTATTATCATGATTACGAATAATAAGACATTAAAATTTATAAATGCGATTGGCTTAATCTTGACCCAGCTGCCATTTGAGAACTTCATTAAATATATTTTCCAGCTTGCAAGAGAGTCTATCATTGGGTGATGAATATCGATTGACTCACGGCTTATCAGTGAACATACTCCGCGAGCGAAGAACATTCCGGTTAAAGTCGTTATGAATGCAGGAACGTTCAAATAATGAATTACCCAGCCCATTAATAAGCCAAGTCCTACTCCCATAACTAGAGCTGCTGCTATGCACGTCAAAGGATGAAGGCCAAGTACTGAAGTCCCGTAAGCTATGAACATTCCGGTTAGTGAAGCTACTGCTCCGACTGAAAGATCTATACCGCCCGTGATTAATACCATAGTCATGCCGACCGCTGAAATTCCGTAATATGCATTGTCAATGAAGAGATTTACAAAAGTCCTGACAGTCATGAAGCCCTTATCAGCATACATGAAAGCCCCGAACGCATATATAACAAGAAATATCATGATAGTTGCATAGACCATTATATATTTCGGGTTCGTTATTCTCGTGAGTAAACTCTGCTTCTTCATGCTGCCTCACTCCTTCTCGCACGTCTTGCAAAGTATTCGCGGACTGGTTCAGACTGCAAAACGATTACTACTGCAATGATTAACGCTTTAAATGCCATCGTAGCTTCTGACACTATGCCAAAGTAATACACAAACGTTACTATAGTGCGTATTATCAGAGACCCTATGACAGTTCCGGCCAAACTGAAGCGTCCTCCTGCCATGTTAGTCCCTCCGATTACGACTGCAAGAATAGCATCCATCTCAAAATTCAAGCCTGCATTATTCGAGTCATTCGACATTATACGGCTCGAATATATTAACCCTGCTATACCTGATAATAAACCCGTTATCATGAAAACTATTAATATTACTGTCCCGGCCTTGATACCTGATAGACGGCTGGCACTGCGGTTGACTCCGACTGACTCAACAAACGCCCCGAATGCTGTTTTACGGGTAAAGAGTGCGACTGCGACAACTACTATAATAGTAATAATTATAGGCATAGGCAAATATAAGAAGCTCCCCTGACCTATGACTCTGAAAGGCGAGTAACCTGTTGTGAACTGCTTGCCGTCCGTGAGAATTTGCGCTACTCCGCGACCGCAGACCATCAATATTAACGTCGCTATAATCGGCTGAATTCCTCCCTTTGCTACGAGGAAGCCATTAAACAATCCCATTAAAGCACAGACTACTAACGGAACTACGAGAACTAATACATACGGGTAAACAGTATAATCTCCGGGTGTCGTGTATGTGAGAACGTCCCAGCGCAAGAACTTCAACGCAATTGCTCCGGCCACTGCAACAAGCGCGCCTACTGATAAGTCAGTGCCTCCGAGTGCGATTACTAAAGTCATTCCCATTGATATAATCGTAATCTCTGCTGAACGGTTGATAATGTCTATCAAGCTCCCGTAAAGCATTCCCGTTGAAGGCTGATAGCTGATACTAAAGAAGTCAGGACGAATCACAAAGCATACGAGCAATATTAATAACTCTGCAATGACTGCCCATGTAACTTTAGACTGCATTAAACCTGATAACGCATTCTTTCTCATGCCCTTACGCTGCCCCCTCTGCGATAATCTTTAATATATCCTGCTGAGTGCAGTTTTCACCGTCAACTTCCGCGACTTTCTCACGGTCTCTCATGATTATAATTCGATTTGAACACCTGATAATTTCGTCAAGTTCTGAGCTTATAAATATTACGCTGACACCTGAACCGCACATTTCGAGCATCAATCTTTGAATCTCGGCTTTAGCTCCTATGTCAATGCCTCTGGTTGGCTCATCGAGAATTAATACTTTCGGCTGGGCAGCCATCCATCGGGCAAGGATAACTTTCTGCTGGTTGCCTCCTGATAACTCGCCGGCCTTCTTCTCACAGTCAGGGGTCGCAATTCCCAAGAGCTTTATATATTTATTAGCTAAGTCGGTCTGCTCCTGAAAAGTCATAGGCTTCATGAAACCTTTTCTTGACTGAACAGCTAACATGATATTTTCACGTATCGACAAGTCCCCGATAATTCCGTCGCGTTTCCTGTCTTCAGGACAAAAAGCTATATTTGCCTTGATTGCGTCAAAGGGTTGATTTAGTGTCAGCTTCTCGCCATCTAAATATATATCGCCCTTGACTGTCTTACTTGCTCCGAACAACATTTCTGCCGTCTCAGTTCTGCCACTGCCTAACAGTCCCGCAAAGCCTATTAATTCACCCTTCTTTAACGTGATAGAAATATCGTTTATGTGTGAAGCGTCCCCTATGTGTTCAGCCTTCAACATGTATTCTGCATCCGGCTTAACGTCAGCGCGCTTGAGATTAAATATAACGTCCATGTCCTTGCCGACCATTTTAGTTACAAGTTCAACTTTTGAGAGTTCGTTAATGTCATAAGTTCCGACAAGATGACCGTTGCGCAATATAGTCATTCTGTCTGAGACTGCGTAGATCTGATCAAGAAAATGCGTTATAAAGATTATTCCTATTCCCTCAGATTTTAAATCACGCATTACGTTAAATAATAATTGGACCTCGTTCTCATCAAGGGAGCTTGTAGGTTCATCGAGAATTAATATTTTTGCCTGAATATCTACTGCTCTTGCTATTGAAGTCATCTGCTGAATTGCAGTCGAATAATAAGACAAGGGGCGAGTTACGTCTATATCAAGGTGAAAGCGACTCATTAATTCACTTGCTCTAGAATTGATTTCGTGCCAGTTGATTTGTCCGTGCTTCATTGGCTGTCTGCCTACAAAGATATTTTCTGCAACGCTCAAATTAGGGCATAAATTCACTTCCTGAAACACCGTAGATATTCCCTCTTCAATTGCTTCACGGGGACTCGATGGCCTTATCTCCCTGCCGTCTAATAAAATCTTTCCCGCGTCCATGTGATTAACTCCGGTCAAGCATTTTATTAGGGTCGACTTACCTGCTCCGTTCTCGCCTAACAGTGAGTGAATTTCTCCGGCTCTGAGCGAAAAATTTACGTTGTCGAGTGCCTTAACTCCCGGAAACTGCATTGTTATCCCGGTCATTTCGAGAATATTTTCCTGCAAGAGTAATCCTCCTTTCATAATAAAAACAGGGTAGAGAGTTTCATTTACCCTCCGCCCTGCCATGAGTCATAATGAATTAACGTAGATTAATAACGGCGAGTTGCGATAACGTCCGCTGCTTTGACTGATTTCACTGTGCCTAAATCAATTCCGCCGTCCATGTCAAACACGCCTTCTTCAGGGTGAATAACTCTCTTGCTGAACTTCTCGCCCCTCTCAAGTGCTTCAATCGCAGGAACTACGAACTCAGCATAAAGAGGGGTACATTCAACAGTGCAGTTCATCTCGCCTGCAACGATTGCGTCAAATGCTGCCTTTACACTGTCGCAACCTACGATAATAATATCTTTGCCAGGAACTTTGCCTGCTGCCTTGATTGCGTCAATTGCTCCAAGTGCCATGTCGTCGTTCTGAGCGATTAAGACATCGATCTTATCGATTGACTTTAACCAGCTCTCCATAACTGCCTGGCCCTCTGCTCTGGTGAAATTGCCTGACTGCTGGCCGACTAACTTCAAGTGAGGATACTCTTTCAACGCCTTCAAGTTGCCCTCTGTTCTGCCGGTCTGAGCACTTGCTCCTGTTGTACCTTCCATGATGACAACATTAACGTCAACATCGCCTTTACCGATCTTCTTCAAGTATTCGCCTGCCCATGCTACCTGCCTGCGTCCTTCCTCTACGAAATCGCCTCCGAACGCTGCAACGTAATCAATCTTGTCTGCACAGTCAGGAATTCTGTCAACGAGCAATAACGGTATTTCTGCCTCGTTTACTTCTTTTAATACCTCGTCCCATCCTGTCGAGACAACGCCGGTGAATAAAATATAATTAACGTCCTGAGTGATGAAATTGCGGAGTGCTTTAATCTGATTCTCCTGCTTCTGCTGGCCGTCATCATATACGAGCTTCCAACCGGGGTGATTCTCAATTGCTGATTTAAGATCATCTGTGTTAGCTGTCCTCCAGTCTGACTCCTGGCCTATCTGGGAAAACGCAATAACGACATTAACGACATCAGCACTTGCTGCCGATACACATACAAGCACTACAAGAGCTGCAACGAGAAATAATACTTTTTTCATGATAAAGAGATTACCTCCGTTTATAAAAAATTTTGTTGATTATTTATTTGTGGGTGTCAATAATGTTACACTTAGAACGCATAAATTTCAAATCACAAAAGGAGCATTTTTTTCATGATAGCTAAATCTTTATTCGGAACTACGGCGGACGGTCAGAAAGTCTTTAATTACACGTTCACTGACTCAAGAAATCAAAGAGTCGTTATGAGCGAGTATGCCTGCGCTATACTTGAGACTAATATACTTGCACGCGACAATAATTTTTATGACGTAACTCTCGGCTATGACTCTCTCAATGAATATCTTTGCGACACCAGGAACTTCGGGGCTACTATCGGACGCTATGCAAATCGAATCGCTAAGGGCATGTTCACTCTCAACGGGGTAACGTATCACCTTGCCATTAACAACGGCCCTAACACTTTACACGGAGGCTTAAAGGGTTTCGGCAAGCGTTTATTCTCCTCTGAACTTCAAGACGACTGCGTTATTTTCAGACTTCACAGCACGGATTTAGATGAAGGCTTCCCGGGAAATTTTGAATTGGGCGTTAAAGTCTCATTCACAGACGGCGAATTACTCATGCAATATGAATACATCTGCGACAAAGATACTCCGGCTAACATCACGAATCATAATTACTTCAACCTTAACGGCCACGGACGGGGAACTATTCTTAATCATGAATTATTCATTAACTCGAATAACTATTGCAGAGGCGATTATAATCTTCTTGCCCTTGCTCCGGTTACAAGTGTTGAAGGTACTCCGTTCGACTTCAGACAGCCTAAACGCATTCTTGACGGTATACTTTCTTATTCACAGGAAATTATTAACGCCCGGGGAGGCTATGACCACTGCTTTGAAATCGCAAATCATGACAAACCCTGCGCTGCCGCAACTGGAGACTTGACGGGAATAACATTAACTGTGAACTCTGACATGCCGGCACTGCAATTCTACTCAGGCAACATGATAGGACACACACGAGGCAAAAACGGAACCTGCTACAACACTCATGACGGATTTGCTCTCGAGTGCCAAAATTTCCCCAATGCAGTAAATGAGCCGTCCTTCCCCGATGCAATTATCAAAGCAGGACAGCTCAATAAAGCATTTATCAGCTATAAGTTCTCGTGTTAATTCTTCTGGCCGTAATAAGCGTTTGCACCGTGCTTGCGTAAATAGTGCTTATCGAAAATATACTGCGGAGCCGGCGGTGTCATAGGATCAATCGTTGCTGTGAACATCGCCATCTTCGCAACTTCTTCAAGTACTACAGCATGATACACAGCTTGTGCTGCATTCTTGCCCCATGTGAAAGGCCCGTGAGACCTGCATATTACTCCGGGGACTGCAATGGGGTCTAACTTTCGGGCGTTGAACGTCTCGACTATGACTTTTCCTGTGTTGAGCTCGTAATCTGACTCAACTTCCTGACTCGTTAAATTCCGTGTACAAGGCACAGGACCATAGAAATAATCCGCGTGGGTCGTCCCATAACTCGGAATATCTCGCCCGGCCTGAGCCCATCCTACTGCATGTGCGCTGTGAGTGTGAACTATGCCCCCTACAGCAGGAAATGACTTATATAACTCAACGTGAGTCTTCGTGTCCGATGAGGGATTCATATCGCCTTCGACTATGTTATTATTCAGATCGACTATGACAAGATTTGAAGGCTTTAATTCATCATATTCGACACCGGAAGGCTTTATAACGACAAGCCCTGACTCTCTGTCAATCCCTGAGACATTGCCCCATGTGTAGACAACAAGGCCTCTTTCAGGGAGTTCCATATTTGCGCGGTAAACTTCTTCACGTAATTTTTCAAGCATAATAATAAATTTACCTCCTTAAGTTCCATGCTAAATCAGATAAAAATAAATCATGTTCGAGGCTCTCAACAGTAGTATTCTTATCAATGTGAACGAACTCTATATCCATGATGCGCGCCCAGTCCTTCACAAGTTCATAATTTACATCGTAGCTCAAGACAGAGTGATGAGCTCCTCCGGCAGTGATCCAGCATTCAAGTCCTGTCTTAAGATCGGGCATTGCCTGCCACATGACTCTTGCAACCGGTAAATTAGGCATCGGCATTATAGGCTTGACGCAGTGAATATCCTGACATATTAAACGCAGTCTGCCTCCCATATCGACAAGACTTACTACAACGGCGTTACCTTCGTGGCCTTCAAATACGAGTCTTGCGGGGTCTTCTTTATCGCCTATTCCCAAGTGATGAACTTCTATTCTTGGCCTTGAAGCTGCTACTGACGGACATACTTCGAGCATGTGAGCTCCGAGACTATACTCTTGGCCGGGAACTAGATGATACGTGTAATCTTCCATGAAAGCTGTTCCGCCGGTTCTGCCTTCTGACATGAATTTTATTATCGCTGTCATTGCTCCGACCTTCCAATCGCCTTCAGCTCCGAAACCGTAACCTGAAGCTAACAAATGCTGAGTCGCCAATCCGGGAAGCTGCCTCATGCCGTATAAGTCCTGAAACGTATTCGAGAACGCGCAGCACCCTTCACTGTCAAGCATTTTCTTGATTGCAATCTCTTCGCGTGCCTGATACCTAATCGAGTCAATTTTATCCGTTGCGAAATCATAAAGAGACTCATATTCTTTCATGAGTGAGTCAATTTCTTCATCTGTAACAGCATTCATGACTTCCGCAAGTTTTCCTACGGGCCAAGTGTTGACCTGCCAGCCCAGTTTAATTTGAACTTCCACCTTGTCGCCTTCTGTAACTGCAACTTCGCGCATGTTGTCGCCAAATCTCATGACTCGTAAACTTTTCGAGAACTCTGCACCTGCTGCTGCCCTCATCCAGTTCCCTAATCTCTGCTGAGTCTCTGCGTCCTGCCAGTAGCCTGCGATGATCTTTCTTGCTGCCCTGAGCCTTGCGCCTATAAATCCGTGTTCCCTGTCGCCGTGAGCTGCTTGATTCAAGTTCATGAAGTCCATATCGATCTCATTATTCGGAATTTCGCGGTTATATTGAGTCGCAAAGTGGCACCATGCCTTTTGTAAGTTCGCAAGTCCGTTAATCCACATCTTAGAAGGGCTGAACGTGTGGCACCATGTGATTATTCCTGCACACTTTGGGTCGTGATTAGCGTCTCTGATTATTTCCGTGATTTCAGAATTAGTTTTGGCCGTAACTTTATAGACAATCTTGCATGGCAGATTACCCGAAGCGTTTAACTTGTCCGTCATCTCAACTGCGCGTCTTGCTACTGTCTCGAGGACTTCATTGCCATAGAGAAACTGACTGCCTACGACAAACCAGAACTCATAATTTTTCAGGCTCATAATTATTTACTCCTTAAATTTAATATTAAACATGAAATCTTGTGAAGTGTTCGATATTAATTATAACAGGCGGGATATTAACAACAACACGAATGCTGCAGCAACAATCAGCGAACATTTTGTCATAAGTCGTGTCAGAGCAATTTTCTGCTCTGGGGTAGGCTTGCAATAGTCCGAATCTTCTATTTCCATAATGATAATACAACGTCCCTTCTGAATATATAAATCATGAGAAGTAATGAAGCAATGTAATTAGTAATTATAAGCTATAATTAGCGAAATTTTCAGCAATTTTTTATCAGGGAGCAATAAAATTATGTCATGGTCATGGTCAATATTAGTGCCTCATCCTCCCGTGTTAATTCCTGAAGTAGGCAGAGGACGAGAGAACGAGGCTTCACAAACTTTAATCGGAATCAATAAACTTACAGCTTCACTCGCTAAACCTGATTTATTAATAGTGTTGTCGCCTCATCAGCCTTACATGCCGGGAAATTTATTTATTAACTCAGCAGAATTTTACTCAGGCTCATTCGCTATGTTCGGAGTTCCGGGAGTCAGAGTCACTGCTTACTCGCCGGCTAAGAATATATTCAAGAGTTTGTGTGATCATCTCGTTAAATCAGGAGTAAATATTTACGCGTCTTCAGAGAGCAATATAACTCAAGATCAAGGCAGCTTAGTGCCGTTATATTTTCTTAATAAAGCATGGGGGAGTCTCCCGAATATAATAATCGCTTCACCTATAGGCTTAACACCTGAAGAAGCATTCAATCTCGGCCAAGTGCTGGCAAATTATAAGAGCGTAGACAAACTCGCACTGCTCGCCAGCGGAGACTTATCACACAGATTGACTCCAGATGCTCCTGCAGGCTACGAACCTGAATGCGCAAATATATTCGAGTCATCAATAGAAGAGTCATTAAGAAAATGTTCACCAGAGAAAATATTTAGTCTCGATTCAAAAATTATTTTCCGTGCAGGTGAATGCGGTCTCAGGTCTGCGATGTGTATGCTTGGCTTGTGTCAGGGTCATAACATAGAAATATTCTCTCATGAGTGGCCGTTCGGTGTAGGGTACTGTAACGCGTTATGCAAGCTGGGAGACCCTGCGCCCGTTGTGTTAGCCCGCGAGACTGTGAAGAGATTATTAACAGGTCAGGAGCTGCCCAAATCAGGAAATGAAATCATCGAGTCAGAACTATGGAACGAACATAAATCATGCTTCGTGTCTATCAAGAAAGTTACAGGAGAGTTACGGGGCTGCATTGGGACTCTGAGTCCGTTATATGAATCACTCGACAAAGAAATTATAGCTAATGCCGTCTCAGCTTCGACCCGCGATCCAAGATTTTCACCCATGATAAGCTCAGAACTTGACAACGTAATATTTTCCGTTGATGTATTATCAGAACCTCAAGCTATAACATCGCCCAGTGAACTTGACGTTAAAAAATTCGGTGTAATCGTGTCTCAAGGCTATAGAAGGGGAGTCCTGCTCCCGGACCTTGAAGGCGTTGACAGTGTCGAACAGCAGATTAATATCGCAGCAATGAAGGCAGGAATTTACGACTTGAGCAATATCAATCTTGAACGCTTTGAAGTTATCCGCTATAAATAATCATGAGAGCAAGTTACTATCACAAGAATAAACAAGACTCTATTGTGTGTGATTTATGCTTCAGACATTGCAGTATTCATAATAACGAGTCAGGCTTTTGCAGAGTCAGGCGTAATCTTAACGATGAAATTATATCTTCATGGCTTGGAAAATTCTGCGCCCGCGCTGTTGATCCTATCGAGAAGAAGCCGTTATATCACTGGAAGCCTAACAGCTATATATACTCACTGGGCAGCATAGGCTGTAACATGAACTGTCAATTCTGTCAGAATCACAAAATCTCTTGGCCTCCCGAACCCGAGAAAATTTACTGTAAGGCATTCACAGCGCATGAACTCATTCAAGATATTAGAGAGTGCGAACTTGACTCTATTGCGTTCACCTACAATGAGCCGACCCTTCAGGCCGAATATATATGCAGCATATATGACTCAATGCATGAGAATAATATTGATATAGTCCTCGTTACTAACGGAATGATGTCAAAACTTGCAGCAAAAGATTTATCACGGGTAACAAGTGCAGCTAATATCGATCTCAAAGCGTTTGACTCGAAAGTATACAGCTCACTCGGAGGCAGTTTAGAGACAGTGAAGGCAAATATAATCACGTTCATTAATAAAGGCGTTCATGTTGAATTAACGAGTCTCATAGTTCCAGGCATTAATGACAATCGTGAAGAGTTTGACTCAATGATTGAATGGATTGCAAATATATCGAGAGATATTCCCCTTCATGTTACGCGTTACTTTCCTGCAAGAGACTATCACAAGCCACCGACTGATATAGAGCTGCTCTACTCGTTGACTCAGATTGCAAGAAGTAAATTGCATAACGTCCACACAGGCAATATATAATCAATTTCGCTAATTTAATTTGCAAAGTTTTTGGCTATAATCATTCGCAAATCTTTTCACATTACAAAGGAGCAGGATTCACATGAAAAAATTTACAGCATTATTATTCGTATTAGCATTCACTGTTTCGAGTGCATGTGCAGAACCTCTTGACGCGTTCAAGGACTTATCAGGAACTCTTGACATCGCAGGAGGCACGGCTCATATTCCGGTAATGACTCAGGCAGCGAAGGACATAATGAGCTTCAATCCTGAAATTCGCATAACAGTAGCAGGAGGAGGCAGCGGAGTCGGAGTCAAGCAGGTAGGTGAAGGTCTTGCAGGCATAGGCAACACAGGCAGACCCCTGAAAGCCAGTGAAATCGAGAAATATGGGCTAAAGTCTTTCGCGTTTGCCATTGACGGAGTAGCACTAGCAGTTCACCCCGATAACCCTGTGAAGGCATTAACGACTCAGCAGGTACAAGATATTTATTCAGGCAAGATTACGAACTGGAAGGAACTCGGAGGCACTGAAGGCGCAATCAATCTTTACGGACGAGAGGACGGCAGCGGAACTCGCGAAACTTTCACAGATAAACTTTTCGGCAAGGGCGAATTATCATCAGCAGTGAACGTTGTGAACTCTAACGGAGCAATGAAGACGGCAATAGCTCAGGACAAGCGCGCAATAGGTTATGTAGGTATCGGCCATCTTGATGACTCAATATCAGGAGTCGCAGTTGACGGACATGTACCTTCTCAAGAGAATGCAGCTTCAGGCGAGTATCCTGTAGTGCGTAATTTATTCATGAACACCAAAGGAGAACCTGAAGGATTGACGGCAGCATTTATCGATTATATTTACTCTGAACCCGGCGCAAAGATCATCATGAAGTCCGGCTATATTCCCCTTAAGCGTGAGAAATAATATACTCAGGGCGTTTGCAGTCTCTATAGCAGCTATCTTAGGGACTGTAACAGCTTTCATAATTTACTCAGGCATTGAGGCATTGACTCACTCCCAAGAACTTGCACTATTTGGCACGGTCTGGAGTCCTTCGAGTCATAAATTCGGAATTATGGCGATGATTCAGGCTTCAATACTGCTTGCTTTATCTGCATTGATTATAGGCTGGCTGTTATCTCTGGGCTTATGCTGTTTACTCAACGGACTTGCACCGAGACTCATAGCGAAAATATTAATAACTCTGATTAACATGATGTCAGCAATTCCAACTGTAGTATACGGCTTTGCAGCTGTATTCATGCTTGTACCTGTTATTCGCAATGCTCTGGGAGGAACTGGCTTTTGCTGGCTAAGTGCAGGGTTAATATTAGCTCTTCAGGGAGTACCGGCAATGACTCTAATAATGCACGGGGCAATGAGTCATATCTCACAAGAGACAAGACTTACATCACAGGCTTTAGGCTTCACGTACATTCAGCACTTGAGTCGAGTCGTCCTGCCACTCTCACATAAAGCAATGTTGTCATCGGCAATAATAGGACTTGGCCGGGCAGTGGGAGACGCTTTGATTCCTACAATGTTAGCAGGGAATGCAATACGTTTTGCGAAGTCGCCATTAGACTCAATGAGGACATTGACGGCTCATATATCGCTGGTGTTATCTTCTGATATAGGCGGGGGCGAACATCTTTCGTTATTATTATCAGGAGCAATATTATTAACGTTCTGTGCAGTTGTGAGTCTGACTGCGCGTTACTTGACCAGGAGCAAATAATGAGACTGCGTGAAATATTATTATCGTTCATCAGCTGGCTTTCACTCGTAATAATTTCTCTGAGCGTATGTTCACTCGTTATATTTCTATTCATGAAGGGTGCAGATTCACTTGACTCAAAATTACTTTTCGGGAACGTCTCAGCCCTTGATGCGATATTCGGGTTAAAGCCTGTCTGGTATGGTATATGGCCTTCAGTCGCAGGAAGTCTTTTATTGCTTCTCGTAACTATGATAATCGCTATAATACCCGGAATATTCTGCGGAGTGTACTTAGCATGTTTCGCTTCAGTCCGTGAAAAAAATTATATAAGCCTCTGCGTTGATATTCTTGCTGGAATTCCTTCAATAGTGATGGGACTATTCGGCCTCGAGTTAATTATCGTATTGCGGAGGACTTTCCTGCCTCATGGGACAACGTGCTTATTACTTGCTGCGATATGTCTTGCGATATTAATTCTGCCCGTGCTGATAACTTCTGTCAGGTCATCAATAGAAGCTCTGCCTTCAAGATTAATGCTTACTGCTGTTTCACTGGGAATGAGTCGTAATCAGACCGTTAGAAATATATTGATTCCCTGTGCAATGCCCGGAATTATCGGAGGAGTTATCTTGTCAATGAGCCGTGCTATGGAAGACACTGCGGTTATAATGCTGACGGGAGCTGTAGCAAATGCAGGCTTACCGGGCTTATTCTCCAAGTTCGAGGCGTTACCGTTCAGGATATATTACACTTCTGCTCAGTATACGAGTCAGGAAGAGTTAGCTCAAGGTTTCGGGACGGCGTTATTATTATTATTATGCTCGTGGGCGTTGATTATGACAGCGAAGATATTTCAGGCTAGATTAATGCGCAAATGGGAAGGAGTCAAATCATGAACTGTGCAGAGATTCATAATTTAAACGTAACTTTTTCAGGACGGGAAATCCTTCACGGAGTCAATATAAACTTTCCTGATAAAGCAGTCAGCGTAATATTAGGGCGTTCAGGTTCGGGAAAATCTACTCTATTGCGTTCGATAAATAGACTCAATGAATGTTTCGAAGGCTTCAAGGGTTCAGGAATAATTAACGTTAAGATTAATAATCAGCTCTCGGACTCTTCACAGATTGAGTTGACTCTCTTAAGGCGTAAAATCGGAATGGTATTTCAATCACCTAACCCGTTACCCGTAAGTATCCGCAAGAATATAATCATGCCCGTAAAGTTAGCGTTCAGTCTCCCGAATTCAGAACTCGAGAATATTTTAGAGTCAGAGTTAAGGCGCGTATCACTGTGGGACGAGGTCAAGGACAGACTTAATGACTCTGCATTGAGTCTCTCAGGAGGACAGCAGCAAAGATTGTGTCTCGCAAGGGCACTAGCTCTCAGACCTGATATAATTCTGCTCGATGAACCTACGGCTTCACTTGACAGGGCAGCAGCTCTCAAGATCGAAAATCTTATTACGGCAATCAAGAACACTATACCGGTTATAATGGTCTCTCATAGTTTGCAGCAGGCTTCACGTTTGGCAGACTATGCAATAATTCTCGATGACGGAAATATATTAACGTCTTTCAATGCTCAGGAATTCACGGAGTCAGTTAATGACGGTTCGTTGATAAAACTTGCATTCTGATTTAAAGGGAGAATTTATCACATGAGGGAACTTTACGAATTAACATGGCCGGGCAAGCATGATGCAGTTATCGAGGCAGGCAGACCAACAGATAAGACACTGAGGCCAAGTGTAGAATTAAGCAAAGATTTTGACACGACACAGAATTTATATATCGAGGGCGACAATCTCGAGGCACTGAAACTTTTACAGAAGAGCTACATGAAACGAGTTAAATTAATATACATCGATCCGCCTTATAACACAGGACATGATTTTATTTATCATGATGACTTCTCTTATTCGGACTCAGAGAGTCAGCAGGAATTTCTTTTCACGGACGAGTCAGGAGCAAGAAATTTCACGCTGAGCAATTACATTGAGAACTCAAAGAGCAACCCCCGCTTTCATTCGGACTGGCTAAACATGATGTACCCGAGACTCAAACTTGCAAGGAATTTATTATCAGACGACGGAGTTATATTTATCTCGATTGACGATAACGAACAGGCGAACTTGAGAAAGATTTGCGATGAGATTTTCGGAGAGAACAACTTTATTGCCCAGCTAATCTGGAAGAGTAAGAGCGGAGGTGCAAGCGATTCAAGATTCTTTGCTGTAGATCATGAATATATTTTGTGTTATGCAAGTAACGTTAATTCATTCACTCTGAATCAAGACACAGAAGCAGACGTTACAACATCATATAACCGCAGAGATGACAAAGGAGAATACGCGCTTGAAAGACTCGACAAACAGAGTCTCGGCTATCTTCCTTCATTAGATTTTGAAATCATAGGCACTGATGGTAAATCCTATTTCCCTCACCAGAAAGATCCTGCACACCCTAACGCACGCTGGAGGTGGAGTCGTGATACAGTAGCCCAGAGATATAATGAGTTAGTCTTCGAGAACGGCAACGTCTACACAAAGAATTATAAGAAAGAAGGAGTCATACCTCGAAGCCTCATGATTGAAGAACGATTCGGACGTACACGAACAGGCAAGACAGATTTTTACGCACTGTTTAATAGTGATTGCTTCTCTTCTCCCAAACCTTATAAGCTCATAAGACACTTGATAAAACTTGCAGCAAATGATGACTCTATAATCCTTGATTTCTTTGCAGGCTCATCAACAACTGCTCATGCTGTAATGGCTCTCAATGCTCAGGACGGAGGCTCGCGAAAATTTATAATGATCCAGATTCCCGAACAGTGCAGCGACTCAAGTGAAGCGTTCAAGGCAGGCTACAAGACTATTTGCGAAATAGGACGCGGGAGAATTTTACGTGCAGGAGAAAATTTTTCCGGAGATACGGGCTTCAGGGTCTTGAAGGTTGACTCTGGCAATTACAGGGATGTTTATTTCACTCCTGAAAATTTGACTCAAGACATGCTTGAAGACTTAATCGAGAATATAAAGCCTGAAAGATCCGGACTTGATTTATTATTCAGTACGATTATAGAGCTTGGGTTATCGTTATCGTTAAAGTATTCGTGTGAACGCGTGAATGATTTCTTGATTCACTATTACGGTGATGATGATAAAAATATTATTGCGTGCTTTGACGAGAATATAAATGCTTCACTAGTTGAGTATATTGCAAGGAAGAAGCCTTCATGTGCGTTGTTCCGGGACTCTTGCTTTGAGAACTCGAATATATTAATAAATCTAGAGCAGATATTCAGACATTATGCTCCTGACTCTGAGCTAAAAATATTATAAGGGAGCGTTTGGATGCCCCCTTGTGAGTTAAATTAATTTCTTGCCTGATTTCTTCTTGACTACAGCTTTCTTGACGATAGATTTTTTCTTGACCGGAGCTTTAGTTTCTGACTCTGACTCTGCTTCTGATTTAGACTCTGAATTGACTCCTTCAGACTCCGAGACAGCTTCACCTTCAGCCTCTGCCTCATCCTTGACTTTCCTGCGTTTTGATCTGTTTTTCATAGCCTCAAGTGAAGCAGGATCAGGATGTTCTAACATAGCAATCAAGTTAGGGTTAGGGTTCTCAGCCTCTCTTGCGTAGTCTTCAGCTGTCTTGCCCTCAGGGTCTTTGATTGAAGTATCTGCGCCCCGTTCAAGCAATACTCTGACGAATTTCACTTTGCCCCTCCTAGCAGCCTTGATTAGAGCCGTTTGTCCAAGTGAGCCTACGTGATTAACGTCAAGTCCCATGTCCAAGAAAATTTCAGCTATTTCCGGATTGCCTCCCACTGCTGCGAGAGTCAGAGCGCTGTCTCCCTGTTCGCTGATATTGTGGACTCCTGCACCGGCTTGAAGCAATGCATCAACGACTGTGATATTTCCTTTTCTTGCGGCATACATTACGGCATTCATATTATAATCATCAGAAATAGTAACGTCCGCACCTGCTTTGATTAATTCAAGTGCTGCATTGAACCCCTGACATTTTGAAGCTGCGAGAATAGCTCCGCCCTGCCAGACTGTTTTTATGTTAGGGTCTGCCCCTGCTTCGAGTAAGACTTTCACGGCCTGAACAAAGCCTCCCCGTGCTGCCCAGTATAGAGCTGTCCTGCCTTTATCGTCCTGTTCATTGACTTTTGCACCGAATTTCAATAATGCTTTAACTAAAGGCGTATGACCTTGACCAGCTGCCCACATGAGAGCCGTGTTGCCTGTCTCTTCGCGGACATGAACGTCTGCACCTTCATAGACGAGATGTATAGCTTTCTTCATGTCTTCAACTTCGAGGGACTGGACGAGCTTGAAAAATTCTTCGTTCTCTTCAGGAGTGAATTCTCTGCGCGGTATAGGGGGCCTCTTAGGTCTGGGCTTACGGTTTTTATTGAAAACTTTGCGCGGCTTATCAGTCTTTGGTGTACTCTCAGATTCAGAATCAGATTCACCGGCTGGATTACTCTCGGCGGCACTGCCTGTATTGTCAGAGTCAGATTCACTTGTTGTGTTATCAGAGTCAGCTTCGTCCGTTACAGTTTTCTTTGTCCTACGAGTCTTAACTGTCTTTGCTGTATCGTCAGAGTCAGATTCACTTGTTGTAATATCAGAGTCAGAGTCATCCGTTACAGCAGTCTTTGAGGTCTTACGGGTCTTGACTGTCTTTGTTGTGCTATCAGAGTCAGATTCACTTGTTGCATTATCAGAGTCAGAATCATCCGTTACAGCAGTCTTTGAGGTCTTACGGGTCTTGACTGTCTTTGTTGTGCTATCAGAGTCAGATTCACTTGTTGTAATATCAGAGTCAGAGTCATCCGTTACAGCAGTCTTTGAAGTCTTACGGGTCTTGACTGTCTTTGTTGTGCTATCAGAGTCAGATTCACTTGTTGCATTATCAGAGTCAGAATCATCCGTTACAGCAGTCTTTGAAGTCTTACGGGTCTTGACTGTCTTTGTTGTGCTATCAGAGTCAGATTCACTTGTTGCATTATCAGAGTCAGAATCATCCGTTACAGCAGTCTTTGAAGTCTTACGG
>JAFSJJ010000019.1 GCA_017439345.1 Synergistaceae bacterium
ACATCAAAACTTGCATATGACGGAAGCGGCGAAGTCGAACGAGATGCGAAAAACTATAGTATGTGTAAATTCTCAAATGGAAAACAATATCATTGCGACTTATCAGCATCGTACAATATCGGAGCAAGATATTTTATCCGGGAAATTCTAAAATCCTTACCGGTAACGTTAAGGTTGGACATGGAGGTAAAAGTTCCTTCGTGCTCTAAGAGAACCGCCTGCACCTTATCCACGTTAATTAGTCTCAATGCGGAACTTGCTGTTTAGGCTGTAAAGTTCTGAGTTCTGACCATATGGCGGAGAGGCAGTCCGGACAATTAAGAAGTTCGGAAGCACTCGAATTCAGTCGTGTGAGGGTTCACTAAAGCTGAGTGTAACTTTATATAATTCACTCGTAAATATTATTAAGGAGGTAACTACTTCATGAAAATTTTTGCGCTCATAATGTTACTAGTTTCATTGATGGCTGATACGTCATTTGCTCACACTGTCTTTGCTCCTGATAATAAGACTCTGAAGGTTCACTGGGCAGTACTTCAGGCTAAACCAGGCAAGATGGGCGAGATGTCTGCGATAAGTTCAAGAACTGTTGCGAAGTTCACGCCTCATGAGTCAGGGAGCTATTCTCTTTACGGAGGACTCGACAAGAATAACCCGGACTTAATGAGAATTCTTGAAATCTACGAGGACGAAGCAGCGTATCAGGTTCACAGAGCAAGCGAGGGCTTCAAGGCTTTTATCTCAGAACGTGAGCCGATTTTAGAGAGCCTGAAGATCTTACCCGTTGATCCTGTAGTTCTCGAACAGAAAGAGTCAGGAGTCGGGAAATGCGTTTATATGACTCTGGTAGAAGTTAAGCCGGAGAATCTTGACGAGTTCAAAGCGTTAATCACACGTGAGATGACGAAGGCAGTTGCTCAGGAGTCAGGAGTACTTGGCCTGTTCGCTACAAGTGAGCAGGGAGCAAGAAATAATTTTATTCACACGTTAGAGATTTACTCAGATGAAGACTCGCGCGGGAAATATTTAGAGTCAGCAAGCTACAAATCTTACAGGACTCAAGCAGACGAGTTTATAATTTCACGTAAAGTTTTCGCCAATTATCCGGCAAATATTATATTATCAAGAAAGGGACTGCATTTAAATATGATGTCAGAATTCAAGAACTCAGACCCGGAATTTTACGAGTTTTTCACTAACTTTGCAGGTAAAGAAGTTGTCAGTCAGTCAAAACTTGACTCAAGGACTCGTTACATGGCAATAATCGCGACTCTTCTGGGCTGTCAGGGACTCGACGAGTTCAAGGCAGTATTACCGGACGCATTAGAGGCAGGACTCACCCCGTCAGAATGCAAAGAGATAATCTATCAGGGAACGGCATATTTAGGGATCGGCAGGACTCGCGGATTTCTCACAGCAGCTAACGAGATATTTGCTTCAAAGGGAATAAAGCTCCCGTTAGAGAACGCTTCAACTACGACTCCCGAAAATAGAATAGAGAAGGGCAACGATGCTCAAGTTGAAATTTTCGGCTCAGGAATGAAAGGCTTTCAGGACTCAGGCCCGGAGGCAACGAGACATATTAACAGATGGCTTGCGGGTAACTGCTTCGGTGATTATTACACTCGTAAAGGCTTAGATCTCAGGGAGCGCGAATTAATTACGTTCTGTTACATAGCTGCTCAGGGAGGGTGCGAGCCTCAACTAATTGCACACGCTAAAGGCAATATGAACATGGGCAATGATAAAGAGTTCTTGATTGATGTTATATCACAGTGCCTGCCGTATATCGGTTATCCCAGAAGTCTCAATGCATTAACTTGCGTAAATAAAGCAGGAGAGTAATTTATCATGAAAATTTTATTAGCGTTCGTATTAATATTTGCGTTTGTGTCGAGTTCATTTGCTGACTCCGTGAAAGGCTACAGCGATTTCGTTCACGTTCAGGGAGGCAGCTTCTTAATGGGAAGCCCTGAGTCAGAGAACTGGCGCAGTGATGACGAATTACAGCACAGAGTTACATTAAGTGATTTCGACATTTCACGCTATGAAGTGACCCAATCAGAATATGAGTCTTTAACCGGCGAGAATCCTTCGACGTTCAAAGGTGCAAAGTTACCCGTTGACAGTGTTACATGGCTTGAGGCTGTGAAGTTCTGCAATGCTAAGAGCGAGTCAGAAGGCTTGACTCCAGCATACAAAATTGACGGTGATTCAGTAACTTGGGATTTATCATCGGACGGCTACAGACTTCCGACTGAAGCAGAATGGGAGTACGCTTGCAGGGCAGGGACTCAGACTCCGTTCAACCTTGAGCATTCAATCGATGCAGAAGAAGCTAATTTCTATGGTCATTACCCCTATGAAATCGAGGAGAATTATTTCTCACAGCATAAACTTTCGGCTAAACCGGGAATTTACAGGGCTGAAACTGTGAACGTAGGCAGCTTCACACCTAATAAACTGGGACTCTACGATATGCACGGAAATGTAGGCGAATGGTGCTGGGACGTTTACGGAGCATACTCGACTCAAGAGCAGAATAATCCCACCGGCCAAGAGTCAGGAACTAGGCGAGTTAATCGCGGCGGAGGCTGGAACGACTTCGCTAAAAATATGCGTTCGGCTTACAGGGCAGCGGCTCCTCAAGATAGAAGATTGTATAACGTAGGCTTCAGGTTAGCTAAAGGCTCAATCGGTACGGGGTTAATCACGTCAAGGGCAGTTCAGGAGACTTCAGGGAATGCAGGCAAGAAAATTTTGATAGCTTACTTCACATGGAGCGGGAACACTCAGGGCATAGCGTACGAGATCCAGAAGCAGACAGGAGCGGACATATTCGAGATTTCACCGGTCAAAGAGTACACTGAAAGCTATAACGGGGTATTGAGAGAAGCTCAGAGAGACCAGCGCGCTCAGGCAAGACCGGCATTAAAGAATCATGTTAAAAATTTTGCTGATTATGATGTAATTATGCTCGGTTATCCTAACTGGTGGGCGAGTATCCCAATGCCTATAGCTTCGTTTCTCGAGGAGCACGACTTCACGGGAAAGATCATAATGCCCTTCTGTTCACACGGAGGCGGGAGGTTCGGGCAGAGTCTCACGGCGATTGCTAAACTTGCTCCCAAAGCATTTATCACGGACGGGCTTTCTGTTCACTATTCGGGAGGGAGTTCGTTAAAATCAGATATAGCGAAGTGGCTGAATAATAATTTATCAGGAAAATAAGGCAGAACGTTAAAGGCAGCATTAGACTTTATCAAGGCATGGGATATAGAATATATGAGCTTGAATTTGTATACTATGGAGAAGATTTAAATGCTAAATAATATCTTTGATTTCATGTTCTCATCAGGAGCAGTGCAATACTTAGGCGCATTTCTCTGGGGAGCTGCCAGCGTGTTATTAAGTCCCTGCGGTATAGGCATAATTCCACTTGTAATAAGCTACATCGAGAACACGGAGAACCCTACGCGTTCAAGGGCATTCAAGATTTCATGTGCATTTTGTCTGGGAATAATATTTAACTTGATGCTGGTCGCTTTCGTAACGTCAGGAATTGGAATGCTGCTCGGAGGCTATGAGAAATTATTAACTTTATTCGTTGCTATAGTCTTTATCGTTATGGGATTGCACTTAACGGGAATAATTCACGTGAAAATATTTGCTCTGACATCAGGAGCTAAAGGCACAGAGTCCCAGAATCTCAAAGGCGCAGTTATTCTCGGCATAGTGTCAGGTCTTGCAGTAGGTCCTTGCAGTATAGCTTACGTCAGTCCCGTGTTATCTCTTGCAATTTCAGGAGCGTCTGAGTCAGGCTTCATGTATTCAGTATCGTTAATATTATCTTATGCTATTGGCTATAGTCTCGTGATAATTCTTGCAGGAACGTTTGCTCAAGTCTTTGCGATTTACCTTCAGAGTGAACGCGGTGATAAAGTCTTGAAGTGCGTAAATATTCTCTGCGGTCTTGGCCTTATAGCTGCGGGATTATATTTCATTTACGATATGTTTTATTTATTATAAAGTAACATGACAGCAGGGGGAATTGATAAAACTCTCTCTGCCGTCTTGATTTATTATTTCGTTATGTATCTTGTATTGCGTGCCAGAAATTTTATGTATTGCTTTATGTTCTCAGGAAAATTTTTATTATCGCAGTGAACGTTAGCAACATTCTTCTTGATTTCGATTGAGTGAATCCCGTAAGCTCCCCCGAAATTTCTTAGAGCCGTAAGACCTGCAAGATATTTAGCTTCTTCCGGGATCGGCCCGAACCTGTCGAGCATCTCGCTTAATAAATTATCAAGCTCATCAAGTCCTACAGCATTCATTACCCGCCTGTAAATCGTAACTCTAACGTCATCTTGAGGAATATAATACGGAGGAATAAGTCCGCTGCCCTTGTCTGAAGTAATTTCTGCCTTCTTGACTTTATCAGCTCCCCTGAGCCTGTTTAGTGCCTCCTCAAGCATTTTATAGAACACGCTGAAGTTTCCCTTGTGTAAATTACCGTGCTGCCGAGTGCCTCCTACAGTTCCGCTGCCCCTGATGTCTAAATCGCGTTTCGCAATGTCATAGCCCGAGCCTAATTCTGTCATCGTAGAAATAGCATCGAGTCTTTCTCGTGTCTCAGGACTGAGTCCCAGCTTGTCAGGATACATGAAATAAGCAAATGCCCTCTCGCCCCGTCTGCCTACCCTGCCTCTTAACTGGTACATTTGAGCAAGCCCTAATTCTTCAGCGTTATCGATTATGATGGTGTTTGCCCGTCCTACATCGAGTCCGCTTTCGATTATAGTCGTCGCTATTAATATATCAGTCTGTCCTGAGTAAAATTCAAGCATAGTTTTCTCTAGTTCACGTTCGCTCATTTGACCGTGAGCAATCTTGATTTTAGCTTCAGGGAAAAACGCTTCGAGCATCTTTAAATGTTCGGGCATTCGTGCAATCTTGTTAGAGAGAAAATACACTTGGCCGCCTCTATTGAGTTCGTATGCTATTGCTTTGCGGATAACAGCACCGTTCCAGACTCCTGCGAAAGTCGTTACAGGCAATCTGTCCTCAGGAGGTGTAGTCAAGACAGAAATGCTTCTCAAGCCCTGAAGAGCCATCGCCAATGTTCTTGGTATCGGTGTAGCTGAGAGACTTAATATATCAACAGAGCCGTAAAACTGCTTCAAGCCTTCTTTGTGCATGACTCCGAATCTGTGCTCTTCGTCGATAACTAAGAGTCCTAACTTCTTGAACTTGATTCCCTGCTGTAATAATTTATGAGTGCCTATTAATATATCAATGCTGCCTTCTTGAGTCTGCTTGAGAGTCTCTTTAGCCTGCTTTGAAGTTACGAATCTTGACAATAAGCCCACTTTAACCGGAAAGCCTGCGAATCTTGACTGAAACGTTGTAAAATGCTGCTGGGCTAATATCGTCGTAGGTACAAGAATACACACTTGAAAGCCTGAGTTAATGACTCGAAATGCTGCCCTCATAGCTACTTCAGTCTTACCGAAGCCTACATCGCCTACAAGAAGCCTGTCCATTGGGAAATTGCTTGATAGATCCTGCATGATCTCATTAACTGCTTTGAGCTGGTCAGCTGTCTCGTTGAAGGGGAATGCTTTCACGAACTCGTTATACATTTCGTTAGGTTCGTCAAAAGGAGGTCTTCTTTCGAGTTCGCGTTTTGCATATATCTCGAGTAATATTTTTGCTTCTTGCTGAGCCTGTTCAAGAGTTTTCTGAGAGCGAATCTTCCAGCCCTTGCCCTTGAGACTGTCTAAAACTGTGTTCTCGTCTTCATGTTCGTTGAGTCCTGTTATCTTGTAAGACTGCAATACAGGTATTAAGAGTCTTTGATTATTTGCGAACTCTATAACAAGAGCGTCAACCTGTGAACCTCCTGCAGTGATATTCTCGATTCCCCTGAAGACTCCGCGTCCGTAATCATCGTGAATGACTAATTGACCAGGTGATAATTTGCCCTCGTTCCATTCGTTAGGAGCGTGCCATTTAGTTAGCTGGACGTTGACAGTTACTCCGGATAATTCGCGGTCTGAGATAAAGACTCGTTTTGAGTTATTATCGACAAAGCCTGAAGTCAAAGCAGCTTCATGAATCTCGAAAGGCAATTTGTGAAATACAGGGTTATTAGTGTATACAGCAACTTTATATTTACGTTCTTGATAATCTAAGCATAGACGCAAAATAAAATCAGGGTCGCCTTTGAAAGCCGGTATAGCTTCGGTTGCGAGTTCTGCATTTGCCATGTCAGTTTTACCAGTAACGCGGATAACAGGATACAATGCGAGTGATTTAAAAGTTCTGTCCCATAGTTCGATTTTATATTCAGAGCCAATCTCGTTATAGACCTCACGCCACAGCCACATGAAAGACTCAGCTTGAGACTCTATCTTGTCAGGTTCGTATAACACAACGCATATATCTTCAGGGAATAACTCAACGGGAAATTTGTGCAGAATTTCTCCCAGACCGTGCAAAGTTATATCGTCCATGTTCATTAACTGCCAGCCCGTTTTCTGAGTGTCAGGGTGAAAAGATCCTATGCGTTCGATTTCGTCATCAAAGAATTCGAGTCTTACAGGCATTGAATAAGCAGGGTCAAATATGTCCATTATGAAGCCTCTTTGAACATATTGACCGGGTGCCCAGACAAGATTAGAGCTTTTATATCCGTAAGCCTCAAGCCATAATTTTATTTTATCGGGTGAAAATTTCTTTCCGCGTTCGAGCTTGAACTCAGTGTTACCCAGCAGACACGATGACATTATTGATCCCGGTGTAGCGACAAGGACTCCTGAATCTTTCAGCCAGTGCCTTATGGTCTCGCCTCGTTCTGTTAATAGTGCGCGTATTCCCGTGTTTTGCTGAGACAAGGGGAGCTCGTTCAACATGAAAATATTTCGTTCAGGGTGAAGGCTCTTGAAGTCTCGAAAGAATTCTCCTGCTTGCAGCGTGTCAGGTAATATTGCCAAAGTGTGAGGCTCATAGGGACAAGTGAAGGCTCTTGCGGAAATTCCTGCGCGTTCAAAAATTGCTTTGTTGGCTAATAGTCTTGAAATAGTTTTTAATGCACGACGTTTCTTCAACTATAAAATTTCTCCTTAATGCTTAATAAAATACTTATGCGATTATACACGCTGATATAATAACTTAAATCATTACATTAAACACTACGCAGGAGGCAGAATTAAAATCATGAACATGAAGAAAATAGCTTTTATCGGTGCAGGCAGAATGGGTAAGCCTATGATTAAGAATTTGCTTAAGCTCGGCTTTGAAGTCCATGTATACGCGCGCCAGATTCTGAAAGTCTATGACATCATAAGCAACGGTGCAAGATTTCACAGCACTATAAGCGACTGCCTCAAGAATTGTAATGTTACAATCACGATGCTTGGAATTCCCAAAGATGTCGAAGAAGTATATTTCATGAAAGATGGAGTTTTCGACAGCGCACTAAAAGATTCGTATATTATAGACATGACAACAACGAGTCCTTCACTCTCGGAATTACTATATAAAGAAGGCTTGAAACGCGGTCTTCATGTCCTTGATGCTCCTGTGTCGGGCGGAGTAGCTGCGGCCAAGAATGCAACTCTTTCAATCATGGCAGGAGGCAGAGAGAACGACTTTCGGGACTGCTTACCCTTGTTCAGAGCAATGGGGACTAACGTAACTTACATGGGCAAACCGGGCAACGGACAGCACGCTAAACTTGCGAATCAAATCATGATGGCAGGAGCTTTAGCCGGAGTGTGTGAAGCAATGGTCTACGCAAGAAAGCAAAACTTGAACATGATGAATTTTTTACGTGCAGCGTCAACAGGAGGAGCAGGTTCAAAGCAGCTTGATATAAACGCACCGAAAATATTAGACCGCGACTTCACAGCAGGATTTGCCATAAAACATTTCGTGAAAGATTTACTGCTTGCTATTGACGAAGCTAATCAAGAGGGCTTAAATCTTGATGTCCTTGTTACAGTCATGAGCCACTTCAAGAAACTTGAGTCAGACGGCATGGGCGATAAGGGGACTCAGTCGCTAATAAAATACTACGGAGGATAATAAAAATTTCCCGGCCATGACTTTAACACGACCAGGAAAATATTTTTATTGCTGCGATATATTTCTCTTTTACTCTGCTGGAGTCTGAGCTGGTGCTGGTGCTTCAGGCTTCGTTACTTCCGGAGCAGGGTCTTTAGGTGTAGGCTTGCTGGCTTCTGCAACTTCCGCGAGGCTCTTCTCAAGGGTGCTTGCAAGTCCGTTAGTCGCTGTGTCTATTCTCTTGTAAAGATCCTTCACTCCCTGAACTGCTAACACATCACTGAAGAACGAATTATCGTACTCAATGATAGTCATTCCGCCGGCCTTGAGCTTGTCTTTGTTAGTCTGGTCAATTGCCTCAAGTTTCGGTCTCATCTCCTGCAATGCTTCACTCACTGCCTTATCAAGTACTGCTCTGTGTTCGGGTGAGAGTGCCTTGTAAATCTTGTCGTTAATGCACATCTGGTTGCAGTATAAAATATGATTCGTGCAGGCCAAGTATTTCTGGACTTCGTCAAAGTGCGCGCTTGCACAAGTATCCGCTGCGTTCTCCTGAGCACTGACAGTACCGTTCTGAAGCGAGATATAAAGCTCTGCCCATGCTAACGGGGTAGGTTCTGCGCCGATTGCCGTCCAGAAGTCCATATGATTCTTATTTTCCATAGTGCGGATCTGAAGGCCCTTGAAGTCCGTCAATGTCTGCAAATTTTTGTTCGCCGTCGCAAGTCTGTATGTAGCATTCTGCATGAAGCCCAGTAAGTGAAGTCCTGCTCTCTCGTATGCTTTGGAAATCTGAGCGTGAAACTCTGAGTCGCCGTTGAGAACTTTGTCAATCGTATCGCCATCGTAACGAGCAAATACCATAGGCAAATCAAACACTGCAACTTCAGGGATAAAGCTGACGACCGGAGCTGTCTGGCATACTGTGATAGCAATATAACCCTTCTGAGCCTGACGAAGCAAATCAGCATCTCCGCCTAACTCTCCATTAGGGAAATAGTCAATTACGAGTCCTGCATCAGCTGCCTTGACTTTGTCGCGTACAAGTTCTGCAAAGACGTTGCCCGCTGCTCCCTTTGCCGTAGTATCTGAAGTAACGAGCCATGTTTCATCGAATTCTGAAGCTCCGAACGCACAAGAACTCAATGCGAGAATAAATATTACTGACAGGGCAATAAATTTTTTCATGATGTATATACCCTCCTTTAATTAACCTACAAGCCAGGTACTTATTTCAGGAATGTAAACTATAAGCGCGAGTGCTAACAAGAATGCAACGATAAACGGGAATGCTTTCTTGGCGACGCTCATGGGCTGATCCTGTGAAATATTTCCTGCTACGAACAAATCAAGTCCGAACGGAGGTGTTGCAAGTCCAATTGATAAGCAGCAGACTAACACGACTCCGAAGTGAACGTCATTAACTCCCAGTGCCTTGACTGCCGGAAGTAAAACAGGAGCAAGAATAATGATTGCCGGGCCTGTATCCATAATCATGCCGAGAATCAAGAATATAATTGTGCAAACGCTCAAGACTGCAAATGAACTGTGGAAGTTAGTAATTATGAACTCCTGAACCGCTGCCGTCGCATGTGTTAATGATAAGACTCTGCCGAATGCCGTTGCGAATGCTAAGACGAATGCTAATCCGCCGTAAGTTTTCACTGAGCTGATTAAGAATGCCGGAAGAGCTGAGAACTTAATGCTTCTCTCAATGAACAAGCACACGATGATAGCATAAAAGACAGATACGACCGCCGCTTCAGTAGGAGTAAAGAATCCTGAGTAAATGCCGCCCAGAATGATAATCGGACACATTAACGCCCAGAAAGATTCTTTGAACAAGTTCCAGAAACCTTTTGAGCTTATCTCGTCAAGTCTTGCTTTAATCTTTGCTTTATCTTCGCCCTTAGTTGCACAGTAGAAAATTGCGTAAATCATCAGGAACACACCGATTAATATACCGGGGATAATGCCTCCCAAGAACAATTTACCGGTTGAAACGTCCGTTGCGAGCGAATATAACACGAAAGGAATTGACGGGGGAATGATGACTCCCAGACCTCCAGCGACTGCGATTAGACCAGCTGCCCAAGTCTTATCATAGCCAAGTCCGACCATGAAGGGAACGCACATAGCTCCGACTGCTGCCGTAGTTGCAGGGCCTGAACCGGAAATAGCTCCGTAGAATAAGCACGTTAAGACGACTGCGCAGGGAACTCCTCCAGTGAATCTGCCTACGAAATAAGCAAAGAAGTTGAAGAGTTTCTTAGAAATTCCGCCCTCAGCCATGATGACTCCGCCCAAGATAAATAACGGAACTGCAAGAATAGGCGTAGAGTTTGCACCGCTCAAAGTGTTATCTATTATCTGGGGAATGACTCCGCCTCTGGCCATCATTAAAATCGGAGCTACTGAGCCGAGAATCATACTCACTCCGATCGGAATCGATAAAATTATAGCTACAAGGAATACTACAAAGACTAATAACGCTGCCATTGATTACTTGCCTCCCTCTGCTCTGAGTCCTGCTTCAGCTTCTGCCTTAGCGTCTAACTGGGTCTGCTCAAGTGTCGTAAGTTCTTTGACTCCGAAATTCTTAACGTGAATAAAGAACATCTGAACAGCTCTTAACGTTGCGATAATAAATCCGAACAGGGCAACAGCATAAAGCCACCACATAGGCCAGCCCATAGCCGGTGAAGTCTCAGCCCTTGCGCCTTCTAACATAGTACCTGCCGACCACTTGAGGCACTCTACGGAATGATACGCAAGAAGAGCCATGCACGCAGCTACGATGACATCAACGCATAAATTTATAACTTTTCGCAGTGACTGGGGTAATAAGTCAAGTACTACGCTGACTCGTAACATGTTGCCTTTTCTTATCGTGTAAGCTAACGAGATAAATACGCTCATAATCCACATGAAGCGCGAGAACTCTTCAGCCCACGTCAAAGACTGAATGAAGGGAATTTTGCGCACTATAACCTGAAGCATCATTACACATGAGATCAGGATTAAGAATATGACCATAAGGCACTCTTCAAAATGCTCATCAAGCCACTTTATCATTAATTTACTTCCTCCTTACTTGAATATTTACTCAGACTGGGACGCTATTAAATCCTTTGAACGTCCTGCCCTCAAGACATAAGAATCTAATCCGTGTCCGATTAACTCGCTTACTTTTCGAGACAACGCCATAACTTTTAGAACGTCAATGCCTGTTTCGATTCCCATTTCGTCGAGCATATTTATTACATCTTCAGATGAAATATTGCCTGCTGCTCCGGGAACGAACGGACAACCGCCCAAGCCTCCGAATGAAGCGTCAAATCGTGTCATGCCTGCCTGCATAGCCGCAAGAATATTAGCCATTGCCGCGCCCCGTGTATTATGGAAATGAAGCCACCATGAAGCCTCTGAATATTTCTCTCGAACGTGTTTGCAAAGCTCGTAAACCTGATTAGGAACTGCCTGGCCTGAAGCGTCAGATAACGAAATCTCATTAATTCCGACCTTGAGATATGCTTCAATAATTGCGTCAACGTCCTCAACAGGAGTCCTGCCCTCCCACGGTGAAGCAAAGGGCATCGAGATTGAACCGGAAATAGCAATATTGTTCTCGTTCGCCATCTTCACACAGTCTGCGAAACCTGCAACGCTCTCTTCAGGTGTGCGATTTAGATTCTTGAGGTTGTGCATTCTGCTCGCCGATACGTTTAATTTTACTTTCTTACATCCGCAGTCTACAGCCCTCTGAACGCCTCGTGTATTCGGGATTAACGCTCTGAGTTCGACACCTTCAGGAACTTGGCCGATTCTCTTGAATATTTCGTCAGTGTCCGCCATCTGAGGGACTTTCTTGGGGTGCATGAACGATCCGACCTCGATAACTTTATAGCCTGCATCAATGAAGCCGTGTAATAACTCTAACTTGTCATCAGTAGAGGGGATAACTTTTTCATTCTGCAAGCCGTCTCTGAGTCCGACCTCGCAAATAGTAACTTTTTCGGGTAAATTCATAGCTAGTTAATTCCGTTCTCTGCAAAATATTTCTTTGCTACTTCAAGACATCTTGCAGCGTGACCAGCAACTCCGCGAGCCTTAATCTCTTTCAAGTTGGGAAGCTCTATAGACAGCGGAATTTCGGGCATTGCCTTAACCATTTCAGCAATCTTTATGTCGCCTTCACCGGGATAGAATCTAGCCTCACGAGCAGTATACAGCATGAGATCATCTTTTATGTTGTCAAGAACTGTGTCCTTGCACTCTGCACCTTCGGGAGCCGGGCCGTCGCATAAGTGAATGAAGTTGAAATATTTTCGGGGAGTCCTGGCGAGCTCTGCACCTGTAACACCTGCTCTGCCTGCGTGAAGGGTATCGACCATGACAAAAACGTTGTCGCGTCCTAAGTCGTCAATCAGGGTAATATCTTCCTGAAGATTTCTGACTCCTGCCCACGGTAAAAACTCGATGTTGAACTTGAGTCCGAACTCTTTAGCCATGTCTGCAACTTTTCCGGCTGTCTCTGTGTACCATGCTCTATCACGAGTCCAAACACTGCCCAGAACGTCCGTTGCTCCTAACTTTGCTGCTGCCTCGAATGCGGGTTTATACTCGTTGATGTCTAAATCTTTGCGGATTCGTGCGAGTTCAATATCCATTAACGGCATGTCGTACTCTTTAAGAGCTGCTCTGATAGCTTCAAACAGTGCGGGGTCTTTCTGCGGTAAAAATTCAGGTTCACCGGGTAAATGCATGGGAATCGTTCGGAGGCTTACGAAATCATAGCCTGCTTCTTTTGCAATCTTGATTTGATCCATCGGGTTAGTTCCGGGAATCGTGAGATAAGCTAACGAAAATTTACGTGCCATAAAAAATTTTGCTCCTTTCATAAATTACCGTCCATGAGAGAGTCACAGACGGCATAAAGTTTTTACTTACTTACCTGCAAGAATATCCATAAGAGTCTGGCGCATGACATCAAGGGGTACTGCCTGACCGCCCGTCCAAAGCTGAATTTGTCTCAAGCCCTGATATAGCGACATACCGAGTCCGTTAATGGTTGTAGCTCCGACTTCTTTAGCCTCTTTTAAGAAACGAGTCTCAGCAGGATTATACGTAGCATCAAAGCAAACGTGCGAGGGCTTAATATATTTCTTGTCAACGCATGTATACTCTTCTTTGCCCCTCATTCCGAGTCCTGATAAATTAAGAATAACGTCCGTCTCATCGAGGGCCTTAGCAACTCCTGCCTCATCAGCTGCTCTTACGGGGACGCATACGCCTGGGAAGAATCTATTAATCTCTTCGCTGAGAGTCTCGCATTTCTCTGAACGTGATGATATATAAATTTTCTTTGCGCCTTCATTAGCAAGCTCAAGACACACAGAACGCCCCGTACCGCCTGCACCGAACGAGAACATAACTTTATCTTTAATGGGTATGTTATGCTCTTTGATGTCTCGTAAAGCTCCGTAACCGTCAGTGTTGTAGCCTATTAACTTTCCGCCTTCGGTCTTGACGACTGTATTAGATGAACCGATTTTCTTGCACAGGGGATCAAGATCATCAAGATACTGCATGACGGCCTCTTTATTTGGCTTCGTAACTGCACAGCCTAAGAACGTGGGCATATAGCGAATCCCGTCAATAATTTCCTTGAGGTGGGTGTTGTCTGCCTCGCAATAGCAATAGACCATGTTGAAGCCTGCCGCCTGGTACGCTGAGTTCTGCATACGGGCTGCAAAGGACTGACTCAAAGGAGTCCCGATAAGTGCGATAAGTCTGCTGTTAATATCAATCTGCATAGTTAACGCTCCTGACATATAAAATTTTTTAGTGAATGATTTGTGAATCGATTGCAAATAATTTTAGCGCGTGAAATTAACATTGCAAAGATATTTTTACTGGTATTGAAGATTGAAGATTATTTTTTCTCCCCCGCCTGCAAAATCATTATAAACATGACCTGAAGAACTGCGAAAATAGATATAGAGTAATTAAAATACGTCCAGCCGTGCCCCGAATGCCCTGCCATTACGAATACCCATACAACCGGATAGGACGCAATAAATAAATACGGGAGCGAGTCCTTCCAGCGTGTGTAAGCCTTCCTGTAAATTAACACAGCAAGAAAAATTAATACAGTTATTATCATGAAGTCGCGTTTAAATCTTGATGTTATCAGCAGTCTCATAAATACGCGGTAATTCATTGCAAGCCTGTTATATAAGCTGCCTCCTGAATAGTGCTGTACCTGCCCCTTTCCTGCAAGCGTCAGACCAAAAGCTGAGGAAAGAAATACTTTTGTGAACGTTGTAACAGCATAACCTGTCAGCCAGCTCGCAGAATATTTTATAATCGAGTAAATATCATGTTTCAAGTCGTGATTATTATTCCTGAAGATTAAATAACATACGAGCATGAACCCCACAGAAAGCATCGGAGTTATAAGCATAGAAGTAAAGCCTACAAGAGCACCGACAGCCGCAAAGAGTTCATCAAGATAATAATTATTCCCGCGCTTTATAAAACGTATTACAAGCAGAGACCCAAGCAGCATAAAGAAAATATCATTAAAGAATAATAACGACAACGCCTCAAGCTGAAAGTTAAAGAAAAGAAACGCACACATAAACGGAATGATGGCGAAAAAATTCTTGTAGTGATCAAGTATTAATATACACAAAATGAACGATAACGCATAAACCAGCCAGGCACACAAGACTCGTATATCCTGAATGGGATACCTGATTAAAAGAGGACGCAGATAAATTCTAAAGCCGTCCCACATATATGAATGACTGAAATGAAGCTTAGGTGTTATTGTCTCGCTTTCAAAAACTGTCTGATAAAATTTCGTGAGTCCGTCCTTGCCGCTCCCTGACTGGTAAGAATCAATCGCGCTGTAAAAAGGATTGTCATTTTTTCTGTTAATCGTGATTGCAATGCACGCACCATCAGTGAAATTGTCAAGAAAGCTCCCTGACGCATAAATATCAGGGTAAACGCCCTCTTTATATAATTTCTCAGCAGAGATTCTCACGTTCTTATCGAGCAAATTATCAGGAATACAGTAAACAAGAACGAGCAGAAGATAGCCGGTTATTATAATGCCGGCCGTTATGAGCAAATTTTTTAATACGTGTTCGGATAAATAATTTTTCATGATAAATAATGTCCTCCTTTAGAAATTTTTTACATCAAGGTAATCAATACCTGCCCCCTGAGCGCATAGTCCGTCTTTATCGTATCTGTCGCCGATGTACAACACCTCGCTTTTATTGAGTCCCAAAAAGTGAATTATATTTATCAAGCCTTGAGAGTCAGGCTTCATGCAGTGAATAATTTCGTCGCAGCTCCAGAACGCATAATCAGGAGTGAAATTTATCGCGCAGATCTTTTCTTTTACGGGGTTGTCAGAGTAAATAATTATCTTCGTGCCTGCCTTCTGACAAAATTTTAATTTCTCAAGCAGTTTTCTCCGCCTGAAGAGTATTATGAATCTCAATGGTCTCTTTATCATCCAGAGCTTTATAATTTCTTCGGTATTTATATTTATATCTGCGTGTGCCTTGAGTGCTGCCTCTCTTAATTGCAAGTGATAGAAGTTCCGTGACCCGCTCATGAATCTTTGCTCTTGAAGCCGTCTGTAATTCTTAATGACAAGAAGCTCGCGAAGTCTTAAAGGGTGAACGAGGTAATAAATCACGAGCCAGAGAGCCATTAAGACTCTAACCGGAGCTTGATAATATAACGTTCCGTCAAAGTCCGTAATAATTGCTTTGTATTTCATGTATTATTTATCTCAGAGAAATTAATTCGGTGTTCGTGAAAAACTTCAATGCAGGAATATGTATTATTAACAGCACTATGAACAGGACGGTCAAGCCGGCGCAGTAAAGCATTAAGCCTTTCTCGTGATATAACTTTTCGGGTTTCTGGACTGCGGAGTCATTCTCGAACGACAAGTAGAAATAATAACAGAACAGACCGGTCAAAGCAGGCATGAATAATATTAATTCGATTCTGTACTTGATAAGAAAAACTCCCGTGAAGAACACAGAACACATTGCGTAAAAGAACGAGCTGATTAACAAAGACTTTTCTGAATAATACTTGAACGATCTGCGATAGAGTCCTGCAAGTTTCGAGTCATTAATCATTCTGTACTCGGCAAATCTCTTTACAGCCATCAAGAACGCTCCTCCGAACCAGTAGCCTGCAATGAGACTCACAGGAGGCAGGGTAGACTCAGAGATTATGAACCAGCCCGCTATTAATCTTATTGCGTTATTAATCGACTCAGTCAAGACATCGAGATACACAATATCTTTTGTCCTGAATGGCTTAACGTTGTAAAGTATTCCCATCAGCCAGAGCCATATTATGACAGCCAGAAAGTTTATGCTTAACAAAGAACTTGCTGCGAAGCCTGCGAGACTCAAAGCTGCCCATAAAGCCCAGACTATCGAGCCTTTGACTCCGCCTGATACAACACTGCGGAATTTTTTTACAGGGTGATATTTGTCAAATTCTGCGTCAAGATATTCGTTAATAGCATAATTAGCCGAAGCAATGAGACTCACAGCAATGAAGCCGAGTATAATATTAATTGAGTGTTCTGAATCGAATTTTGATTTCGTGAGGAGAAGAGCAGCTATTGAACCTGGAACTATGAAGAACTGCTTGACCCAATGATCGGGACGTAGTATCTTTATATACTTAGTTAATGTCTTATTGTTGTTGCCTTGTTGTTGCCTTGTTGTTGCCTTGTTGTTGCCTTGTTGTTGCCTTGTTGTTGCCTTGTTGTTGCCTTGTTGTTGCCTTGTTGTTGCCTTGTTGTTGCCTTGTTGTTGCCTTGCATTATCATTATTATCAAATCTCCTGTATGAATTTATTGCGTGTTACTAATACATTTACTAATACAAGAACTGCCCGTTAATCTTTATGCCTATTAACTTTTACGACGCTCTTAATTTATATACCATCGCGAGAATCTCTGCGACTCCTCTGTAAAGATCTTCAGGAATTTCACCGCCGATGTCAACGTTCTCATACAATGCCCATGCAAGCGGTTTGTTCTCGATAACAGGTATTAAATTATTTTCTGCGATCTCTCTGATTCTCTTTGCGAGATAATCTGCTCCCTTTGCGATAACTTGAGGCGCGCCCATTAGTTCACGGTCATAGACAAGAGCTACTGCAATGTGAGTAGGGTTAGTGATTACAACGTCAGCTTTAGGAACGTCCTGCATCATTCTCTGCTTGGCCATTTCTCTTTGCTTCTGTCTTATCTTCTGCTTGACTTGCGGGTCTCCTTCCATTTGTTTATATTCGTCCTTGATTTCCTTCTTGCTCATTCGTATAGATTTCTCGAAGTCCCACTTCTGGTAAAAGTAATCAGCGAACGCCATAACTAACAGCATTAGAGCTAACCTTATTGCCATTCTCCAGAGCATGTCCCAGAAGCCCAGAGCTCCGACTATTAACGGCATTTGCATAGCTTTTGATGATGTGGGCAGATAATTTCTTATAGCGTTATAGACCATGACAGCGAATATACTTGCTTTGAGTAATCCCTTGAGAAGCTCAACGATAGATCTTAGCGAGATAATTTTCTTCATGCCTGTGAAAGGATTCAATCTGTCAAATTTCGGCCCGAAAGGTTCACCGGACATCGCAAAGCCTACCTGAGCAATGACTGTACATGTTGAGAATAACACGACTAACGCACCCAGAGGCAGCCACGATGCAAAATATTTTTTCAGGGCCTCCCACGAGACAAGATACAGCCAGCCGTCCTGAAGCAAAGCCTGATCACCCATGAAGCGAATCATAAACTGAAGCATTGAAGTCAGAGTCTTCCACATCATAGTCCCTAACATTGCAAGAGCTAACAACGCCGTAATAATTCCTACTGCTGCATTTAAATCTTTGCTGACACAGACTCTGCCCTCTTCACGAACTTTTTCACGCTTTCGGGGTGTAGCTTCTTCCGTGCGTTCTTCGGCGAAAAATTGAAGGTCAAATATCATAATACAGGTCTCCAGAATCGAATAACGCTCAAGGCAAACTCTACCCAGTGTTCAAATTGAGTGTAAATCAAATCAAGAGTCAAAGGCAACACAGCAGCAAGGACCATGAAGCCCAGCATGACTTTAACAGGTAAGCCTACGACAAAGATATTCATTTGAGGAACTGTACGCGCTAAGAAGCCTAAGCCTATATCAGATAATACAAGCGAACAATAGAACGGCACGACTATACGAATTCCCAAGATAAATAAACTCTGAAGCCACGAACCTAACGACAAATCACCAGCAGGAAATAAAGAAATCTGACCGGGAGGCACGAGCTTTAGACTCTCGATTACAGCCTGAAGCATTATTAAATGTCCGTTCCATCTGAAATAGCACCACATAGCCATTAAAAAATGTAATTGCCCTAATATTGAAGTCTCGCTCTGAGTCGTAGGATCCATAACTTGAGCCATCGAGAAGCCCATTGTTGAGCCTATCTGTTCACCTGCGACCCGTAAAGCAAACAGGGGCAGTGATGATATAAAGCCTAACGCAATGCCTATGACAAGTTCGCGGATAAAAATTGCAGCAAGAAAAGTTACGCTGTCAAAATAAAGCATGGGAATTGACTCAGTCTTAATAACTCCGACTGAACACACAGTGAGCATTACAGCAAATAAATATCTCAGGGGAGTCGGAGTCATCGCAGCAGTAAAAATTGGCGAGCTGAACATCAACCCTATGAATCTCAGGTGAAGCAGCAGATAAATTACTAATAATTGAGCTGGTAACTCAAGACCTTTCACTGAATGAATCTCTCAAGCTGGCCGAGAATCTCGCGCGTCATTACCAGCATTCTTTGACTTATCCACGGCGATAATATGACTATGCAGAAGAACACGGCTAAAATTTTCGGGATAAATATTAGAGTCTGCTCCTGAATTGACGTAGCTGTCTGAAGTATGCCTATCAACAAGCCTATAATCATTGCAGTTAATAAGATCGGCAGGGTAACAGCAAGCATTGTCCATATTGCACCGCTTAGAATATCAAATAAACTCAGATTAGTTACCGGCATTTATTCTCTCTCCTTAAATATCTATTACGGGACGTTAGTAAAACTTTTCAGGACGCTCATAACGACAAGATTCCAGCCGTCAGCCATTACGAATAATAATATCTTGAACGGCAGCGAAATCATCATAGGAGGCAGCATCATCATTCCCATAGCAAGCAATACGCTTGAGACGACCATATCAACGACTAAGAACGGAATATAAATCACGACTCCCATTTGAAACGCCGTTTTTAACTCGCTCAACATGAAAGCAGGGATTAAGACTCTTGTCGGGACTTCAGATTGATTTGCAGGTCTCGGAGTCTCTGACATTGATATGATTAACGAAAGCTCCTCCTGACGTGTATATCTAAACATGAATTCGCGTATAGGATTTATAGAATTTTCCCACGCCTGCTGTGAGTTAATTCTGCCTGACATATAAGGCTCGAGGGCATTATTATAGACTCGATTCCAGGTCGGATACATCGTGAACATCGTCAAGAATAACGCGAGTCCTGCTATGACCTGCTGGGGGGGCGACTGCTGAAGACCTATTGCGCGCTGGACGAATCCCAGAACTACAATAGTTCTTGTGAAGCTCGTTACCATTAACAGAATTGCAGGGACGAGGCTTAACACAGTCATCAATGCCAGAACTTGAAGCGTCAAAGCAACATCGCGGGGAGAGTCAGCCGGAGCAGCTCCAAAACTTATAGTAGGCAGCGGAATAGAAGGCACATCAGGTAATCTTGCCGGAGCAGTTGCAGCAAATGAATTACTCACGAACGCAAGAATAATTATCAACGCGAGAAATATTTTATGAATCAATACTCTTGAGCCAGTCCTCATAACTCCACCTGCCCATTAAGAACGAACCGCCTGAGCCAGTAACAAACGCAATGACATCGGGGCCGCAGTGAACGACTAAAAATATATCCCTGCCAGTTATCCGCAGGGACGAAATTATCTCGATATTAGATGCGCTCTTTGCATTGGGGTTGTATTTCCTGAATAATTTAACGAGAACGAATGCACCAAGCGACATGATTATTAACACGCTAACGGCACGAATTAAATACGCCGTCAAAGATATGTCCTGAATTATTTTTACGACAGCACCTTTGTTATAGCTTCAATAACTCTCTCAGGCTGGAAGGGCTTAACGATAAAGTCATTTGCTCCGGCCTGAATTGCTTCTATGACCATTGGCTGCTGACCCATTGCTGAGACCATTACGATTTTAACGCTGGGGTCGAGTGCCTTTATTGCCTTGACTGCATCGATTCCGTTCATTTCGGGCATAGTAATATCCATCGTGATAATATCAGGCTTGTATTTCTGGAATGCAGCTACACCTGCCTTGCCGTTTTCAGCTTCTGCGACGACCTCAAAATCGTTCTTAGTGAGTATATCCTTTAACATCATGCGCATGAAGGCTGCGTCATCGACTATCAAAACTTTTTTTCCCATCGTGAATACTCCTCTTAAAGATTTATATTAATTTACAAAGAATGAATGCAAAAAATTATAACACGAAAAAATTTTTTTCACTCCATTTCACGATATGTTTAACTGCATGTCAGAATTTATTCTTCTTCACTGCCGAAAAATTTTCCTGCGATTAAACCTGCGAGTCCTCCTATAGCTGCCCCTGCTGCCATGCCAAGAGGTCCCCCAAAAACTCCCATAGCAAGACCGAGCTGCGCACCTGTTCCGAGTCCTACAGCAGTTCCTGTTACTGCAGCTGTTGCCGATGCTGCCTTAGCTAATTTTGCCTGACGTTCTTTATCAGCTTTTATGATCTCCTTGACTTCGGGGCTTTCTTCAGGCTTTGACTCTTTTATATCTATTTCAGGGATTGAATCAGAGTTAAAATTTTGTGCCTGTAACTCTATTCTTAGAGCGTTAATCTTTTCGTTGAATTCTTTATATAATCTTTCTTCTAGCGCGTTAAGACTATTTTGCAGAACCTCACTTGCTGCTTTATCTTCTTTTCGAGTCATAGATACAGCAAACCAGCTTATGAGACATCCAATCATAACACCTGCTGCAAGACCTATTAAAGAAAATATTATGACGTACAAGCCTTCGCCGTAAAGAGATTTACCTATATCACTGCCGACGTTGTAAAAGAATCCTCCCAAAGGAAACACCAGAGCTGCAAACACTGCTATATTACCGCTCATGAAACACACCTCGTTCGATAAATTTTTTTTTCTGATTAAGTAAATTATACGAATAAGGAGGGGGGTATTGTCAAGCGCATAAAAAAATTTCCCCGCCATTCAAACAGTGGGGATAATCTATTTCGTGATTACATAAATTTTTTATGAAGCTGCCCTTGCTCCTCCGGGAATAATATCAGTGATTCTGACCCCGAAGTTTTCATCAATTACGACAACTTCACCATGAGCTATTAATTTGCCGTTCACGAGAATATCAACAGGTTCGCCTGCCATCTTGTCGAGTTCTACAACTGCACCTGCTGTCAATGCAAGAATTTCTGAGACGCTCTTGCGCGCCTTGCCGAGTTCTACAGTGACTCTAACAGGAATATCAGCAATTAAATCTATTGGACTTGGAGCACCTCCTCCAGCACCGCCTCCTAAAGGCTGAAATGCTGCAGGTCTTACGTCAACAGCCGGGCCTGCGGTCTGTCTTCCTCCTCCCATTGGTCCTCCACCTCCTGTATTATTATTGCTTGATGTGTTAATAGGCTTACCTTCTGCTATATTGCGCATTGCTGAAGCGAAATCCAGAGCCGAGTCAAGAGTCAGGCATGTCCAAATGTTAAAAGGCTTCAATCCGTCAATCGTAACGCTTACAGGACTTGCCCAAATTTTTTTGTCAGCAGGTTCAAGAGAAAACGCTCTCCAGTCATCTTCACCGAGTGCAGAACTCGTGTTATCAGGAATTAGAGTCCTGTTGCCTAAGAGACCGCTCAAACCTGTAAACGCAGACCCTACGACCTGACTTAAGCCTTCTTGTGCAGCGTTCCAGTATAAATCGCTTGGTTCGGGAAGCTGAGTCCCTCCTCCGCCCATCATGAGATCTGCCAGGGTCAATGCTCCTTTTTGATCTACAACGATTGCTAAGGGTTTATCGTCAAAGCCTTTGAACGTACACGAGAATAAAAACGGAATCTCTGAAAACTTGCCGTTAAAATCACTCTGAGGCATGACCTGATAGCTGCCTATATTAGTAGTAACGTTCTTGCCTGCGAGCATATTTATTACGCTGTTCTCTGCGTTTGCGAATGTATCTGCAAATTTTGCAAGCTGTTCTGAGTCACTCGAAGAAAGTTCATCGACATCGCCGAAGTCTCCTCCGTCTCCTGAAAGCAGGGCGTTTATTTCATCAGGACTTAATAAATCATCAGGCATATATTACCCTTCTCCTTTCATGCTAAATTATTCTCCTTGTGATGATTCTCCAGTTAGTGCCGGCATCTCGTCAGTCAGCACGCTCGTTAATTCTACAGCCATATGACCGTTAAGAGTCCCCGGACGCGCCTTAAATCTTATCTGATTGCCGACTCTAACGTCAATATTTGCGTCTTTGAGTTCATCGAGTTTGATTACATCGCCGACTTGAAGAGCGTATACGTCATTGAGCGATAAAACAGTGTGTCCAAGTTCCATAGCCATTGGCATTTTGACTTGTCTGATTGAGTTATTGAGCCAGGTCTTGACTTCATCGTCTGCTTTATGACTAGTCGAAGCGAACCACTGCTGACTCGATAATCTGTCCATGATAGGCTCCATTAAGAAATACGGGAAGCATAAACTAACCATGCCTTCAACGTCTGAGACTCTTAATTTCATGATAACTACTAAGACCATATCACTTGGCGAACAGATCTGCACAAAGAAAGGGTTGCTTTCCATGCTCTCAAATCTAAATCTTACGTCAACAACGGTGCTCCAGCTGTCTTCGAGTAATTCAAGAATTCGCATAATAACTCGTTCTATTACGGTCTTCTCAATGTCAGTTAATTCTCTTACGTTGCCGGAGAAAGTGCCTCTGCCTCCTAACATTCTGTCAATAATCGTGAAGACTAACGAGGGATTTATTTCGATTAACATGCTGCCTTCAAACGGATGCATTTCTATCATGCCTATAACTGTAGGCTGAACCATGTAATTAACAAATTCTTCGTATGCTAGCTGCTCAACTGAAGCGATCTCGGCTGACACTATAGAACGAATCAGAGTCGATAACACAGTTGTCATCTGTCTTGCAAACGACTCGTGAATCATCTGGATTGCTCTTAACTGGTCTTTGCTGAACTTGTCGGGACGCTTGAAATCATAAACTTTTAACTTTGCGTATTCGTCAGTCTTGGCAGCAATGGCGTTAATATCTGCACCGCTTGATATAGACTTTAGCAGGGCATCAATATCGTTTTGTGATAATACATCGGGCATTCTTTCACCTGAACTTTCTTTACTGCAAGACTATGCTCTCGAATAAGACATTAACAATCGGAGCTTCACCGCCTACGTCCGGCAGCATTCGATTTAGAGAGCGTTTTATGTCCGCAGCAAATTGCAGAGTCCCTTCTGCGCTTGTCAAGTCATCATAGACTCTGTCTTTAATTAACATGAATATCTCATTGCGGATTCTCATTAACCAGCCGGGAGTCTGAATAAGTGCGCTTGCTCCGTCCTTCTCTACCAGTTCAAGTGAAAGCGCAAAACTTATTACGTGACGGCCTGCTCCTGCGAGATTGCTTGTGAATTCACCGATTGAGACGATGGGGCCGGGATTCTGAATAACTTTTCCTGCGCCTATGCCGTTATCGTCCTTAGGTGCCATTGTACGGCCGAGAATTAAGCCTCCTCCGAAGCCTGCTCCGAACATTACGAGTCCTACTATTGCGAAAATTAATATACGTTTCATAACTTTATTACTGCCCCTTCTTTAACGTTTTGGGTATTGCGACAAAAACACTATCTCAACGCGCCTGTTCAATGCCCTGTGTTCCGGACTGTCATTAGGCACAATCGGTTGAGCTGAACTGAATCCCACTGCCTGAAGTTTCAACGGGTCAAAGCCTCCTGCGCTCTCCATGTAACTGGCAACAGCTGCTGCCCTCATTGATGAAAGCCCCCAGTTATCCCGATATATTCCGCCGTTCAAGACTCCTGAGTCAGTATGTCCTTCTACTGCGACGGCCGGGACAACGTTTCGGGTCAATTCAGAAATTTTGTATAAAGCTCTCTGGCCTTCGGGTCTAATATCAGCCCGCCCTGGTAAAAATAAAAACTGATCGCTGATTGAGACTGCAACGCCCCTTTGATTTATCGACACTTGGATTTCATGAGTCAAATTCTCTGATCTCAAGAATGAATTCAACGTGTATGCAACGTGCCTTGTATCGAGTTCTAATCTTTCACTTGCTCCGGGACTGATACCCTGTTCGCCGCTCTTGTTGGGATCTGTTGACTCTTCATTTGTAACGCCGCCTTTTAACACTCCGAGTGAGCCTCTTAATGAGAGTAAAGCCTTCTGGAATTTTTGCGAGTCTACTGAGGACATAGCGAATAACAATATAAAGAAGCAAAGTATAAGCGTAACCATGTCCCCGTAAGTTCCCATATAGAACGGTGCAGATAATCCCGGCTCTTCAGGTTTCTTTTGACGTGCCATTGTGTTTAGCCCTCTTCCTGGTTGAAAGCCTCACGCATTGCAGGAGGTAAGTAGACCTTCAATTTCTCTTCGACTATTCGCGGGTTCTCGCCTGCCTGAATAGCTAATATGCCCTCGACCATAAGCTCCATTGATTTGACCTCAGCAGCACTTTTCGCAGCAAGTTTTTTACTCACAGGAGAGCCGAACATGTTAGCCATCATTGAGCCGTACATTGTAGTAATCAATGCGACTGCCATACCGGGACCGAGTGCGCTGACATCCTGAAGGTTTCCTAACATTGCGATTAAGCCTATGAGCGTTCCTATCATTCCGAAAGAAGGTGCAAATTCTGTCAAGTGATCAAAGACTGCTTTATTTGCCGAGTGCCTGTCCTCGAAGTTGCCTATTTCAGTATCAAGAATAGCTCTGACAAGTTCCGGGTCAGTGCCGTCAACTACGAGCTGCATTGCCTTGCGCATAAAATCACTGTCGACTTCAGCAATGTCCGCCTCGAGAGCTAAGAGTCCCTCACGCCGTGCCTTCTCTGCGAAACTTACTATCATTTGAACCATTCCGACTAAATCAATCTGCTGATTAAAGAATACGTTCTTGAGACAGCCGCCTATTGTCTTGAGCCTTGCGCCGGGGTTAGAGATTATTGTTGCGCCGATTGCTCCTCCGATTGTTATCATCAGTGAAGGGACATCGAAATATGCTCCGATATTGCCTCCTGATGCCATTGAAGCAACGACTAGAATCCATGTTGCGAGAAATCCTAAAAGACTTGTTAAATCCAAAACGCTTTCACCTCTATAGTAGTGTGTATATATTATTTATCATTCTTTGGTCTCGTCTGCAGTATTTGCGATTATGCATGTATAACCTGCAGCTTTCCTGAAGGCGATAATTTTTTTATACACGTCCCGAACCTTCTCGCGCACTATGTATCTATGGCCGTTCAGAAGACGCAATACAGTATCAGGGGTAACGTCAATTGTTTCGATCATGTCGGAATTAATCAGAAATGCTTCACCGTTCAGACGATGTACTTCAATCATTTTATAAAACACGCCAGCCCTTCTCGTTTAAAATTTATGATGTTCATGATTAATAAAAGCATTCTCTCTATATAATATATAATCATAATAAATTGCTAAATTTTTATTTTCGGGATAATTCACGCGATATATTATACGATTTTGAAGGCAAAAAGCGATAAAATAAAGAGCAAAAAATTTTTTCACGGAGGATTATTAATTTCATGTCAGAAAATATTAACGAACTTTACAACAAAATAGATTTTCTCGTCAACGGAGGAGCCTTGAAGAGCTTAACGGACTTCCTTGCTTCCAAATCAATTAATGCCCTCATTGCTGAACCTTCTGACTCTGAGTCTGACTCGCATTCAAGCACCCTTAATATTCTTGACGCTTCCGGAGTCGTCCCTCAGAGCCTGACTATCGAGGACAATATAACAAAACTTTTTTCACGGGGAATAACTCGCGAGTCATTCGAGCTTGATTACTCAGACGGCACCAAAGATTATCCCGGCATTGTAAGAATTCGCGGCTCTCATTGGGAGATATATATATTAATGACTGCAAAGCCATCTTCACCTGATGGGTTAATCAACGAGCTTAAACCGTATGCAGGCTTAATAAGACTCTGGCAGACGTTCAAGAGAATATCAGACACTGAGAAAAAGTTATCGCGTCTTTCATATATGATTCTAGCGACCAAGAACACGTTAGCTTCAATCTTTGAGCCTATGCCCCTGCAATATTTCGCTTCGTTCTTAACTGATGTCCTGCGTGAGAGTCTGTTCCCTAAGTCAATAGTAATTCTACGCGACGAAGGCAATTATCTCACTGTCTTTAACGGCAAGGCTGACAACATACCCGAACGCAAGGGCATTTACTCTTCACAAATTCTGCCTCCGACTCCTGTTGTTACGAAGAGCGATGCTCCTGTTGAAGTCGTCCTGCCTGTAGCTGAAGGAAATTGCAGACTCTTTGCTATTATGCATTGGGACGAGCTTCCTGATGACCAGACAATGAATTTTCTTGAGCTGCTTGGCAATCTCGCTGTCAGGGCAATTGCAATCAACAATTTACGCGCTCAATCACAGCAGGCCGAAGCAAATATCTCAACCGGTGAGTTCACTGTGTTATCGCTCTCGAACGTGTTAAAAGTCTTACGCGGTGCAGGGAGTCAGAGCAAGTTCTTATCTCTCTTAGTTGAGATATTCGTTGAACAAGGGAGAATGCCTAACTGCTTATTAGCTGTCTGGAACAAATCAAGCAAAGGCTATACACTATCAGAAGGACGCACAGGACATTTCAAAGCTACTCTTGATACGACCCTTCTGCCTTCACCGAACGGAGCTGTCTCGAACGAAAAAGTTTCAGAGCCTCACTATGATTTAAGCACGAATTCACCTGACTCAATCTTTAAATCATGGGGACTTGCCGGCTGTCCATGGAAGGAAGCATTTAAATCTTCAGCGATAAAATATATTTTCCCGATCTGTGATGATAACTCGTTAGCAGGAATAATTGCTCTGGGTTCGAGTTCAGGGTCAGGGCTTGACCGTTCACAGCTTGCTTCATTGCAGTTAATCGCACAATTTGCTGCCTATGAGTTCAGACGCTTTGAATAATAATAATTTTACTCTGCTTCATCCGGGATTTACCCGCGATGATTTGTTAAGGCTTAATGAAGATATGCTGCCCGTGCTGGCTGAGGAGGTGCGGGCATTTATTATAGATACTGTGAACAAGAACGGCGGACATTTAGGCTCATCACTGGGAGTCGTTGAGCTTACTATTGCAATGCTGAGAAAGTTTGACCCGTTTAACGACAGAATTATATTTGATGTCGGTCATCAGTCTTACCCGTACAAGATATTAACTGATAGATTCGATAGATTTCACACGTTGAGACTCAAAGACGGCATATCAGGCTTCCCAAGACGCAATGAGAGTCCCTGCGACCACTTCAACACAGGACACAGCAGCACTTCTATATCGGCGGCATTGGGATTTGCTAAGGCACGCGACTTACTGAACGAGAACAGACACATAATAGCTTTTATCGGCGACGCTTCACTAATAAACGGACTCGCTTTCGAGGCACTGAATTATATTCACGAGACTCAGACAAGATTAATAATTATTCTCAACGACAACAGGCACTCAATCAGCAACAGAGTCGGCGGCTTCTCTACGATACTTGCGAGACTTTCAGCTAACACAACATACAGGAGACTCAAGAATGCAATTCGCAAATATGCAGGAGTCAGATTCAGCAAACCCCTTGAGAGAATAAGAGATCACATCAAGAACTTAATCAAGCCAAGCAACTTATTTGACTCGATAGATATAAATTACTGGGGACCGTTTGACGGTCATGATATTAAGAACGCTGAGAAAATTTTAGAACTCGCAAAGAATTATGATCGTCCTGTACTCTTACACTTTAACACGGTGAAGGGCAAAGGACTCCCCGAAGCAGAAGCAGACCCTACGAAATATCATCAGGTATCGCCCTCAGGTCAGGCCAAGTCCAGGACATGGAGTGAAGCAGCCAGTGAGATAGCCGAAGAGTTAGCACTAAATGACCCAAGAATAGTATGCTTTACCGCAGCAATGGTTACAGGAGTCAAGCTCGAGAAATTTGCGCGTGAATTCCCTGACAGATTCTTTGACGTGGGAATTGCAGAGAGTCATATGCTCACGATGGCAGCAGGTCTGGCAGCTGGCGGAGTCCGTCCTTGGGTATTTATTTACTCGACTTTCTTACAGCGTGCAATGGATCAATTAATGCATGATATAGCCTTGCAGAATTTACCGGTTGTTATCATGGTCGACAGGGCAGGGCTTGCAGGTTCGGACGGTGATACCCATCAAGGATTGCTTGATATTCCGTGGGTTAGGGCAGTCCCTAATTTCGAGATTTACTCGCCTTGTGATGAAGACTCGCTTAGAGAGGCAATGTTAATCGCTTCAAGACGTAACGGGCCGACTCTGATTCGCTATCCAAGGGGCAGCATTCCTGTTAAAAATATCAGTGTGTCGAGTTCTGAGTCTGAATTTGAGTCAGGAATTGTGAAAATTTGCGATGGGACTCAGTGGGCATTGCTTGGACACGGTGCCAGCGTCTGGACTATGATAGAGACTCGAAAACTTGCAGAACATGAAGGCGTTGACGTTCCTGCTGTATATAACGCTAAGAGAATCAAGCCCCTTGACATGAATGCTCTTGACGAAATTTTGAGTCATTATAAGACTCTTGCAGTACTTGAAGAGAATTACATGCCCGGAGGACTCGGCGAAGGTGTCGGAGCGGTTATAGCCGAGAGAGCTTCACATGTGAAATTAATGCGCTTCGGAGTCCCTGATGTGTGCGTTAAACATGCGACTCAATCTGAACAAAGAGAGTTATACGGACTGACACCGGAGAATATAATCAAGCAATATAAATCACATGAAGAATAAAGAACGACTCGATAAATTACTGCCTGAACTTGGCCTAGTTGATACCAGGAATAAAGCTCAGGCATTAATAATGTCAGGAAAAGTGCGCGTTAATGGTCAAGTAATCACTAAAGCAGGAGCAATGTTTTCACGCGATGACTCTATGACCCTTGATGAAGTATCACAATGGGCGAGTCGGGGAGCTAAGAAATTGTTACGAGCGTTTGAAGTCTTTGATGATCTCTCAGTGAAAAATAAAATCTGCGCTGATTTCGGAGCTTCAACAGGAGGCTTCACTGATGTATTGCTCTCTAACGGTGCTGCTAAGGTCTACGCAATAGATGTCGGCTACGGTCAATTAATCTGGAGGCTTGCCAGTGACTCTCGTGTTGTCGTTATGGACAGAACTAATGCAAGATATTTGACCCGCGAAAATTTTCATGACTCAATAGATTTTGCATCGTGTGATGTGTCGTTTATCTCGTTGAAATTAATTCTGCCTGTGATTAATAATGTCGTGAATGATAAAGGCTGTGCGGTCGTGTTAATCAAGCCTCAGTTCGAAGCCGGCCGGGATAAAATCTCAAAAGGCGTAGTTCGTGATAGAAGTATTCATTCAGAAGTCCTTGAAGGCATAATAAATTTTATAGAGTACAATACTAATTTTTTCATCGCAGGATTGACTCACTCGCCCATAACAGGACCTGAAGGCAACATAGAATTTCTGTGTTACCTGACGCGTAAAGAGAGTGATTTTATCCCTGACGTTAATAGCATTCTTGACGAGGCATATAAATTTTTTGAGAGGTGATTAAACTTTCATGAACCGTGAAGAGTTTTTGATTATCTGCGCAAACGGTACAGGCGAACAAGTCATAAAAGCAATCAAATCCGGAGCAGACCCTAATGAGATATTTCATCCTGCTTCAGGAATAACGAAAAATGCTCTAGATATAGCAGTTACTATGAATAACACAGAGACAGCCGCAGCTTTACTCGCCAACGGTGCAAAACCTGACTGTCAAGACTCTCGAGGCAGGACAGCATTAATGTACTCTGTTCTAGTGAGTTCCGAAATGGTAAAAATATTGCTCGAGGGCGGGGCAGATCCTAATATCCGCGACATGAACGGCAGGACAGCACTTGGGATGGCAGTAGCAGGACATGACATGAGCATAGAAAGATTTATTTACGTAATGATTCAAATACGAGGCTTTAAGGCTGATTACTGGAAAGATTTATTATTTGCTGCTCTGATCTCGTCAAGTTACTCAAGGCAGGAACAGCTAAAAACAGTCCGCGAACTCTTGAATAACGGTGCTGATATTACGATTTGCGATAATTCAGGGATGAACGCTCCGGCTTATGCGATGATGTCAAACGATGATGAAATATTTGCGATGCTCACAGGGATAAATTAATTTAAGGAGGTATGATTTATAGTTATGAAAGTAAGAAGCACTCTAAGAAAAGTTATCATGGGTGACGGTCACGGTGAATTTGATATAGTAATCGAACCTAATAAAACTACGGTTGATTATTTCAGAGAGTTAATCAAGTTCCGCGAGTTATTTTTCTTTCTGGCATGGCGCGATATTATAGTACGCTACAAGCAGACAGTAGTAGGCGTTGCATGGAGTCTTATTCGTCCGTTCCTTAGCATGATAGTCTTCACAGTAGTATTCGGCAAGATAGCAAAACTTCCAAGTGAAGGAGTCCCCTATCCCATATTAGTATTCTCGGCTCTGATTCCGTGGCAGTATTTCGCGAATGCCCTTCAGCGTACGGCAGGTTCTGTCTTGGGAGGAGGAGGAATGATCAACAAAATTTATTTCCCGCGTCTAGTCCTTCCGATTTCGGCTGTAATAGTCAATGCTGTTGATACATTGATTTCATTTGCGTTATTATGCCTGTTGATGCTTATATATGGTTTCATGCCCTCGCCGCTGATAATTCTGCTGCCGTTCTTCGTAATGGTCGCTACCCTTGCAGCTATGGGAGTAGGCTTCTGGTTTGCAGCTATAGGAGTCAGATACAGAGATTTTAATCACATAGTGCCTTTTATCGTCCAGTTTGGTTTATATGCTTCACCGGTCGGCTTCTCAAGTTCGATTATTCCTGAAAGATGGCGTTTGATTTACAGCTTAAATCCTATGGTCGGAGTCATTGACGGCTTCAGATGGTGCATTCAGGGTACTTCGGTATCGTTATATATTCCGGGATTTATTATCTCGCTGATAGCTTCATCTGTAATATTTTATTACGGTCAGAAATTTTTCCGCAAGATGGAAAGATCTTTTGCAGATTATATCTAAGGCAGGTGACAGAACATGCAGGCAGTAAAAATTGAGAATCTTGCCAAGAAATATTTAATCCGTCACCAAATGAACTGGCGTTTATATGATGCTCTGGGTGACTGGTTCGCAAGAATAGGACGCAGGATAAGGCATCCGTTTATAGAGAGATCTATTCCCCGCAATATCGAAGAGTTCTGGGCACTGAAAAATTTATCGTTCGGAGTCGAAAAGGGCGAACGAGTCGCAATAGTCGGCCATAACGGAGCAGGAAAATCTACGCTCTTAAAGATACTCAGCAGGATAACAGCACCGACTGAAGGCAGAATTTCACTCAAGGGCAGAGTCGCAAGTCTTCTCGAAGTAGGCACAGGCTTTCACCCTGAACTAACAGGACGAGAGAATATATATTTAAATGCAGCAATTCTCGGAATGAGACGGCACGAGATCAAGAAAAATTTTGACGCAATCGTTGACTTCTCAGGAGTCGAGAAATTTTTAGATACCCCGATTAAGAGATACTCAAGCGGAATGTCAGTAAGACTTGCATTTGCAATCGCGGCGCATTTAACTTCTGAGATATTAATAGTCGATGAAGTTCTTGCAGTCGGAGATTTGGAATTTCAGAAAAAGTGCATGGGCAAGATGGACGAGATCAGCCACTCTGAAGGCAGGACAATTTTATTCGTGAGTCATAATATGGGAGCAGTGTTGCAGCTGTGCAGCCGAATAATATGCCTCGAACACGGCCAGATGGTATTTGATACGTATGACGTTGTTGACGGTGCAAATAGATATATGAGCCTTGCCAAAGTCGATGAGTATATTTCAGAATGGGTTAATCCAGGCGGTAAATACGAGAATGATTATTTCAAGCCGCTTAGATTTGGACTCTATCGTCCTGACGGCAGCAAGAACTCCGGAGCATTAAGGCGCAGTGATGAATTATTTGTCGAGATAGAAGGCGTTGTCAAGAAACCTAATAAAGCATTATGCGTAGGCTATTGCATGAAGGATCAGGCAGGAAACGTAATATACTGGACATATCAAAGCGATCAAGTCAAGTGTCCTAATGAGATTCCGACTCTTGAAGGTCATGTATGTTTAAGATCCCGTGTGCCTCTTGAGATTTTGAATCTGGGCAAGAAAAATCTTGAACTCGCAATAAGAATATATAACGGCGAATGGATAGCAGCTCCAGGAGGAAGCAAGCCACCTGCGTTGACTTTCATGGTTGAAGGCCCCGTGAACGACTCGCCCTATTGGGTAATTCCTAGAACAGGGACTAATGCAATTAACGGGACATGGAAACTTGCATAAAGAATAATGATAAGACAGCCTGACTCACTCAAAGCCAGGCTTTAATTTTTATTAACAGCTTACGTTCAGAATTTGCGCCCTGCCGTGCAACGTTAATTTAATGCTCTCAGCAGGAATAAATATACAGTCTCCCTTGAAGAAGTTCATAGTAAAGTCTTGGCCGAATAACACTCCGCAGCCTTCGATACATAATAAAGCATGAAAAGTGTTTGAGCCCGTCTGAAATTCTGTTAGGACTCTGTTTTGAGTGTTTAATAGCATTCGTTCAACCTGAAAATATTTGCACCTAGCGAGCAATTCATATGCACAGCCTGATTTATATTTTAATACCCTCATTGGCTGTCTGGGAGTCATTGATGACTCGAGCTTGGCAACGTCAAGAGCCTTCTTAACGTGAAGAGTACGTTTATTGCCGTACTTGTCGACCCTGTCATAATCATAGAGCCTGTATGTCAAGTTAGAACTCTGTTGAATCTCAGCGATTAAGCACCCTGCTCCGATTGCGTGAACTGTCCCTGACTCGATATAGAAAATATCATCTTTATGAACAGGAACATAATTAAGCAGCTCGTTAATATTTTTATTCTCTATTGCATTAATCACGCAATTTTTATCTACATCTTGATTGAAGCCGTATACGAGTCGCGCATCATTCTTTGCCCCTAACACATACCACATTTCAGTTTTTCCCCATTGACCTTCGAATTTATTTGCGTAATCATCATCGGGGTGAACTTGAACTGACAAATTATCTTTCGCGTCAATTAACTTGATTAATATGGGAAGTTCTGCCCGGCCTTCAGTCAATTGCAGGACGTGAGAGCCTAAATACTCAGGGTGCTTGATTAACACTTCAGACAGATATAATTCACTACCGCTGACTATAGAGACTCCGTCAGAATGAGTCGAACATACCCACGCTTCGGCAAAAGGAGATACAGGAATATCAAAATTAAACTCATCGTTGAGGCGGCTTCCTCCCCATAAGTAATCTTTTACCGCAGGTCTTAATATAAACGGCAGGTTTTTATCACAGGGGCATTTCGTATTTTCTCTTGTCATGGACGCTGATATTTTTTCCAAGCTGGACTTCGATTAACTGAAGACCTGACTCACCTGCAATAATCGTATGTTTGCAGCCTGCTTCGATAGTAATAACATCACCGGGCTTCACAGGCTGTTTCATTCCGTCGACTATAGTATGACCTTCACCGCTTATTACTGACCAGATTTCATCGCGCTTGTCGTGGCTGTGATAATTCATTCTGTGACTCGGCTTCAAAGTAACTTTTATAGTCATGCTGTCCTCTTCAACGTCGAGGACCCTATATGAACCCCAGCTCTTTTCTGCAAACATAACCTGCTGGTCTATATCGTCAACAAAGGGCTTGATATACGAACTCTGCTCTTTATCTGATACTAGAATACCTTCAGGCGATGCACTGACTACTATATTTTTCAGACCCATTAATAAAATCGGCAGGCCAAGTTCATTTACAGCATGAACGTTTGAGCATGTCTCATTGAGTCTTACATCGCCGACTGTTGAGCCTTCCATAGCTTCGGTCAAAGTGTTCCATGTTCCCAGATCTTTCCATGTTCCGGAGTAGCGTATAACTTCAATGCTTGTTTCATGTTCAACGACTGCGTAATCAAACGAAATCTTCTTGAGGCTCTCATAGTTCTTGAATAACTCTTCATAATCGCTTGTGCCTAAAAGTTCTCTGCTCTTGTCTAATACGTAACGCAGCTTGTAAGCAAAGACTCCGCCGTTCCACATTGCGCCTTGAGAGATGTATTCGGCTGCCTTCTCAAGATTTGGCTTCTCGGTGAAAGTATAGCCCTGATTACTTGGCTTGATATATCCGTATTTCTCGCTTGGGTAAGTTGGTTCTATTCCCATTAAGATAATATTTTTCGAGTCATTCTTAGCAGAATAATACATGTCTTCAAGAGTCCTGAAATAATCATCTTCAACATACGGATCAACAGGACAGACTACAACAGCTTCGTTATCAGGAATATTTTTCACGTCATGAAGATATGCTGTAGCGAGGGCAATTGCTGCAAACGTGTCGCGTCTGTAAGGCTCTATCGAAATATCAACGTCGACTCCTAATTGATTATGAATCGCCGAAACTTGTGATTTTGACGTAGCAATAACTATATTTGCACTCGGTGTAACTGTCCTGATTTGACGGTAAACGCGCTGTAACATTGACTCATATTTGCCGCTGTACTCAGTACCCATAGGTATAGAGTGAGCAGGCTTCTTGAATATCTTGATAAACTGCTTGCTTCTAATATCATTGCTGAGAGGCCATAATCTTTTGCCCGAACCGCCGGACAACAAAATAATATTCATGATTGATTATCTCTCTGCCCTAATTGGATTATTCAGAAAATCTTGATACGCGAGTCTTATGCCGTCCTCAAGTTCTGTTTTATACCGCCAGCCTAAAGACTCAGCTTTACTCACGTCTAATAACTTTCTGGGAGTCCCGTTAGGTTTAGTAACGTCCCATTCGATTTTGCCTTTATAGCCTACGACTTTAGCAACAAGTTCTGTTAACTCTTTAATCGTTAATTCTTTGCCTGTGCCAGCGTTCACTGTCTCATTGCCTGAGTAATTATTCATCAGGAAGACGCAGAGATCCGCTAAGTCATCGACATAGAGAAATTCTCTCAATGGTGAGCCGTCTCCCCAGCATGTAACTGACTCTGAGTTATTAATCTTGGCCTCGTGAAATCTTCGAATTAAAGCGGGTAAAACGTGGCTGTGAGTCGGGTGATAATTATCATTAGGGCCGTATAAGTTCGTAGGCATGACGGAAATATAATCAGTGCCGTATTGAGTATTCAAGAATTCGCAGTACTTGAGTCCGGAAATTTTCGCGAGGGCGTATGCTTCGTTGGTCTTCTCAAGTTCGCCGGTTAATAAACATGACTCCTTCATTGGCTGGGGTGCCATTCTGGGATAAATACACGATGAGCCTAAGAATTCAAGTTTCTTGCAATTATTCTCAAACGCTGAGTGAATAACATTCATTTCGAGCATCATGTTATCATACATGAAATCTGCTAGGGCGTTCTGATTTGCCATGATACCGCCGACTTTTGCAGCAGCAAGAAAGACATATTCAGGACGTTCTGATTCAAAAAATTCTTGAACTTTATCTTGACGCTTTAAATCTAATTCAGTGTGAGTCCGTGTTATTATGTTCGTGTAGCCCTGACGTTCAAGCTCTCGGACTATTGCAGAGCCTACCATGCCTCTATGTCCTGCGACGTAAATTTTTGAGTCTTTATTCATAATTAATTTCTCACAGCTTCTTTCTTGATTTTATTAATGTCATGTTCGACCATAATTTTAACGAGTTCTTCAAAGCTGGTCTTAGTGGGATTCCAATTAAGTTTCTGCCTTGCTTTAGCCGGATCGCCTAATAAATTCACTACATCAGTAGGCCTGTAAAATTCCGGACTGACTTCAACGATAACTCGCCCCGTTCGTGAGTCAATGCCCTTCTCGTTGATGCCCTCGCCCTTCCATTCAAGATTAATCCCTGCGTAGTGAAAAGCAAGAGTCGCGAACTCCCTGACGCTGTGTTGAGTCCCTGTAGCAATCACGAAATCTTCGGGTTTATCCTGCTGTAAGATAAGCCACATGCATTCAACATAATCTTTTGCGTAACCCCAGTCCCTGAGAGATGACAAATTGCCAAGATATAATTTATCCTGTTTGCCTTGAGAGATTCTAGCAGCTGCAAGAGTTATTTTGCGGGTTACAAAAGTTTCACCGCGCCGTTCTGACTCGTGATTAAATAAAATTCCTGAACAGCAGAACATGTTATAAGCCTCTCTGTATTCTTTCGTTATCCAGAAGCCGTATTGCTTTGCGACTGCATAGGGGCTGTAGGGGTGAAAGGGTGTGTTCTCGTTTTGAGGGACTGCTTCGACCTTGCCGTATAACTCGCTTGTACTGGCCTGGTAAATCCTGCATGTATTCGCAAGACCGCAGACTCTAACAGCTTCTAATATTCTTAACACTCCTGTTGCGTCAACGTCCGCCGTGAATTCAGGGACATCAAACGAAACTTGAACGTGAGACTGAGCAGCCAAGTTATAAATCTCGTCAGGCTTAACAAGCGCAATAACTTTCACGAGACTTAATGAGTCAGAAAGATCACCGTAATGAATGTGAAAATGTGAATTTGACTCAAGATGACTGATTCGCTCTCGAAAATCAACGCTTGAACGCCTTATAATTCCGTGAACATCGTAGCCCTTCTCTAGCAAGAACTCAGCAAGATATGAGCCGTCCTGACCTGTTACACCTGTAATTAATGCTTCCCTGCTCAACATTTAGCCTCCTAAATTAATTATCATCATCGTCATCATTATTATCATCATTATCACCTGCGAGGCTTTCACCTTTGAATTCACCTTTACGGCACAGGCTTTTAACGCGGCACCAGCTGCAAGAGTCTGAATCGTATTCGGGTTCAAATTCTCCTGAGTTAAGAATCACAGCAGCGCACTTCATAGCGTAACCGCCTTCATCAATTCTGTCGTCAATAGTTGAAGGGGTCTTCTTTTTCTTGAGCGTATCATCAAGATAATCTGTGAAGTAAGATATTTCATCAAGTGTGAAAGTCCCTGCGAGCCTGCCGTCTTCGAGTCCCAGAATGTAAACTCCTGCAAGAGATATATTCTTATGACACGTCTTGAAGAGTGAAGCATAACACGAAAGCTGAAGTCCGAACTTGAAATCTTTGCGTCCTTCCAAGTTCCAGCTTAACGACTCTATTTTCTTCAAGCCTGACTCTGATTTAATAGCCCTGCCTTCTTTGTAGTCAGCGATAAAAGCAATCTCTTGACCAGCTGGACTCCGTAAAATTTCTATTCTGTCGCATTGTCCAAGAAAAGTTATGTTATCGATATTAGCCTTCAAGTGAGCATCTTCCTCAAGCAAAATTTTTGAGTGTTCATAGCCTGCCTCGTGCAATTTGTCGAGTATAGCCGCCTGAGTCAAAGCAAGCCTGTCGACTCTGAATTTAACGCCCTCAAGATGTCTTGCAAGCCTGAAGTCTTTAACGAGTTTTGCATATTTCTCGTAGTCTCCTGACTCGCCGGAGTTCAATAATTTTTCCCATTCGTCATTAACAATGCTCAAGAAAAATTTTCCTGAAGCCTTCATATCGACTCTATAACGCTTCCAGACGCACTCCCATAATTTATGAATCATATTGCCCCATTCAACTGGTAATATTATCTCTGAGTCAGGTTCGTATAATCTTGCTTGACTCCTTTGGAACCATAAGAACGGACATGATAAAAGAGTCTTTATGTCGCTTGCTCCTACACCTGATAATTTGCTCTTCAGTACAGGCTTTGCTCTGGGAGTCTTTTCACGCGGTGAGTCAACTTCAGGAAATATAAAATTATCACGGCCAAGCAATATGCTTATTCCTGACGGCTTAGCTTTTACTCTCTTCCAGTCGGGAAGGTCATCAAGAAATCTTTGCATGAACGGGGACTCAGAAATCGGCCTGTCCTCTTCATCGAGTTCAGGACGTGAAATTATAGTGAGCTTCTCTCCTGTGTGAATTAGTCTCCTGAATAGGGCTTCTCTCTGAATTGCTTTCTCTGAAGTCGTAGGCAGGTGAGCGTCATTATCTGAAAGTTTAGCTCTCTCTTCATTGCCTAACAAGGGAGAACTTGTTATATTCGCGCTCCAAGTCTTTTGTGTTACTCCTGTCATTATCCAGACCGGAAGCGAACATAATACAGGGGGCTGACCTGTGAAGATTCTCACTGAGTTAGATATTTGCAAAGGCGCGCGCGTGTTAGTCTCTCTGCACCAGCTCTCGAGATAGTCAAATGCTTCGTCATTATTAATTCTTGTGTCTTGAACCGGGCCAAGATCAGGCATTAACTCTTCAAGGCGCAAAACTTTTTCTCCGATAGTCTGAATTGCACTCGCTGTTATTCGTGTAGTCTCGTCAAGTTCGGGAAGCTCTGAGGCTTTGTTCATTCTGTCGAGCCATAATCCAGGAGCCGTTATGAACTCATGAAAGGCTCTCATTATTCCTGCCGGGGTCTTCTTGAGCTTTAGTGAGTCGCAAAATCTCTGTATTGACTGTATAGCAAGTAAAGCTGTCATGAAAGTCTGAGAGTCTGAGTCAGTGAGCTTCGTTAAATATTCAGTCCATCCGTCAAGACCTGAATAACCTGCCCTGTAAGCACTCATTACCGGGAAATTGAGTCCTGCAAAACATTCCTGAGTCAACAACAACGCTGTCTCATAAGTCGGGAATTGTCTGGCGTTGAGATGTCTTATCGATGCTAAAATTTTTCCAGGAAGAGTCAAATTGATTCTGATTCCTGACTGCAAATTATAGGGGACTCCGTAACGCTTGAAGGCCTGAGCAAATAAATCTTCTCGTCCCTGAGCAATCATCATGCCGATTGAGTCAAATCCCGGAAATTCTTTATATTCCTGCCATTTACCCTGAGACCATAGGGCAAGAGTGCGCGCTATAACTTCTGGTTCGAGTCCCGGCTCATAAACTGGGAGTTCAATAATGACTCCTGATGACTTCTTTGACTCAGAGTCAGAGTCAGACTTAACGTTTAACTGCGCCCGAGTGTCTCTGAAGTTCGCTAAGTTTGCCTCAGGCTGAATGATGATTAACTCCCTGCATCTGTCTTGAAGGGCATATAATAATTCTAGCTGGCCGTGAGTGAATGAAAGAAAGCCGACAAATATAATGCTTAAACTTTTTCCCCACTCTAAATTTTTGAGTATCTCTTCAAGTGACTCCGTCCAGATTCGCGCGCTGTCTAATAAATTATTATTATCGAGATAATCAAGATAGCGTTTATACACTTCCGGAAGCATGAACTCTGAAGGCTCATTGCTGTTAGAGTCATTAATCATCTGTTCTGGTTTAACGGCCTCGTTGAGAAGCTCTCTAATATCACTCGATAAGACATCAGGAAAGCCTGCCCTTGAGAGTCCCGGCCACTGTGAGGCTTTATCGGCGTGTTCGTTGAGTACGTCATTCAATATAGCTTTTAGAATCAGCATGTGATCAGGAGGTGAGAGAATTCTTTTGCGGTTGACGCTGCCGGACTTGCAAATGTCTTCATAAAGTTCTTCCCAAGTCCATATATATTTAATATCGTCAAGTTCCAGCTTCCAGATTTTATCTTTTCGTGACGGAATAACAAAGCGTGTTGTCTCTTCACGGCCTGCGAATCTTGCTTTCATGTCATTAATTATTTGCGAGAGTTCTGAGCCGTTGTGATAAGTCAATATTTTTGCGTTATTCATGACTGCGATTTTTCCTTTAATGCTATAAATTCGCTCATTAATCTGAAGTCGTCCTGTTTGAGCTTCTTATTTGCCTTGAATCTTTTCCACTCTTCAAATAAATCACGTTTTCGCAAAAAGTTCACGTGAGCCTGATAAATAATATCGCGCCATTGTTCAGAAAATGATTTTGTGTTGTCGGGCATGTTTTGACCTCCATAATATAAATAAAGCAGGACTCATCGTTAAGCCCTGCCTTCAAGTGCAAGATGTGATTTAGCCTCCGCAGCTTCCCCCGCAGCTTGCGCAGTTTCCTCCGCATGAACCTGCCCTCCAAGCATTGATAACAGGTACAAAAATTTCGAGTATCTCCTGAAGTTCGCTGACTCCCTCGTCTGACTCTTCAAGTGCAAGGATCTGCATAATGTCTTCGCGGGTCTCGTAGCCCTCAAGTATTGCCTGAACTATATCGCGCAGATAAATATCTTTCTCAGGACAAACAGGAGTGTCTGCCGGTGCCCTGTTCCAGTCAATGCGTTCTGATGTTTTACGTTCTTCCATGGTGAATAAATTTACCTCCGACAAATAAAATAAATCCGCAGGACTCGCAATGAATCCTGCGAACGTAATTATATCGCTTGAATCAATTAATTTATAACTTTGCTGCGATTGCCTGAATGAACTGCTTCGAGTCAACAACCTGAGGAGTTACTCCCTCGCAAAGTCCTGATAAGTCCTTCGTCATGACTCCGCTTTCGATAGTGGAAATAGTAGCCTTCTCGAGTTTGTCTGCAAATGCTACAAGTTCAGTGTTGCCGTCAAGTTCTCCGCGCTTTCTTAATGCTCCGCTCCATGCAAAGATAGTAGCAACGGGATTCGTTGAGGTCATCTTGCCTTCGTCTCTGTATCTGTAATAGTGCTTCGTAACTGTTCCGTGAGCAGCTTCGTATTCAAAATTGCCGTCCGGTGAAACAAGTACGCTGGTCATCATTGCCAGTGAACCGAACGCAGTAGAGACCATATCGCTCATAACGTCGCCGTCGTAGTTCTTGCAAGCCCAGATGAATCCGCCCTCGCTTCTCATGACACGTGCAACAGCGTCATCAATTAACGTGTAGAAATAAGTAATGCCTGCTGCGTCAAACTTTGCTTTGTACTCAGACTCAAAAATTTCCTGGAAGAGTAATTTAAATGTCTGGTCGTACTGCTTAGAGATCGTATCTTTTGACGAGAACCAGAGATCCTGTTTTGTTGACAACGCATACTCAAAGCATGAACGTGCAAATGATTTAATCGAAGTGTCCTTGTTGTACATTGCCTGCAAGACTCCGGGACATTCGTAATCGTAAACTGTCTCGCGGAATGTAGCTCCGTTCTTGCCTGTGAAGACTAACTCAGCCTTGCCGGGTTCTGGGACTCTGTATTCTGTGCCTCTGTAGACATCACCGTAAGCATGACGTGCAATAGTAATAGGCTTCTTCCAGTTCTTTACGACAGGTCTAATGCAGCTCGTGAGAATAGGAGCTCTGAACACAGTACCGTCAAGGACAGCCCTAATCGTTCCGTTCGGGGACTTCCACATTTCGTGCAGGTTATACTCTTCAACGCGCTGTTTGTTAGGTGTGATAGTTGCGCACTTGACTCCGACGTGGTGCTTCTTGATTGCCTCAGCAGCTGCCCATGTTACTTTGTCGCCTGTCTTGTCTCTCTCAGGTAAACCCAGATCATAATATTCCATGTTAAGCTCAACGAAAGGATTCAGCAGGTCATCTTTGATAATCTGCCAAAGGACTCGAGTCATTTCGTCGCCGTCCATCTCAACGATAGGATTTGCCATTTTTATTTTGCCCATTGGAAAAAACTCCCTTCAGATAATATTTATTTATTATAAAGCGTGAGTCCCCCTGACTCGTGAATATAAATCAGGAGGAGTGTTACCAGAATTTATTAACGCTGCTTGTTCTTGTTGAAGTTGATTAAGCAGCCTGCTTTAACTATAGTGCGCTCGTTCTCGGTCATGTCCTGAATGTAAAGCTCTGCCTCGTGAGCCTTGCCGCCCTTAATGACGTATGCTTTAATGCTGCCGAGTTCGTTTTTATCAAGCGCGCTTCTAATTCCCGGTACATAGACGTAATCTCCGACTTCAAAATCAGGCTGTCCCTTCAGATGGAAAGGAATCATGCCCCAGTTCATGCAGTTAGAACGATAACGCTTTGTAGCATATTCTTGAGTTATGTTAGCTAATGCTCCCAAGACTCTCTGACATGAAGCTGCCTGCTCTCGTGCGCTGCCATCACCTGGTTTATTCGCGTAAATCGTTGAGCCTATTTCGATCGCCTTAACGTCAACGCCTTCCTGTCCGGGTATTGCTTTTATTGCCGCGTAGACTTCTGCAAGTTCCGGAGTCTCTTCACCCTTGAGTCTTGCCTTCTCGATCTTCTGAACTGCTTTAGCACGTCCTACGTATTCAGGATCTCTTCTCGATAACGTGAACTCAGCGAGTCCCAAAGGATTAGATCTGAATGATGAAGTCTCGCCCGACGGGATAAGCTCATCAGTTGTAGTAACGTCGTCAAGGATCTTAGATACAACACGAAGCAAGATATTTTCTGCAAGTTCTTCCTGCTCCGGCCAGTCTTTGATATTAGGCCCGAAACGAATTTCTTTGCTCTCGTCAGCCTTGCCGAAACCCCAGTAGACTCTTGACTTGTAAGCCTTATCGTCATAGTGATATGCGGGAATGTCTCCCCAGCAGTCGAGTTCTTCAGCTGATGTTAATTTGCCTCCGTTTGCTGCCGTTGCTGCGATTGAACGTGCGTCCATGAGTGCAACCGCTGACATTTGACCGTTACCGGGCTTTGAGCCTTCTCTGTTCGGGAAGTTACGGGTTGTGTGTCTGATTGAGAAAGCGTTATTTGCGGGAGTGTCTCCTGCTCCGAAGCAAGGTCCGCAGAAAGCTGTCCTGATAATTGCGCCTGCGTCCATTAAGTCAGCTAAGAAACCTTTGCGATCCAAATCAACGAATACGGGCTGAGATGACGGGTAAACACTAAGATAGAATTCATCAAATCCGCACGTCTTGCCTTTGAGAGCGTGTGCTGCTTCTACAACGTTCGTATAATTTCCTCCTGCACAGCCTCCGATGACTCCCTGCTGAACCATTAATTTTCCGTCAGGTGTAATCTTGTCCATGAGGGTGAATGTTGCTCTGCCTCCTGCGACTTTGGCGGCTCTCTTCTCTGTGTCTGCAAGAATATCTTTCAGGTTAGCATAAAGTTCTGAAATCTCGTAAGCGTTCGACGGGTGGAAGGGCATAGCTATCATTGGCTTAATAGTTGATAAGTCAATCTCAACGCATCCGTCATAGTATGCAACATCAGCGGGGTTTAACTCTTTGTAGTCGCCCTCTCTGCCGTGTTCAGCCAAGAATGCCTTAGTGTCCGAGTCAGTCCGCCATACTGATGAAAGGCACGTTGTCTCAGTGGTCATGACATCAACGCCGTTTCTGTAGTCAGTGGTCATGCTTGCAACGCCGGGGCCTACGAACTCCATGACTTTATTCTTGACGTAGCCCTTCTCAAAGACTGCTTTGACGAGAGCAATTGCTATATCATGGGGTCCGACATAGGGAGCAGGTTTGCCCTTGAGATAAATTGCGACTACTCCGGGGTAAGCTACATCGTAAGTGTCCTGTAATAACTGCTTGACGAGTTCGCCGCCGCCCTCACCGATTGCCATTGTGCCTAAAGCTCCGTAGCGTGTGTGAGAGTCAGAGCCGAGAATCATTTTTCCGCAGCCTGCAAACATTTCGCGCATGAACTGATGAATGACTGCAATGTGAGGAGGGACGTAAATTCCGCCATATTTCTTTGCCGCACTGAGTCCGAAATAGTGATCGTCATCGTTGATAGTTCCGCCGACTGCGCAGAGTGAATTATGGCAGTTAGTCATGACATAGGGCAGAGGAAATTTTTTCATGCCGCTTGCTCTTGCAGTTTGTATAATTCCTACGAACGTAATATCATGGCTCGCCATTGAGTCAAATTTTATTTTCAGGTGCTCCATGTTGTCAGAAGTGTTGTGCGACTTCATGATACCATAAGCAATAGTGCCCTTCTTGGCTTCGGCTTTATTGTACTGGTTAGCAGCCTGGCTTTCAGGGACTATTTGATCGCCGTTGATTAAATAAATTCCTTCATCGTAGAGCTTAATCATATAAATAATATACCCCCTCGAAATTTATATTAATGTGTAAAATTTTTGTGAATTGTGTGAATGATTTTATTGATATGAATTATAACACGCAAAATAATTTAGCTTCTCTGTGAATTTGTGTATTTGTCGCGAAAAAATTTTTGACTCAATGCTCGTTAAGTGATAATCTCTTAGCGGCTCATCAATAACGAATCAGCTTCATGACTCACAAGCAGGCTCAGGGCGAGTTACTAATACAATTACTAATACAGAAGGCCTTGACTCATTCACTCACAGCAAAGTATAACGCAGAAAAATTTTTTGCTAACGAGTCATTATTCACGCATAAAAAAATTCCCCCCGATGTGAGTCGAGAGGAAAATATTATTTATTAACTTACTTCCAAAGCTCCCACTTTGATTGATCCGTGTGAAGCAGATGATGAGACTTTTCTCCCAGAGGTTCGCCCAAATATTCTTTATAGCACTGAATAATAGAAGGGTTCTCGTGTGAGAATCTCAAGTTCATCTTCTTGTCCAAGTCAAGCAGAATACGCCCGCGTCCTTCGCCAAGTTCTTTGCCCTCTTCAATTGGCTGGCCTCCTCCGCCTGCGCACCCTGTAGGACATGCCATGCACTCGACAAAATCATAGTGGACTCTACCGGCTTGAATGTCCTCGCAAAGTTTCCTGATATTTCCCAGACCGTGAGCTACTGCTATTCTTAATTTAATGCCTGCAATCTCGAACTCAGTCTCTTTGATGCCGTCATAGTCGCGTACATACTTGAATGCGTTTGCGTCAGGGTTGCTGCCTGTAACAACTTTATATGCCGTTCTTAATGCTGCCTCCATGACTCCGCCCGTAGTTCCGAAAATATGACCTGCTCCTGAAGCTGTGCCTAAAGGTGCATCGAATTCTGACTCTTCAAGTGATTTTGCGTCAATGCCTTCTGATTTAATCAGCCTGTCGAGTTCTCTGACTGTCAAGACAACGTCAATGTCGCGCGCTCCTGAAGCGTTCATGCACTCAACATCGCACTCGTATTTTTTCGCAGTACAAGGCATTATTGAGACGTGATAAATTTTTTCGGGTTCGACTCCCAAAATCTGAGCGTACCACGTTTTTATAATTGCTCCGAACATTTGTTGCGGTGATTTCGCGCTTGATAACTGAGGCACTAAATCAGGAAATTCCATCTTGATAAATCTTACCCAGCCCGGACAGCATGAAGTGAACATAGGATACTGTTTTAACTCGCCTGCTTTGAACCTGTGAAGGAACTCATTAGCTTCTTCCATGATCGTCAAGTCAGCAGAAAAGTCCGTATCAAAGACGTAATTAAATCCTACTGCACGTAACGCACTCGCTAAACGATTCTGAGTCGCTTCCTCATGAGTCAAGCCTAACTTCTCGCCCCATGAAGTTCTGACAGCAGGAGCAACTGAAGCAATCATGATTTTATCGCCTGAAGCAAAGGCATCGCGTACCTTCTGAGTGTCATCGCGTACTGTTAATGCTCCGACAGGGCAGTGAGTTATACATTGTCCGCAAATTGTGCAGTTGACTTTTGTAATGTCCTGGCCGTCCCTGACATCGACTGTAGTGCGTGAACCTGTTCTTGATATATCCCAGACGTTCATTTTCTGGATATTGTCGCAAACCTGAACACAGCGCATACACTTAATACACTTCTGAGCGTTTCGTATTAACGGGAAATCCATATTCCAGTCAAACGCGGGCAGGTCTTCATGATATGGAAATTCGTTAATGCCTAAGTCGTTCGCCACTGTCTGAAGTTCGCAGTTCCCTGACCTGACACACTCGGCGCAACGTGCATTGTGCTGGCTGAGAATTAATTCAACGTTGACTCTTCTTGCTTGTCTTGCTTTAGGTGAATTAGTGATGACCTTCATACCTTCCTGTAAAATCGTATTGCATGAAGATACGAGTCTGTCCTGGCCTTCTATTTCGACAACGCAGACTCTACAGGCTCCGATCTCGTTTACTTTTTTCAAGTAGCACAGGTGGGGAATCGTTATATTATTTAATTTCGCGGCCTCAAGTATCGTTGTGTTCTCGGGAACCTGTACAGCTTTTCCGTTAATTGTCGCGTTTACCATTTGAATTCACGCCCCTCCCTGAATTTTCCGAAACCGTAATAATCACATCTTAAGCAGCGGTTTGACTCCTGTTCCATTTCTTCCTGAGTCATGCCTTTCTCTACGAGCTTGAAATCATGTACGCGTTCATCGATTGGACGTTCACGCATTTTGACTCTTCCGCAAGCTGGTCTGTTATGAGGTACAGGATCAGGAATCTCAACAGGAATCTCAATAGGATGATGGAAGCCGAGATACTCATCAATATTTGCTGCTGCGACTTTACCTGCTGCTATAGCGCGTATAACTGTTGCAGGACCTGAGACGCAATCTCCGCCGGAAAATACTCCGTCCATGTTTACGCCCTTGACCTGTTCGCTGTCGAAAGCCTCAATGCAGCCCCATTTAACTGCGATGCCTGACTCCTCGAAGTTGTGAGAGTCGATTCCTTGACCAATTGCAACGACGATAATATCAGCCTCGAGTCTTATCGGTTCTGCGCTTGCATCTTTAGGCGCGGGTCTGCCTCCTTTGATGTTGCTTATCATTTGCTGCTTGACCCACAGGGCTTTAGCTTTGCCGTCACTGCCGACTTCGACTTTCAACGGTGCTGCAAGTTCGAGAATTTCACAGCCTTCAACTTCTGTAGCTTCAACTTCTTCAGCCAGGGCCGTCATGTCATCTTTGCGTCTTCTGTAAGCAAGGGTTACTTTGTCAGCGTTTAATCTCAGTGAAGATCTTGCGCAGTCCATTGCAACGTTACCGCCTCCGACAACGACAACTTTTTTGCCTCTGAAGTCAGGGTATTCGTCATCGCCTATCATTCGCAGTAATTTAACGGCCGACATGACTCCTTCTGCATCTTCGCCGGGAATCTTGAGAGTCTTGTCAGTGTGGGCACCGATTGCTATATAAATTGCGTCGAACTCAGAACGTAACTTTGAGAGCGGATAGTCAGGGCCTCCGATTGAGACTTCTTTATGAACCTTAATATCACCGGCTGTTAATAGAGTCTCTATCTCTTCATGTAAAACTTCTCTGGGCAGACGATATGAAGGGATACCGTAACGCAGCATACCTCCGAGTCTCTTTCTCTGTTCGAAAATTTCTACTGAATGACCCATCATACCGAGATAGTACGCAGCACTTATACCGCTTGGGCCTCCGCCGATGATTGCTACTTTCTTACCTGTTGCAGGAGCAGGCTTCTCACCTTCGCGATATACAGGGACGTGGCCTGAATGATCTATTGCGTAGAGTTTCAAGCCTCTGATATTAATTGCGTCATCGACCATACGTCTACGGCATTTATTTTCGCAAGGGTGTTCGCAGACCATAGCGCAGACACTTGGGAAGGGGTTATCTTTGCGTATTAATCTAACAGCGTCGGCGTATCGTCCTGCGTTGACAAGGGCAATATATCCGGGAATATCGACATGTGCGGGGCAGAGAGTCACACAAGGTACAGCGTGGAAACCGTCTGAATTGCATTTGTGATTCTTTGCGTGGGACTCGTAATCATCGCGGAAGCCCTTTACACCTTTCAAGACCATGTTAGCGGCCTCGTAACCTATTGCGCAGTCAGCTGAATCTGAAATTGTCTGAGCAGTCTTCTCAATCTGAGATACTGTCTTCATGCTGCCTTTACCGTCAATAAGATCATCGATCAGTCTTTCGAGCTGAGGCAGACCTACACGGCAGGGGACACACTTTCCGCATGTCTGGGCTGAACATACTTTGAGATAACTGCTTGCTACATCGAGAGGACAAAGACCGGGAGGCGCACCTTTAACGCGTCGTTCTAAATCAGTGTGAAGCGACTCTACAGTGGCCTGAGCTTTTGTCTCGTTCATAATGCTAAGGCGGCTCAAAAAAGATCACTCCCTCGTTATTGTTTGTTTGATTATTTTGTTGTGAAAAAAATTTTTTACCCCTTGAATGTGAAATATTATACATGATTCATGATTGCATAAAAAAAACAGAAGACCTGATTAACAAGTCTCCTGTCATGATGTGTTAATTTAATTTACTGATTTGCTTTGAGGGTCTTAGCGAGTCTCTTGACTGCTGTCATTGAGAGTCCTGAGTACTCGACTATTTCATCAAGAGCGAGTTTGCCGGCTTGAAGCATCCTGAGAGCAAACGATTCTTTTTCCTGTTTAGCTGCTTGAGCTGCATCTTTAGTAGCTTGTTTAAAATTCTGCTCGACTTGTTCTACAGCTTGTTGCACAGCTTGTTCTACCATCTGTTTTGCTAATTTCAGGGCGCGTTTCTCAGCAAGTTTCTCAGCACGTTTATCGGCTTCAATATTGATACTTTCTTCCCATACTCCTGCCACTTCTATCACCCCCTCCGGCTCTTGCTTGAAGTGCCTTGTTCTCTCTGCAAGCGGCTTGTAATTCATTTTGTCAGGATTGACACACAATAAATCATGTATCAGTTTACCGAGTGCAGTGTCTCTATCTTTGTGAGATGCATTCACGTAAATAATGTGAGACTCATCACCGAACTTTTTACCCGTCTCGTTAATGACTCTGTCAATCGTGTAAATCGGCAGGCCTCCCTTGAGAATGTCTTTCTCTGTGATAAATATAACGTAGACTTCAGGAAGCGGTTCAAACGTTTTTGTTCCCGGCTCAAGACTTCTTACATCAATCATGCTGCTGTGATACCTGGCTCGTTTAGGCTTAGCTCCCTTGTTAGCGCGCTGAAATTCAATATCGTATTTACGACCCTTCTTGTCAGTCGCTAATATATCGAGTCTCACTTCACGCTCCGGACCTGTCAAAGTTTCTTGTATCGCTGACGACAACACGATTAAATCATCGCGGTTAAGAATGATTCTGAATTATAAGTTCAACGCATTCGTTGTGTCCTTCAAAGCATAGTTTCATTAAAGCATCGTCCATGAGGCACAAACTTGCGGCAAGATCATAATCTTTCTGAGTTAATTTACGAGTCATGCAAGAACCTTCTCCGCGAACCTGTCAAACGCTGCGAGTCCTTCAGGTGTCCTCTTATAGACTCCGCTGTCAGTCAGAACCTGAGCAAACACTTGGCCGACTTCAGAGCGAATCATATTTTTAATCGTTAAATCATCGTTGCAGGCTTTCAAGTCCTCATGTTTAACGCGCAGAGTTTTATACCAGTCCGAATGAATGCTTAAATCTTCACTGAGAGAGTCTCTGCCCTCAAGCCATGACGTGCAAATTTTCTCGAGAGACGCTTTCAATCTTGCAGGCAGGACAGCGAGTCCCATGACTTCGATTAAGCCTATGTTCTCCTTCTTGATGTGATGGACTTCACTATGAGGGTGAAAGATTCCCAAAGGATGCTCTTCACTTGTTCTGTTATTGCGCAGGACTAAATCAATCTCGTAGTTATCGCCCCGTCGTCTTGCAATAGGCGTTATAGTGTTATGGGCTTCTCCGTCAGAGTATGCAAATATATTCGCTTCCTCGTCAGTCCATTCGCGCCACGCTGATAAAATTTTATCGGACATAGCTGCAAGTTTTTCAGGATTGCGTGAGAATAATCTTATCGCAGACATTGGCCACTTGATTCTACCGGCTGTAATATCATCGTCTGATAACGTGTAGTGCTTCTCAAACGGTGCATTATCCATCGCAAAGACGTAACGCCCTCCCTGATAGTGATCATGTGAGAGTATAGAACCTCCGACAATGGGCAGGTCAGCATTCGAGCCTATGAAGTAGTGAGGAAATCTCTCAATGAACGCAAAGAGGTTGTCAAATGTCTCACGCGAAATCAGCATAGGGACATGATTAGAGTCAAGGACTATGCAGTGTTCGTTATAATAACTGTACGGCGAATACTGGAAGAACCATTTATGACCGTTGAACTCTAAGGGTATAAGTCTTATGTTCTGACGCGCGGGGTGTCCGTGATGACCGTAAAAGCCTTCGTTCTCAGGGCATAATAAACACTTCGGGTAACCTGTAGACTTCATTGCACGAGCCTTAGCTATGTCTCTTGGATCCTTCTCAGGCTTGCTCATGTTAATAGTTATATCAAGCTCCCCGAACTCAGTTAGAGTCTTCCAGCAGATATTTTTTGCAGTACGTTCTGAGCGAATATAATTTGAAGATATTCCCAGAGAGTAAAAATAATTTGTAGCGTCAACAGGTGAATTTTTTCTCAGGGACTCGAATCTTTCTATCACATCAGAAGGGCGGGGCGTTAATACTCCCATTAATTTAGTGTCGAGTAAGTCGCGTTCTGTCTCAGTGTTCTCGATTAAGTTATTCTCTGCTGACCAGTCAAGAATTTTCGCGAGAATTGAGTCCGGTGAAGCTGAGAAGTCCTGCGAGTCAACTTCTTCAAATTCAAACGAATTGAGTCCGAGAATGCCTATCAACGAGTTAGCAGCCCATATTTTGTCTTCAGGATTGATTAAGCCGTGATAGAGAGCAAACGCAATCAGATTATTAATTTCGTGATTAACGTTAATCATGATTTACTCTGCTCCTCGTCCGTCGTCCTTCCATTCGACTCTGAGTGAAAGTATCGACCATGTGTTTTTACTGCCCCACTTGTAAGGCCTTGCTGTTGCTGTGAAGTATGCAGGTCTCTCGGATTTCTTCTTGAGGTTGTAGAGTTCGCCTTCCATTGTGATAACGCGCTTGTTTCTTCTGACCTCTTGAACGTCTGCATAATAAATCTTGTCTTCGCCCCAGCTCTTAGCGTCAAAGTGATAATTATCTCCGTCAAAGTATGCTTCAGGAGCGTAACCCAGAATGCTTTGATGTTCAATGTCATCGATTGCAAAATATTTTCTGATTGGTCTTAACACGTCATCAGCTGCCATGATGTTAGGGCCGTATTCACATTTTCTGCGTCTGCATTTCTTGAGGGTACTCTTAGGGTTATTGATGATGTTATGAGCTATTCCGAATCGAATCAAGTCGCCTGCGTTGTCAGGATTTCCCAAATGCAAAATAGAGTCATCGCCGTCTTCTTCCAAGTCAAAGTTATAGAGTCCCTGTTCAGTGAAGTTGCTGATGAAGATTCCCATTCTGTGAAGCTCGTCATCATCCCTTGAAGCTGCGATTGAACTTGAAGCCGAAGCCAGAGAGAATATAGCGATAGTTACGAGAATTGCTGCGATAAAAATTTTACGTTTCATGATTAATGACCTCCATATATAATAAATGTGAATAAGATTATAGCAACAAGATAAAATTTTCTGTTTTATTGCTTTTCGTGTAAAATACAGTCTAAATTTTTTCCAGTTATCATTATTAATGAACGGGGATGATTTTAACATTGGCAGAGGCCGCAGGAGTTTCACAAGTATCCGGCATTCGTAAGAAAGTACAGAGCTATTCTGACATCGGAGTAGCTCTCTTAATGGTGCTTATAATTATTATGATGGTCGTGCCTCTTCCTACATGGTTAATAGATATGCTGCTTGCCATGAATATAACTCTCGGAGTAGTGACTCTCTTAGTTACGTTCTATGTAAAGCGCGCGTTAGACCTCTCGATATTCCCTACTCTGTTATTAATCTCTACACTATTTAGACTCTCTCTTAACGTATCGACAACGAGATTAATCTTGCTTTACGGCAACGCAGGAGAGTTAATCAATGCATTCGGAAATTTCGTAGTCGGAGGCAATTACGTAGTCGGAATAATTATGTTCTTGATTCTCGTAATCATTCAGATGTTAGTCATCACTAAAGGCGCAGAGAGAGTCGCAGAGGTCGCAGCAAGATTCACCCTTGACGCAATGCCCGGCAAACAAATGTCAATCGATGCAGATTTGAACTCAGGCCTTATAGACGAACAGGGAGCTAAACAGCGAAGACAGGACATTCAACGCGAGGCAGACTTTTACGGAGCTATGGACGGTGCAAGCAAATTCGTTAAGGGAGACGCAATAGCAGGACTCATAATAACGACCATAAATATAATCGGAGGCTTATCAATCGGGATATTCATGAGGGGCATGGACGCGGCTCAAGCGGCAGGACACTACAGCTTATTAACTGTCGGTGATGGTCTTGTCGGTCAGATACCTGCGCTTTTGATGTCTACAGCAATGGGCGTTATAGTTACGAGGGCGGCAGCAAGTTCTGAACTCGGCCCGGACTTAATTAACTCCTTCACTATGTATCCCAGACCTTTATATATTGCTTCAGGAATGCTCTTATGTTTGGGAGTAATGCCCGGTCTTCCTACAGCACCGTTTTTAGCGTTGTCGTTATTGATGGGCTTTCTTGGCTACACTGTAGGACGTGAAGCGAACGTTGCAGCAATCGAAGCAGATGAACAGGCAGCAAAGTCAGGAACACCTCAAGCACCTTCAGGAGCAGGAGGAGCAATGGCACCAGCAGGAGCAGCCCCCGGAGCAGCTGAAGCCCCGGCCAAGTCCGAACCTGTATCACCTGACGACGTTATGAAATTATTGACCGTTGAACCTATGGAAGCAGAGATCGGTTATGCGATTATCCCGTTGATTGACCCTGCTCAAGGCGGAGACATGTTAGACCGAATAGGCACGATACGAAAGCAGATGGCTCTTGAAATGGGAATTGTAGTCCCTCCTATAAGAATTCGCGATAATATTCAAATTAAGCCTACAGAATATATTTTGCGGGTCAAGGGAGCTGAAGCAGGAAGAGGAGAATTGCTACCCGATCACTATTTAGCAATGAACACAGGAGCAGTAGAAGAAGATTTAATCGGAGTGCCGACTAAAGAACCTGCGTTTGGTCTGCCTGCGTTGTGGATCTCACCTGACTTAAGAGACAAAGCCGAAGCTATGGGTTACACAGTTGTTGATGCGCCGAGCGTCTTAGCTACTCACTTATCAGAAGTAATACGCAAGAACGGAGCAGAGTTATTGACACGTCAGGAAGTCCAGAAATTAACTGACATGGTCAAAGAGACTGCGCCCGCTGTTGTAGGTGAATTGTTAGCATCGCTTTCACTCGGAGAGATCCAGAAAGTATTGCAGAACTTAATACGTGAACAGATTCCGATTAGAGATCTTGTTACTATATTTGAGGCTCTGGCAGATTTCGGCAAGATGTCAAGAAGTGTAGATTTCCTGACTGAACGGGCAAGAGAAGCATTATCGCGCTTAATATCGCTCAAGATTCAGGGCCCTGACGGAGTCATAACAGCAGCTACTCTTTCACCGAACTGGGAGCATAAAATCATGTCAGGAGTCGACGGCGATTTGACTCGAGGCTGGCAGCTGAACTTAGACCCCAGAGAAGTCCAGAAGATGATCAGCGCAATATCGCGGGCAATGGAAGATATGATCGTTAAGAATCTGCCTCCTGTATTGCTCGTTCACCCTGATGTAAGATTAATAGTTCGAAGGCTTATCGAAGGCTCAATAAGTAATATATTCGTTGTGTCTTATAATGAGATAACACGCGGCGTTCAGATTAAGACGGTCGGAATGGTGGAATAGAGTAATAAATCATGAGAGTTACGAATCAAATTACATTTACAGCAAAAGATGATGCAGAAGCACTCAGACTCGCAGCAGAGAGACTCGGACGAGATGCAGTAATTCTGTCTACTCAGGTCATAAAAGAAGGCGGAGTGTTAGGACTCTTTCAACGTTCTGTGCTGAAAGTTACAGCAGGAATTCTTGAGGACGATGACACTAGACCCCAGCCCAAGCCCAGACAAGCAAATAATAATTCATCAGCTTCAACGATCTCAACGATGGACGATGACACACGGCGCGAGAACTTAATAGCGTTCCAAAAGTTAATGGAGTTCAAGGAGCGTTCATCAAGCGGGAGTTTCCCGACTCCCAGCCAGCGTCCTTCACCTGCGAGAAATATGAATGCCGGCCAGGATAATGCAGTATTACTCGGCGAAGAAGGTTACATGCTGCCTTCTGATAACGTCAGAATTTCACCTGAAGGTCTGCGCAACGCTTACGGACTCACGACAAGACCTGCACCGGTTCAGACTCAGACTCAAGTGCCGCCTCAGATTCAGCAGCCTCAATTTCAGACTCAGAATCAGCCTCAGACTTCAGGAATGTCAAACGATGATGCAAGGCTTCTCAAGGATCAAGTCGGAGCATTGGCAGACAGAATCGATGTATTGCTTCAGAGATTAACGGCGGTAGAGAGCGGTTTTGCTTCAGTTCGTCAAGGGAATGCAGGCTATCAAGTTTCAGGTCAGCCTCAGATGATGCCGCCAATGACAGGCGATGACTCAGGAGTTGAAGGCAGGCTCAGGGCTTCGGAAGTTGACGAGAAATATATTAGAAAGCTCTTAGCAGATTATCAGGTTATGACCCGTAAAGACAAGACTAAGAAATTACCGTTTACGAAATGGCTTGCAACTAGAATCGAATGCGCAGGCGATAACGGAGGCGATGCAGCAGGAGGACGCAAAGTAATGCTTCTCGGTCCCACTGGAGTCGGGAAGACTACGACGATAGCGAAACTTGCAGCGATAAAAGCTCTCTGGGAACATAAGAAAGTATTATTATTAACCAGTGATACATATAGAATAGCAGCGGTCGAACAGTTAAAGACTTACGCTAAAATATTGGGCGTTCCGATTGAAATTATATTCGACATGGCAGCAATTCCCGGAGTCGTAGACGAACACGAAAACGCTGATATTATATTGCTCGATACTGCGGGACGTTCACAGAGGGACAAAAAGAATATGGAGCTGTTTGAGAATTTATACAACACTTTTACACCTGACGCGGTGCATCTGGTGCTTGCGGCAAACATGAAATATAAAGACATGCTTGATGTAGTCGAACATATTCCGAATATACCTGTTTCACATTTATTATTCACAAAACTTGACGAAACAGTGAGTTACGGATCAATATTTAATATTCAGCAGGTTATGGGCTGTCCTGTGTCATTCTTGACAGTGGGTCAGAACGTTCCTAAAGATATAGAAACAGCTTCAGGCACGAGAATAGCAGAATTTCTCATGAAGTCTGAAGAAGAACGGAAGCGTTAAACAAAATGCCCCGTTATGCAAATAATTATAATCCTGACCAGGCAAGGGAATTAAGGCGAATGGTATTAGACAACAGGGAAAAAATTAAAACTCCTCCACCCAGACTGCACACTTTATCTATATTAAGCGGCAAGGGCGGAGTCGGAAAGAGCAACATAGCAGCAGCATTGTCGTTTGCATTGGCAGACTTCGGCAAAAGAGTCGTGTTAATCGATGCAGATTTAGGCATGGCGAATCTTGATATACTCTGCGGAGTAACGAATGCAAGATATAATATCGCGAATTTAATCGACGGTTCACGCAATCTTAATGAAATACTCGTCCACTTCAGGGCTTCACAGAGAGCAGCAGCCAGAAACGGCGGAGTAGCTTTGTTACCCGGAGGCACAGGACTCAAGGAGATTGCAGACCTCGATGAATATTCAATGGAAAGATTGTTTGCGTCTCTCTCAGGTCTCGAAGAGCTCACGGACTACTTAATCATGGACGCAGGAGCAGGAATTCACAGAGGCGTATTATCGTTTGCTTATGCTTCTGAATACACTGTAGTAGTTACGACTCCTGAACCTACCAGTATGCGCGATGCCTACGGTGTTATAAAATCTCTTGGCAGTATGGCATGGCAGGGACTCGAGGGCAATAATGCGGGGTTAATGCTTGTCGTGAACATGGCCTCAAGCAGCAGGGAAGCTCACGATGTCGCAGAGAGAATACGCAGGGCTTCAATGCAGTTCTTAGGAAATGCTCCGGTTTATCTGGGTTACGTATTGAAAGATGACAGCGTTGAGAGATCCGTCAAGAACTGGAAAATTTTCTACAGGGCAGACCCTGAGTCTACAGCTAGTATTTGCGTCAGAAATCTTGCAGGCGAGCTTTTGAGACTCTATGAAGGTGCAAATATCCAGCATGAGTCAGTGCCTCGTAAGTCAGGAGGGGTAAAATCATTTTTCAAGAGGCTTGCTCAGAGTCTCTTCTCGGATAATGATGACAAGCAATAAAAGTAATATAAAGTAATAAATAAGAAATAAATAATATATAAAGTTATAATAAACATGAATTTATATAAATCATAAAGACATAATGAGAAAGGAGGACATTATGCCCCCTACAGGAAAGAAAATAAGAGTGCTTGTAGTTGATGACAGCGCGTTAATGAGGCAGTTCATAAGCGATATATTAAATTCTGATCCAAGAATAGAAGTCGCAGGTACAGCCAGAGACGGCAGAGACGCATTAAAGCAAATACAGCTTCTACGTCCCGACTTAGTTACAATGGATGTGGAAATGCCCAACATGAGCGGACTTCAGGCACTCGAGGAAATCATGAAGACTAATCCCCTTCCCGTAATAATGGTAAGTTCTGTTACTCAGGAAGGCGCAGACACTACTATGAAGGCCCTTGCCCTAGGCTGTGTAGATTTCATAGGCAAGCCCTCAGGTTCAATCTCGCTGAACATCAGGGACATAGGACAGGACCTAATTGACAAAGTCATAGCGGCAAGTACTGCAAGAATCAGGACACGTTCAGGAATTTTCGGAGGCGGCGGAGTCAAAGTTCCGGAGTTAAATTTAAATTCAGGTTTCAGGAGAATGGCTCCACCGGTTAATATTATAGGCAGACGCGATATTGTAGCGATTGCAAGTTCAACGGGCGGACCTATGGCTCTGAGTGATTTAATACCCAAACTGCCTAAAAAATTTCCCGTTCCTATTGTGATTACCCAGCACATGCCGAAAGAATTTACGAGTTCATTTGCAAGAAGATTAAACGAGTCTTCAGAAGTTGAAGTCGTAGAAGGTTTTGACGGATTGACTCTCAAGCCCGGACGTGTAGTAATTGCCCCCGGAGGCAGTCATTTAATCGTCAAGAGGCGTTCAGGTGTAGCAGTTTGCGGATTGAGTGATGCTCCTCCCGTGTTGAGCGTTAAACCGGCAGCAAATATAATGTTCATGAGCGTTGCAGATGAGTACGGCGGAAATGTCTTATGTGTGATATTAACAGGCATGGGACGAGACGGAACTGACGGGGCAGTTGCTCTCAAGAGAAAGGGCGCGTATGTCATAGCAGAGAGTCAGAAGACTTGCGTAGTATACGGAATGCCTAAAGCAGCAGTTGATGCAGGTGTAGTTGATGAAGTTTTGCCGTTGAACGAAATAGCTGATGCAATGGTCAGGCTTGTAAAAAATTAAAGGGGGAATAAAACACTTTGGCAGATATGGATATGAGTCAGTATCTGGGAGCATTCTTAGATGAAACTGACGATAACGTACAAAAATTAGATGATTTATTGCTTGCTCTGGAAAAAAATATGGTCGATATGGACGTAATTAACGAAATTTTCAGGGCTGCCCACACTCTTAAAGGTATGGCGGGAACTATGGGCTTCACGAATATGATGGGTCTTACTCACGCAATGGAAGACAGACTCGACGCTGCTAGAAAGGGTACAAGGCCTTTGACTGAGAACGATATGAACATGCTTTTCACAGGTCTTGACACGTTACAGGCAATGGCTGACTCAATCAGGGGAGGCGGCAATGATGCTCATATAGATGTCTCTGAAATGGTTCATAATTTGCGAAACGAAGGCCCGGCACCTGCTCCGGCGGCACAGGCTCAAGCTCAGGGCGATTCAAGTTCAGGAGGCTCATTCAGTCAGGATACAGAGTGGGTCAAGAAAGCAAATGAAGGCGGCGCAAATGCATACAGCGTTCATGTTACTTTGAGTCAAAGCTGTCTGCTCAAAGCTGCACGTGCTTATATGGTCGTCAACAGGCTCGAGGAAATGGGCGAGATTGCAAGGTCTGAACCTCCTACGGATGCCCTTGAGAGAGAAGAATTCGAGTTTGACTTCACGATTTATGTTGCGACTCCTGCTCCTGCTGAAGAAGTCAAAGCAGCTGTTGAGAAAATAGGCGACGTTCAAAGCGCAGAAGTTTCTGAAGTCAAAGTAGAAGCAGCTCCTGCTCCTGCACAAGCTCCAGCACCTGCTCAGACCCCTGCACCTGCCCCGGCAGCCCAAGCTCCGACTCCAGCTCAAGCTCAGACTCCAGCAGCTCCTGCAGCACCAGTCAAGAAAGATAGTGTTAAAAAGAGCGGTCAGACAGTTAGAGTCGACATAGGCAGACTCGATAAGTTAATGAATCTCGTAGGAGAGTTAGTTATTTCCCGTGCCAGAATCGAGAGGCTCGTTCAGGAAGCAAGATTAAGACAATTTGATGATACGTTATCTCAATTAGGCAGAATTTCAGGCGACATTCAGGAACTCGTTACTAAATTGCGAATGGTCCCGGTATCTTTCACGTTCGACAGATTCCCCAGATTAATTCGAGATTTGTGCAAGACCCTGAATAAAAACGTTGAGCTTGTCTTAGAAGGTGAAGACACAGAACTTGACAGGACAGTTATAGACGAGATCGGCGACCCTATGGTTCACTTGATTCGTAACTCAATGGATCACGGCATCGAACACCCTGATGAACGCAAGGCACTCGGCAAACCTGAGAAGGGAATATTAAAGATTGCAGCTTATCAGGAAGGTTCAGGAGTCGTTATAGAAGTATCAGATGACGGGGCAGGCATTGACCCTGAGAAAGTCAAGAAGAAGGCAATAGAACGAGGCATCATAACTGAAGACAGAGCTAATATAATGACCGATGATGAGGCAACTCAAATAGTGCTTTTACCCGGCTTCAGCATGGCAAAGCAGATTACGGACTTATCAGGGCGCGGAGTCGGTATGGACGCTGTCAAGACCAAAGTTGAACAGTTAGGCGGACAGTTTGATTTAGTCAGCAAAAAGAATGAAGGTACTCATGTTTATATCAGGCTGCCTTTGACTCTTGCAATAGTTCTTTCGTTATTGATTAAAGTCGGCAATGAAACATACGCTATTTCACTTGAGAACGTTGAAGAGACTATCATGGTCCGCAAAGAAGATATAAAGACAGTTCACGGTGAGCCTACGACTTTACTGCGCGGTGAAGTTCTTTCACTGAATGACTTGGGCGATATTCTAGGCTCAGAAGGAGTCGAGACAGATAGAATCGAATACCCTGTAGTAGTTGTAAAAATAGGCAAGAATAAAATAGGCTTTATCGTAAGCGAATTAATAGGCCAGCAGGAAATAGTTATAAAATCACTGGGAAGGTTCTTAGCCAAGATAGATGGGATTACCGGCGGGACAATTCTCGGTGACGGCAACGTTGCATTAATTCTTGATGTAGCTTCGTTTTATTCGACTAAAGGTTAAAGAAAAAGCTAAAGGAGTAAATTAATAATGGCTGATATAGCGTCGTTCAATGCGCTTCAGCTTGATGCAATTCGTGAAGTCGGCAATATAGGCACAGGCAATGCGGCTACGGCTCTGAGCGGTTTATTATCGAGAATGATTCATATGAGCGTCCCTCAGACTGAGTTAGTCTCGATATATGAACTGGGCGAACATTACGGCGATCCTATGGAGATAGTAGGGGCAGTGTTTGTGCGTTCAACAGGAGGCTTTCATTGCAGCTTGATATTTATCCAGCATGAAGAAGATGCTAATTTAATGGTCGAGCTGTTATTAAAGCAGCAGTTCGGGACTCATATTCCGATTGACGAATTGCCCCAGGAAATTATAGACAGCGCATTAAGTGAGGTAGGCAATATAGTATTAAGCTCATTCCTGAACGCTATAAACTTGTTATTAGGGACTCAGCACCAGATAAGCGTACCCGGTGTAGCTCATGACATGCTGAGTTCAATTCTGGACGTAGTAGCTTCGATTTATGGGCAGATGGGAGAAACTGCACTGCTTGTTAATACTGAACTAAGTGTAGAAGGACTTGAACACGGCCGCAAAATTTCCGGTCATATTATATTAATCCCGGATCCTGATGCCCTTGATCTGCTCTTAAGAAAGCTGAAGGTGTTGTGATGGCTGAAAATAGTGTAGTTCTCGGCATGGCTGATTTGCTCGTCATGAAAGCTCCTGTGAAATTAATAACGCTTGGGCTTGGCTCATGCATAGGTCTTGTATTATTCGATAATGTAGCGCGGGTTGCAGGTATGGCTCATATAATGCTGCCTGACTCAAGGGGGCTTCAGGGCTCTGAGAAAGTCGGCAAGTATGCAGATACAGCAGTCCCGGCTCTGGTAGAAGCGATGCTTAAGCAGGGTGCAGCACAGTCAAGGCTTCGTGCCAAGATCGCAGGAGGTGCCCAGATGTTCGCATTGCCAGGAATAAATGCAGAATTTCTGACAGTAGGAGCAAAGAATGTCCGTGAGACAACGAGACGATTAAGAGATTTCGGAATAAGGCTCGCAGCTTCTGATACAGGAGGCAATAAAGGGCGTACGATAGAATTTTCGACAAGCAACTGGATGTTGAAAGTAAAAACTCTCGGCAAGGGAGTAAATGAAATATGACCAGTGTTTTTAATGCTGTTAATGCTAGTGCTAATGTTAAATCAGACGAGAAAAAATTATGGGAGGAGTTCTCGCGTTCAAGAGCTTTAAGTGTACGTGATGAGCTCGTGAAAAGATATCTGCCGTTAATAAAATATGTCGTCGGCAGAATGGCTGTCTCTCCTCCTCAGGGTCTTGACTATGAAGATATATTAAGTTTCGGAGTGTTCGGCCTGCTCGATGCAATTGACAAGTTCGAGCCTGCAAAAGGTTTCGTGTTCCAGACTTATGCAATTCCCAGAATAAGAGGCGCAATTCTCGACGAGTTAAGAAAATGCGACTGGTTCTCCCGTACAGGACGCGAGAAGGTGCAGAGACTCAATAAGGCTATGGAAAAAATTCTGCGCGATAAAGGCGAACTCAAGGACGAATGGCTGATGGCTGAACTAGGCATTGACGAAGCAGAATATTATGAAGTTCAGGAATTAGCTTCACGGGGCTATATAACTTCACTTGATGATACGACTCCACTTGATGACGGCGATGTTCCCGTTGAGGCGACTTTAGCTGACGACAGAGAAGGTGCTCCTGAGAGATTAGACGATGAGAGCGACAAACAGCAGTTAATCGAAGCTCTTAAAGAATTACCTGAAAGAGAACGTCAAATGCTGAGTCTTTATTATTATGAAGGCTTGACCCTAAAAGAAATCGGGCAGGTCATGGGAGTATCTGAAAGCAGGGTCTCACAGATTCACGGCAAAGGTTTATCGATATTGAGGACGATTCTTAAAGCAAAATTGAACGAGTGAAAATTTGAAAATTTTTACAGGAGGTGAATAAATAATTGCTAAATAAAGAAATTTTTGATTTACATGCTCAAGACGACGGGATATATCTTTCATGTTACTCCGAAGACTTTAAAGAGGGCGATGTATATGCGTTTCTCAAAGAGTTCGGGATCGTCCGCTATGACGTTAAGGCAATAAGAAATTTTCTCAGGGACAAGAAGACCTGCAAAATCTGCTCGCGTAATCCTGCGTTCGAGAAAGATGCAAAAATTATAGTCTCGATCTCAAAAGATAAGATGTCAGCAAGCGTTAAGATTGAACCGCCGTTCTTTGCAAAGCCCTGGCCAAGTGAACATGACGTGTTAAAGACTCTTGAAGCTCACGGAATAAAGATCGGCATAGATAATAAAGCAATACAGTCAATGATTGCACGAAGACTCGCAGATGAAGAAGTAATCGTTGCTAATGGAATTCCGCCGGTTGAAGGCCATGACGCATGGATTGAATTAATAAAAGATCCCGACAAGCCTTTTGAAGTTCGCGATGACGAGAAAATAGACTTCTGGAGCCGAAGCACTATAGTTACAGTTCACCCCGGACAGGAAATAGCAATCAAGCACCCTTTAGAGAACGGCAAAAACGGTGTCGACGTTACAGGGGCAGTAGTCAGGTCTAATACGGTCAGAAATATTGAGTTCTCGTTCGGTGAAGGACTAAAGCGCGATGAGGAAAATTCTTTATTGCTCGTTGCTACAGCAGAAGGCCAGCTCAAGAATGAACGAGGAAGATTAGTTATATTGCCTGAATTAGATATTCATAATGATATAAACTTTGCAGTAGGCAGCATTGACTTCACCGGAGCTGTAAAGATTCACGGCTCAGTTCAAGAGGGCTTTCACGTTACTGCTCAGGGCAATATAGATATTCATGGAACTGTCGAAGGCGCAGATATTGACTCTCAAGGCGTTGTCATCGTTCACGGGGGAATTCGAGGCATGGGCAAAGGCACAGTCAGAGCTAACGGCGATATAAGTCTCAGCTTTGCAGATCAGGCCACAATCAGGAGCGGAGGGACTATCTTAGCCAAGAACTCTATACTTCACAGCAGATTATACGCGGGCCGGGCAGTCGTTGCACTGGGAAGCGGCAAGCACTCTCAAATAGCAGGAGGCAGAATCGAAGCAGGACTCGAAGTCTCATGCAATATATTAGGCTCTGAAATGGGTACTAAGACAGAAGTTATTGTCGGTCTTCCGCCTGAGATGTTAGAGAAGCGAAAAGTTTTCACGACTGAGATAAAACGCTGCGAGGAGAATCTCGAGAAGATAGAACCAAATTTTATTTTGCTCAAGAAGTTAGAGGCAGCAGGCAAACTAGATGACAATAAACGAGTCATGATGATGAACTTGACCAAGATGAAATTTCAGTTACAGGCAACACTTGAGGCAATGCAGAACGAATTGAAAGCTCTTGAAGAAAATCTTGCCCTAGTCCGCGACAAAGGCATTGTCAGAGTCAAAGATACTTGTTATTCAGGAGTGTATGTCTCAATCAGAGGCTTGAATTATATAGTCCGCGAAACTTGCAAATATACTTCATTTATTGCAGATGACGAGAAACGCTGTATAGTCTTAGCTCCGTTTGATTATATGGCAGGCCGTCTTGGAGGTTAAATATTTATTATGCAGCCGGTAAGTTTATTAATGTCAAATCTCAACGTTGCATCAGAGACAAGCGTTAAATATGCTCCTAATGCAGGGGCAGCAGCTCAGGACACAGGGCAGAGTCAGGAAATAGTGCGAGAAGGCATCAGGAGAGTCCAGACAGTCCAGGCCAGCGAGGCAATGTCTAAATCACAGAGAGTTCACAGAAAGAATGAAAATGATGATCAAGATAAACAAGAACACGGCAGGGACTCGAGAGACTCTTTTGAACGCACTGAAGCTAAATCTGAAGCTAAAGACTCAGACTCACAAGATCATAATCAAGAGCAGCAATTAATTCATAAGAACGTCAGGAGTAAGAAAAGTTTTGAGTTCATTGCGTAAGAATAATAATTAAATCCCTCCGGCCAAGTAATATTATTTTATTTATCAGCTGGAGGGAATTTTTTATGAGCTAAAATCCTGCGACAGGTTCAAGCTGTTCTTGTGAAGTTAATAATTTCTCGATTCTTTCACGTTCGCCTTTTGAGAATTCGTAAACGCTGCTTTGTTCGTCAAGAATAGTTTTCACATCATGATATTCAAGTGCAGGCTTGAGCATTAACGCTATAACGAGGCTGTTATGAATCTCTTCACCGGACTTGTATTTATTATCAAGAAAATCTGAAGCTCTCTCAGCATAATTTATATATTTCTCAGTGCCGCAAATATCTTTCACCGAAGGGAACACGCACTCAAAGACTTTATAATCTCTCAGGACTTCATAACTTTTTCGGGCGTAACCTGTGCAGAATAATTTATTGAAGTTAAAAGCAAGTTCTGACGGTGCAAGCAGCTTCATGTACTTCATGTAATTATTTCTGGCAGCACGTTCAAGCTCATCTGAAAATCTGAAGCCGTATTGCGCTTTGAATCTCAATGCCCTTATGAATATTCTTGAGTCATTAGTCAAATTTATGTCAGGCTCCACAGGAGTCACAATTATTTTTTCTCTAAGATCATGAAGACCTCCTAAGAAGTCTATAATATCTCCGGTATTGAGATCGTAATACACAGCATTAAACGTTAAGTCCCTCTCTAAGGCATCGAATAAGAGATTCTTGCTGAATAAACTTTCAGGGTCAAACTCAGGGACTTTCTTTAATCTGTGAAAGGCAGCAGGAACATTTCTCATTATCGCGATGTCTATTATCTCATTCGGATATTTGAGCAAGTAATAAGTTACTCCTCTGGCAACACCGTGAACTTTCAATGTGTCAGCAAAAATATTTTTCAGGTCGTCAATTCCTGCGTCAGTCGTAATGTCATAATCATTAGGCTTTGTTCCCAGAATTGAGTCCCGGATTACTCCGCCGACAATGTACGCATTAAAGCCCGCATCATGTAATCTCTTAGCAGCGTCTAATACGTTCGGTGAAATATTTTCGCGCTTAATATTGTGAAGTCTCTCAGGAATTCTTAACTCTGCATAACCGTTTTGCTTGACGAGTTCGTAATTATCATTGATTAATATATTTATTTCAGGATTATCAAAGAATGCAGGCGTTGAATTAAGTTCGTGACTCGCTATCATTTCAAGCCTGTTAAGAATAACGTCTGCGCCTTCAGGAGTCTTTTGTGATGCTAACTCTTTCGCCAAAGCCTTGAATGACTCTTTTACCTGCTGTGAAATATTTAAATATTTCCCGTCAGCTGCTGCCTTAAAGAATGCCCGTTGAATATCTTCTGCCCGTTTCGTGTATGGCTGCATTTCCTGATTGTCAATATTCGAACGCTCGAATTCATATAGATAATGATCTCCGCCGTGCATTGAGTATTCAAATATGCCCTCATGATGTAATTGAATCTCTGCGACTGTACCGTTAGAGAGCATTACATTTGTCTGAATATCACGATAGCCGTTAGGTCTTGGGTGTTCGCGCCATCTGTCAAGAATCATTACGAACGAGTTATCAGCCTTGAATTTATTGACAGCCTCATAAAGTTTCTCTTCACTTGAGAAAAGCAAACTTGCTGCAAGGACATCACATATCAAGCTGAAATTGCCGTTGAGTTCTTTCTCTGTCTTCTCAATCGTACGCGCCCTTTTCTTAAGTCCGGGTCTCATGACGTACTTCGCTCCTAGTTCGCGGCTTAATGACTCGATGAGTGATTTGAACTCCGACTCGACTGCTTCATTCTTTGCGTAAAGCTCATCAATAGTCTTGACACCTTTTGTGTAAGGCCATTCAACGATTTTAACAGGGACATTTTTGGCTCCCATTTCCTTCAATGCCGAATAAGTCTTATTGCCGTCAAATATGCAGTAAGTTCCATTCCTCCTATTAACGGCCGTTAAAGGCTCTCTCTTGGGAAGTTCTCCTCTTAAAGCCTTTGCGATATTAATTTTTGCGCGCTGTACTTCCTCCGGCGTAACTTTCTCTGTGACTCTAAGCAAGTCCATAGAGATAATCTGCGAGTCTTCAGTTTCGGCTATACCTGCGGCACTTATGGGATCAAGCTCGGCAGCATTAATTACCTGACTGCAAGAGAATATTACGAGAATAGAAGCTAAGTTCAATAACTTTCTCATTGTTATTATTTACTCTCCCTAATAAATTTTATTTCACGTGAAATTTTAACTTGATTCAGATTTCAAGAATACTGCAATTAATATGATTATGATTTATGAGAGTGAACTACCCCCGCTTATAGAAGCAGGAGATTCCTAATTCAACGAGGCTGCGCTCCATTCGTGTTGACTGAAGTCGTCTTACGTCCTTTCCATAGGCATTACTTCCCGTAGTCCCTACGGTAGTTATTCGTTTTCCTTCTTTACAAATATTTATCGCTGCGTTGATGTCCCTGTCATGTTCGGCTCCACATAAAGGACATTCCCAGCTTCTTATTGACAAATCTTTGACCTGAGCATTCTTATATCCGCATGTGCTGCACATCCGGCTGGACGCGAACCATTTACTTATTATGATTAGCTTTTTGCCTCGAAAATATAACTTGTAACTCAGCATTTCCCGAAATTTTCCGAAGCTGTTATCAGCTATTGACTTCCCGAAGTGTAACTGCCGGCTCATTGCGTGCATGTTCAAGTCTTCTATACATACTGCATCATATTCTTGTGCCAGTTTATATGACTTCTTGTGCAGGTAATCTTTTCGTTGATTCGTTATTTTTTCATACACTAGGCACATTTTCAGACGTAACTTTTCACGGTTCTTGCTTCCATGTTTCTTTCTTGAATGCTGTCGGCATAAACGCGATAATTTACGTTCTAATCTGCGTAAGAATCTAGGATAATTCGCTCGTTTTCCTTCTGATGTTTACATATAAATTGTGCATTGAGAAATCGAGACCAACAAACTTTTTAAGCTCTATTTCGGGTACTTGGCTTTCGTATTCCGTTAGTATGCTCGCATAGTATTTATTTGTCGGAGTCTGTTCTATAGTTACACTCTTGATTATGCCTATTATTTCACGATGCTGAACGATTTTCACAAATCCTACCTTAGGGAGCTTCAGCTTACCATTCTCGATCCTTACGCCGCCCTTCTGATTATTCGTAGTGTATTTCCTGCGGCTCGTCTTCTTACTCTTGAATCTAGGGAAGCCGGAACTCCTGCCGCTGAAAAAGTTCACATACGCTGACTGCAAATGTAACTGGGCATTCGTCAGAGCAAGGCTGTCTACTTCTCTGAGCCAGATATACTGCGTTTTATACTGTGCAGGCGTTATCATTAGTATTTTGCCTGTCTCTAGATACGCTGCAATTTTATCCGCTAACATTCGGTTATATATGAATCTCACACAGCCAAATGTTTTTGCGAATAAAATTCTTTGTTCTTTATTTGGATATATCCAGAATTTATATGCTCTGTTCATAATGTGATTAATTTTATCAGATTAGCATAATAATATACAACGCAATTCATCTCAAACCTAGTAGAGGAGGAAGAATTCTTGCGAGTTTAGGTTAAAGAGTCAGAGTCCTTGCAAATTATCGAGAAATTCTTTATCATGACTGCAAAATTTTTTTCAAGAAGGAGTTGACAAACATGAACGCAAATCGTTATAATCAGATTCCAGATTCCAGATTCCAGATTCCAGATTCCAGATTCCAGATTCCAGATTCCAGAAGTTATTATTGTGCCTTGTCATACCTTGTTACAACGAGCAGGAAGTCTTACCGGTAACCGCGCCGATATTCTTAGAGAAGTTAATTAATTTAATCACATCAGGAAAAATTTCACAAGACAGCAAAATATTATTCATCAACGACGGCTCAAGCGATAACACCTGGCAGATAATTAATGATTTATCGAGTCATGATTCGCACTATTCGGGAATATCACTCAGCAGGAACAGGGGACATCAAAACGCTCTCTTAGCAGGACTATTAACAGCAAAAGATTTCTGCGACATAACTATTTCACTTGACTGCGACGGCCAAGACGATATTGACGCAATTGATTCTATGCTTGATGAGTATCTCTCAGGCAGTGAGATCGTTTACGGAGTTAGAAGCGACAGACTCACAGATACTTTCTTTAAGAGGACAAGTGCTCAGTTATTCTACAAGTTATTAAACTCAATGGGAGTCGAATCAGTTTACAATCACGCTGATTACAGACTAATAACTTCACGAGTCCTGAATCATCTTGCAGACTTCAAAGAAGTAAATTTATTCTTAAGGGGAATGCTGCCTCTTGTAGGCTTCAAGAGTTCGTGTGTCATGTATTCCCGTAAAGAGAGACTTGCAGGACGGACTCACTATCCGTTAAGAAAAATGTTTGCCCTTGCCTTTGACGGTATCACGAGTCTATCAGTGAAGCCTTTGACTCTGATTGCATATACTGGAGTCATCGTGAGCCTTCTGGGCTTTGCAGGAATTATCTGGGCAGTGATCGAGTCATTGCTTGGCCAAACTGTAACTGGGTGGGCATCTGTGATGTGCGTAACGTGCTTTCTAGGGGGAATTCAGTTATTGAGTCTGGGAATAATCGGAGGCTACACTGGCAAAATTTACATGGAAACTAAACACAGACCGCGCTTTATAATCAGTGAAAGAATTAATTTAAATCAGGAAGGGGAATAATTTTTTATCATGACAGGTTTATTTATTGCAATGTTATTCACAGGATTCTTTGCATGGCTGTTCGTGAGGGCATATCAATTCGGAATGAAGTCAAGACATGAACACTTGATTTATGACTCTAGGACTCTAAAATTTTTTGTGAGCTTTGCAGTTCTAGGGGCGTTGGTGTGCTATTATCTATTAAGGCAGTATAGATTTATTTATTACTGGGATTACGGCGGATACTGGACTCAAAGTTTCACGCTCATGAAGGAATTATTCACATATCCTGCTACAGGAATAATAAAATCTCTGCATAGCATATTATATTCTGAATATAATAAATTGCTGCCTATGATTATAGCTCTGCCGTTAAAAATATTCGGGTACACTTTCACGCGTTATGTTCTTGTGAATTATATATGCTTTTTAGTGCCTGTGTGCTTTATTCTGGCTTCTCTAGTGAAAAATAAATTAAATCATAATTACGGACTGTTCGCTTTGTTCATGGCTTTCACGTTTACTCCGTTTTATAGGGCGATGCTTGTGGGGTATATAGATATTGCATGTCTTGTGCCTGCATCGATTGCTTTGATCTTAATGAATGACTATGACGCAAAGTCTTTTTCACGTGAACAGATTAAACGCGATGTCTATATTTCGTTAATGCTTGTGTTGACTCTCATGTTCAGGCGTTACTTTGTGTTTTACGTTATAGGCTACATGTCTGCACTTGGACTGTTATCGCTGTATCAGATAAGAAAAAATTTTGCTCTGATTAAGAATGCTGCGTTAAATATAATCGTGATTGGTCTCGCTGCGTTAATAATTATGTCAATATTCTGCGGGCCTATATTATTTCAGCGTTTAATGACTACTTATTCAGATATATATATTGCTTGGAATGCTCCGCTGATTCAAAAGATTAATACAGTTATAGATATTTACGGATGGTTTGCGTTTATACTTGCTTCGATTGCAGTAATTTTATCGCTTATTACTGGTCATATGAGGCGTTATGTCATGTTCTGCGCGGTATCTGTTATGGCTGCTTCGGCTTCATTCTTTCATATTCAGGCAATGGGAATTCATCAGATTTACATACTTGCACCGCAGTTATTTATATTATCGTGTTCGGGAGTTATTCTAGCTGCAAAAGTTATCAAGAGCAGGAAATTTATACCAGCTTTATGCGTGTTAATATTTTCAGCAGGTTATGCAAATTGCTTCTTCCCGTCTGTGAGGCCTGCTTTGTCTAATGTCTCGAGACTCTTCGGGAGCGTTCACAATAATTTAATCCGCAATGATATTCACGTTTTGAATGAACTTGTTGATTACGTTAATTCACTTACAAAAGATAATAATAAAAAAGTTTATACGTTCAATTTCGGGACTCTGTCAGCAATGGGCAAACCTGACAAGCCTTGTCCCCTCAAGAGGTTATTAGGATACAGCGATATAGATTTACGCGATGGCTACCCGGCAAGTTTTCTTAGTGCTGACATAGTAATAAATACTTTATCATCTACAGACAGGGCTTCTCAAGCTAAAGGCGGAGTTTCTCAAAGAGAAGTTGTACACTTTAACAGTCAGGAAATTACAAAAGCTGATTCTCCAATTGGACGGCACTTCAGAAAAAATGAACGTTCTTTTACACTGGACGGCGGCATTACGGCTTATATTTACGAGAAGCAGAGCGAATTTGAAGACTCTGACCTGCATTATATCGCAGACTACTTCACAAAACTTTATCCCGGACGAGAGAAAATTTTTGCTGACAGAATATTTAATTACAACAAACCAAAGCCTGAATTAATCAACCGCAAATCTTTTGTCGAGAATAACAGGCCGTTAGTTGTCCAGTTAGTTAAGTGGGCACTCAAGAATAAACTAGCATCGCCGGAACATCTTGCAGAGTTCTCACACAGAAAGCCTCAAGAATTTTATGAATTAATGCGTAAATAGCAAAATGTGATATAGTATAAATCCCTCTTGAAATATTAAATTTGACTCAAGAGGGAAGCTCTATTCAAGTTCACTCGCAAAAGAATTTCACAAATCACACGAGAAACAAATTACTAATACAATTACTAATACAATTACTAATACAAAATATTAATCTTAATCATTGAGTCATGTGCTTTAGTGCGTGATGACTCTCTGCATAACTTTTTATTCTTCACGCGTGATATAGTTATGAGCATTAACAGGAGGTGTCTTCACGTGGACAAGAACAAACTGCTCGCTAACATCTGGGACGAATGGCTCTCCAGCCCCGTCAAGTCTAAGAGTGCTGCGGACTTCGAGTCATCAGGCCTGCTCATGGGCATGAGGTATAACGAGAACTCTAATACTTTCACAACGAACAGGCTCAGAGCTGCACGAAGATTAACAGGGCCGGGGCGTGTAAGACTCTGGGCAATGACAAGCTACTCAGAAAAATTTAATCTCGAACTCTCAATGATTACCCGCAAGAATCATAAACCTGCCGTAAAATTTCTTTGTCCCCGTGAGTCATTAAAGACTCCTAAGAGTCTAAGTGCTTCGTGGCATTGGCTCAAGGGACTCTGGGGTTCGTGCGGGGGGCTTTACTCTCCTAAGGCAGGCTATTATTTGACTCTGATTATATCTGACAAGAAAATTTCTGAACTTGCGAATAAAATTTTAGCTCTTACCGGACTCAACTGGAGCGCGCATAGAAATGAATTCACGCTCAGAAATCATGAAGACATCACGACATTTTTATATAACACAGGTATTCAATCAGGAGCACTTGCACTTGAGGACACAGCGATAATTCGAGACGCAAAGAACAGGGCAAATCTCGCAAGCAATTATGACTCGGCGAACATAGCACGAAGCGTTAAGGCAGCACGTGAGCAGATTATGTTAGCACGAAAAATTTTAGAGTCAGGAATGCTTGAATCTCTGCCTGAGAAGTTAAGGGAACTTGTAGAGTTAAGACTGAGTCAGCCTGACGCAACGCTTGAGGAGTTAGGAAAAAATTTAAAGAGTCGAATCACAAAAAGTGCTGTAAAATATCGTTGGGAAAAACTTCAAGAATTCATAAAAAATTTTATTACGGAGGAAAATACTAAACTATGAAGCTAAAAACTTTCACTACCTCAGACGTAGCAGGCAAAAAAGTATTAATGCGTGTTGATTTCAACGTACCCTTCAAGAACGGCAAAGTTACTGACGATGCAAGAATTAGAGCTCACACAAGCACCCTTAAGAAATTACTTGACGCAGGTGCAAAAGTCGCCCTCGTATCACATTTCGGAAGACCCAAAGGCAAAGTAGACCCGGCATTCTCACTCTCGCAAATCGTCCCGGACGTTGAGAAGGCTTATAATCTCAAAGTCGTATTCGTTGATGACTGTGTAGGCCCCAAAGTCATGGACGCTGTAAACGCCCTCAAGCCCGGTGAAATAGTCTTACTCGAAAATTCACGCTATCACCCAGAAGAGCAGAAAAATGACCCCGAATTCAGCAAGAAAATGGCAGAAGGCTTTGACGTTTTCGTTATGGACGCTTTCAGTGCCTCACACCGTGCTGACTGTTCAACGAGCGGAGTAATTCCCTTCGTGAAAGCAGCATTTGCGGGAGATTTATTAATTCGTGAAGGTGAAATGCTCGGTGCTGTCAGTGAGAACCCGGCAAAACCCTATGTGTTAATTCTGGGCGGTGCAAAAGTCTCTGACAAGATCGACATCGTAGGCAATTTACTCGACAAAGCTACAACTATATTAATCGGCGGTGGCATGGCTTATACGTTCCTGAAGGCTCAGGGCAAAGAAATAGGCAAATCATTATGTGATTCAGAGAGACTCGACTTCGCAAGAGATACCCTCAAGAAAGCTGCTGATATGGGAGTGAAAATCTTATTGCCTGTTGACAGCGTTGTTGCTTCAGGTATGGACGCTTCTGACACTGAAGTTGTCTCGAGTGAGGCAATGCCCGCTGATAAAATGGGACTCGACATCGGCCCGGAGACAGTAAAACTTTTCGTGAAGGCCCTTGACGGAGCAAAGTCGATCTTATGGAACGGCCCTATGGGTGTATTTGAGGATCCTAAATTTGCAGAAGGTACAGACAAACTTGCTCAGGCAGTAGCAGAGATGACCCAGAAGCACGGAACTATAAGCGTCATCGGAGGCGGAGATACAGCGAGCGCGGTCAGACAGTTCAAGGCAGCTGATAAAGTATCTCACGTATCAACAGGCGGAGGAGCTTCACTCGAATACTGCGAAGGCAAGAAGTTACCAGGCATGGAACCGTTCAGGATCTAGTGTACTACCTGTCATTTTCGACAGTAAAAGTATATGGTTGGGGCATCAACCATTGGAGGAGAACTAGTAAGCCCTGATTCGTCAGGCAGGTTTGTTGATACCACAATCCCCTAGTCTTTGGACTGTGAAGCGGGAGTATGTCAAGGCAACTGGAAAATGAACAGCTTTCCGCCGGTCGGAGGACTGTGCATTCTTAAGAAATAATTAGGCCGGTAATCTTTACTTAGTGAGGTAAAATCATGAGCAAAAAAATTTACCTATATGGTAATTGGAAAATGAATAACACCTACTCAGAGACAGAGAAATTCTTTGCTGAGTTTCCCGCAGTCTATGAGCCTCTGAAAAATGACTCAAATCTTGAAGTAGGAATATTCGCACCGTTTACGTCACTATGGCCTCTTTCTCAGGGTGCTAAGAAGTGCGGTATAGTGTTCGGAGCTCAGAACGTTTATTATGAGCCTAAAGGGGCTTTTACCGGTGAGATTTCTATTCCCATGTTAAAAGAATATGACGTTACGCATATAATTCTCGGACATAGTGAACGCAGGCACATTTTCGGCGAGAGTGATGAGTTAATCGCTAAGAAAGTCAAAGCTGTACTCGATGCAGGAATGACTCCGGTTTTCTGTTACGGCGAGACTTTAGAAGAGCGCGAGTCCGGAAGCACTTTCACAGTTATGGAACGCCAGCTAAAATCAGCAATTAAAGATTTATTACCTGAAGAGATCTCAAAAATAATTTACGCCTATGAACCTGTATGGGCAATCGGAACAGGAAAGACAGCAACACCGGATCAGGCTGAAGAAGTCTGCGGATGGAGCCGCAAATTAATCGGCAATGAAAAAGTTGTAATTCTTTACGGCGGAAGTGTCAAGGGGTCAAACGCTAAAGAATTATTAAACATGAAGGACATTGACGGCGCACTTGTAGGCGGAGCATCATTGAAGCCTGCTTCATTCCTTGAGATCTACACTGCATTCAAGAATTAAGTTTTTAGAGTCCCCTCTCGTGTGAAAAATTTTAGGCGAAGGGGATTTATTTTATTAAGGAGGTATATTTATTATGAAGTTACGCAAAGTTTTAGCAGCTGCATTACTAGGCTTGTTGGTGTTCGCAGGTTATGCAATGGCAGTCCCGGCAGAAAACGCTTTAAGCCCTCAGCCCGATGAGTCCGTTTATGTAGTATTAAAGCTGAATAATATCGGCAATTTTCTCAGATGGGTATTATCACAGGAAAATATTGATGTCTTCATGCCGTTGATTCTTGCCCACGAGGACAGCAATGAAATCATGGGAGCTATTGAGATGGCACGCGCAGTAATCGATAAGACACCGTTAGAGTCTATTGCACTTACAGCAGGAGCAACTAAAACAGGAATGCCCTTCATGCAGGCAGCTTTCACTGTGAATTCAAGTCTTGCTTCAACGGTCAGGAAAATAGCTTCAGGCAGTGCAGACGCTAAGGACATCGCAAAATTGATTCTCGGTGAAGGCAATCCCTTTGCAGCACTTGCAGAGTCTATGATTAAAGTAGAACATGACGGCGATAAATATATTATTGATAATGAGTTAGTTCTCAAGACAGAAGGCGATTTGTTATTACTAAGCATTTCACCTGAAGAGATAAATAGCTCTCTCGAGGCTCTGAAAGATTCTAAAGCAAGATTATTCGCAAAGACTCCCAGAAAATTTGACACCGAAGACTTTGTGTTTGTACATGTTGACCCTCAGACAGCAAATGCCCTTGATGACAGTGATGAAGTCGACAATCTGAAGCTCGAAAAATATTTCAGCAAGCCTTTGAACGTTGAGTTTGCATTCAAGAGAGTCCCTGATAAATTCTTTATGTCATGGGGATTAAATCTCAAAGAAGCAATGAAGAAAGAATACATTGATAAATACTTCAATCCCTCAGCACTCGTTGCAGCTAAGGGCGGCCATATCAACCTGGATTCAGCAGGAGGCAGCAAATCACCGTTAATAGCACTCGGAGGAGTCTTTAACGTTTCAGGACTTAACGAGACCAAAGAGACACGCGCTCTATGGGCAGAAGTAGTCAAGCAGGTCAAACGCTTCAAGATCACTGAGGAAGAGTTATTTAACGTACTTAACGGCCCGATTTCGTTTATAATCAATGACTCGATTAACATGCAGGGAATCAGAATACCGGCATTATTTTTCTCAGCAGCAGGAGTCAATGGAGCAGCCGGAAAAATATTCGAGAAACTCTCACAGTCAGCGCACTTCTCAAAGTTACAGGATAATATGCTTCAGGTTGACTCGTCATTAAGTCCTGTCCCTTGCATAATTACGAATAATAACGGTGCTTTGGGAATCAGCATGGCCGAGAACTCGAATTTAGCCGACAAGCCTCAGCCTGCCGGAGCTCTTGCAGATGTCATGAATCGTGATGCAATTTCAGCAATGGTGATTGACTTCACAGGGATTCAATCATGGATCAATGACAACAAAGTATTCAATGTCGTAATACCTATGGCTAACGTTTTTGGACCGAAATACAAGAAGATCGCCGAGCAGGTTAGAGACGTTCTGAACGCAAAATTTTCTGTAACGTCATTTGCAATGTGGGCAGAATCTCCTGAAGTTATTCACTCAGAGTTTGCAATCGAGAATATTAACGCTCAGGACGGCTTATTTGCTCAGATCGTAAAGATAGTACGCGAGTACATGACTCCGGCCAAGACTGATAATAATTCTGAAGAGAAGCCCGAAGCTAAATAACATGGCGCACTAAACACCCACACGAATTTATTAATAATTACTTCGACACTCCCTCCCGGCTCCTGAAAACTGGGGGTCGGGGGTATTTTTTACGAAAGGGGAATTGAATTTTCACAAAATGAGTATTCATGCCATAAAAGAATTTTTTGACTCTGAGATAGATCCGCGCTCTCTGGAAAGTTCAGGGACAGCAAGATTGTCAGATAATGCAATGTGGCTTCTTGACCAGAGATATTTTGTGCAGAGATTTGACCCGAATATAAATTCATGCAGGAAAGAAAACACTTTTGAAGAGTTCGTAAGGCGTGTATCAAGGACTGTGGCAAGCGCAGAAGTTAATTACTGTGACTCAGGCTCTCTGGATTGGCTGAAGACTCTTGAGAAGAACATTGCAAGCGATATATTAAATCGTCAGTTCCTGTTTAATTCTCCGTGTTTGTTCAGTGCTGCAGCAGGCCTTACTGTTATACCTGAGTTCGCAGAGATTATATATAAAGATATTGACTCCATGAGCTATGAAGATTATAAAAAGCTCTATGACTCCAGAACTAAGAACCAGCAGTTATTTGCATGTTTCGTTATCAGCGTCCCTGACAGTATCGAGGGTATATTCGAGTCCGTGAAAAATGCAAGCATTATCAGCAAGTTCGGAGGCGGAGTCGGCGGCAACTTCGGACATTTGCGCGAGCACAGTTCACAAATTGCAGGAGGTACAGGCGGCAAGGCTTCGGGGCCTGTGTCATTCATGGAAACATGGAACACTATGGGTGCAGTAGTCGTTCAAGGCGGCAAGAGAAGGGCTGCATTGATGGGAATGCTGTTTGACGATCACCCGGATATTTATGACTTTGTTGACTGCAAGACCGAAGACGGCAAGTTGTCATACTTCAATATTTCTGTCGCAGTTTCTGATTTATTAATGAAGTCCGCTGAAGAGAATATAGACTTTGATTTACATTCAAGAGTTGACGGCCGTGTTGTCAGGACAGTGAAGGCTCAGGACTTGTTGAATCACATATGCGAGGCTGCATGGAAGCGCGGCGATCCCGGAATATTCTTTATTGACAGAGCGCGTCAGGATAATATATTAAAACTTGGCGGCGAACAATGGGACATCGAGTCTACTAATCCATGCGGTGAACAGCCTTTGCCGAATTTCACGAGCTGCAATCTAGGTTCTATCAATATTGAAACTTTCGTAGATAATAACAAAAATTTTGACTGGGAGAAATTTCAAGCTCAAGTCTTCAGATCGATTTACTATCTTGATTTGGTGATTGATGCCTGCATGTACCCTCTTAAAGAAATCGGAGAGCGTACTAAGTTAATCAGACCTGTAGGACTTGGAATAATGGGACTCGCTGACTCGTCAATAAAGCAGAATATTATTTACGGTTCAGATGAGTTTGACTCTTTCTGCAGGGAATTAGCAAATACAATGGCTGTATCTGCACTTGCTGCGACTGTGAAAATAGTAACTGATAATAATAAATCTCCGTTCCCTGAATATAATTTAGTCCGTGATTTATTTGAAGGTTTCAGGCTTCCCGATACACCTGAAGAATATAATGCAATGCTTCAGGCTATGAGAGACGAGGGCAAAGTTCCCGTTACGTTAATAAATACTTTGAGCGAGATAAAAGATTTCGATGACGCAAGATTCATACTCAAGAATTTATTTGCAGGAAATCTACGCAACAGCAGAAGATTATCAATTGCTCCGACAGGTTCTATATCTATGCTTCTTGATACAAGTTCAGGGATTGAGCCTAATTTCGCTTGGTCATGGAACCGCAAAATCATGAAGACTGACGGCACAGGCTTTGAAGACCGTGAATTCTGGCACAAATTATTGACTCCGGACTTAATTGCAGAATACAGATCATCAGGCGGAAAAATTTCTAATCCTGTTTACGTTACAGCATACGATATAACGACAAAGCAGCATGTGAACGTTACCGGAATATTTGCTCAGGTAGTCGACAGCGGCATAAGCAAGACCGTAAATCTGCCTAATTCTGCAAGTGTTCAGGACGTAAAGCAGGTATATCTTGACTGCTACAACATGGGCTGCAAGGGAATTACGATTTATAGGGACGGTTCGCGCTCGTTCCAGCCTATTGAAGTCAAGAAAGACGATAAAGATAAAGACAAAGCTCTCGAGACAGACTCAAGCAAGAAGTACAAGAAAGTTAAAGCTCGTCCCGGTCTTATAGTGTCAGGCAAGACGATTAAAGATAAGACTCCGTGGGGAAATATTTACGTGACTCTTAATTTTGACGGCAAAGAACCATTTGAAATATTCCTGAACATCGGCAAGAGCGGCTCTGAGTTAAAAGCAATGACAGAGGCTTTATCGCGTGTTATCTCGATTGGACTTAGATCCGGGTGCAGTCTTGAGGACTTCATTGACACGTTAAAAGGCTTATCAGGCAAAGAGAACTGGATGCTTGACTCAAACGATGACTATACAGTGAGATCGATTCCAGATGCAGTAGCTTTATTGCTCGAGAAATTAATAGACCGTGATATAACTTACGCAAAACTTAACGATAAATCTTTAATCTGTCCGGAATGCGGTGCGCCCCTTGAGAAAGTTTCAGGGTGTGAGTACTGTTTCAGCTGCGGATATTCGCCCTGTAAATAATATATGTCCCCTTCCTGTTTTAATTTTAATATTTTGCAAGAAGGGGTTATTTTTTGCGAGGCTTTAATTTTTTTCTAACTGCTGGCGTTCAACGAGTGAAGCGAAAAGACCGTTATGACTTATAAGCTCTTCATAATTTCCTTCTTCGACTATGCGCCCTCCGTCAAGAACAAGAATCCTGCTGCAGTGTCTCACCGTAGAGAGCCTGTGAGCTATGACTATTCTTGTACACTTTAATTTATCGAGTGAATCCGAAACTATTTTTTGAGTAATATTATCAAGTGCGCTTGTAGCTTCATCGAACAATAAAATTTTTGGCTTGGCTGCTACTGCTCTTGCGATAATGATTCTCTGTTTCTGGCCGCCTGAAATGGTATTTGCGCTCTCACTGATCATAGTTTGCATCTTCATGGGCATCTTGTGTATATCGTCAGCTATTCCTGCGGTCTCTGCTGCCTCCCAAGCGTCCTGCTCTGTTAAATGCGGTGCCGAGATCACTATATTTGAGTATATATTCCCTGAGAATAATCTGCTGTTCTGCATGACACAGCCTATATGATGCCTCATTGATTTTAGATCCAGAGTCTTAACATCATTGCCGTCGTAATAAACTGCTCCGCCTTCAGGAGTCTCAAAGCCTAGTAAGAGCCTCATTAACGTACTCTTTCCGCAGCCGCTTCTGCCTACAATTGCGACATATTCACCTGCGCGAATCTTCAATGAAAGTTTATCGAGAATTAACGGACTCTTTGAGTTATATCTAAAGCTGACGTTGTTTAATTCAATATTGCCCCTGAGCCTTGATAAAGTTTTTCCTTTTAAAGTCTCCGGTACTGCCTCCAGGACAGGCTTTATTAAATCAATCAGGGGACTTACTGACGCTGCCGTTAATATTAATCCGTGAAAAGCTATGAACGCTCCTGACATTAAAGCATAAGAAGCCATGAATGCCATGTAGTCATCCGGAGCAACCCCTGCATTGAATGCAGTTATATATAAAATAAATGTCCCGATAAGAGTTATTGCAGTCTGTATAATCGGCGTAAGTTTTATTAACAGTGAAGGATCATATTCAAGTCTCGCATAGTCTTTATATATAGAAGTCCATTTTGCGAATGCCCTTCGTTCTGCTCCCGAAAGTTTTATTTTCTGAATACCTGTTATGAACGCATAGAGTAACCCGTACTCTTTGGACTGGAGAATCATTTTCTTGTTGATGAGTCTTGCATGTCCCCAGATCAAGAGCATTGCAGATATAAACAACGCTGCCATTATTCCCAGCGCAGGCTTGACTAAGACAGGAGTAAATATAAATATCTGTCGTAAATATATCAGGCTTGTTATTGCAGTGAGTCCGGCAGAGAATATAACGTTATCGATACAGGAGCAGAGCATAGTTACTCCCGAAACCCTTTTAGCGAGTTCACCTGATGAGTAGTTCTTGAAGAATTCAGCAGGCAGGTTAATTATTCGCATCATGACAGCAGCATTGACAGAAACATTTGATTTAATATCTATACGCGAGACAGCTAATGTCCGTGCTATCTGCAAAAGTATTACTGATATGCCGGATAATATAATAAACACGAAGATTGAATTTAACCCGTTAATATCTTTCGAGTAAATTACTTCTGAATATATAATGCGTGTCAGTGAAGGTGCTGCCATTGAGAATAAAGTTATGAATAACGTTATCAGCACTAGATATACTAAATCAGAGAGCGAGAGACTCTTTGCAGCAAACGTTAATAAATCCTTCACTCCCAGCCTGCGATTAGGCATAGGACGATAGAAGCACACAGCCTTTGACTCAAGATTACTTTGCGTTTTTGAGTTCACTCGAATATATCTGCCTGATGCGTAATCTTTGTATTTATAGCCTTTATAATCAGGAATTAACGCAATGTACGAGCCTTCATGAGTCTTAGCGAGATATACTCCTGAAGCGTCTTTGTACCAGTCTTCTTTGAGATTCACATAACAGCGCATGATACCGCATGAACCGAATATATTTTCGAGTCGTTCTGAAAGTGTCTCGTCTTCAGATGCATTAAGTTCGCTTTCCTTCAAGACATCATCGGGGACTTTATAGAACTTCGCAATCTCTTCAACAGCACTCTTTGCGTTGATTATTTCGTTCTCACCGAGTATATCATCATCATCAAATACCCTGCGGCCGGAAATTACTTCGGAAATGCTGCTCAAAGCCTCTGAGAAAGAGTCCTCGTCAGATTGAATTCTTTGCTTTAATTGATCTTCAAACCAGCTTGACATAGAATTTACTCCTTAAAGATTTATTTATTCATTCGTGATGAGTTCCGTATAATATCTGCATCGATGCAATAACTCGCTGTGAGTGCCTCTGTCGATAATTCTGCCTTCCTGCATGACTATGATCTCATCGCAGTCACGTATAATAGAGAGCCTGTGAGATATTATGATTCTCGTTATTCCCCTTTGAGCTATGGACTTCATGATCTCGTATTCAGTCTGTGAGTCAAGTGCGCTTGTTGCCTCGTCCATAATTATTATCGTAGGTTCCTGAGCGAGTGCTCCTGCAATTTCGATTCTCTGACGCTGACCTCCTGAGAAGTTCGAGCCGTTCTCTGATACATGAGCAAAGTAATCGCCTTCTCTATTAACGATCTCGTCATGAATACATGCGTCTCTTGCAGCAAGGATAACTTCAAAGTTTTCGATGGACTTATCCCACATCCTGATATTATTCGCAATATTGTCTTCGAACAGAGTAATATTTTGATTCACACATGCTACTGAACTAGTGAAAATATTTCTATCGATCTCGTTAATGTGCTTCCCGTCGAATAATATTTCTCCCTCCCAGAGCTGATATAATCCCGTTACCAGCTTTGCAACTGTAGACTTTCCGCACCCTGAAGCCCCGACTATTGCGACGCTGTGTCCTGGTTCAACTCTCATGGAGAAATTCTCAAGAAGAGGCTTGTCGAGCTTGTTATATCCGAACGTTATGTTATTGACTTCAACGAGACCGCTTAATTTATTAAGTCCTTCATCAGGAGTGAAATTAACATTTTCGTCATAATTAACATCAACAGGATACTTGAAGACATCTTGAGCTCGTTCCATGTTGGTGCGCATTTCCTGAATCTGCTGGCCTGCCTGTATAAGTGCTTGAGCAGGATTCGAGAATGCCGTTAAATATCCGTTGAAAGCCGAGATAATTCCCATTGTCCATTGACCCTGCATTATGAGTCTTACTCCCATGAAGAGAATTAAATTTGACGTCAAGAGCGTTACTAACTGGGGAACTTGGCCGAGAGTCTGATTTAACTTTGCAAATTTCACTGTTTGAGCATTAGCGTCTGCCTGAAACCCTGCCCATCGTGTGAAGAAGCCGTTCTCTGCTCCGGTTGATTTTATTGTCTCGATCATGTCGATGCCGTTTATAGTTGCGCTGTTCAAGTTTGCCATGTCTCTCATTTGGACTCGGGTTATATCTATGCGTTTCTCAGAAATTATTCGTGCTAATACAAGGCTTATAATCACCGAAAGAATTCCTGTTAATGCAAGAGTGAAGCTGTAATTTATCATGATTATGAGATTAAATATCATCGCAGCAGAGTCAAGAATTACAGGCGCAAATCTGTTTATCAAAGTATTAGTGATTTCTTGATTGGACTGTTGACGCTGGACTATATCACCGGCCATTCTCTGCTCGAAGAACTCTACGGGGAGTCTTAATATGTGCCATAGAAACGTTGTGTTAGCTATTGCCGCCATCTTGCCTTGAGACTGAAGCATATAGACTGTCTTGATCCAGAGTGAAGCAATCTGTGAAGCCGTTACCAGAGCCAGAAGCACAAAGAAAGCTCCTGACCATTGAGGCATATTATTAGTCAATATATTGTCAACAAAGAATCTTGAGAACGCAGGCAGCAATATTCCTGTCATGGCAGCTATAGCAGTCGTAAGCAAAACCATCATGAACATTGAGAAGGTTCCTGTCAATCTCTGTTTGGCGAATTCCAATATCGAAGCCGGAGCACCTCCCTTTTCGAAGTCTTCAGCAGGTTCAAACGTCATGCACACGCCCGAATATGATTTCTCAAATTCCTTCATGGGATATTTCACTTTGCCGAGTGCAGGATCATTCACGAAAACTTTTCCTCCGTCAAAGCCGTCGACGACTATAAAATGTTCGTAGTTCCAGAAAGCTATTGCAGGGAGATTTATTTCATTAGAGAGAGTCTCAGCACTGCACCTGAAGGCTCGGGGCTGTAATTTATATTTCTTGGCGACCTGATATATACTCTTCATGTTAGAGCCGTCACGGGAGACTCCGCACTCTTTGCGTAACTGCTCAAGGGGAATCCATAGTCCGTAGTGAGCAAGGATCATAGCGAGTGAAGCTGCACCGCATTCAAGGGCTTCCATTTGCATTATCAGGGGAACTTTTTTTACTTTGCTCATGACTCGATTACCTGCTTTGCTTTACTTTAACAGAAACTCAAGAGGTCTCACAGTATCTAGGACGAATACAGCGCGTGAAATTTTCTTGGGGGCATTCTTGATATTTATATGGACGCTGAAGAATCTGTCATTATGATTTATTCCCATTGTGAGAGCGTTGTTATCTCCGATTAAGTCCGAAATTTCCTGATAGGTCAGTGCTTTAGAGTCTACGCTTTCGACAGTACCTGATATATCGATATTATCATCAGGAATTCTTACGATCATACCCTTTTTGAGTTTCGAGGCGTTATCTACTGTGAGAAGAGCATATGCTTCGTCGTTGTCAAATGCTAATACAGGCGAGGTGAACGAGACCTCAAGATGACCGTTGAAGAGCCAGAAGAAGAAACCTGCAAGAAATATAAGTATAGCTGAGAGAATTATCCAAGCTCCAGGATTAGTTACTCGGATATAATTATTTAACTGTTCGGGTGATTTTAATTTGTCTGAACGGGGCATTGTTATTATTCCTTTCTTAAATTCTAGTGAATGTTTTAATGCTTGTATGTTTATTATGTTTATTATGTTTATATGGAAAAATTTTTTTTGTAATTATATAATAATAGTGCAAAAAGTTTTCAAACCTGTATATTTATTAATAATTACTTCACGAATCTTGAGGCAGGTTAATCCATTATTCATTATTTAAGAAGGAGACGGTATCTCTATCATGAGCGATAAAAAATTCATGGAACTCTTATCATCAGACGCTAAAGTAAGGACAGAAGTTCTTGAAGAGGCTTACAAGTCACTCTTGAAACTTGCTGAGGACAAAGGCTTTTTTGAAGACGCTATGAAGGTACGTTCAGACGCAATGACTAAGATAGCAGAGGCTCACGGCTTCAAAGCTGCTTCAGTACAGGAACTCACAGAGGAAGACCTCGCGTCCGTTGCAGGAGGTTTTCAGGAGCCGAGATGTAATATTCTGGGAGGCTATATATACTGCGAAGGAGAGCATATGAACTTGTAATACACTCTCTGTATTTGTATTTAAGATTTAATAAGATTTAATAAGGAGATGTTGTTCTATTATGGGCGATAAAAAATTCATGGAACTCTTATCATCAGACGCTAAAGTAAGGACACAAGTTCTTGAAGAGGCTTACAAGTCACTCTTGAAACTCGCTGAGGACAAAGGCTTTTTTGAAGACGCTATGAAGGTACGTTCAGACGCAATGACTAAGATAGCAGAGGCTCACGGCTTCAAAGCTGCTTCAGTACAGGAACTCACAGAGGAAGAACTCAAGTCCGTTGCAGGCGGGGTTAAGGAGCAAAGATGTAATATCCTGGGAGGCTGGATGTACTGCGAAGGAGAATTTATGAACCTGTAAGGCACCTGTTTTAATAATCACTGGAGCGTGAATATTCTTGTACTACAAATTGAAGGGTAATTATATTTTACGGGGCTGGGACGATCTGCCTTACGCTCTTGTAAATACCGATACGGGACATACTGACTTCCTGACTTCTCAGAAATTCAGGGCTATGGAATACTGCAGCGGTAAAGTAGATATTTCTATGCCTTTCATAGATGACGACATTCGGGAATTTATTCTCAAGTCAGAACGTAACGGGATCGCAGAACCATGCGAACCAGGTTATGCCATTACCCCTAATCAGGAGTACAAGAAATATCCTGCTCCTTATACTTACGGCGCGCACTGGTCAATAACAGGAAAATGTAATTATAAATGCCGTCATTGCTTCATGTCTGCTCCTGATGTAAATTCACCTGAACTCTCACATGAAGACATCATGAAGATAATAGACGAACTCGAGGACTGCGGAATTATGAACGTCTCACTCACAGGAGGCGAACCTCTGATACGCTCAGATTTTCTTGATATAGTCGATACATTGCGCGAACGTAATATTAATATTACTCAGATATATTCAAACGGTGCGTTAGTAAATAAAAATTTATTAACTGAACTTGACAACAGAAACATTCACCCGCAATTCAGCATGAGTTTTGACGGTGTAGGCTGTCATGACTGGCTGAGGGGAATTCCTGGAGCTGAGAAACTCGTTAATAATGCGTTTGCTTTGTGCCGTGATATGGGATTCCCTACGAGCTGCGAAATGGTTCTTCACAAAGGAAATAAACACACTCTAAGAGACAGCGTAAATCATCTTGCTTCACTCGGTTTGAATACTTTAAAAGTTGTTATGGTCAACAGCAGCGGCGAATGGATGAAAAACGGTCTTGCAGATATGTCGCTCAGTATACCTGAATTCTTTCAGATATGCTTGGATTACCTGCCCTGTTATTACTCTGACGGAATGCCTGTAAATTTACTGCTGACTTCATTTTTCACAGCTTCCCCGAAATCTCCTGACGAGTATCACATTATAGGCTATGATGAGAGCTATGACCCTGATAAAACTTTTCTATGCGGAACAATAAGACGAATGACATATATTTCACCTGAGGGCCGTGCTTTGATGTGTTCAAATCTTATAGGCACAAAGTTTGAGAGAGACTGCGACCCTATAATTTCAACAGGGGAAAAACTTTCTGAATGCTTAAGAGCTGAACACTATCGCAAATTCGTAAACTTGACTGCAAGAGACCTTCTAAATACTAACAGTGAGTGCCGTAACTGCAAATTCTCAAAACACTGCTCAGGAGGCTGCCGAATGGTGCCGCTATTACTGCTCGGTGAAAATAATCTTATGGGTAAATCTCCGACTATGTGCGAGCTTCATTACGGGGGCTGGGTAAATAAAATCATTGACACAGTAAAGAAAGCACGTCCTAGCGCAAAATTAAGTTAATATATAAAGCTCTTGGCCGGGTCATATTCTTTCGTCTCGATCTTCATAATATTTAATACAGCGTGAATAATATTATCTGTCGTGAATTCGTTATCTACACTGAGTGCTATTCTCCTGCAAATATCAGGATATGATGTCTTGAACTGACTCGATGTCCATATAATCACCGGAACTTCAAGCATAGCCCGAGTCCTGTTAGCTGCTTCACTGTGTCCCATAAAATTTATAGTGTCGTAAACTTCCTGCCCGTGATCTGAATATGTAAATAATAATTGCGTTTCTTGTCTCAAAGCGTTTAATAATCTCGTTCACTACGAAATCGTTATATAACACTGCATTGTCATATTCGGCTCGAATTTTCTGTGATAGATTTATCGTGTTCAAGCCCTGTTCGTCTTCGGGTGAAAACTTCTTGAACTCTTTCGGATAACGCATAGAATAATCTATGTGAGTACCCATTAAGTGAATGACGTAAAAATTTTTATTAGTGCTTTGAGTCAATACTTCGTCAAGTAATGGCAGCAGCTTTTCATCATAGCTTTTGACTTCAGAGCTTATAGCAATTCTTGATGAATCTTACCGTTGTGAATTTGCTTAAGTCAACCTGAGCAGAATATAATCTCCCTGCACGCGCGCAGACTCCGAATTGTTCCTGATTAGAGAGCTAAATTGTCTTGCAGCCTGCCTGACGCAAGATATTAAACAAGCTGGTATACTCGTACCATTCTGAATTTGGATTGCTGTTCTGACTCTCGAGATCATAGAACGTTAATAATTTTTCCATGAATTTGCTTGTTACAGCATGAGGACTCGAGGCATTATTAAACACGTAGAGTTCATTATTATCTTTGCGCTTTATTAAATTCGGTGTAGTGTTGAGCTCGTAATTATATATTGACATGTGAGCGCGGCTCGTTGACTCTCCGAGAATAAATATAGTGCTTTCATTTCGTGTTAATATAATTTCTATACGTGCCTGAGTTAAAGCTCTCTCGAACAAATGACGCTCCCAGAAGACTTCAAGAATCATAACGGGCAGCCTGAACTGTGAGAAGAACTGTACAAAGAAAAAATTCTGACACTATTCAGATATACCTGACAGTGAAGCAATAATTATTAGAGTGATCCAGAAAAATTTTTTGCTGCGGATAATATTTAACAGCAAGCACAGTATAACAACGCATATCACAGCAAGAGATAAATACATCAAGAACTCTGCTTGAATAATATATGACCTGAAGAATTCAAGAGACTCTGATTGATTGGTCTCAAGAAGAGCGTTTAGCATACCTGAGTCAAATTTGCAGTGATAATAGCACAGGCTGAACAAGTCAAGAATGCATATAATAAAATTCAGGAATAATATAATATATTTTTCGATGTGATTAATTCTGCCCCTGCCGAATAGAACACGCGGATACGTAGCGATTAATATACTTGAGAAAATAATAATTGCTGTTCCTGTTATAAATAATATTACTCGCGAAAAAAAAAATTTATGTCAGGTTCAATCGAGAAGTATTCAAAGGCTGAACACGTTAAATTCATTGCTGACATCAAGAATATAAATGCTCTCTCGCTTTGGTACTCGCGAAATATAGAATCAAAATCAATTTTTATTTTCAAGATCGAATCAAGCTCACCTTTTGCGTATAATTAAATTAAAGTGTTAAGCATTTTATCTGATCTGCCCCCCGCAAATTATCGAGCATTAAACTTGAGCCGTTGGGAAATATTAGCCTGTTCCAGATGACTAAGACTCTATTTTGGCCTGCATTAATCTGATGATCATATGTGCTGATGAGTCTCGAGCCTCTGGAAATTAATAAATATCGTCCTGTAGCATTGTCGTAAACGTTCTCTGAGAGCTGAGCTATCATGTTGCCCGGCAAGTCCGAGTTAAGCCCCGAAATCAACACGCATGGAAGCAGCACGCCTGCCTTGAGTTCAAGAGAACTGACAGGAAAAGCCCGGGTATTGTTGCACACATTTCACGACGCAATTTATTTAGATTCCTGCGGGTTACTTCTTCATGTTGCCTTGCTCAAATCTGCTCCTACGTTTTTATTATTCTCGTTAATATCAAGCAATCAGAATTAAGTTATATATTATTAATTGAAATTTTGCGCTTGATTATATAAAATTTATTTATCCTAAAAATTATTAACTAAAACTTTATTGGCGTTCGTGATTTAGACTCGTAACTACCGGGTCTGAAAATATATATTATTATTTATGGAGGTATCTTCATGAAAAAATTTTTTGTCGCAGCTTTATCCGTTCTTATAGTTATGAGCCTCGCATTCAGTGCAAGTGCCGCAGGTATCATGTACATCATTACCCCGTCAACTTCTAACCCGTTCTTTGGGACTGAGCAGAGAGTAGGAGCCGCAAAAGTCAGAGCTCTCGGTTATGAACCCAAATGCTTCTCACACGATGACGACGCAGCCAAGCAGCTTGAACTTTTCGAGGCAGCAATAGCAGACAAGGCAGTAGCAATTATTTGCGACAACGCAGGTGCAGACGCTTCAATCGAGGCAATCAAGAAAGCTAATGCCGCAAATATTCCCGTATTCCTGATTGACAGAGAGATTAACGAGTCAGGTCTTGCAATAGTCCAGATCGTAGCAGACAACGCCCAGGGTGCAGCAGCAATCGCAGAGAAATGGGTCGAAGCTATGGACTACAAAGGAGAATACGCAGAACTTCTCGGCCGTGAGTCAGATACTAACTGCCAGGTTCGTTCACAGAATTATCACTCAGTTATTGACGAGTATCCTGACTTCAAAATGGTAGCTCAGCAGACAGCTAACTGGGATCAGACTGAAGCATATTCAAAGACTGAAGCGATTTTACAGGCTCACCCCGAAATTAAGGGAATTATAAGCGGAAATGACACAATGGCTTGCGGAGCTGCTCAGGCATGTATCGATGCTAAACGCCCTGACATTAAGATTATAGGACTCGATGGTTCAGACGACGCAGCAGGATATATCGCTAAAGGCCAGATGGTAGGCACAGCATTACAGCAGATCGCAAAGATTACCGAAATGGCAATCGAGCAGGCTGACGAATACATCAGGACAGGCAAGAAGCCCGCTACAGAAAAGCAGCTTGTTCCGTGTATCGCAATCACTAAGGACAACGTAGCAAATCTTTCACAGTTCGTTTACACAGAGAAATAATTTAGTTCGCAATTAAGCGGGGGAATCACACAGCCCCCGTTTTTTATGATTTATCACGAAAGGAGAATTATAAACTTGAAGGGTAAAATTATCGCCGTCATAATAGCAATAGCTCTAATCGTATTCGTTGCTAAGTCCGCAAAAGTCATCGACAAAGGCACTGAAGGCCAGTACACCGGAGTCGTAGCGTTCGATGCCGGAGCAAGTTCACAAAGCGACTGGGATAAAATATCTTCACAGATAACGGGAAGTGCTCAGGAAATAAGCGCGCTTAATCTTAATGAGCTCGGAGCAGGCAAAGCTGTAAAATTTCGCGGAGTAGTTAACGAGTTCTCATCAAAGGCTAACGGCAAGAAGAAATCTATCACCGTAACACCTGAGAATTATTCGGGTAACGCGCAGTTTATTGTTCAGTTAGGAAGCATTTACACAGGAACTTCAATCAGGGACGTTCAGACAGTAAAAGGCTTCGGAGATTTCACAAACCAAACTGAATGGAGTCAGTACGCGAAGGCTTTAAATTCTCAGCTTGACAAAGAAGTTGTTGCACCTCTCAATATTGACGAGAATATCAAGGGTAAGAATATAACAATCACAGGCACTGCGACATCATCAGGGAACCAGGTTACTATTACGCCTGTTGCTATAGTTATCGAGTAGTCAGGGGGATTTAAAATCATGTTCGATGATCCCAACGTTGTATTACACTGCGAAAAGATTGACAAGATTTATCCCGGAACTAAAGCCCTTGATGGTGTATCGTTTGACTTACTCAAAGCAAAAGTTAATGTTCTGATAGGCGAGAACGGCGCGGGCAAGTCGACTCTAATGAAGATGATAGCAGGCATAGAGCAGCCCTCAGCAGGCAAAATGTACATGGACGGCCGGGAAGTTTATTTCAGGGACATCAATGACGCTAAGGCACGGGGCATAGGCATAATTCACCAGGAGTTAAGCCTCTTCCCGAATCTCACTGTCTATCAGAATATTTACATGAATCATGAAAAGACTCATGCGGGCTTTCTTGATGACAAGGCTCACATTGAAGGCGCAAAGGCTATATTAAAGCGTCTTGAGCATGAAATCCCCCCTGATACTATGGTAGGAGATTTACGAGTCGGCCAGCAGCAAATGGTAGAGATAGCACGCAACTTAGTTGACAATGATTTGCGGGTCTTAATTATGGACGAACCTACAAGCTCGTTATCTGCAGCTGAAGTCAAAGTGTTATTCAAGATTATGCGTGAATTGTTAGCTCAGGGAATTTCTATAGTTTACATCTCTCACAGACTAGAGGAAATTATGGAAATCGGCGATCATGTTACGATTCTGCGTGATGGGAAATACGTAGCCGACGCAGATATTAAAGATATAACTCTTGAATGGATAGTTGAAAACATGGTCGGAAAGAATACCCAGTATCACAGGTTTGAACGCAGCATAGATTTGAACTCGGCAGAAAAGATTCTCGAAGTCAAAGATTTATGCTTACCAAAGACCGGAGGAGGCTGGCTTCTCGACAACGTAAATATGTATCTCAAGAAGGGTGAAGTTCTCGGCATTTACGGACTGTTAGGAGCCGGGCGCAGTGAGTTATTTGAGTGCTTAATGGGTATGAGGCCCGAACATTCCGGCGAAGTGATTTACAAAGGCTCAAGAATGAAAGTAGGAACAATCGCTGACCAGTTGAACGCAGGATTTGCCATAGTTCCTGAGGACAGACAGAGACAGGGACTCGTTCAAAGCCTCGATATTTGCAAAAATGCTTCTTTAGCTTCACTTGAAGAATTTGCAACGTTCGGACTCATGGATTACACAGCAGAAGGCAAGGCAGTAGATGACGAAATCAGAGAGCTTCATATTAAAGTCGCTGATAAAAAGCTGCCAATTCTTTCACTGTCAGGAGGCAACCAGCAAAAAGTTGTTATTGCTAAAGGACTCATGACAAAGCCTGAAATTCTCTTGATGGATGAACCTTCACGCGGAATAGATATAGGTGCTAAGACAGAAGTTTTTGAAATCATTCACGAGTTCTCAGAACGCGGGCTGTCAATAATCGTAATATCGTCTGAACTTAAGGAAATTATGGCGATTGCTGACAGAATATATGTGTTGTCAAACGGTAAATGCACTGCTGAATTAAGCGGTTCTGACATCACGGAAGATAATTTAGTTCGCGCATCGTATGCAGGTCTGGGAACTGGTAAAAGTTCTGCTGCTTGATATAAAAATTGCTTGAGGTGAGAAAATGAAAAAGGATAACAGTCAACTTATAATGACTCTCTTGAAGGGTCGTACGTTCATAGTTCTAATACTGCTCGTTATATTCTTCAGCTTTGCTTCGTCATCGTTCCTGTCGCTTAATACTCTTACAATGGTAGCTAAACATGTTGCCTTGTATGGAATTCTTGCGCTCGGAATGACTTTCGTTATTATCACAGGCGGAATCGATTTATCAGTAGGTTCTGTCGTGGGACTTGTGGGAATGCTCGCAGGCGGTCTTATTCAGGAAGGACTCACAATCGGGGGCAAGACTATTTACTTCACTGTACCTGCAATTATTGTGTTAATGCTGTGTATGGGCTGCTTAATCGGACTCGTCAACGGCCTCATAATCACAAAGTTAAACGTAGCTGCATTCATTGCGACTCTGGGTACTATGTATATTTGCAGGGGACTCGCTAATTTGCGTTCAGGCGGAGCAACTTTCCCAAATATCGGAGGCTTTGAAGGACTCGGCAACGTCGGGTTAAAGGCACTGGGAGCTAACTGGTTCGGAATTCCCGCAGGTGTCTACGTCTTTGCTATTCTCTCGATTCTGGCAGCATTGCTTCTTAACAGGACTCCTACAGGGTGGCACTTCTTAGCAGTCGGAGGCAATGAGAAGAGCGCGAAGTTATCAGGAATCAAAGCAGACAGAGTCAAAATCATGGCTTATATAATTTCCGGATTCTGTGCGGCTTGGATAGGATTAATCAACACTGCGCAGTTATCGGCGGCTCATCCTGCTTCGGGAGACGGCTGGGAAATGAACGCAATAGCGGCTACAGTTCTCGGCGGTACGTCAATGTCAGGCGGCTCGGGTACTATCATAGGCACAATCGTAGGCGCATTCGTTATCGGTGTTATCAATGACGGTATGACAATGTGCGGAGTTTCTGAGTTCTGGCAGAAGATAATCAGGGGAGGCGTAATCATTCTCGCTGTAATTATCGATCAGACTCAGAGGAATTTACAGGCGAAAATGGCGTTACAGGCTCGCAACGAGTCAAAGTAATAAATATAAAAATTTTTTCAGGGGGGATTTTCCAAATGGCTGCAAAGAAAAAAGCTGATGACAGCAAGAAGACTGAAGCCAAGACCGCAAAAGCTCCGGCCAAGAAAGCTGTTAAGGCTAAAGAAGTGAAGGAAGTCAAATCAGAAGTAAAAGCTGCTCCGGCATGTGATATAAAGATAGGTTTTGCTCCTACAAGACGCGCTATATTCAGTGCTCCTGCTGCTGTCGAGTATCGCAAATTAACGGCTGCAAGACTCAAGGAGTTAAATATTAATTTCGTTGACATTGATGATGTTAATGAAGAAGGACTGCTCTATGACGATGAGGGACTCGAAAAGATTATCGCTAAGTTCAAGGCAGAGAAGGTTGTGGGGTTGTTCTTACCTCATGCTAATTTCGGAACTGAGTACGAGTGCGCAAGGTTAGCCAAAGAGTTAAATGTACCCGTCTTACTCTGGGGGCCCCGTGATGAGAGACCTGACAAGAACGGCATGAGATTACGAGACAGTCAATGCGGTTTATTTGCTACAGGTAAAGTATTAAGACGATTCAGAGTCCCGTTTACATACATGAATAACTGCAACTTGACAGACCCGGAATTTGAGCGCGGTTTACGTGATTTCATAGCTGTCTGCAACGTCGTACGAGTCTTCAGGCACACGAGAATTTTACAGATTGGGCCTCGTCCTTTCGATTTCTGGTCAACTATGTGCAATGAAGGCGAGCTTCTCGAAAAGTTTAATATTCAGTTGTCGCCGATTCCCCTTCCCGAATTATATGCAGAAATGAAAAAGTGGCGCGATGAGAAGAAAGAAGTTGCTAAAATCGTCAAGTACTGCAAGGATAACATGATTTGCAAGATTGATGATAAAGAACTTGCCCACGTCGCAGAACTCAAGGCAGCAATGAAGAGTCTTGCTGAAAAGTACGGGTGCAACGCTATAGCCATTCAGTGCTGGAATGCATTGCAAGACGAGATAAATATTATGCCCTGTGCCGCTAATAGTTTATTGAATGAAGAAGGAATCCCCGTAGTGTGTGAGACTGATATTCACGGGACAATTTCCCAGTTACTCGCCGAAGCAGCTACTCTTAATGAAAGACGCGTAATGTTCTCAGACTGGACAGTAAGGCACCCTGATAATGAGAACGGTGAATTATTACAGCATTGCGGGCCTTGGCCTATTTCTGTAGCGAAAGAGAAGCCGAGTATTTGTGTTCCTGTTGCATTCCCTCAGAACGGTGCAGTATCAGCAGAAGCAAAGCATGGACTTATGAGCCTCGTAAGATTTGACGGTGACGGCGGAGAATATTCTATCCTGCTTGGACATGCTCGCGGAATTGACGGGCCGTTTACTCGCGGGACTTATGTTTGGATTGAAGTCAATAATCTCAAGCGTCTTGAAGCTAAAGTCGTCGAAGGTCCTTACATTCACCACGTTGCAGCAATTCACGGGGATATAGTGCCGATTATCTACGAAGCCTGCAAATATATAGGAGTCAAGCCGGATCTCTATGACCCGATTGAAGATAAAGTTAAAGCGTATTTGCACGGTGAAGACGTAACTTTTGATGAGGTGTAAATCACAATGAGAAAAATTAAGAACATTAAGGAACTCAGCATTAAAGCATTCGACATCCGCAGAGATGCCCTCGATATTATCATGGCCGGAGGAGGCGGACATATCGGCGGAGACATGAGCGAACCTGAAATTTTATTGACACTCTATGAGCGCATGAACGTTACTCCTGAGACTCAGGACAGCCCTGACCGTGATAGATTCGTGTTAAGCAAGGGTCATTGTGTAGAGACTCTCTATGCTGTGCTTAGTTATGAAGGCTTCATGAATCTTGATGAGGTCAAAGCAAAGTTCTCTAAGTTCGGCTCAGAATATATAGGACACCCTCATAACACGTTACCCGGGATCGAAATGAACTCAGGCTCACTCGGTCATGGACTCTCAGTCAGTGTAGGAATGGCATTAGCCGGCAAGATGGACAAGAAGAGCTACAGAGTCTATACACTCATGGGAGACGGCGAACTTGCAGAAGGCTCGGTGTGGGAAGGTGCAGCAGCAGCAGGACATTACAGGCTCGATAATCTTTGCGCTTTCGTTGATCATAATCATTTGCAGATTTCCGGCAACGTCGACGAAGTTTTATCACCCGGCAATATTGCTCTCAGGTTCGAGGCTTCAGGCTGGAACGTCATAACGATCATGGACGGCAACGACATAGCCCAGATAAATGAAGCTCTTGACATTGCAGAGAGGACTAAGGGCAAACCTACAGTAATTATTGCAGAGACTCTCAAGGGTAAAGCATCGCCCCTCATCGAGAATAAAGCGAACTGGCATCACAAGCTCCCATCACAAGAAGAATATACAAGAATTGCTGCGGACATAGCTGCATACAAGGAGGCTTTAATCAATGGCTAATAAAATTGCAAACCGTGCTGTAATGTGTGAAGTTCTGAAAGAAGCTGCCTCGAAAGATAGAAATGTTGTAGTCCTTTGCAGTGATTCAAGGGGTTCTGCCTCGTTGTCGTCATTTGCTGATGAGTTCCCCGCGCAGTTCGTTGAAGTAGGTATCGCCGAGCAAAATCTTGTTAGTATCGCAGCAGGGTTAGCTTCATGCGGTAAGAAAGCCTTTGCAGTGTCGCCCGCTTCGTTTATCTCGACAAGAAGCTACGAACAGTGCAAAGTCGATTGTGCATATTCTGACACTAACGTTAAGTTAATAGGCATTTCCGGCGGTGTATCTTACGGAGCGTTAGGAATGACCCACCACTCAGCGCAGGATATAGCGGCAATGTCAGCAATTCCTAATATGAGAGTTTATCTCCCGTCAGATAGATTTCAGACCAGGTGCGTATTCGAGGAGTTACTGAAGGACAACAAGACTGCTTATGTCAGGTTAGGCCGTAATCCGGTTGAAGATGTCTACTCAGAAGGCAATGTCCCGTTTGAAATGAATAAAGCTACGGTTCTTGCAGAAGGTTCTGACGTGTTGATAGTCGCGTGCGGTGAAGTAGTCAAAGCCTCAAAGGACGCTGCGGAGCTGCTCAAGGCTAAAGGCATTTCGGCAGGAGTTCTCGATATGTATTGCGTTAAGCCCCTTGACTGTGAAGGATTATTGAAAGCTGCGAAGGGTAAAAAGTTAATCGTTACTGTTGAGGAACATTCGCCGTTCGGAGGTCTGGGAAGCATGGTAGCTCAGGTAATAAGCGCAAATGATCCCAAGAAAGTTATAAATCTCTCGCTGCCCGATGAGCCTGTTATAACCGGTAAGTCGCAGGAAGTCTTTGCTCACTACGGAATGAACGCCGAAGGTATAGCAAATAAAGTTATCGCTACATTAGGCTAAATTATTAAGAACCCGGCCTCCTGATAAATTTTCGGGGGGCTATTTATTTAATGAGGTGAATTAATGAAATATATACTCTCAATAGATCAAAGCACTCAAGGCACGAAGGCTCTATTATTTGACGATAAAGGGGTCTTGCTTTGCAGGACTGACAAGCCTCACAAGCAGATTATTAACGATAAAGGCTGGGTAGAGCATGATTTACGGGAAATCTACGCGAATACGATTCAGGTCGCAAAAGATGTTGTCACTAAAGCAGGCATAAATAAATCAGAAATTGCAGCTCTCGGCATAAGCAACCAGCGCGAGACTTCAGCATGTTGGGATAAGGCAACGGGAGAGCCTCTATATAACGCTATAGTCTGGCAGTGTTCAAGGGGAGCAGCTATCTGTGAAGAACTCGAACGTCAGGGACACGCGGAGAAAGTTCACGAGAAGACAGGAATCAAATTATCGCCCTACTTCCCCGCAGCAAAATTAGCTTGGATATTTCAGAACGTCAACGGAGTCTCAGAGCGTGCCAAGTCCGGTCAAATAGCAGTAGGAACAATCGACTCATGGCTTGTATATAAGCTCACTCACGGCAAAAGACATCAGACAGATTACTCTGATGCTTCACGTACCCAGTTATTTAATATTAACTCGCTCACTTGGGACGATGATTTATTAGCACTCTTTGGGATTAATTCTCATTGTATGGCAAATATCACGGACTCTGACGGAGATTTTGGCGTTACAGACTTTGAAGGCTGGCTTGATAGTCCTATACCAATTTGCGGAGTCTTGGGCGACTCTCATGGTGCTTTATTCGGTCAAGGCTGCTTGAATCCCGGCATGATAAAAGCAACTTACGGGACAGGCTCTTCTGTCATGATGAACATAGGCGCGAAACCTGTATTGAATGACTCTGTTGTAACGAGTTTAGCATGGAAAATCGGCGGCAAAGTTAATTACGTCCTCGAAGGCAATATTAATTACACCGGAGCTGTTATTACGTGGCTCAAAGATGACTTGAAATTAATTGCTAACCCCGGCGAGACTGAAACACTTGCAAGGGCTGCCAACCCTGAAGACCGAACTTATTTAGTGCCTGCATTCTCCGGACTCGGTGCGCCTTATTGGAACAGCAGGGCTAAAGCGTGCATTGTCGGAATGACCAGGACTACAGGGAGAAACGAAATTGTCAGAGCCGGTCTTGAGTGCATTGCGTACCAGATTGCGGACATCATCGAAGCCATGAGGTCAAGTGCAGGTATTACGATTAATGAGTTGCGCGTTGACGGAGGCCCTACGAGAAATAAATATTTAATGCAGTTCCAGAGCGATATATTAAATATTCCCGTCAGAATCCCAGATTCAGAAGAGTTATCAGGAATCGGCGCGGCTTACTGTGCTGGAATCTCGTGCGGACTCTATAATGATAAAATTTTCTCAAACCTGAAGCGTATATCTTACTCACCTTCAATGAGTCAGGACTTGAGAGCAGAATTACATAACGGATGGCGTGAAGCTGTCAAGAAGTCATAAAAAATTTTTATCGGAGGTCATTATAAACATGCTAAAAGGTATACCCGAAATATTATCGCCTGACCTGTTAAAAGTCTTGGCTGAAATGGGACACGGCGACAAAATAGTTATCTCGGACGGCAATTTCCCCTCTGCTTCAATGGGTAAAAACGGAGTCGTAATCCGCTGTGATGGTCATGGAGTCCCTGAGCTTCTCGATGCAGTATTAAAGCTCTTACCACTTGATACGTTCGTTGACAAACCCGTAACTCTAATGAAAGTCGTACCCGGTCAGGAAGTTGCGACTCCCATATGGGACACGTATAGAGGGATAATCGCAAAGTATGACTCACGCGGCCAAGATGCAATTCAATTCGTTGAACGCTTTGATTTCTACGATGAGGCCAAGAAAGCATATGCAATTATCGCAACCGGTGAACGCGCTTTATATGCCTGTATGATTCTGCAAAAAGGTGTTATCAAGTCATGAGAGTCTTATCATTTGGATCACTTAATATCGATTACGTTTACGATGTCCCCCACTTCATAACAAGGGGCGAGACTATGGCAGCTCTTGCGCTAAACACTTACAGCGGGGGCAAGGGGTTAAACCAGTCCGTAGCACTCTCTAAGGCAGGACTCGAAGTCTTTCACGCGGGGGCAGTCGGTGAAGAGGGACTCTTCTTAATCAGCGAGTTAGAGTCAGCAGGAGTAAACACTAAATATATTGCCAGACTCAAGGATATTCGCACGGGACATACTATTATTCAGCGTAACACAGACGGCGACAACTGCATAATTCTATTCGGAGGAGCTAACAGGCAGATAACGAAAGAACAGATTGACTCGACCCTTGCAGACTTCTCAAAAGGTGATGCCCTTGTTATCCAGAACGAAATTAATGATATTGAATACATGGCTTCACGCGCTCAAGAACTCGGAATGATTGTAGCTTTCAACCCGTCCCCTATGGAAGAGAAAATTATTCCCGTGTTCAAGTATGCTGATTATATATTGCTCAATGAAGTAGAGGCCGGGCAGTTCCTGAGACAGGATATTACAGCCCTGAGTCCTGAAGATATAGCAAAGAGTCTCTTGAACAAGTTGCCTGATTCAAAAATTGTGCTTACTCTGGGTACAAATGGATCTGTTTACGCTGACAAAAATATAATGTTCAGACAGAGCGCAGTGAAAGTCAACGCAGTAGACACCACAGCAGCAGGCGATACATTTACAGGCTTCTTCTTATCCGGAATATTCGGAGGTAAAACGCCTGAATGGTCAATGAAGTTTGCTTCCCACGCTTCAGCAATCGCAGTGACTCGGCCGGGAGCAGCCCCTTCTGTGCCGACAAGAGAAGAAGTTCTTGCTAAGATGTAAATATTAATAAAAATTTCCCCTCGTATAACAACAATGCGGGGGGATTCATCATGACAAAAAAATTACTTGCTGTATAATTCACGTTCATATTTTCCATGAAAGGAGAACACATATTCATAATGAAAATCAAATCTCATAGAGTAAATCTTCTCGCGTTAATCTTGTCAGTAATTGTGCTGATGTGGGGGGGGGCTTTAGAGCTGAGGCTGTCCCGTACATAGATGAGAACGGAAAGACGCAAGACACAGACACACTCAACGTAACAGTAACAAACATAACTGAAACAAACAAAACATTTCTAGCAGGATGGAATTACGTAACTGGTAATGTAAATCAAGATACTTTTTCCTTACCTAATGGTGATGTAAAGATCATTTTAGGCGATGGCTGCAATCTTAGCGGCATGGCAATTCAAGACGCAAGTTCACTCACCATTTATGCCCAAAGCAGCGGTAATAATGCAGGAAAAATCAACTTATCAGGTTCGGGCACTAATCCTTCTCTCATTTGTAGCAACGGTGACCTAACTATCAACGGCGGCAATATCAAAGTATCAAGTCCTAGCACTACTAATGCTAACATTCAGAGCCAAAGCGGTAACGTAACCATCAACGGCGGACAAGTTACAATAACCGGCCCAGAAACCTATCAACCCGGAATACTTATTGGGTCTGGCAAGTCGATAACATTAGGCTACACGAATGCAGACGACTTTATACAGGCTCAAGGCTATTACGCCGGCAACAACTCTACAAATCCAACAATCGCAGACGGAAAAATTTTCGGCATGGATAACAATGGGACATTTGCGTCAATCCCTGTAAATAATGGAACTATTGACGCTTCAACTATCGCAGGTAAAAAGTTAATCCCGCTGTCATTCACCGTGAAATTTGACCCCAACAGCGGCATCGGCACAATGGATGATCAAAAGATTGCTTATAGTGCTTCAAGGGCTCTTACTGCAAACACTTTCACCAAATACGGCTACACTTTCAAAGGCTGGAACACTAAAGCAGACGGCACTGGGACTTCTTACACTGATGGAGCGGACGGAAGCAAAATCTCAAGTATTCATAATGCAATAGTAACCCTTTATGCTCAATGGAAATTGACGGAGTACAAGATAAATTACGAACTCAACGGGGGAACAAACGACTCTGCCAATCCTTCAAGCTACACGGTCGAGTCAGAGACAATCACCCTCAAAGCTCCGACTAAAGAAGGCTACGAATTCGCAGGGTGGACTCTTGACGGCTCTACAATCACGGAAATTGCGAAGGGTTCTAAGGGCGATATAACTTTAATTGCGACATGGACTCCGATAACTTACAAGATAACATACGATCTTGACGGAGGAAGCGCGACTAATCCGACAAGTTACACGATAGAGACAGAGTCATTCACTCTCAATAATCCTGCTAAAGACGGCTATACTTTCAACGGCTGGACGGGGACGGACTTAACGGCAGCGACTCAGATTGTAACGATTACAAAGGGTTCAATGGGGAATAGGGAATACACGGCGAATTATACTCAGAATCAGCAGGAGCAGGAACAAGAGCAGGAACAGGAACAGGAACAAGAACAAGAATCGCAAATAACTCTTTCAGCTCTTGAAGTGTCAATCACAGGCGCAGACAACCCATACACTACAGAAGGCGAATCATTCACGTCAACATATACGGCAAATGTTGCAGGCACGTACTCG
>JAFSJJ010000020.1 GCA_017439345.1 Synergistaceae bacterium
ACCTGTATCTGTGTTATAGTCTTTTTGCGGAGATTTAGAGTTTCGGCTTTAAATTTCTGAGATTAGACCGAATGACAGACAGGAAGTCCGGACGATTAAGAAGTTCGGAAGCACGCGAATTTATTCGTGTGAGGCTTCACAACGGACTGCTTCATTATACTCACGCACTTGAGCACCCTCTAAGCGGAATGAAACCGGAATTGACTCACGGTCTTGGCCTGGCTATGCTGCTGCCTGCTGTAATCCTTGAGTGCTATCCTGCTAGAGCAAAAGTTTTTGCGGATTTGCTTGCCCCCATAGTACCAGGACTCAAAGGCGATTCTGACGAGGCAAAGAAAGCTGCTTCAGGTGTTGAGAAATGGCTTGCTTCTGTAGGAGTCCCTCAGAAATTGACTGACGCTGGCTTCACTGAGAAAGATATTGAACCGCTTGTGAAACTTGCTATGACTACTCCATCACTTGACGGGCTGTTGAGCTGTGCACCGGTTGAGTCATCGCCTGAGAGGATAAAGACTATTTACACGAATTCTATGAAATCAATAGCATAATATAATAAAATCCTCCTGAGTCTGCGAATAATAAATAATCTAACTCAGGGGGAAATTTTTTTACTTACTCAACAGTAACGCTCTTCGCAAGATTTCTAGGCTTGTCAACGTCTAACTTTCTCGCTACTGCAACATAATAGCCCATCAACTGCAACGGGATAACAGCAAGACTTGCCGCAAAGTGTTCATCAGTTTCAGGAATATGGAAGATAAAATCTGCCTCGTCCTTCAGAGCCTCACACCCTCTTGTTGACACTATAAAGATATAGCCTCCGCGACTCTTTGCTTCGAGCATATTGCTTGCTATTTTCTGATATAAATTACTCTGAGTCATTATGCCTGCTACTAACATTCCTTTTTCGATAAGGCTTATAGGCCCGTGCTTCATTTCACCTGCCGCAATTGCTTCACTGTGAAGATAGCTTATCTCCTTCATCTTGAGGCTGCCTTCCATTGCAACAGCATAGTCAATATTTCGGCCGAGATAGAAAGCGTTTTTGGCATTAACGAATCTTGCTGCGACTCTCTTCAAGACTCCTGACTCGTCAAGAATAGCGTCAATCTTTTCGGGTAACTTCTGGATCTCCGTGAGCATTGACTCATATTTCTCATCGTCAATAGTTCCCAGAACCTTAGCGAACTGCATAGCTATGACATAACATGCAATTAACTGCGCGCTGTATGCCTTAGTCGTTGCAACTGAAATCTCAGGGCCTGCCATTGTGTAAAATACGCTGTCTGCCTCTCGTGCTATGGTGCTGCCTACAACGTTGACTATTCCCAGAGTTTTAATGCCGTGTTCGTGAGCTTTTCTCATTGCTGCAAGTGAGTCTGCTGTCTCTCCTGACTGTGAGATGATTATTGCTAATGCGTTCTTGTCTGTGGGCATGTTGCGATAACGAAACTCTGAAGCAAGCTCGATTCTAACTGGAATATGAGCTAAATCTTCTATGACGTACTGGGCGACTGCTCCGACGTGATAAGCTGAACCGCAGGCGATAATATAAATCTGGGACGTTGATTTAATAATATCATCAGTGAGTCCTATTTCATTAAGATTAATTGCTCCTGAGTGATACACTGCCCCGAAAGTGTCTTTAACTGCGCGTGCCTGTTCGTGAATCTCCTTCATCATGAAGTGTTCAAAGCCGCCCTTCTCTGCTGCCTGAGCATCCCATGTTACTTCGCTTAACTCTTTAGGCTTCGCATAACCGTCCATGTCAAAGAATCTAACGACTCCTTTATTGAGCTGAACAATTTCCATATTATCGAGATAATAAACCTGCTTGGTGTATTGCAGAATTGCTGAAACGTCAGACGCTAAGAATGACTCGCCCTCGCCCTGGCCTGCTATTAACGGCAAATCTTTACGGACTCCCCAGACTTCGCCGGGATGATCTTGAAATAACACCACGAAACAATAAGAGCCTTCGATTTCTTTAATTGCACTAATCAAAGCCTTCATAGGATCTTTTTCCTGCTTGTAGTAATAATCGATTAATTTTACTGCTGCTTCTGTGTCAGTCTGGGAATAAAATTTATAGCCGTGTCCTGATAATTTCTCTTTGAGTTCGCGATAGTTCTCGACGATTCCATTATGAACAGCTACAACAGTCATGTCATCGCTCCATATCGGGTGGGCGTTCAGGTCAGAAGGTGCTCCGTGAGTTGCCCATCGTGTGTGGCCGATTCCGCATGTCCCTGCAACGTCTCTGTCTTTGATTTTTTCCTCGAGAGCCTGAAGTCTGCCCTTGTTCTTCTCGACCTTGATTTTGTCGCCGTCCAATATTGCAATGCCCGCAGAGTCATAGCCCCTGTATTCGAGTTTCGCAAGTCCTGATAATAATATCTCGCTTGCCTGGTGATCGCCTGTGTAGCCAAGTATACCGCACATGAATAAAATTTCTCCTTTCGTGAATAAATAAAATTTACTTGCTAATTATATACTCACTGCGAATAATAAAATTTTCTTGATTCGTGATAATCTTTTACTCATGTTTAATTACACACGGAGGCTTTTATTAACTCATGGCAGACAACAAAGCACTACACAGGGCAGCAAAGGCTCAGCAGGACGAGTTCTACACTCAGACTTTCGACATAGAAAACGAACTGCGCTATTACTTGGATCACTTCAGGGGCAAAAAGATTCTCTGCAACTGCGACGATCCATATGAGAGCAACTTCTTTAAATACTTCGCTGTAAGATTCAACCTGCTGAACTTGGCAAAATTAACTGCAACTTGCTACTCAGGTTCACCAATTGCACACAGTCAATTAACGTTCAACTTTGATGATGAAGACTCGCAAACTCAATCACGGACTCCATACTGCGCAGAGATTACGGAACTCAAGGACTACAACGGCGACACTGCTGAAGATTTGCAGGATATTCGCTACATTCTTGAACATAACACAGGCGGAGGAGTCAGAAAACTTCAAGGCAGCGGAGATTTTCGTTCACCGGAATGCATAGAGCTGCTCAAGGAGTCTGATATTGTCGTTACTAATCCCCCGTTCTCGTTATTTCGTGAGTTCGTTGCATTGTTAATGAAGTACGAGAAAGAATTTATCATAATCGGAAATATCAACGCTATAACTTACAAAGAAATATTCCCGTTGTTCATGCAAAATAAAATCTGGCTCGGTCATGGCTTCAGAAACGGCAACGCATATTTTTCACTGCCCGCATCAAGTCAATCTGAGAAAGAAAGATTTGCTGCCGGAGTTTATGACAAAGAGAAGAGACTCGTTAAATTCCGTAATGCCTGCTGGTTCACGAACTTAGATCACGGCTGGAGACATAGAGATATAATTCTACACAGAAGCTATGAACGAGAGCCGGAGCTTTATCCTAAATATGATAACTATGACGCTATCGAGGTCAGCAAAGTTGATGACATACCGGAAGACTATTACGGAGTCATGGGAGTGCCTGTAACTTTCATGGACAAATATAACCCGGAACAATTTGAGATTTTAGGAATCACTCAGAGAGATTCGCCATTGAAGACGAGAAATTACACAAAGGATGACTGCCCAAATTACGGCGACATGAATGCACGTGCTACAATCAGAGATAACAACGGCAAATTACGCAGCACATACGTTAGAATATTAATCAGGAGAAAGAAGGCAGACTCATAAATCATGAAAATAGAGCTTCACAGGATACCAATTCGCGAGATAGTTCAAGGCTATCAAGACAACAAGGACGGCGGAGTTACAGGTTACAGCGGCAGATTAAATATACGTCCTGCGTTCCAGAGAGAATTTATCTACGACGAATCACAGCGCGCGAAAGTCATTGACTCAATCATGAAAGATTTTCCGTTGAACGTAATGTACTGGGTCATAAACTCAGAAGGCAATTATGAAATGCTGGACGGCCAGCAGAGGACTATAAGCATCTGCCAATATGCCAGCGGCGACTTTGCATTAAACAACGTGGGCTATATGAATCTCACTGAAGAGAAGCGCAGAAAATTTCTTGACTATGAACTAATGATCTATTTCTGTGAAGGCACTGAAGACGAAAAACTTGACTGGTTCGAGATAATAAATATTTCCGGTGAGAGATTGACTCCTCAGGAGAGCCGCAATGCAGTTTACTCCGGAGCATGGCTTACTGACGCAAAGGAACATTTCAGCCGTATAAAGTGTGCAGCGTTTCAAGAAGCAAAAGATTACATGAAGGGCAGCGCAATTCGTCAGGATTATTTAGAGACTGCAATCAAGTGGGCAGCAGATTATGACGGTATCAGAGAGAAGACTCCTGATAAGGCAATACGCGAATACATGAGGCTTCATCAGCATGACAAAGACTGCGGAGGACTGTGGCTTTACTTCAAGAGAGTCATTGACTGGGTGAAATTTTTATTTCCTGTAACACGTCCAATCATGAAGGGCATTCAATGGGGTATGCTCTACAACATTCACGGCGGTAAATCTTATAATCCGAGTGAACTCGAAGAACGCATAAAGGCTTTAATCACAGATTATGATATTACTAACAAGGCAGGAATATATGAATACGTATTAGACGGCGAAATAAAACACTTACACATTCGCAAATTCTCAGACAGGGACAAACTCACAGCGTATGAACGTCAAAACGGTATCTGTTCAGTGTGCGGGAAACATTTCGAGTTATCAGAGATGCAGGCCGATCACATTATTGCATGGAGCCGGGGAGGACATACTGAGCCTGATAACTGCCAGGTACTCTGCAAAGAATGCAACAGGATGAAGGGCAGTAAATAAAGCTAATAAAGCTAATAAAGCAGGCTTGCAAGTTATAATGTTAGAATAAAACGCTAGATATATTTTCAACGGAGGAGTCATTAACTTGTCACTTAGAAAAGGCCTGATAATATTTATCTTACTTGCTTTCGGTGCGGGAGCAGTAATCATTTTCCGCAGTGTTGACCATGACACTATAAATTCACTTCTTGCGGCTGATAAATGTAAATTATTACTTGCATTATGTGTAGTCTTTCTTGCATGGATCTGCGATGCAGGACGATTTTGCGCTCTCTCATTTGCTGCTCAGGAGAGAGTCTCTTTCTCATTGGGAATAGTCTTAACGTGGCTGAATTATTTCGGCAGTGCTGTAACTCCTATGCAGTCGGGCGGAGGGCCGTTTCAAGTGTACGCGTTATACAAAAAGGGAGTCCCTGTAGGCAAGGGAATAGCTATAACGTTAATGCGGACGATGTTGACTGTATTAATATTATCGATTGCTGTACCTGCTGCGTTGTTATTAGATCCTGAGATTCTCGCAGGGAGTCCGTTTCTCAAAGGCTTGGTGTTCTATGTCTTTATCGTAATATTAGCGACATGGGCATTCATTGCTTTTACTGTCATAAGACCTGACTTAATAAAGAAATTGCTGCGAATAATAATCATGTGGCTTAGGCGATTCAATCTCATGAAATCAAACAGGAAAGTTATAAAAATTTTCATATGGCTTGACCGTGAGACAGAGAATTACTTAATGAACTTCAAGTTAGCATTCAACACCGGCAAATTATGGCTCTTATTATCCGCTATATTGTCAGTATTGCATTTGTTAGCGTTGTTTACAGTGCTTCCTGTCTTGATGAGTGCTGTAGGTCTGCCGTTCAAGTATACCCAGACTATAGCAGTTCAGGCTGTCTTCATGTTTATATTATATTTCGTTCCTACTCCGGGAGCTTCAGGAGTTGCCGAAGGAGGGGGCGCGCTTCTTTACTCTATATTAATGCCTGAGAACATGGCCGGAATAATGTCGATTATATGCAGATTCTTTACTGATTATATTTCGATCTTCATGGGAGTAATAGTCGTGATTCGTATGCTTGGCTGGGGAGTCAGCGAGAACTTGCACAAAGGTGCTTCACCTGAGTCAGAAGCGTTAAGAGAGGGCAGCAATGCAAAAGTTTAGAGAATTTATTTTCAAGATGCGCGGTGGAGTCTGGACTCTCTTATTCGTGATAATTTTATTCATGACTCGAAAGGCTGAGACTTCACAAATATATATTGCGGTATTAATAATCACCCTCGGCCAAGTGTGGCGGTTCTGGTCAGCGGGTTCAATAGGTCTTTACAGGGGCGAGAACGTCAAGGCAGCAAGACTCGCGACTAGGGGTGCATATGCATTGATGAGGAATCCGTTATACTTCGGCAATTTCTTAATCGGACTCGGCTGGAGCATCATAGCAGGCTTTCACGCAGTTATCATGTTTATCGTGAGCTTTTATGTTCTCTATGTGTTAATTATTATTCCTCATGAAGAAAAATTTTTACTCAGCAAGTTTAATTCCGAGTACGAGTCATACTGTTCTCGCGTTAAGAGATTTTTCCCGGCCTCATTAAGACTTCATGATGTCATAGATAATAATTTTGACTCGAAAATTTTAATCAAGAGCGAAATTCACACTTTAATCACAACTTTAGCAGGAACGTTAATAATTATTGCGGTGTCGTGTTATACTAGCTAATTACGTGATTAAATAAAATAATTGAGGAGGCGCAGGAGGACATCATGAGAGAACATGAAAATAATAATCAGTGGGAAACAGAGACTAACAGAGACAAGAGAAAACCTGCGAATAACATAACAGTAAATCAGCTTTTGTCAGCAATATCTAACTCGGAATACCCTGAATACGTCCTTGAAACAGTAGGCCGAGTCCGTGAATGGATGAGCGATATGATCTCAAGGCAGGAACATGAACAAGAACACGATGAGCAGGACATATTTGAAGCACTCTTCGGGCAGTTCTTCGAGGAAGAGGGCAGCGGCTTAATGAGTTTATTTTCGCGTCTCGATGATTTGAGGGAATTCGCTGATATTCTCCCCGGCCGTCAGGAACCAGCAGGCAAACCCGATACTATAGTGATAAGCATAACACCTCCGGACTACGAGAGCGGACTAAGAGCAGCTATAGATTATGCAGCAGTGTTTAACAGACCTAAATGCAAACGAATCTGGATAATCAGCGACACATTTATATTTAATGACATAATAAAATTCTCGCCTCACGTTGATGCTTTATCCGAACAAGGGATAACTATGCGCTTCATTCTCGTGACTCCGTGGGGATGGGTTGAACTGCCTCTAAGCGGTAAGATGGCCTCGAAGCAGCAATTCTCGCTGAATACTCCGGACCCTGACTCTGAAAACGGGAATAATAACAGGAACGATAGAAAGAAATCAATAACGAGACGGGGACGCAGGAATATATTATAAGTAAGTTAATAAGTTAATTAAGTTAATTAAGAAAGATATTCAGCAGGTCTTGAGAATGTACGGGGCCTGCTGTTTTTATTGCGTGATTAAAACGTGAGTCTCATTTGATACCAGACTGCTCCGCCGTGATTTGATTCGCTCATGCCTTCATTGACGAAGCCGAATTTAGCGTAATAGTGAATGAGTCTTTCTTTGCAGGTTAATACGAGTCCGAGTCTTCCCTGTTCGCGAGAGTCTTTTATTGCACGATTGATTAATTCTCCTGCACAGCCCCTATTGCGATATTCAGGCAGGGTGTTTAACCCAAATAACATCTGCCACTTTCCTGACTCATTATGAAGTTCAGCACGTGCGAACATCTCATCAGTCAAGTCTTGCTCATCAGTAACAAAGCCGTCAAGGAAAGCAATTAATTTCTCATCATCAAACATAAGCCAGAAGTGAGTCGGGTAATGCTTGAGTCTGTCTTCAAATCTTTCACGCGATGCAGCCTCAGCAGGGGGGAAGCATTCACTCTCAACGCTTGCAATAGAATCTAAATCTTGTAGAGTCGCTGTCCTGATTAACATGATATTAGAGCTATAGCGACATCATTAACGTTAGTCCCTGTCGGCCCGGTCATTAACAACGCGTCTGCTTTCTTGAGGGCGTTATATGCATCGTTATTCTTTAACACGTTGCTTATTGAGATACCTGCATTCTTGAGAATCGATTCTGTATGTCCGTCTACAATGCCTCCCGCTGCGTCAGTCGGCCCGTCAGTTCCGTCTGAACCCAGAGAAGCAATCACTATGCCTTCGAGTCCTGATATTCCCGAACTTGCAGATAACGCGAACTCCTGATTACGTCCTCCCATGCCTTTACCCGTCAAGTGAACTACAGTTTCACCGCCTGCGATAATTGCACAAGGAGCTTTTACAGGTCTTCCGGAAGTCAACACTTCTCTTGCTATAGAAGCCATGAACGAACCTGCTTCACGTGCTTCACATGTCATTGTAGTAGTAAGAACTAACGGAGTATAACCCTTCTCGCGTGCTATATTGCTTGCTGCCTCACAAAGAGCCGTAACACTCCCGGTAATCATTGCAGTAACGTTATTTAATTCTTTCGGAGTCTCCTGAGCAAGAATCTTCATTAATTCGGGCTTAACTTTCAGATCATATTTTTTCACGATATTAAGAGCTTCTTCACTCGTTGACATATCGGGAGCTGCAGGGCCTGAAGCTATGCTGTCGAGTCTGTCGCCCAGGACATCAGACAATACGACCATGAAGACATGGGCAGGAGCGCATAACTTTGCAAAACGTCCGCCTTTGACTCCTGATAAGTGCTTGCGTATAGTGTTAATCTCGACGATGTCAGCACCGCACGCTAATAATTGATTCGTAATATCTTTCATGTCAGAGAGGGTAACGCCTTCAGCAGGAAGCTCAAACAGTGCCGAACCTCCTCCGCTGACGAGAAATAATACAGTGTCATCTTGAGTCAAGTTCTTCACGTGTTCGAGTAACGCCTTAGTGCCTTTGATAGTATTCTCATCTAAGACAGGGTGTCCTGCCTCGTAGATTTCGAGTCCCTGAATATCTCCCATTGAGTGTTCATATTTCGTAACAACTGCGCCTGTTATATTGCTGCCGAGAATATCACTTGCTGCTTTGGCCATTCTCCAGGCTGCTTTACCTATTGACGCTACGATGATACGGCCTTTGTTCCTGCGTTCCTGAAAGTCTTTGCGAGAGAGAGCTTCTTTTACTGCTGACTCAGGCAGCACAGCTTTTATTGCACGGTCAATAATTTCACGCATATCAAGTTTTAAATCGGGCATGATGATAATAATTCCTCCGTATGATTATTTAATTAATAATAAATTTTTTCATGGATAGAGTAATTATATATCAAGATGTCATCTCATAAGAACTTAAGCCGGAATTTTGCCGTCAACAAATATTTTGAGCCACGTTTCCATGTTTATAGCCTTCCATACGCACATAGCATTTTGATAAATATTAAGAGAGTCCATGCATTCAGCAAATACTTTCATGTCAAACATACCTCTTGAGGCCATACCGGGCATAACTTCACGCTTTATATATTCCATAAAGCCTGGAGAAGAAATATATTCTGCAAACGGAATGCTTATCCATGATTTGGGCCTGAAAGCGAAATCTCTGCCATAAATTTTTTCACTAATCTTCTTGAAAATATATTTACCCTCGTAGAGACTGCCTATATCGCGCCTTTTTGCTGCACGAACATAACACGGATGCATAAGATATTTTTCAGGTATTGAGAACATCAGGTCAACTATTGCATTATCAAGAAATGGGACTCTGTTTTCTACAGAATGATACATGCATATTTTATTCTGCTTTTCCAGAACAGTTATGAGCCTGTCAACAAAATAGAGCTTCCTGACCTTGTCAAATGCCGTCCCTGTCATAGCGTTATATTCATGCTCCCTTGCCGCTATAGTCTCTGCAACTGAGAAAGCCGGATATATTCTCCTGCTCATCTCCATACTTATGTTGCGTTCAAAATTTAAGAGAAAATTTCTGTCGTCATAAATAACTCCGTACCTTGAAAATCTTCTCAGTCTGCCCATAAATAAACGGCGAATCAATTCCGAACCTTTCATAACCGAAAAATTGCGGTAGCCTCCAGCGATCTCGTCAGAACCTTCACCGCACAAAATAACTCTCACTTTCTCACTTGCATTCTTCACGAGTTCATATGTCCCCATTGACGGAGCATGAAGAATAGTCTCTGAAGCATATATTGACTGCTCAAAGGAACTCAGGAACGAGATATCATCAAAGTCATACTTGTTAAGATCAATATTTATCCTTGAGGCCACGTGATCGATATAATTTTCCTCATTGAAATTCTTGAATCTCGTATTTATCAAAGAGAAGCCTTGAATTATTCTGCCCGATGATGTATAAAAATCTGACGCATATTTCGCAGCAAGTGTAGAATCTATTCCGCCTGATAATAAAATGCCGAGATTTACGTCACCGATCAACTGTCTCTCTACGCAGTCCCTCAGCACGGACTCTGTACGTTCTATGAGTTCGTTCAAGCCTTGAGAACATCTGCTCTGACAGTAGTCATTGAGGTCAAAATATTTATTGAGCTTTAATGCCCCCTGGGTAACGAGAAATACTTAGTGTGTAATAATGTCCGGCCGGGACGTTTTCGACATTTTTATACATGCAGTTTTTGGGATGATAATACATAATATTTTTCGAGACTGCCTCAAGATTAGGGCATCTGTCAAATTCATTCAGACCGAGAAAACCTTTAAGCTCGCTGCAATATATTATCCTGTCCTTCTCAATTAACATATGCAGGGGAATTATTCCGTATCTGTCGCGTGCAATGTATATAGTGTCATGTCCTGTGTCTGCTATTATAATCGCAAACATTCCGTTCAGCATTCTGATTGTTTTGTCAAATCCGTAATGCATGTAAAGCTGAAGTATGACTTCTGTATCGGAATGTCCCCTGTATAAAATTTCTCCGAAATCACTGCTAAGTTTACGCCTGAGTTCTCCAGTGTTGTAGATTTCACCGTTGAATGTCAAAACAATTTTTCCATCTGGAGAGAGCATTGGCTGTTTACCTGCTTCAGAAATGTCCTGAATACTAAGCCTGTTGAACCCGAACATTGCCGTCATATTCCCGGTTAGCTGTTCTGCCTTATCTCTTACGCATAATAATTCTCCTGACAGTCCGCATACTCCGGAGTCATCCGGGCCTCTGTGTTTGGTAAGCTCAAGCATTCTGCCTACTGAGTTACGCTCATATTCGCTGAGGCTGCCGTTACGCTTGATGATGCCTGCAAGTCCGCACATATTCTAAAGATACCTCCTGTAATGCTTCCAGAGGCCGTTTTGAGTTATAACCTGCTGTATATTGAAATTTCCGTATGTATTACCTTCAACAATAGCAACATCTTCATTCTTGATTACTGCTATATCCCATGAAGTATATTTCACTTTGCTGATTCTTTTTGCGCCTTCTATTGCAGCTTCTTTTACTCGTTCCCATAGAGGAATTTTTTTGCCTATCATGATTGTCCCTGTCAACGGATGACTTATGACTCTTTTATTCATCAGGTCGCAGAATGGTGAAATTACTATGCCTGTATCAACATCAATCCAAGATACGACTCCGCCTGCGCAGATATTATCAACCGGTTTATCTCCCTGTCCTGATCTGAGTATAGCATTTTGAATCTCAAACGAGCCGTGATTATTAATTACATTTACCCTCATTGTGTTTAATGTGCCTGGGTTAAGTTCTCTCATAATGCCATCCTGTTCGAGAACTTCTTCGATAGTGTATTTATGTGATGAGAAGCTCTCATAAGCGCGCCGTATATCTTCGTCACTATCTGAAGCCTTGAGAATGTAAATATCATTGCCGTTATAGCCGTCAGCAGGTTTGATTATTACCCGGCCAAGTTCATTAAGAAACGCCTTAAACTTCTCTTCGCTGAGATTTTCTGATGATAAAGTCTTTCTCTTGGTGAAGTCTTTAAATACGTCTGAGAAAATGGTTTTGTCCTCAACTAAGATTCTTTCATCTTCAGAACCATTGTTGAAGCTGGCTATCAAGAATCTTGACCTGCGGAGAGTCACGAATTGGCTGCATTGTCTCCAGCTCTTATCGTAGAACTTGTAGATAAAGTAATCTTCGGTTGAAGTACCCAGAAAGAAATAGCACATAAGCCAATCACATAATAATATGCAATATGAGTAATTAATTTTGCGTTCGTGATACTCTTTGCTGAATTCTTTGACGTTAGAGCAAAATACGCGGATTTTGTTAATGAAACGTCTTATAAATAAGCGAATGAACTTCGGGACTACAGTGCGGTAAATTTTTCTCAGCATGTCTGCAGCCTCCAGTCATTGAGACTAACAGGAAGCGAGTCAAATTTTGAGTAGTTTGCGTAAATTTGTGAAGTGTTAGAAAATTTGTTACTTGAGAGGATTAAAGCATAATAATACGATAACCGATAACCGATAACCGATAACCGATAACCGATAACCGATAACCGATAACCGATAACCGATTTTAGCGGATTATGAATCATGTGTCAAGCTCCTTTTATATGAATTTTTGCAAGATTATATCACAGTAACTAAGCCCCCTGACTCATTCACCAGAGGGCAAAAATATTTATCTATCTCACTAAGCAGGGCTTCTTGCTGTCAAATTTCCAGTTAGGAATCAAATACTGCATTGCCATCGCATCATTTCTGTCATGAGTAGGTAATTTATTATAAAGCGCGTTTGCTTCCTCGAGTCTCTGCATGTTTAATTTCACTCCGAGTCCCGGTCTGGCTGGCACTTCAAGATAACCGTCTCTAATCTCCGGAGCGTCATCAAGTAAATTCTGTCCGTCCTGCCATATCCAATGAGTGTCAAGAGCTGTAGGGTGTCCTGGAGCTGCTGCACCGACCTGAGCAAATGCTGCTAACGTAATATCAAAGTGATTGTTCGAGTGGCTGCCCCATGTTAAGCCCCAGTCATTTAATAACTGAGCGATTCTGATTGAACCTCCGAAGCCCCAGAAATGAGGATCCGCAAGAACTATATCTACTGATTTCAACGCTGCCGAGTGATAAAACTGTCTCCAGTCCGTTGCTATCATGTTCGTAGCTACAGGAAGTTTAACGGCATTCTTGAACTCCGCCATAATCTCACGGCTTGAATAACCTGACTCAGGGCCGCAGGGGTCTTCTATGTAAGTTAGGACGCTCTCAAGGGGTTTGCAAAGTTCTATTGCTTCAGCGAGACTCCATGCTCCGTTAGGGTCTATATTAATTCGTCCGTTCGGGAATGCTTTTTTCAGGGCGCATACTGCCTTCATCTCTTCATGACCTGATAAGACTCCACCCTTGAGCTTGAAGTTGCGAAATCCGTACTTCTCGTGAAGACACTGTGCCTGCTCTACTATAGCTTCAGGGGTGAGCATTTCTTTGCGTCTCATTCTGTACCATGAATCAGGACTCGATGATTCATCAAGATAATTTAATTCGTGAGCCTTCTCCTTATCACTCACATAGAATAAATAGCCTAATGTCTCGACTTTATCACGCTGTTTGCCGTCTCCCAGTAAGTCGCACATTTGAAGCCCTAAAGCCTGACCGAGTAAATCAAGCAATGCGCACTCAATCGCCCACTCAGCTTTAACGACAAATTTTAATTTAGAGATGTCAAGAGTCTGAATCCCCTCGCCGTCATCTTCTTTTGCTTTACGTGAATGCTTGTGAATATTATCAAGAATGCTGCGATATTTGCCTACTTGCTGACCTACAACAAGACTCGTGCAAGCTCTCAATGCCTCGCAGGTGTAATCGCCTCCGTGAATTTCGCCTATGCCCTGATGTCCTGAGTTATCCTCAAGAATTACTATATTTCGTGTGAAATATGGCGCGTGGGCTCCTGATAGAGTCATTAACATTGAGTCATATCCTGCAACGGGTACAACTTTCATGCTTGTTACAACTGGTGTGCTTCCGTAATTAGTCATAAAATTTTCACCTCGTTTTATTTATTGAATCTGCTTGAGTATATCCTGCGCTTCTGTGAGTCCCTGATTTGCTGCTTTCTTGAGCCATTTCACAGCCTCAGATTTATCCTGCTGGACTCCGTCACCGTTAGAATACATGAGTCCAAGATTATATTGCGCTGGCGGATGTCCTTGATCTGCGGATTCCCTGAATAATCTTACAGCCTCGTTATAATCCTGTCTCACTCCGTCGCCCCGATAATAAAGAAATCCAAGATTATATTGCGCGGGTGCATTTCCCTGCTCTGCTGCTTTCTTGAACCATTTAGAAGCCTCGTAATAATTTTGTTCTACTCCTTCACCGTTATAGTACATAGCTCCCAGATTTGACTGCGCTTCAGGGAGTCCGTGTCTTGCTGCTTCTCTGTACCACTTGAACGCTTCGGCTGAGTCTTGTTCTACACCGTTGCCGTATTGATACATGACAGCAAGATTATTTTGAGCGTATGAATAACCCTGCTCGGCAGCTTTTCTGTACCATTTGGCAGCTTCTGATTTGTCCTGATTAACTCCTTTGCCGTTATCGTACATAAGGCCAAGATTGAACTGCGCTTCTGTGAGTCCATTCCCGGCGGCCTTCTTGAACCACTTTAACGCCTCTGAATAGTCCTGTGATACCCCTTCACCGAAACAATACATGCAGCCTAAATTAAACTGGGCTTCAGGATCATTATTCTTTGCCTTCTTTACTACTTCTGAATGACTGTGAGTCTTAAGATATTTCTGCATCGAACTATACGCAGCTTCAAATAACTTATCTGCAAGAGCGTCAACACGTCCCCCGGCTGTCTTATCAAGAAATCTGTAAAATATTCGTTTTAGAATCCAGCCCCCCGCAACGACAATAACGAGCCACAAAAAAGACTTCATGAGACAATTTCTCCTCTTAACATAAATAAATTCTTTGCTAATAATAATCCCCCCTGCATAATTTCACAGAAGGGACGAGAATTAATCTTAAATCTTACTTCGCTAACTCGTCAGCTATTGACTTGAACGTATTGAAATATTCCGCGTCGTGCTTCTCTGAGTCCGCTGCTGAGAGATAATACGGCATCATTTCTACTTTCTTGATTGCTTCTACTGCTTCGGGCATTGAGTGCATTTTCTTCACGATGTCTTCATACCATGTGATTACTTCTGCAGGAGTACCTTTAGGGAAATAGAACGAGAAATCACAGTCAGGATATACTAAATCGATTCCCTGCTCTTTGAAGGTCGGAATGTCCTTAATTATCTCGTAGCGTTCTGCGCTGGGGACTCCGAGTGCTGCAAACTGTCCTGAAGCAAGATAATCTTTGCAGTTAATATAAGCTCCGGGCATCATGTCTACTTGTCCTGATAACATACCTACGATTTTATCAGAGTTAGAGCCGTAATCTACTAAATCAAGCTCGATCCCTGCTAACTGCTGGAACTTGAGAATTTCATAATACGTGTATGCTCCGACTTCAGTACATGCAACGAGCTCGCCGGGCTTCTCTTTGGCTGCCTTGATGAACTCCTCGAGATTCTTGTACTTCTTGGGATTAACATAGAGCTGCTGTGCAGGGTCCTTTGCGAACGTCGGCCCGAGTGTGAACGCTGTGTAATTATAATCAGTGATTCCCGCTACGTTAGCAACGTTGACGAGATTGTGGCCGTATAAAAACGTATGTCCGTCCGGAGCCGCTGCCCTGACCTGATCCGCTGCGATTGAACCCGCTGCACCGTTTGCATTTACTACTATGAAATCACAGCCTGATAACTCCTTTGCGAACTGGGCGAAAACTCTTGCGCTTAAGTCAGTATTACCGCCTGCACCTGCCGGGACGATGATTGAGACTGTAGTTGTAGGCTTCCACTCAGCGAACGAACACGATACAGCTACAAGGACTACTAATAACGCTAACAAAAACTTTTTCATGATAAAGAATACAACTCCTTAACAAAAAATTTATTTCGAGGCACGTGATGCCTTTACTTCCTTATACAATGACCAGAGAATTACGGCTACTGCAATAGCAAAGAATACGCAGAAAATCGGCCTTGAGAAAAACGCTCCGAAAGTCTTGAAACGCATTAAGCCCCGGCGCAGATACTCTTCTGTCATTCGTCCGATTAAGAAACATAATACAAACGGTGTCGTTGGTAATCTGAATTTATGGTAAAGATAACCTATTACTCCGAAAACGACTATAGACTGCACGTCAAATATTCTGTTGTTAGTTGCGTATGCTCCGACAGCGCAGAGAACTAGAATTAACGGCAATAATACATGCTTTGGAACTTTGAGAACCTGAACAAATGCTTTAATGCACGTCCACTCAACTATAAGCATAATCAACGCACAAATCATACACGCTGCGAATATGCCATATACAACATCAGCATTCTTGACGAATAACAACGGCCCTGCGCTCAAGCCGTGAATTAAGAAGCCTCCTAACATCATCGCTGTAACTCCGTCGCCGGGAATTCCGAGAACTAAAAGGGGAATCATTGCTCCTCCGATTGTAGCATTGTTAGCGCATTCAGTTGCTACGATGCCTTCAGGGTCTCCCTGCCCGAAAGTCTCAGGGTGTGAACTCATGTTCTTGGCCGTAACGTAGGCTAACATTCCTGACGTTGAGCCGCCTATACCTGGTAAAATTCCGATTCCTGTTCCGATTAGTGCTGCTCGAATTGCCCCGGGGATCCACCTGAAAAATTCTGCAACACTGAAGCCGAAGCCCTTAACTTTCTTAACAGGTATAGTCTTTATGCCCTTGCCTATAGTCTCAGCACTTACGAGAATATCAGCGACCGCGAAAATTCCTATTAGAGTAGTAAGAGTGTTGAAGCCTCCTCGCATTTCAGGAATTCCGAAAGTAAATCTTGCTGTGCCGTCAATAGGTGCAAGTCCTACAAGAGCGAATACAAGCCCTAACATTCCCGCTAACAAGCCCTTGACCATGTTACCCGATGAGAGAACCGCGACCATCGTCAAAGCAAAGAAACATATTCCGAAATTATCAGGTGCTGCGAACTTCAACGCTACATCAGCAAGCCACGGAGCAAAGAAAGTTAATATCACGAACGAAAATATTGAACCTAAGAATGAAAACACTATTCCGACGCCAAGTGCCTTCATTGCCTCGCCCTTCTGAGCCATTGGGTAGCCGTCAAACGTCGTAGCTATTGAACTCGCTGTACCGGGCATGTTGAGCAATATTGCAGAGATTAAGCCTCCTGAAATTCCTCCGATATACACTGCGACAAGGACATTCATTCCCAGCGATGAACTCATTGAGAAAGTCAAAGGCAGCATCAACGCAACGGCCATCGAAGCACTTAATCCGGGAATTGATCCGAAAATAATTCCTATTGTAACGCCTGCAATCATTAATAATAACGAAGTAGGCTCGCAAACTCGTAAAGCTGCTGCTCCTAACTGTGATAAAGCTCCCATGTTAATACAACCTCACCACTAAAGCGAAAAGATTCCGGCAGGTAAGACTATCTTGAAGCCGTACCTGAACAGGAAGAACACAGCAAAGACAAATACAACATCAATAATTGCATAAGTCAAAATATTTTTTGCGCTTCTCCTGTCGTTCGGAGCAAGGACTATGATTTGAAGGAATAAATATCCCAGTGTCGAAATAATAAAGCCGACCGGAGCAAGAATATTCACGTAAATCACAACAAGTACTAACGAGGCTAGCACCCTCTTATAATCCGCTGTGTCAGGGCCTGCTGCTTCTGCTTTGGCTGAGTTAGCCTTGAAGTTTTTCACTGCACTGAACAAGAGCATTAGTGCTAACACGAGAATTATTGAGCCAATTACTAACGGCATGAAGTCCGGGCCTATCTTCATGACTCGGGATTTTGGGAGCAGGCCTGCAAGATAAATGACGACTGCGCCCAGAACTGCATAGAAGAGTCCTGTTATGATGTCGCCGTATTTCCTGAAGAACAAGTTTTACTGCACTCCTTCCGAATTAAATATTAAAGAATAAAGAATTTATTAGTTTGGGAAAATTGAAATTATTATAGCAAATTATTACTTAAACATAACAAAACGCCCTCAATTCATGAATCAAGAATCATGTTCTTGTCATTGACACTGAAGGCGTTTATCTTTACTTTGACGACACTCACGAATAAAGCAGGTGTGCAGACTTGAGTCAGTTCACGAAATTCAAGATATAACTCAAGTCCGCAATGAGATAATCACTATGCTTAGAGATTAGCTTTTATCTTCTCTATCAGTTCGTTATATTCCTGCTCTGACAAAAATTTTTTCTTTGGGTTCATCTCGAAGACTCCGCCCCACTCGAAGCCGTCTTTGTACTTGGGTACTAAGTGCATATGAAGATGACAGCCAGTATCTCCGTATGCTCCGTAGTTCACTTTGTCAGGGTGAAATGCTGCGTGAATGGCTTTCGCTGCCCTGTTGACGTCTGCAAAGAATGCATTTCGCTCTTCATCACTGATATTAACAATCTCGCTGACGTGGTCTTTATAAGCGACTATACAGCGTCCAAGATGACTCTGTTCTTTGAAGAGAATTAATGAACTCACACTAAGATCGCAAATGTAAATTCCAAACTGTCCGAGTAACTCACCGCGCATACAATAACCGCAATTATTATCTTTCATGATTAATCATTCTCCCTTTTTAACGTATAAAGTTCGTGAAGTGTACTTCCTCAAGTTCTGGAGCCTTAATGCCTGCCTTCTTGCCTGCCTCGATTGACTTCAACAGCCACGCCATATTTCTAGCAAGATTCCTAACAGTCTGCAAGCCCTCTATATCCTGCCTCACTTCATCAGGTGTGTTGCCGTGAACCTGATTCCAATAATGCGATGACACTATAGGCATATTCGTAATCGTGAAGTACTTGTTGAGTCTGTCGAACGATGCCGAAGCCCCGCCCCTCCTGCAAGATACGATACAAGCTCCGGGTTTGTTGAAGAGTTTTGTCTTGTCGCACGAGAAAAATAATCTGTCCAAGAACGCGCAAATACTCCCCGCAGGCCCGGCATAATAAACAGGCGATCCGAATATAAAGCCGTCGAACTCATCGAGCCTTGAAGCTAACTTGTTCACATCATCATTAAATACACACCGGCCAAGCTCCCAACATTTAGAGCAGCCTATACAGCCCTGAATTGCTTTCTTGCCTATCCAGAAAATTTCTGATTCGATGCCTTCTTGATTAAGAGTCCCTGCAGCTTCATTCAAAGCAGTAAACGTACAGCCCTTCTCATTGGGACTCCCATTGATTAATAATACTTTCATGACGAAAAATTTTACCCTCCTGATAAAAATTTTGGAATCAATTAATATTTTACACGTTATAATTACTTGTTAATAAAAATTTGGAGAGTGAATTCTAATGCGAAAACTAATACATGATAAATTTTTCACAGCACTGCTATTTATCCTGCTATTGACTTCCTACTCATGGGCAGCTAAATGGGAGACGTTCAAATTCGACAGCGACATTTCAGGCAAACTTGCACAGCTTCAACACTACTGCAATATTAACGACATAACACTTGCGGACGTTCTATGGGCAAACAAAATTAATTCATCAGAAGACATCACGGCAGGCACTGAGATATTTTTACCAGCTAATAAGAACGACATGCTTGCAATCTGGCAGAACAGGGGGGCATGGCAGCCTACAGCACTTATACCGGTAACTTCAAAAGTTGCAGCTAACAGAGCCGCTAACATCGATACGACTCCGACCCCTCAAGTCCCTGAAGTGAAGCTCCCGGAACCTGTGAAGCCTTCAACGCCTCCAATTCCTCAGCAGATACCTTCAAGACCTGAAGTAAGCCCGCCGACTCAGACTCAAGAAATCGATTTACAGGCATTACTTAACGAAACGCAAAATCACAAAGCACGTTCACGCAAAGACATGATTAACGATGCAATCAGAGAGTCTTCACAGCCTGACGAAAGCCTTAAGACTCTTCCGGTTAAGAAAAGAGCTAATAATAATTACAACGTTCCAAACAATCCGATTATACTTCTTTCACCGAACGGCGACCCTTCATCAGGACCTATGAGACTCGTTATATCAGGTGATAAAGTCGAAGTTGTCCAGCTCCCGGCAAATGCAGCACCTAAGAGACCTTCAATGCTTGACCTTGATCACACTTTCGGGACAGTTCCGGATTATCTTCAGCCTTATATGACTCTGCCTCCGAGAAGACCCGGCGATAATATCGTAATTCCCCGCGATCTCTCAGCACTTAACGGCAAAATGTTATGGCCTGTCGACGGCAAAGTTACATCAGGTTTCGGACCTCGAGGCAAACGCAGGCACGCAGGTATAGATATTCCCATGCCGCTTAATACGCCGATTAGAGCTGCTAAATCAGGAGTAGTCGCCAGGACCGGTGATAACTCAACGATGGGATTCAGGGGCTACGGAAATTTTGTCCTAATGGATCACGGCGGAGGAGTCAAGACTCTTTATTCTCACTGCTCGAAAGTCGCTGTCTCCGAAGGCATGAAGATTATGCAGGGTCAAATAATAGCTTACGTAGGCAGGACAGGCAGGGCTACGACAGAACATTTACACTTTGAAGTCAGAATCAATGACAAAGCCGTAAACCCTATTCCGTATCTTGCAGCAAATCCGCATGTAGCATCAAAGAAAAAATAAATTATTATTATTATTAAGGAGTTGTAATATAACTTGAACTTTCAGGAAATCTATTTCAGACTTGAAAATTTCTGGAGTCGTCATGACTGTATCATTCAGCAGCCCTATGACATCGAAGTAGGAGCAGGAACTATGAACCCTGCAACAGCACTGCGGGTAATCGGCCCCGAACCTTGGCGCGTCGCTTATGTCGAACCATCAAGAAGACCTTCTGACGGACGTTACGGCGAGAACCCTAACAGATTGCAGCACTATTATCAATATCAGGTCATAATCAAACCTGCACCGGCAAATATTCAGGATCTTTACATTGAGAGTCTTGCTTCACTCGGCATTAATCCTAACGAACATGATATTCGCTTCGTCGAAGATGACTGGGAGAACCCTTCAACAGGAGCATGGGGACTCGGCTGGGAAGTATGGCTTGACGGAATGGAAATAACACAGTTCACTTACTTCCAGCAATTGGGAGGCGTTGACATGGAGAGCGTTCCGGCAGAGATCACTTACGGAATCGAAAGAATCGCAATGTACGTTCAGAAAGTCAACAGCGTCTATGCTCTCAAGTGGTCAGGCAATGTAACATACGGCGATGTTCACTTACAGGGCGAAATCGAACACTCTCACTATAATTTCGAGATCGCTGATACTGATATGTTATTCAAGCTCTTTGCAATGTACGAGGCTGAAGCAGCAAGAATATTAGATAAAGGCTACGTCCTGCCCGCTTATGATTATGTGTTAAAGAGTTCCCACGCATTTAATTTACTCGATGCCAGAAACGCAATCAGTGTTACCGAACGAACAAGCTACATTGCACGAGTCAGAGCATTAGCCTGCAGATGTGCCGAAGCCTACAGGAAACAGCGCGAGGAAAAAGGCTTCCCGTTAATGAATAAATTTACGAACTCAACAGGAAAATTTTTTGATGATTAATCACAATCACAGACAGGAGAAAGATATTACACCATGCCGATAGAAAATGTTTTACTCGAAATAGGCACCGAAGAAATACCTTCAAGATTTATCCCGGATTCTCTTGACTCGCTCAAGTCAAAGGCAGAGAGTTTATTCACATCTAACAGGATAGATTTCAAGGACGTTAAGACTTATGCGACACCTAGAAGGCTCGTATTAATCGTAACTAAAGTCAATGACTCTCAGAATGAACAGGTCGAGAAGTTCAAAGGCCCTCCCGTAAGCACTGCATATGATGAGAACGGTGAAGCTACAAGAGCTGCTATAGGCTTCGCAAAGAGCCGCGGAGTTACTGTTGACGACTTGAGAGACGAGGAGATTAACGGCGTTCATTATGTAGTCGCAGAGATCAAACATGAGAGCAGGCAGACTCTTGACGTATTGCCGGAAATCATGAAGTCATTGATAGAGTCGCTTTCATTCCCTAAGAGCATGTACTGGGACAAATTCGGAGTAAGATTCGCTCGTCCTATCAGGTGGCTTGTTGCTTTGGCAGACGATAAGATTATACCCTTCAGCTACGGCGGAGTTGTCAGCGGCAGAGTTACAACGGGACATAGATTCATGGGACGCAGGGCAGTCGAGATTGCTAATGCGTCAGAATTTCTTGATGTCCTGTATGACAATAACGTTATTCTTGATCAGGAAAAACGACTCCAGAAAATGAAGGCCATGATCGCAGACTTGCAGAAAGATTTACCCGGCAATCTTGAAGTCGAAATGGATGAGAAAATTTTAGAAGAGAATTTATATCTCGTTGAGTATCCTGTACCGTTCGCATCTTCATTTGGTGATGAAGGTGAAAAATATCTCGATATTCCTGAAGAAGTCCTGACTACTTCAATGAAGAAGAATCAGAAATATTTAGCAGTCCGCAACAAAGACAAGAAAGGCAGACTCGCAAGTTATTTCGTAGGAATCAGCAATAACAGAGTCCCCGACATGGACGTAATTCGCGAGGGCAATCAAAGGGTCTTACGCGCAAGACTTGAGGACGCAGTATTTTTCTGGAACGAAGATAGAAAGATTCCGTTAGCTTCATATGTTGAGAGACTCAAGAACGTAACTTATCAAGAGAAACTCGGCAGCGTTTACGATAAAGTCATGTTGACCCGGACTCTTGCGTTATGGCTTTGCAAGAAATACGGTTTTGATGACATTGCTTCACTCGTTGACAGGGCAGCTTATCTCTCAAAGGCAGATTTAGTTACGTCGATGGTCTTCGAGTTCCCGGAACTTCAGGGCATTATGGGCCGTGAATATGCTCGTTCAGCCGGTGAGGATCCTAGAGTCGCCCTTGCAATTCATGAACAGTATCTGCCTCAGACAGCTTCTGATAAAGTCCCTACTGATGACGTAGGAGCATTGTTAGGCATTGCGGAAAGAATTCACATCATAACAGCATGTCATAAAGTCGGTCTTGAGCCAACAGGTTCGCAGGATCCTTACGCTTTGAGACGTGCAGCACGATGCATTAATGAAATATTATTCGCACGTAAATACAGCTTTGACATAACAGAATTAATCAAAGAGGCTTGCATAATTAACGAGGTCAGCAATGACACTTGCACAAAGATTCTTGATTTCATGAAGCAGCGTTTGCAGGTTCAATTAAGAGAGCGCGGCTATGATTATGAACTTGTCGCCCTTGCTGTAGAAGTCGCCGGCAATGTCCCCTATCAGGCTTTGAAGTTAATAATCGCACTTAATGACGTAAAGAATAAAGACTGGTTCACAGGTCTTGTGAGTTCAGCTGTCAGAGTCAAGAATATCTTGCAGAAGAATGCTTCAGATTCAGAAGTGAAAGACTCAGAACCTGACGAGTCATTAATGAACGTTCAAGCTGAGAAAGATTTATTTGCAGAAGTCTCAAGACTCGAAGCTCCCGTTAAATACGCTCTTGAAGTCTATGACTGGACAGAGTTGACTCACTTGTTATCAGAATTATCACCGGTCGTAGCAGCTTTCTTTGAGTCCGTTATGGTCATGGATAACGATTCAAGAGTCAGGGCAAACAGACTCGCATTACTTGCTAAGTGTAATAAATTATTCCAAGAGACCGGAGACTTGAGCGCACTCTCACACAAATAGAGCAATAGCAGCGATTAAAGCTCCTCGCACGACGGGGGGCTATTTTATTTTCAAAGCAAGTGTTGTATAATTCGCTTCACGAAAAATTTTCAGAGTTCCATCAACAAGAATATTTATTTACCAGACGCATTAATTACTAATACATTTACTAATACAAAAATCGTTCGTAAAGTTTCATTGCGGGCTTTCTTACATCGTGCGGACGAATCAATAACTTGTTAATTTTACACGAGGTGATTATTTATCATGTTATTAGGAGCATTAGCAGGAGACATCATCGGCAGTCCTTACGAACATCACAACGTAAAGACTAAAAATTTTCCGTTAATGTCAAAGCGTTCAAGATTCACTGACGACTCAGTTATGACTCTGGCAATAGCTCATGCGTTGACTAAGTGGCGCAAGGGTTCAAATATAAACGAGTCGGAGTTCGAGAAGGCAGTAATTAAATCAATGCAGAAGTTCGGCAGACGTTATCCTCACGCAGGCTACGGCGATCGATTCAAACGTTGGCTTAAAGATGACAGCCCTGAACCCTACAACAGCTGGGGCAACGGTTCAGCAATGAGAGTCTCACCTGTCGCATGGTACTTTGATAATTTAGATACAGTCGAAAAATTTGCAGAGATAACGGCGCGTGTTAGCCATAATCACCCTGAAGGCATAAAGGGAGCTCAAGCAACGGCAGCAGCTGTCTTCATGGCACGGACAGGAAGCACTAAAGATGAGATAAAAGCATATATCACGAACAAATATAATTATGACTTGACTCGGACTCTTGACGACATAAGACCCAATTATGAATTTGACGTAAGCTGTCAGAAAAGCGTCCCGGAGGCAATCATTGCATTTCTTGAAGCGTCAGACTTTGAGGACTCAATTAGAAACGCAATATCAATCGGCGGAGACTCTGACACCATCGCAGCGATAACCGGCGCAATAGCTCAAGGCATGTGGGGAGTCCCTGAACGTATCGAAAAATTAATCAGACCCAAACTTGACGAGTTCCTGACCCGTGAGCTTGATAATTTCTACAAGGCTCTTGCAGGTGAGAAAATTCCGGACGTTGATTTAGAGTTAGACTCAGAATCAGAATCAGACTCAAAGCCTCATGAGAAAGTCAAGAACGGTATTACAGAGATGGTCTTCATTCTTGATCGCAGCGGCTCAATGTCGGGACTTGAGTCAGACACCATCGGGGGCTTTAACTCGATGATAGAGAAGCAGAAGGGTGAACAGGGTGAAGCAATTGTATCAACAGTTTTATTTGATCACGTAACAGAAGTCCTTCATGACAGAGTCAAATTATCAGAGATTAAGCCTATGACTGAATCAGAATATTTCACCAGAGGCAGCACAGCTCTTCTTGACGCGGTGGGAGGCTCTATATATCACATAGGGAACATTCACAAGTACGCGAGGCCCGAAGATGTTCCTGAGAAGACTATATTCGTGATAATAACTGACGGACAGGAAAATTCAAGCACTCACTTCACAGGCGCAAAGATTAAGTCTCTTGTCGAGAATCAGCAGTCAAAATATGGATGGGAATTCTTATTCATTGGCGCGAATATCGATGCAATCTCAGCAGCAGGAAATATAGGCATCAAGGCAAACAGAGCCGTTAATTACAGGTCTGACAGAAGAGGAACTGAAGCAGTTTACAGGAGTGTAAGCCGTGCAATGTCGTCCGCGAGAATGTGTGCAAGTGATGCAAGCGAGCCGATTCCTGATGATTGGTCAGCAGAAATTGAAGAAGACTTCAACAGCAGAGAGCCGATATTTAAATCGCCGTTTGATATAGATAACAATGACGAGAATAATGACAATGCAAAAGATAACGGTATACCCTTTTAGCGAGTAAATAACACAGGCTGCCGGGCAATAAAATCACTCGACGGCCTGAAAATTTTTTTATTTGCTGAATAATGCTCCTGCGCTCATTTCGAGATATGCTTCTCCGTTGTAATCAGGGAACGCTGCTTTGACTCCTGAAATAAATTCTTCGCGGTTCTGTGATGACTTTGCAAGCTCCAAAACTTTTTCGAGATACGCAATTTTTTCACTGACTGCTTCTTTTCCTTCAGGTGCGTGATGTGATGTTAATATTAGCGCGTAGTTCTTGCTCTGATAGTCTTTCAGCTCTGCAATTTCTGACTCGATATAAGATACAGCGGTCAAAATATTATGAGTCTTTGATCCCATCATGTGCCTGTAAACTGCATTAACCGCAGGTATTTCGATTCCGTAATCTTCGCCGTCTGACTCGTGCAAAATTTTGAACTCGATTCCTGCAAGCGTTAAAGTCTGTCCCTCTTCGATTATTTCTGCTGAGTCCGGTAAGTCTTCAGCTACTTTGTCACCGAGTGCCTTGATGAAACTCTGAGTGAGTCCCCAGACGCTCCCGCCCTCTGCCCAGCTCTTCAAGGCGTTCTTGGTCGCGTAAATTTTCACGTCTCCGTAAGATTTATAACCGTTCGGGTGATAAGACAATAATGCAGCTGTTAAAGGCTTTCCGAGTGATTTAATATATTCGGCCATAGCGTTGACGTTCTCTTTATAAGCCGTCGACTCGATAAGCACGAGACCTTCAGGAGTTTCGATTAAATAACAGTAATCATTCATGTTGTCGCCCGTTGCATAAGCATGAAGTTTTATATTGTCAAAGTTGTAGACATCTATATTTCCGGCTTTGACAGTCTCAGCAGACGACATTGAAGACAACGAGATAACTATTAACAGCGCGCATAAAATTTTTCTCATGATAAATTACTCCTTTACTACAGAAATTCTCTGCTGAATGTGATTCCCTTTTACTGCTTCATCAATCATAGCAATTGCGTAATCAGCATAACTAATGACGCTCTCACCCTTTGAATTAACCGTGAACTCTTCGCCCGCAAGAATATATTTCCCTGTGCGTTCACCGTCTGGCTGAAAATCTGCTGCTGGACTCACGAACGTCCATTTAACGTCACTGCGTTTTCTTAATTCGTCGAGTTCCTTTGCTTGAGCCGCAGCTAATGGTCTGTAGTCTTCAGGAAATTCCGGAGTCTTAAATAACTGCTGTGTGTGTTCAGGATTGACATAGAGACTTCCTGCTCCTCCGACAATTAAGAGTCTCGTATCAGTTCCGGAAAGAGCATCACATAAAGTTTTCAGAGTCTCGCTGTGAAGATAAAATTTCTCAGGGTCAAACACTCCGAAAGCGTCAATAACAACGTCGAAACCTTTTAAATCATCTGCTTTGAGTTCCGTAATGTCCTTGATAACTGCGTGAGGTGCCTTAGTCTTGTTTGAGCCTCTGACTATTGCCGTAACATCGAGACCGCGATTAACTGCTTCTTCTGTGATTAAGCTGCCTGCTTTACCGTTAGCGCATACTACTGCAAGTTTCATTATAGATAATTCATCTCCTGTGAAAAATTTTGTAACTAAAATATTATAGCAAGATTTGCACTGCGCACCACAATAATATTATTCCCATCAAGATATTAAACGGTCTGAAATATTTTGCGATAAATCTTTGAAGGAGTCCCCCCGCTGCTCCCCACGTGAACCAGCTCACGGCACTGATTGCGATGATAAATACTGCGTGTAACATCATCTCATAAAGTCCTGCGCCTGAAGGGATAATGTAAGCCGTTAAGATAGTAATGAGATATAGAATAACTTTGACATTCGAGAGTGCGAGAAAAAATGCTCCTGTGAAGCTCACTGAATTATTTTGCGACTCACTCGGCCTGCTCATTGCGATATGAACAGCAAGCCAGATAATATATAACGCTCCGACATATTTTAAATACTTTACGAGTTCAGGAAGATAAATCGAAAGCTCATGACAAAATAATATACATGCCAGCATTAATAACGAGAAGCCTGCGAATATCCCGGAAATTACTTCGCGCCCCTTCTTCCATCCGTAAGAGCTGACAGAATAGAGCGACATAATATTATTCGGTCCCGGTGTGAAAGTCGTAACAAGTGCGTAGGGCAAATAAGAAAATATAACCTGAAGCATGAAAAAAATTTTTTCCTCCGTCAATAAATAAATAATTTTGCATATTGATTCAGTTCGTTAATCATGTATAATTTATGCACTAAAATTTTAATACGGGGTGAACAGTATGTACATTAATTTATTATCAAGCAATACTCTTCATGAGACTCTGTGCTGCTGTTGTTGTCCCTTCTTCAAGTTCTAAATTTCTCACACACATTTAACACGCGCTGATAATTTTTCACACAAATAATTTTTCAGTCATTACGCATTAATTAACTTTACTGCGCAGAATTTTTTCACATACTATAAAGGAGCGTATTATCATCATGAAAATTTATACGTCAATTGATCAGTTAATAGGCCGCACCCCTCTTCTTGAGCTGGTACGAGTCGAGAAGCATTTTAACCTGAACGCAAAGATTCTCGCGAAACTTGAATACTTCAACCCCGCAGGCAGCGTCAAGGACAGAATCGCAAAGTCAATGATAGACGACGCAGAGTCATCAGGCAAGCTCAAACCCGGCAGCGTCATAATCGAACCTACAAGCGGCAACACTGGAATCGGTTTATCATCTGTCGCAGCTTCACGAGGCTATAGAATAATAATCGTCATGCCCGAAACTATGTCAGTTGAAAGAAGGCTCTTAATGAAGGCTTACGGTGCTGAACTCGTTTTGACTCCGGGAAATAAAGGCATGATGGGAGCTATAGAGAAGGCTTCGGAACTTGCAAGCGAAATCCCTAACAGCTTTATTGCAGGGCAGTTCGTGAATCCCTCGAACCCTAAAGCTCATCGAGAGACTACAGGCCCGGAAATCTGGCAGGACACTGACGGCCAAGTTGATATATTTATCTCAGGAGTCGGCACAGGAGGCACCCTCACAGGAACGGCGGAATATCTCAAGTCTCAGAACAGCAATATAAAAGTTATCGCTGTCGAACCGTTTAACTCTCCTGTCTTGTCATCAGGTCGATCCGGAGCTCACAAGATTCAAGGCATAGGAGCAGGCTTTGTCCCTGAAGTCCTGAACACTAGAATCTATAATGAGATTATTACTGTCAAAGATGAAGATGCTCTCTCAACGGGAAAACTAATCGGCAGGCTTGAGGGCTTCTTGGCTGGTATATCATCAGGAGCTGCGTTACATGCTGCGGTTCTCACTGCTCAGAAGTCAGAGAACGAAGGCAAAAATATAGTCGTAATTCTTCCTGATACGGGCGAACGTTATTTATCGACTCAGTTATTCAGCGAGTAATATAACTCATGACGTTAGACGAAGCATTAAAAACTTCATGTGAGTCGCTTGCAGGATTGACAGCTAACGACGGCGAGGCATTCAACGGACTTAGAGAACGGGTCGAGTCGGCGTTCAGGAATCTTCAGGCGGCTATGTTCCCTTCACATGCTAACTCTAAGTGCAGAAGTATTAACGAGAGCTTGACACGTGCAGCAGATAAATTGACTCATGCAATAACGAAAACTACAGGCAGCGAGTCAGAGTCAGAAACTATCACAGCAAAGTTAATCGCGAGACTTCCTGATATTCGCAAAATTTTATGGAGTGATATAACGGCAGCTTATCAGGGCGACCCCGCAGCAAAGAGTCCTGATGAGATTATATTAGCTTACCCCGCTTTTACTGCGATAAGTGCGTACAGAGTAGCTCACGAACTTTATATCATGAACGCAAATTTAATATCGCGAATTATCACAGAGTATGCTCACAGACTGACAGGCATTGACATTCATCCGGGAGCTTCAATCGGTGAGAATTTTTTCATAGATCACGGCACGGGAGTCGTAATCGGCGAGACTTCAACAATCGGGAAGCGGGTCAAGATTTATCAGAACGTTACAATCGGCGCGAAGAGCTTTGATGTTGCTCCTGACGGCTCACTTGTTAAGGGAATAAAGAGGCACCCTGACATAGGCAATGACGTAGTAATTTATGCAGGAGCTACGATATTGGGAGGCGATACTGTCATCGGCGATAATTGCGTAATCGGGGGCAATGTGTGGCTGACTCACTCGGTGAAGGCGGGAAGCGTTGTCTTGAATGAGAGATAAATGCTAAAATTTTGACTCATGAATTACTGGACAAGACAAAGCATAGAATTTGCACAGCAGAGAAATTATTTAGATGAGTTATTCAAAGTTTACCCGTTGAATCCTAATTTGCGCCGCGAACTTTCGGGAGAGCAGATAGACAAGATTTATCATGCTTACAGTGAACGTGATAATATTGCGCTCGTTGAGACTCTCCTGAAGTCCGAACTTTTCCCGATTAAAGACTCGTATGTACCTTTTCTGCGTCATGACACGGGGGCTTTATTGCGTAATCCTCAGACAGTAAACAGAATAGCAGGCAGTCTCTATCAAATGGGAATCGAAACTATATTAGAGAAATGCACATCTCCCAAAGAGACAAACAGACAAATAGGGCCGTTGTTCAAGAACTGGATTCAAAGAGGTACGCTCGGAGTCCCTGTACTGAATAATCCTGATGAGTTCATAAATTGCGAAAGTGATTGCGTATTCAACTCTTCTGACGCGATTATGCAGGACTTTGCACAAAACTTTTTAGGCTTCAAGCGAAACAAGGGCATTGACTTTATAGCGAGATTCAATAATAAATACATCGTCGGAGAGGCAAAATTTTTAACTGACTTCGGAGGCCATCAGAACGCACAGTTTGAGGACGCTCTTAATACACTTCACAGCTTCAGGAAAGTAAATAATGACGTGATACCAATAGCAATTATTGACGGAGTAATTTATATCCCAAACAACGGCAAAATGTATAAATACCTGAGCAGCCATGATAAAGAATATATATTTTCTGCTCTTGTACTGCGCGAGTTCCTTTACTCTTTATAAAATGATACAGCTTGTATTTGACGATAAACCCTCACGCCGTGAAATCCTGAATAAAATATTGCTTGAGTCAAGAAATATAACATTACCAGTCTCCGGAAATATTTTAATCAAGTCCGAAAATTTTACAGCTTTGTCACTTCTCCTGAATCATTACCGTGAAAGAATTGATTTAGTCTACATAGATCCGCCGTTCAATACAATGCAGGACTTCTTTATTTCAGACAGGCGCGCTAACTCCGTGAGTTCCGTGAAAGAACACAGGGCATATACTGACAAGATGACTCCTGAAAAATTTCTTGCGTTCATGTACGAGAGATTAATAATTATTCATGAGCTTTTATCAGTCAGGGGCTCTTTATATCTTCACATTGACTGCAAGACCGGGCATTACGTTAAAATCATTCTTGATGAGATATTCGGCACTGAAAATTTTATTAATGATATAGCACGCATTAAATCAAATCCTAAAAATTTTTATCGCAGGGCATGGGGCAACGAACGCGACATGATTTTATTCTATGCAAAGGATTCGCGATACAACATCTGGAACGACATTAAAGACTCGATTAACTCAGACGAACTCGCGAGAAGATTCCCAAAAATTGACTCTCAAGGCAGGCGTTATACTACAATTCCCCTTCATGCTCCAGGCGAGACTCGTGACGGCGTAACCGGCCAAGCGTGGCGAAATATTCCGGTTCCTGAAGGCAGACATTGGAGGACTGACCCCGCAGAATTCGACAGGCTGGACTCTCTGGGCTTAATAGAATGGTCAAAGACGGGCAACCCGCGAATAATAAAATATGCTGACGAACATAACGGCAAAAAGATTCAAGACGTATGGACGTTTAAAGATCCTCAAAATCCCGTTTACCCTACAGAAAAGAATCACGACATGCTGAAATTAATTATTGCTCAGTCCTCACTTCCTGAGAGCATTATTCTTGACTGTTTTGCAGGGAGCGGGGCTTCTTTATTATGTGCCTCTGAACTTGGCCGTCACTGGATAGGAATAGATAAATCGAAACAGGCAATAAATATTATGCGGAAAAATTTAACGTGTGAATATGCTTTTATTGAGCTGCAGTGAAAAAATTTTTGTTTTTATGTTAGAATTAATGCAAAAATAATTTATAGAAAGGACAAAAAGACTCTTGACAAGTTCAATCATAGTCAGTAGTCAGTAAAATCGGTTATCGGTTAATTCTGTCCTTAGTTAATTATCTTAATAATAATTATTCCCATATAACATATAAAACTTTGAACTTGAAAATTTTGCGCCTTGTCGTATTTCTTTTGCGGCAGGGTAATTTTTCGTGCCTGGAGGAAAATATTTAATGCTCGTATCAGCTTTGTGGAAAGGTAAACTTTTTAACGCTTCATTATTTTTTCAACGATTAGTAGCTAAAAAATTCGGACGTGATATTTATATAGTTACGGCTTCTGACGGCAAACTTCACGATTATGAGCCGAGAGCAGCGACACTTGAATTGATGTCACGTGAAATCAAACGCTACAACATTGAAGGCTCATGCGCAGAACTGGGAGTCTACAGGGGAGATTTTGCAAGATTGATAAATAATTATTTCCCAGACAGAAAATTATATTTGTTCGACACGTTCACAGGCTTTGACTCAAGAGATGCAAATATTGAGAAGAGCGAAAATTTTTCAGAAGCGAAACAAGATTTTTCAGGGACTAGCGAAGAGTTTGTGTTAAATAAAATGTCTCATCCCGAACAATGCATAATAAAAAAAGGCTGGTTTCCTGATACAACAGAAGGAGTAACAGATAAATTTTGTTTTGTCAGAATTGACGCAGATTTATATCAGCCGACGATAGCAGGGCTTGAATTTTTCTATCCAAGATTAGTACACGGCGGAGTAATAATGATTCATGACTTCAATAATAACGAGTATAAAGGTATCAGGATTGCTGTAAAAGAATTCTGTGATAAAAATAATACCGGCTATGTATGCATAACAGATAACTGCGGTTCTATAGTGATAGCAAAATAAAAATTTTCCCCCTGCTGACTCGCTCAACAAGGGGACTTAATATCTTAACGCCTCAACACTTTAGAGAGAAATTCTATAGTTCTCGGCTGCTTAGGGTGATCAAAGACTTCATCAGGAGTCCCTTCTTCACTGATAACGCCTTTGTCGATGAATAATATCTTGTCGGCGACTTTGTGAGCAAATCCCATCTCATGAGTCACCAAATACATCGTCATACCTGAGTCAGCAAGTTCCTTCATGACATCGAGAACTTCGCCTATCATTTCCGGGTCAAGTGCGCTCGTAGGTTCGTCGAATAATAATACATCAGGACTCATGGCCATAGCACGGGCAATAGCGACTCTCTGCTTCTGACCGCCTGATAATCTTTCCGGCCACTCGTCAATTTTGTCTGCAAGTCCGACTCGTTCAAGCAATACTTTAGCGCGTTCGTCTGCTTCGTCCTGAGTCATAATCTTCAAGTCAACAGGTGCAAGCGTTAAATTCTTTCTGACTGTCAAATGAGGGAACAAATAGAAATGCTGGAACACCATGCACATTTTGCGCCTCACGAGATTTATATTGCACTTAGGGGAAGTAATATCTTCGCCGTTGAAAGTTATGATGCCCGATGTAGGCTCTTCCATTCGGTTCAAGCAGCGTAAGAAAGTTGATTTCCCCGAACCTGAAGGCCCGATTACTGCAATCTTCTCGCCCTTGTTAATCTGAGTCGTTATCCCGTTGAGAACGTCTAATTTTCTGCCGTCGGAAAGCGTAAAAGTTTTGCGAAGGTCTTTAACTTCAATTATTGCCATGATTTAATTACCTCCTGCCCCTGCTGAGCCACTCTTCAAGTTTCCTGACAAATCGAGTCAAGAGCATGACTATGACAAGATATATAATCGCGACCATGACTAACGGCTGAGAGTGTTCGAGAGTCAACGCCTGGATATTCTGGCCTGCGCGTGTCAAGTCATCGATACCGATATAACCTGCAACGGAAGTTTCTTTTAACAACGCAATGAACTCATTAAATAACATGGGAATAATATTTCTCAACGCTTGAGGCAGCACAACTTTTTTCATTGAAGTCCCGTACGTTAATCCAAGAGAGCGCGCTGCTTCCATTTGACCGGGATCAATTGACTCGATTCCTCCCCTGAAAATTTCTGCTATATATGCTCCTGAGTTCAACCCAAATGCTAAGATTGCAATATACTGAGTGTTCAAGTCTCTGGCTGAAGCAAAAATTGTGAAGTTCCAAATTAATAACTGCACCATTGCCGGAGTCCCTCGCAAGACAGTGACGTAAGTGTTAGCAATTGCATTCAGAACGGGAATATGTGCGCCTCCCTTGTGAGCTACTCGAATAACGCTGAGAATTAACCCTACAACGAGTCCGATTAACGTAGCTCCTGAAGTCATGAATAACGTAGACTTGAGACCGTCTACAAGCATCATATAACGGCGATCTTTAATGAAGTTCTGATAAAATCTCCGGTTGAAGTCAGCCCACGCAGCCTCAGTGAAGAAGCCTGAGTCATAAAGCAGATACAGCAGGAACAAGCCGAATATCGCTAAAACTATATCGCCCCGGCCTGCCCCTGAATAAGTGTGTGAACGTGAATTATTTCTCATAGTCATCTGCTCTGACTAACGCAACCTGCTTAGCTCCTACGACGTAATTATCAGAGAAGTCCATATTTTCCTTGCGTTCGTCCGTTACTGTGATGCCTGCGCAGATAATATCTACTTTACCGGTTGATACTGCCATCGGGAGAGCGTCAAAGTTCATGTGTTCAACGACTAATTCTTTATCAAGTTTCTTAGCGATTGCAGCACACATCTCTATATCAATGCCTATGAATCCCGAACCTACTTTTAACTCATACGGTGCAAAGCCTGCCTCAGTTCCTACGAATAATTTACCGCCTTTAGCTCCCTTGTTGAAGTCTATATCTTCAGGCTTAACTGTCGTCATGTAGTCTTCTGTTAAGTATTTCGTGAAGATTTTATCAAGTGTCCCGTCTGCCTTGATCTCTGCAAGAGCTTTGTTGACCTGATTAACGAGTTCAGTATTTCCCTTCTTGAAGCCCATTGCGTAATTCTCTTCTGAGAGAGCCTCTTCCATGATTGCGAGTCCTTCGAATGAGTCAACGAATCTTTTTGCGGGAATCTCGTCCATGACTATAGCGCGTAACTTACCCTGCTTGAGTGCTGCAACTGCGTCAACGTATTTCTCGTAAGTAGTGAGTAATTCGCCCTTCTTGTCGCCGAGTAAATCTTCAGCTAAGAACTGTCCTACAGTGCCTCTCTGAGCCGCTAACTTCTCCGTCTTGAGCTGTGAGATGCTCTTTAACTTGGCCGGTGAGTCAGCTCCGAAAGCAGATGAGCATAATACTAGAATGAATAATAATGCAAGAAATTTCTTCATGATGAAAGTTTTACCTCCTAAGATAAATTTTTATTTACAGCGCAAGATTATAGCACCCTGAAATTCACACGTTCATAACTTTACTTGCAACGGCGAAATAAAGAGTCAAACTCCCTGCATCTACAATAGTCGTAACTATAGGCGAGGCCATCAAAGCAGGGTCAAAACCTACGGCCTTAGCGAGAAGGGGCAGCATTCCTCCGATTGTCTGGGCAAATATGACTGTCCCGAAAAGACTTATCCCGACAGTTACAGACAATAATAAATCTCCGCTCATTGCATATTTATATATCAGGTTCACGAGGGCTAAACCTCCTCCGACAATGAGACTGACTTTTAACTCTTTAAATAAAACTTTCAGGGCATCCTTTAGCTTGAGTTCACCGACAGCAATACCTCTTATGACCAGAGTCGACGATTGAGAGCCTGCATTGCCCCCTGTGTCCATCAACATTGGGATCGAAGCAATTAGTGCGGGCAGAGCTGCAAACACTGACTGATAATGAGTGATTATTGCTCCTGAGAAAGTCGCCGAGATCATTAAGACCATCAGCCAAATAACGCGCTTTCTTGCAAGTTCTCCTACGCTCATATCGAGATAAGGCTCATCCATAGGAAGCATAGCGGCCATCTTGTGAAAGTCTTCGGTGCTCTCTTCCTCTAAGACCTGCATAGCATCATCGACCGTAACAATTCCGACTAAATGATTTTGAGAGTCTACAACTGGAATAGCCATAAAGTCATATTTCTGAAATAGTTCCGTAACTTTCTCTCTGTCATCATTCGTATTAACGCTGATTATATTTGAGTCAGTCATGATGTCGCAGATTTTATCTTCATATTTTGAGAGCAGCATTGTTCTTACAGTAACGACTCCGATTAACACGCCTCTTGTATCAATGACGTAGCATGTATATAGAGTCTCTTTGTCAGTGCCTACTTCTCGAATATGCCTGAAAGACTCTTCAACGTTCATGTCTGGCTTAAGAGAAATATACTCAGTTGTCATGATACTACCTGCTGAGTCCTCTTGATATTGCAAGAGCTGATTTATTCCCCTTCGAGTCTCAGGGCTTGCGTTCTCTAATATTCGCTTCACAACGTCTGCGGGTAACTCTTCGACCAAGTCGGCAGCGTCATCAAGAAATAATTCATCGACAATGCGTCCGAGTTCTGGTGCTGTGAGCTGTGAGACAAGAGCTTCTTTCGTATCAGGAGTCAAATAAGCGAATACATCTGCGGCCAAGTCCCTACTGAGTGCCCTGAATAATATAACGCGTCCTTCAGGCTCAAGTTCTTCAACAGCGTCTGCAATATCTGCTTCGTTCATGTCTTCAGTGAGGAGTCTTAAGTCTTTAATGTTCTTGGATTCAACGAGTGATTTTATACTTTCGAGCATGTGTTATGCACCTCCGGAGATTTGTAGATTCAAGCTAATGCAAAATTTTATCACGGAGAGTTAATAAAAAAATATCAGGAGAGCCGTTAATGACTCCCCTGACGTTTTATAGCACACGGCTAATGATTAATTCACCGCTCAATAATAAGTCGTCTGTGTCTCAGGTTCAGGGAAATTAATATCTTCTGTATCAATATTAATCTGTGACGGCGATGGATTTTGCGCTTCAGGTTCCGAGTTATATCCTGAGTCAGATTCTTCTTCTTCAATCTCTACGGACTCTGCTGACTCTTCAGGCGGTCTGATGGTCATTGAACTTTGCCTGAGAATAATAAACGCTTCACCTGATGTGAAAGTTTTGCCGTTGTTCGAGTCTTTATTGCTTTCGTTGTCGAGTGCTGAACCTGCAATATTCTCCGAGTCCTCGATCTTAGCGACAAAGCCTGCCCTTGAGTCAACGTTCACAGTCCAGCCTTCAGGAACTACGATCTGCAAGCCTTCAGGGAGTTTGTCAATCAAGTAGAATTTATCTTCACCGCGAGTCCTGAATCTTGCTGTCTTAGTCGAAGTCTTTCTGCTCTTCCTGTCAAGAACTGTGAGGACAACCTGCCTGCTGCTCTTCAAGAAATTCCATGCTATGACCTGAGACTTTGCTTTCTTGTGCCAGCTCCTTACGTCTTCACCGTTATTTAACTGCGCTCTCAAGCTCTCGATTTCCTGAGTCTTGTCCGCTATTTCCTGTTCAAGTGCTTCTGTCTTCTTGTTAAGAGCTGTAGTTCTGCCCTCAACTTTCTTTTTCTTGCGCTGAGTCTTTGCATTGTCTTCAAGTCCCTGAAGTTCGCTGAGTCTGTCTGTTACCTGTTGAATCTTTGCGTTGTTGGCAGAGAGACTCTTTCGAAGCGTCATAAGTGATGTGAGCTGTTCTGCAAGTTTCGAGTAAGTCTCATCTTTGTCTGAAGCCGCAAAACTTCCCGTAACTGATAAAGCAAGGACTGCAATAATCGTAACCAGCAATAATAACTTGTTGTGCCTAATCATAAAAACTTGCCTCCCATAAAAAAATTATTTCAAGTAATTATATAAAATTTTCACTAGTTTTTCGGGATTTTCGCTTTCATAAAATATACATGAATTCTTTGCGAGCTTGATAAATTCCTGAGCGTTCTTGACCTGGTGATTGTCTGCTGCCCCCGGCCAAGGGATTATTACTGAAGGGATCTCCCACTTGAGAAGCTCTGCAAGAGTCGAACCTCCTGCCCTGCATACTATGAGATCGCAAGCCGAGTAAAACGGATTCATGTCCCACTGAGGCAGAATATAATGCTTGTTGTTATCATTGTGACTCTCTCTTGATGACAAAAATATGAACTGGTAATCCTTGCATGAGTCCGCAGTATGAGTCAAAATCTCGCTCAACGGCCCGGAACCTAATGAACCTCCAGCAATGCCTATGATCTTTGCATGTGAATCAATCTCGAGTCCAAGAGTCTTTAGTGCCTGCTCCCTTGATAATCTTTCAGGTTCTCTGACTGGGATACCTGTATATGTGAAATTCTTGATGCCCTGACACTCAGGCCACCCCGTGATAATCTTTGCGCCTATTCTCTCTGCGAAACGAGTTACTTTGCCTGCCGCTGCGTTCTGTTCATGAAGGGTGACAGGAATTCTCTTAGCACGTGCAATGATTAAAGGAGCGAACGAGATATAACCGCCGAATAAATATATATGGTCAGGCTTGAAAGTTTTTATATACTCTGAGATTTGACCGAGCGACTTAAATATATTTATTATCCTTGAAAATATTTTCGTGATAGAACGAGTACCCAGAGGCGAACCTTCAAGAGGCAGGATTATGGGCTTGATATTCTCTGACTCGTAAATTTCGCTCTCAAGTTTTCGTGAACCGCAAATCCATGACACGCACGAACCTTGAGACTCTAAATTCTTTCCGAAGACTATTGCAGGGAAAATGTGCCCTCCTGTTCCTCCTGCTGCGATTAATATTTTATTGCTGTTCATGTTTATTCCTTCTCCTGTTTGAGTCAATTTTTATCGACATAAGCAGACCTACTTTAGCCCACATAAATATCATTGAGCTGCCTCCTGAACTTATAAACGGCATTGGAATCCCGGATAACGGCAATAATTTCGTAACTCCTGCAACGTTCATAAACATGGGAAATATTACAGAAGCAGTTAATCCAAGAGCAAGAGACTTGGTGAACGCCGTCTTAGCATCGCGGTAAATATAATATGCCCTCCACGTCCATAACGCATAAAGAATTAATAAGAACATTGTCCCGACGAGTCCGAACTCTTCACCGATTGCAGGAAATATATAATCCGTGTCAGCCTCAGGGAGATAACGCTCCTCTTGAAGTCCTTTGCCTATGCCGACTCCAGTTAGTGAGCCGTTAGCAAACGCAACTAGACCTTGAATAATCTGAAAGCCTTTACCGGTAGGATCTGACCATGGATCCCAGAAGGCCGTGAACCTGCTCATTCTGTATGGAGCTATGAGAATCAACACGACTATTGCAGCAAGTCCAATAAATGCGCCTATAATCGGATACGTCCAGCCCCTGCGCTCTATATGCATGGTAAAACAGATTGCAGTTACTATGATTGCTCCTCCTAGTGTCGGCTGAAGCAGTAATACCCCTGCACACATCATTACGATCATTAGGGTCGGCCTCATGAAGGACTCAAAGTTGCCCCGCTTAGTCAAAGACTCTGAGTCAGTTAATCTATCAGCCATGAATACAGGCAGTGCGAATAACAAGAACTCGAAAGGCTGAAACCTGAAGCCTGCGATATTCAGCCACCGCCTTGCACCTCCGACTTTTACGCCTATACCCGGAATAATCGAGAGCAGTAATAAAAAGAATGCTGCTGCAAAAATTTTACCGCTGTGTTTACGTAATTTTTCAGGGTTAAAGCCTCCCATACACAGAGCCATTACGGTCAAGCCTAAGCCTATGAACTGGAACTGTTTCAACGGTGCAGAGTAGGGATTCCCTCCGGCCATGCTGTTACGCAATGACAATGAAGAGATCATCACCAGACCGCAGCCGCTTAATATCAGTGGTAATATGATTTCCATTATGAGCTATGAATTATTATTATTTATCTTATCTCGAATTATCCTGCAAAAGTGTTCGCCCCGAGCCTTGTAGCTTTTATACATGTCCCAGCTTGTACACGCAGGCGATAATAATACAACCATCCCCGGAGTCGTAATGCTTTCTGCGATGTCCAAAGCCTCCTCCATTGAAGCAGCCCTGTGAAAATTTTTGTAGCCTGTTGACTCTAGTGCGTTTTGAATCTTATTTGCTTCTTCACCGATTAAGATTGCAGACTCACACTCAGACTTTACGGCTTCTGCTAACGGTGTGTAGTCTTCGCCTTTGCCTTGACCTCCCAGAATGATAACTTTACGCCCTTTGATACATGTCATAGCTGTAATAGTTGCTGCTACGTTAGTACCTTTTGAGTCATCGATATAGTGAACGCCTTTGAACGTCCCTGCATCCTCGCACCTGTGGGGAAGGGGCTTAAATCCTGAGAGCAGATTCTTGACATCATGGACTTCATGAATTAACTTGACTGCACAGAGACTCATCGCAACGTTTTCAAGATTATGCGAGCCTATTAAATCAGTGTCATCGTAATTAAATAGAGTCTGAGTCTGATTATTAAGAGTCAATAAAGCCTTTGAGTCGCTCATGAAAATATGACCTGTGAATTCATGTTCCGGCTTCTCGTTCCAGCTTAGAGTTATTATCTTGCCTGAAGGATTCAACATGTCTGAGTCACGATCTTGAATTATTCCCCAGCCTTCAGGGTCTCTGAGTGATAATACCCGCGATTTAGCTTCAACGTAATTCTCATAGCTTCCGTGCCAGTCGATATGATCCGGAGCTAAATTCGTGATTATAGATACGATTGAACGCAGATTATTTTTCGCCCTTGCAAGTTGAAAGCTGCTTAACTCAAGAACTACTGCGTCAAAATCTTCCTGAGTGAATCTTGCTGAAGCTGTGCCCAGATTTCCGCCTGCTCCTGCTTTGAGACCTGCTTTATTAAGAATATGACCTATCAGTGAAGTAACTGTGCTCTTGCCGTTGCTTCCTGTAACGCAGATTAAATTATGAGTCTTAATGTGAGGCAGGACGTAATCAAGTTCTCCGGTCATCTTGATATTATGCTTTGCTGCCTCGTGTAAAATCTCAGACTGAGGGGGAATTCCTGAGCTGATTAATATTTCATCGCCTTCAAAGACTCTTTGCGAGTGTCCGTTCTCTTCATAGGCTATATTATTCTGAGAAAATAATGCTTTTGCCTCGTCAGTAATATTTTTCTGTTCAGAGACAAGAACATTTGCTCCGAGTGAACGTGCTAGAAGTGCTAAACCCTGACCGCTGACTCCTGCACCGATGATGACTATATTTTTTGTTTCAGGCATGAACAATTTGCCTCCTGTTTGAGTTAATATAATTAATTTTACGTATTATATTATAACTAGTTATACTAATTTATTAACCGCATGAGCTTCCATTGACCCTGCCTGTAACGCAGATAAAACGCTGAACCCTTTATAAGCCAGTCGCACACAGCAGCCCAAGTAACGCCGACTATTCCTATTCCTAAAATAATTCCGAAGACATAAGACAATACGAGTCTCACGAACAGAGTCGAAAATATGCTCGTCATCATCTCAAATTTCACATCGCCCGCTGCCCTGAGTCCATTGGGAAGACCATTAGCAAGAGGCCAAGTGAGCGTACTAAACGAACAGTGAATGAATACAAGTTTTGCAGCCAGCGATTTAATCTCACTAGATAAGGGATAATAATTCATAGCTAACGGAGTCAGGCAAATAGTTATGACGTTCGACACAATAGAAGCAATAATCGTAATCTTAGTGAGCTTCCTGAAATAATAATCGGCCTCGTTAATATCTCCTGCTCCCATGCACTGGCCTATCACTGTTATATATGCGAAACTCATCACAGTTACTGTAACACTTGCGAGATTGCAAATGCTTTGATATATTCCATTTGCTGCAATTTGAATCGTCCCGAACGTTGCTATTATGGTCGTTAAAATAGTCTTTGTTAATTGATACGCTCCGTTTTCGACTGCTCCGGGAATTGCTACGGTCAAGATTTGGCGGATTATTTTCGAGTCAACCTGCAAAATATTCTTGAGTGAGTACGAGACAAAATTTTTTCTGCTAAGACAAAATAGAGTCATTGCAAGAGCTGAATACGACCTAGCTATGAACGACGGCCAGGCTATACCCGCAACACCTGCTTTGAAGATAAATATTCCCGCGTAATTTCCTGCTAAGTTAATAATATTTGCTATGACAGAAACTTTTAATATAACGTCAGTCCTGTTGATGCTCCTGCATATGGCTGCACCTGAGTTATATATTCCAAGAGGCACGAACGATAACGCTATGACTGATAAATAACTTGTTCCTGCTTCCATGACTTGATTATCAACTTTAGGGAACAAGGCATGAAATATATAACGATTCAAGAATATAGTTATGACAGAAATAATCAGAGTAATAATCACTGAGATCATCAAGAGCTGCCCGGCAGAGTGATCAGCATTTGCTTTGTCATTGCGTCCTATGTACTGGCTTATGATGACCGCTCCACCTGAGCCTACAGCAGTGAAGATATAAATTAATAATGTAACAGGCATGTTGACCAGTGAGACTCCTGAGACTGCATGAGCCCCCGCAAAACTTACCATGAAGACATCAGCTATACCGACAAGCAAGATTAATAGCTGCTCCCAGAAAATAGGAATGATTAACTTGCGCAAGTCATGATTTGAAAATCTGTGCATTATTATTTTATTCTAGTGAAATCTCAAGAGTTACTCCTGATTTATTAAGCATATTCTTTAGCTCTGATTGAGTCTTTCCTGTTATCCTGCCCAGCTTAGTATATGCCCACGAGTTAGAGCCGTGAAATATCACTATCTGATTACCAGAATAAAGCACTATGTCTCCGGGCTGAGTCGTTATGCTAATATCACTTCGAGGGAGATTATGTCCCAGTGAACCGACCTGTTCAAAGCCTCCATAAGCTGACATTTTCACAGTCAGGGGCGCAAACTTTTTCAGGGCATTGACGCTCTCGTTATTTTCCCATTCGACAGGAATATTTTCGCCGTCAATCATGATATTAAGCTCAGAAGCATGACACGAACAAGCAAGCATTAATATAAACGCTGCAACAATTATTAACCGCAAAATTTTTTCACATCCTTTGCAATATATTATTGAACTGCATCCGTTATTTACCCCCACCCGCCCACCCTCACTACTGCGTAGCGAGGGTAAATAGGTAGAAGAATTCATTCGTCTCTCTAAATTAATATTAACGCAATTATAACCGAGCCTACTGCATGAACAAGCCAGAATCTTATTGTTACTGCCGTCTCATCGAGTCCCTTTAGCTGGTAGTGATGATGCAGAGGAGCCATCAGGAAAACTTTTTTGTTGAGCTTTCTTATCGTGAAAATCTGAATCGCTGAAGACAACATCTCGATTATAAATATAAATCCCGCAGGAATTATCGCAAGAGTACGGCCGTTCATGACACATAGAGCCGCTAATGCCCCTCCCAAAAAGTGCGAACCTGTATCACCCATGAAAGTCTTTGCAGGACGTATATTAAAGAATAAGAAACCTGCTGTCATAAAGAATAACTCAATCAAAATTTTTGCGTTGAGACCTTCAACAGGTATTAATAGCAGGAAGACTCCGAGTGAGATAATAAAGCTCCCTCCTGCAAGTCCGTCAAGTCCGTCCGTAATATTTACTGCGTTAATTGTCCCGGCTGTCATCAAGAACGCTAGGGGAATCGCTAAGACTCCGTTCATGTCCCAGAGTCCAGGCCACAGAGCTAATTTGTTCATAAAGAATATCGCTAAGACCCAGACAGCGCAGAGAATTAATTGACACTTTAACTTCGCAAGACTCCTGAAGCCCTCGCTTGTGTGAGATCTAAACTTCATCCAGTCATCAATAAAGCCTATTAAGCCGCTCAAAACAGGAAGACTCCAGAAGATAAAACTATCAAACGAGAAATCTATTATCATTGCAAGTAAAGCTAACAACAAAAAAACGACTCCCCCCATAGAAGGAGTAGCCGCTTTAATCTCATTATCTATATTGACTCCGTACCATTTTTGCTGCTGTGTAATATGTATTCTATTCTGAATCTTTATCCAGATAAATTGCAAAACTATGCTCAAGACAAAGAATATAATTCCCGTTAGAAATAATTTCATGCTTTGATTAAGTCCTTTACTATGTTAGAGAGTCCAAGACTGTTAGAGCCCTTGATTAATATTCCGTGCCAGCCGTTAGACATGACTTTATGAAGCTCATCAAGTGCCGTCTGCCATGTATCGCAATATACATAGCGTGAGTCATCGTTAAGTGCCTCGTGCCAAATTTCGCCGATTAATATTACTGACTCTATTTCGTCAAGCAGAGGCTTTAAATTTTCATGATACTTTGCAGAATTTTCACCAAGTTCGCGCATTTCGCCTAAGACCGCAATTTTTCCCAGAGTCTTAACTTTTGCGAACGTAGATAACGATGCACCCATTGAGGCAGGATTAGCGTTATATGAATCATCGACTATAAATTTGCTCTCGTTGACAAAAATTACTCTGCCCCGTCCCGGTAAAGCCTGAAAGTCTCTTAGAGAGTCAGCGCATTCTTTCAGACTCAAGCCGAGTTCACGTCCTGCAGCTCCGGCAATTGCCAGGGGTAAGGCGTTATGTTTTCCCCAGACGTTCGCAGTGAATCTCGCTATTTCCTGACTCTCCCTGTGAGCTAATACGAATGACATTGCAGGCAGATTATATTCTGATGAGTCATGACTGATCACATAATCTGAATATTTGTGAACTCCTACTCCCATAGATTTAACTACATACTTAAATGCTTCTGCGAGTAACTCATTGTCATTATTGAATATTATCTTATTTAGTATCGGCGAGTGAATGATTTCTAATTTCTCGTTCAAGACCCCGTTAATATCCCCGAAGCCCTCAAGGTGAACAGGAGCTACAGCAGTCAATATTGACATCGACGGCGGAAAATACTGCGTTAACTCTTTTATCTCTCCGGGCTTATTGGCTCCGAATTCAAGTATTAATATCTCTGTCTCTAAAGGCATTGCCATTATCGTAGCAGTACAGCCTATCAACGTGTTAAAACTGCGTTCGGGTGCATGGACGTTGAAGCGTGGACTCAAAACTTTTTGAATCGCTGCCCTTGTCGTTGTCTTGCCTACACTGCCGGTGATTGCAATTATCTCATGTAAGTTATGAGCCTTTAACTTATCCGAAGCAATTTGCGCTAAGTCCCGTTCAGGTTCGTCAAGTTCGATAACAGGCACGCTAACATTTTCGGGAGCTTTACCGGTTCTGACGATTAATAATCCTGCTCCGTTCTGTATAGCTTGAGGAATATATTTATGACCGTCAGTCTTCTCGCCTTCAAGAGCTATAAACGCGCCCCCGTTGATAACATCTCTACTGTCGGTCGCTAAGTGTGAAGGGAAATCAAGATTTGCGAACTCACTTTTTACCCTGTCGCCGAATAATTTTTCAAGAGTCGTATTCATGATTAGTGCGAGTCCCTCCAATGCTTTACGTGTTCAGTGTCGTTAAACGGTATCTTCTTATCTTTGATCGTAATAAATTTCTCCGGGCCCTTGCCTGTGATTACGAGTATGTCGCCTGCCTTCATCGAGTCAAGTGCTGATGTTACAGCTTCTCCCCTATCAGTAATTATCTTGTAGGGAACTGTAACACCTGACGCTATAGACACTGCAATTTTCATAGGATCTTCGTCTCTTGCATTATCTGACGTAATTATAACTTCATTAGCAAATTCTGAAGCTGCCCTGCCTAATTCAGGTCTATTTTGTTCGTAGCGTCCTCCGCCGTGGCCGAATATAGAAATTATTCTCCTGTCAGAACCTGAGAGCTTTCTCAATGTGCCTAATACACTTCTCAAAGCTGAAGGGGTATGAGCGAAATCTACGAAGACACTTGCACCGTTATTCAAATCTATTCGTTCGAGTCTGCCGGGAACTTGGGGAACATTAGCGACTCCCCTGATAATTGCATCATCGTCAACTCGTCCGCGCATTGCTGTAACTGCACACAAAGTATTCATTATATTGAAATCTCCTATTAACGGGCTGTGAAGTTCAAGTGTCTTAAATCCTTTGGCCTCGATAACTAAATCAGTTCCGTTAATGCTTGTCTGCGAGTGAATGACCCTTGAAGCTGCCCCCTCAGTCAGTCCGAAGCCTTGAAGTCTGCCGATCTCAGCGAGTAATCTTTTGCCGTATGAGTCATCAAAATTTGCTGCTCCTGTGAAGTCCGGCTTAGTATATTTCGTGAATAATAACTTCTTGGCCTCGAAATAATTTTCCATGTCCTTGTGAAAGTCCAGATGTTCCGGATATAAATTCGTGAACACTGCTACGTCATATAATGCTCCCTTGAGTCTTCCCAAGTAAAGACCGTGTGATGAAGTCTCCATGACGCAGGCACCGCAGCCGTTCTTGACCATGTTAGCAAGTTGTCTCTGAACAATGCAGCTCTCTGGAGTCGTCCTGTCAGCGTCCTTGTCATTGACTCCATCGCTTTCGATTATAGTACCAAGCAAGCCCGTGCGAATTCCTGAAGCCTGAAGAATACTTCTGATTATGTAGGTCGTTGTAGTCTTGCCGTTAGTGCCTGTAACTCCGACCATTAATAACTTGCCTGCCGGATTGTCATAAACGAGTGAAGATACTTCGCCTAAATAATCTCTTACATGATTAACTATAATTTGAGGAAGCTCTGAGTCAACTTCCCGCTCGCATAATATTGCACACGCACCCTTTGACTCTGCGCTGTTTATAAAGTCATGTCCGTCGGAGTTCCCGCCCTTGATAGCTGCGAATAAAGTACCCGGTTTAACGTCTCTGCTGTCTGAAATTACATCGCTGATAAAAGTTTCTGCACTAAAATTGTCCTGATTCTTTACACGGACAGTATTATTTATATCTCTTGCCTGTATAAAGTTCAGGACATCTTTAAAGTTTACGCTCAAGTTTTAAACCTGCTTTCGTGAAAAAATTTTTATGAGTATATATTATTTATCACGAAAAGTATTCAAGTTCTGCCATTTCCTCGACTATTGCCTTGAACGGTGGAGCAGCTAATTCACCGCCGTAATATCTTCCGCTGGTAGGTTCGCCGATAACGACGAGCATTAAATATTTTGGATCACTGTACGGCCAGAAGCCTATAAACGAAGCAACGTATCTATTTCGCGAATATCTGCCTCCTTCAGGTACCTGAGCAGTTCCCGTCTTGCCTGCTAATTCCGTGATTGTCGTAGCTGCCCTCTTGCCTGTACCTTCAAGGACTACCCTGCGCATTGCCGCTCGAATCCATTCTGCTGTCTCAGGTGTATAGACTTCCCGCATGACTTTAGGTTCACCCTTGTAGACTACTTCACCCAGTGAATTAACAGCTTCTTTCACGATATAGGGACTCATTAACTTGCCTCCATTGACTATTGCAGACATCGCCGTAGCCAATTGCAAAGGAGTTACTGCCAAGCCCTGACCTATTGCTATATTCGCAGGAGTAACACCTCGCCAGTTCTCAGGATATGGAAGGATGCCCCTTGCCACTCCGGGAAGTTCTATATCGCTCTCAGTGCCGAAGCCCAATGCAAGCAAGCTCTCATACATTTTAGTCTTCTCTGCTCTGACTCCTATTTGAGCCATTCCTACATTTGAAGATTTTATTAATAAATGCGCTGTATCTATATTGCCCATTGCCGTAGGATATGCTTCTGTTATATAACCGTCAGCAACTTTGTATCTTGCAGGACAGAAGAACATCTCATCACGTCTTGCCCAGCCCCTTTCGAGAGCTACTCCCAAATATATAGGCTTGAAAGTTGATCCGGGTTCATAGCCTCGACTCACTACGCCGTTAGATAACGCTTCCATAGTTAAAGACTTTCTGTTATCAGGGTCATACGTAGGCCAGCTTGCCATCGCGTAAATTTCTCCTGTATTAGGATTCATGCAGACACATGCTGCCCATTTAGCTCCGTCATCTTTTGCTGCCTTGAATAAATGCTTCTCGACTACGTATTGAATTCTGCTGTCAAGTGTCAGCGTAACAACTGGAGTAACGTGCCTGCGTTCGGGTTCGCGTTCTAACATTGAGGCCGGCTGAGTCCCCGGTCTGCGAACAACTATTTTTTGTCCTGGAGGATTATATAAAGTCGAGTCCCATGCCTGCTCTATTCCTGCGAGTCCCCTGTTGTCGGTGTTGCAGAAGCCTAAAACGTGAGACATTAATCTTTGATTCGTATATTTCCTGTAGGGTTCATCTATTTCGATAAGTGCCTTAGTGTTTCGCATTAACAATCTGAATCTTTTCGTTAAGTTTTCAGGTGCCTTGTGAGTTATCCATAGAAAGCGCGACTTAGTACCCATTGCATTAGTTATCTTTTGCATTATATCCGGTGAGATAACTTGTGCGAGTTCGGGAAGGTCTTCCTGATTTATCATCGATGGATCAATTGCAAACGCAGGGAGGGCTTCTGTCATGACTAAAGCATTTCCCTTAACGTCCTGAATAATTCCGCGCGTAGACTTAAGAGGAACTTTCCGCCAGTACTGGTGCTGAGACTGCTGAACTACTCTAGGATTCGGCCAGCAGTGTCTGGCTGTCAAAGTTGCGCCTATGATGATAAAGAATAATACAAATAATATCCAAGGGTTGCCAGCTCTGCCCCTGCGGACTCGTTTCTTGTGTGAAGCCATGTTGTGAATGAGAATGAGTGAATTGTTATCTTACTGTCTCCCGAAGAGCCATGCGAGACTCGATCTCCAGCCCGTGCGCCTTGAGTCATTATTATTATTCGATGCCGCAAGACCTGTGCTTCTGACTCTGATTGAAAGGGTCTCAGCCTTGAGAACTTTCTGCATTCCCAGACTCTCTTTGCAGTACGAGTAAATTCTTATGGGTGCAACAAGAGCAGATAACTCCTGACGCAGCATAACTTCTTCATCTGAATATTTCTGAATGGATTGATTGACTGACTCAAGATAATAAGCCAATCGTGCAGCATGGAATCTCAATATGCCGAGTCCTATAACAAGACCTACTGCTACACTTAAGGCAGCGACAAATTTTAATGTTATCCTGAATTTGTTTTTGTTTTTATTTGATTTACGCACTCTCCTTCGCCCCCTGATTCCTTCCCTGAAAAAATTTTGAAAAACTTATTGCGTGAATATAATAGCATAATTTGCTAAAAATACCTAGTGCTAAATCAGAAATTTTGCGTTGTATTTTATCGTTAAGAATGCCCTTAACTTTGCGCTTCGAGCTTTGTAGTTATTCCCGATCTCTGAATCCGAAGGCGTCAACGGGTGCTTTGTCAATATTCTGCCTTTGTTATCATTCTGCCATTGTCTGAACGAGTGCTTTATTATCCTGTCCTCGAGCGAATGATACGACACGAATATAATTAATGCATCGTGATTTATTTTTTCAAGAGTCATTATCACCCTTTCAAGTTCTTCTGTTTCATTATTCACGTAAATTCTTAATGCCTGAAAGACTCTCCGCGCCGGGTGAGTTCCCATTTTTCTTTGGACAGGCTGAGGCAATGCACTTCTTATCACATTAACAAGTTCTGAAGTCGTATTGATGGCTGATTTATTTTTCTTTATCGCAGAAGCTATTAACCGTGAAAATTTCTCTTCGCCGTAATCATAAAAAATTTTCGCAAGAGTCTTCTCATCAGATTCTCTTAACACGTCCGCAGCAGTCATCGAGTCGCCTGAAGGATTCATTCTCATGTCTAAGAGTCCTTCAGAGTTGAACGAGAAGCCGCGCTCAGGAAGAGTCAACTGCATGTTAGAGACTCCTAAATCAAACATGAAGACATCAAACGGAGCGTGATTATTAATTATCGTGTCCATGTCTCCGAAGTTTGCGTGAATGGCTTCAAAGCGTGAAGTGTCCTCGTAGTCTTTGAGTCTCTCTCGTGAGAGTCTTATTGCTTCTTCGTCTCTATCAAGGCCAAGAACGTACGAGTCACCGAATCTTTCGAGCACTGCCTGAGAGTAGCCGCCGAGTCCGAGTGTTGCGTCAAGTATTCTTAAGTGTGATTTATTTGCATGAGTCGTAATTAATTCGAGAACTTCATTTAACATTACAGGTATGTGATTCATTTTGTGATTCGATTCCTTTTTTGCGAGTATGATAGCACATCGATAAAGTCAGCGTGCGAATGAATCTTTTACTTATTTACTCAGTCTACGCAGTAGGCTGGGTGGGTGGGTGGGGGTAAATAACACTTGCCTTTTACGTGCCTTGCATAAACATTGAAGAGCTAGCAAAAATTTTTTCTGTGTGAAGTCTTGCAGCTTATAAACGAGTCAAAACTTTTTGTATTAGTAATTGTATTAGTAACTCGGTGAGTGATTTGTGAATAAGCAAACATGCAGTAAAATTATAAATCACGTTCAGAATAATATAAATAACAGCCAGACAAAATTTTTTTAGCAAGGTGTGATCATCAATGCCCGTAAAAAATGCTGTTGAAATCGTACAGGAAATTATTAACATGCAGAAACGCCCCTTCATGACAGTCAAGAACTTAGCTCTTGTAATGGGTGCTCAGTTACGAAGGCAGTTAGGACTCGAAGACTGTAAAACAAGTGCAGAAATAAAACGCGCTCTTGAACCCCTACTAGGCGGCAAATTTATTTTTCACAAGAAAGGTGCTTTTCTTTATATTCTCGTTCCCTGTGATCCTGTTGACTTAGTCAGAACCGAACTCTCAACCGAACAGCCCAAAGGTGCAGCAGGTATCGCTTCAGTATTGCCGTACTCGAAAGCTGACGTATCGAGAATATTGAATCACCTGTTAGACACAGGAGAAGCGAAATTGATTCTTAGTGAAAATCTTGCAACTAGAATTATAGCTACAGGTCATAAAGCAGCCGATACGCATGAAGTTTACGAGTTTAACTCAGAGTCAGAGTCAGAGCCTGAGCCGGAGTCTAAAGCACAGCAGGGACTCGAGCAAGTGCAGGAGTCAAATTTAAGTTTCAGTCAGAAGAAATTCATTAACGCACTTAGAGAACTTGACAACGGAAATTATTTCGTGAAAATTTTTGCATTGCGTCAAAAACTTAACTGGCCCCGCGAAGTCTTTGATGACATGTTAAGAGAACTCAGGGACAAAGAAATTATTCAGATGCACATAGCTGACACGACTCTAATGACTCCTGATGAAGTTAATGACTGCTTTATCGACGAGAATAATTACAGAATGGGAACGGTAACGCTAAATGCCAGATAACAACGCAATAATTCAAGCACTCAAAGAAAACAATCCGTTTATGTCGTCAGCTTCTCCCCTGCCTTGGGATAACAATACGCCTGACTTGGTGCAGCTCAACCGTGAAGCTTCGGATGAGATAGAGCAGCTTATACTTCACAAGAGACGTTTGCCTTCAACTCCTCTTGCAGGTTTAGTCTTAGGTGAACCGGGCAGCGGAAAGACCCACATGCTGACCAGAATGCTTAGGAAACTGAGGAAACATGCAAAGCTGGCTATATTCGTTACTGTAAAGACATTCGTAGACTCTGAAAGCGTAACATATGATCTTCTCTCAGAGATTCTTATAAGCCTTTCGCAGGTTCACAGTTCCGGCAAGTCCCAATTTGATATGCTGGTTAATGAAGTCATGAGATCATATAATGAACGCAGACTCAATGACGGCTTCACTGACATCAGCAAAATTGACATGAGGACTTATCTGGCTAAAGACATGAAAGGGATAAATAAAAACGTCCTGAAGTGTTTAATGCTCTACATAACGACTACTGACGAGAGCGTTAAATGGCAGATTATTGACTGGCTGCGTGAAGGTCTCGATGAGGAAGAATCGCACCAGCTTGGCCTGCCTGTCCGTGATGTAAGCTCGATGTCTATTGCAACGCGCGAGAATGAAGCTCAGAAAATTTTATTATCTCTGGGATTACTGCTAAGTTATGCTAATGTGCCTATGATTATATGCTTTGACCAGCTCGACGCAATGAAGAGTCATGAATTAATAGCAGCATGGGGCAGCGTAATTAATCTGCTCGTAAATGACTTGCAGGGTGTCCTGCCTTTATGCTTCCTGAGATTCACTATATGGAACGACTTTATCAAGCCTTATTTAGATACTCCTGTTATACAGCGTCTTGAACATCACATAATCGTAATGAAAGAGTGTTCGCTTGCTCAGGCAAAGTTATTAATTCGCGGCAGAGTAGACGCAGCCTTCGAGAATAGTAATCCCGAAGAGAAATATAACTGGTTAATGTCTAGACTCGATAAAAAATTAAAGCCGGGATTCTCCCCTCGAATGGTAATCGATCTTGCTAATAAAGAAATACAAGATGCAAAGCCTGATGATGATAACGGAGGCAGTAAAGACGGCAGCGGCAGTAATAATAATAATGATGACAAGAAAGAAATCTTCAAGATTATCCGGAATGCCTATAGCGAAGAATGCAGAAAGATAAAAGCTCAGCCCTCAGCATATCCCCCGAATCCTGATCACATAGCTATAGCTCTTGAAGTGTGGCTGAAGTTTCATGAAGGCTTTGAAGCAACCAGATACAAAGATAAACGGCACTTGAAGATTCGCGGCAGATACAAGGGCAGAGATTACGCGTTCTATATAGTTACGGCAAAGATAGCTTACTTGGCAATCGGTGCTATGAAACAGGGAATAAAATTAATGGAAGATAATCCCGGCATGCGGTGCTTTTATATTTCAGAGGCAAAATTTCACGCTCCAAGCAGGAAGAAGTCAAATGAGACTCTTGAAGACTTCAAAGACTCCGGCGGACGTGCTTATATTATCAAAGAAGATGATCGCGCAGGCTGGTACGGACTCAAAGCTCTTATAGACAGAGTAGACAACGGCGATGTTGATTTATTATTAGCTTCAGGGATCAGGACGGCAACACGTGAGGACATGAAAGACTTCATGCTTAGTCTAAAACCTGTAGAGATTGAAATTGATTATAACAAACTCGGCTATAAACTTATGGACATAATAAAAGTTTCGCCCATGAAGATATTAGCGGCTAATAAGGCAGTCGAGCTTCTGGCAGAGAAGAAAATAATAATTTCTGACTCAGAGTTAATTGCGTTCGTGAAATCTAATCTTGATGTATTCAAAATATTTGAGTCAAAGAATGAGATGTTAATAGGCTTGACCGGCAAGAGTAAATAATAAATGAACGCTGGAAATAGAAAAGTATATACAACTGTGAGCGATATTGCCCTGTGTCAAAAATGTCCTGCTCTGCTTGCGTATAAAATTCATATGGGCTTCAAGTCTGCGTTCAGAGTCGGAATCAAAGGCAGCGGAGATCCTTACGGGACGATCTTTCACAAGAATATAGCTCAAGTATTCTTTGAGGCAGCAGCTAACCCTAGAAATCATCTGCACGGTGAAATTATTCATGCTGTGTCAGGCGGCTTCAGGTCTCTTGAGAATGTCATACGCGATAAAATATTTCTGCCGTTCATAGATGCTAACTCGCGGAATTTAACATCAGGGCAGATAATCTCTATGGCTTCAGGAGTCAGAGTCTGGGTTCGTGCAATGTCGGAATTCTTCAGGGGAATACGTTCACTGACTCAGGAGGTCTTTATCAGGCCCGAATTAAGACTGCAGGGCGAATATACTTTCATGAATGCAGACAGCCTTGTTATAACAGGACGCTATGACGCATTATTATTCAATCCTGACAGGGGCGAGGCAAGATTATTCGAATTCAAAGGATATAATAAGAGCGATATAGTTGTGCCGTTGTCTCAAAGTCTAGTTTACTCATGGCTTATAGAACGCATGACAGGTATAACGCCTTCAGTTGAGATAATATATTTAAGATGAAAGGAGCATAGAACCAGACGTGTTTAGTTCAAGTACAGTAAGTGATTTAATGAAGTCGGGACTCGAAAATTTATTTGAATCAGTCTTTAACGTTGTATCACTGAAAAATTTATCGTTCATGAAAAATATTAATACAGGCAAAAAATTATGTTCTGAGTGTATGTTTTCAGGACGGTGCAGAAGCGATATTGCTTCAAGATTTAATAACAGGCGGAAGGGAATATCGTTATTAAGCGTAATTATATTCACGGCATTTGCTTTCATGGTCATATCTCAGGTATTCTTTTACTCGGTGAATTCAAATGAGTCAGTAATCGAAGAGCGCGAAATCATGAGAGTCAGAATAATTCTCGGGGACATGATAAGGCAGGCCAAGAGTCACACAAGTTCAGCAGCTTCAATCTTAAAAGGCGAAATAAAATATAACGAGTTCAGAAAAGAGTCACCTAATAACTTTTATAAGCTGTCAGGAACGCCTTCAAATGTGAGTGTCGAGATTCATAATCTTAATTACACTTTTGACGACTCAGGCTTTAGCCACTCAGAATGGATGAAGCTCAAGCCGTATGAACATATATTTGACCAGATTCCGGGAGCGTATTTAATCCGTGCATATTCACCGGTTACTAAGGACAGGAGTTTAATGATTCAAGCCGTAGTGAACAGTTCAGGGAATATATTAACTTGGCAAGAAGTCTGGTACACTAAAGAATGAATTTATTTTTCAAGAGAGTCAGCGGCGGCGTTGAAGCAGGCTTATCGATTCATAATAAATTTCTGCGCTACGTTGAACTCGATGAAATGCACGAAAGAATCCGTGAAGTTACTATTGATCTTCCAGAAGGCTGCGTCGTCAATAGTTCGATAAAAAATTTTTCGCTGCTGGAACAGTCTTTTGTCAAACTCAGAGAGACGATCAGAGATTTTCATGCTCCTGTAGTAATCGGTCTGCCTTCAGGTGATGTGAATATAAAGCCTCTGCCGTTTCCTGATATGCCGATAGAAGATATAAAGAGTGTTATTTCTACGAACTTCGAGGAACATTTTACGCTTCCTGCGAATGACTCTGTATTTGATGCCGTAATAGTTTCGACTCCTCCGTCATCACAGCATAAAGTTAATAATATAACAGCTATTGCAGTTGCTGCACGAAGATCGCGGGTAGATTTACTGCTTGAGACTGCACGAAAAGCCGGAATGACAATTAAAGCAATTGAACCGTCAAGTTTCTCGCTGTTAAGATCAATCACGGAAGACTCTGAAGGGTTATGCATTTTCGCTGACCCTAGATCTATAATCGCTACATGGCAGGGGCACGGAATATTGTTCAGGTCGGCTGATAACACAAACAGCTTTAACGCCATGAGAAGCACAATACAATTTGTAGAGAGTACATACAGGGGAGTCAGAGTAAGCAAAATAATTCTCGCTCAGGTAAATTTTCAGCTTACGTCAACTCCTGAAGTCCAAGTCGTAAATATTAAAGATATGTATTATTCTGCAGAAGGTCTTGCATTGCGTGAAAGTTCTGATTTAGTGTTAGATTTGCGTCCTGCTGATTATGTCGCCCTCGAGAAGAGAAGAAATTCATTGAATGCCAGCCGTATAGTTCTTGCGTCGTTGACTTCGGCTTTCCTGCTCTTATCGCTGGGAACTGTAATTTTTACGTTCGTCAGGATGACATTGATTCAGAACGCCATAGAGATAAATCACCTGCTTGTCAATGAACTTGCATTGAAGCGCAATGACTTGATAAAAGATAATGCCCGCCTTCAGAAAATAAAAGCTCAGACTGAGAGAAATATAGATTTCCTGATTGATGACATGCCCGTACTTGAAGTATTGAACTCTATAGAAGTCAACGCAGGAACAGGCATAAAGATAGACGACACAAGTTTTGCACGTTCCGGCCAAGTCTTAACAGTGAGCATAAACGGTACAGCTTCAGATGAGAAATCACTAATTTCACTGAGTGAAGGACTCAAAGCAACAGGAATGTTTCAAGATGTCATGATGCCCACGACTCAAAAGAATGCTGCTAATGAGTCTGACTCAAGTTCAAATGTAAATAACGTTAATAACGTAAAATTCAGCATAACTCTTACACTAAGGAGTGAAAATAACGATGACGCTAACAAGAATCAAAGCTAAAGGCTTCACTTTGACCGAGCTGATTATATGCATGGGAATAATGTTATTAGTTGTATATATCTCTATGGGTTCACACATAGGCGACCAGACAGCCAAACAGGAGGCCGAGAAGCTCGAGATATGGCTTGCACGAATCACCCAGCAGGCAATAAGAACAAGACGCGGCTTTGAACTTACTGCATCAGGTTCAGACGTAAAGATTACATGGAGCGATAATCTGAAGACAGAAAGATTTGACGCGACTCCGGGCTGCACTTTCGCATATAGTAAAAATAAGATTATATACAATCCTTCAGACAACGGCGTTGGAACTACTAACGGACACTTTACAGTTACAGGCCAGGACAAGAGCAAATATTATATATACGTAAGCACTACAGGCAGGATAAGACTTTCAGATTCAGGCTCAGAGGCTGAAGACTAAATTAAATCAGGGCACATTCTGAGTAAAATTAAAGATAATATTGCTATAATAAAGCGAAATTTTTATTTTTTAACAGGATGTGCTCAACTTGCAAAACAAATCACTACAGCCTAAAGCTAAAACTAGAACAAGAAAACGAAGCCGCAAAATATTCTTTGTCTTCATATTGCTATTTCTGCTCTTATGGTCAGCCATAGCCGCCGCAGCCATATCTTATTATTACAAAGCACCGTTGAACTTTTGGGAGGGTATTATACCGTTACCCGAAGGCAGCAAAATCAATGTCGTAATCGAGCAGGGAATGAATGCGAGTCAGGCAGCCCGAGCTTTCGAGATTCAGGGGGCATTAGAGAAAGGGACTCCTTCACAGTTAGCGCATTGGATGGTCAAATTTGGGATCGACAAAAAGATTCGAGCAGGTCATTACAGCGTTGTGCCTTCTGATCCATGGAACTTGGCCAGACAGTTAAAGACTCTTAAGCCTGCGTTGTTGAAGCTCCAGATTTTGCCGGGACTTGATATATTCTCGTTGATGGACTCACTTGCGAGTCAGGATAATAAAATCACCCAGCAAAGTTTCACAGAAGCATTATTGCGCGATGAGAATTACCCTCCCGAAATGGCTGAAATTATAAAGCTGTTAGTTGACGATGAATTCACCCGGGCTGCGTTCTTGCTGCCTGAGACTTATATGTTGGTTGACAGGACTCCCGACGAAGCCGTTAATGCTGCTGCCTCTGCATGGTGGAAGCAATGGGGAGGCTTTATCAATGCTAACAAACTGACAGCTCAGGACTTGATAAATTCTGCAATTGCTGCCTCAATGATAGAACGTGAAGTCCTGCGCGATTCTGAATGCAAAATAGTATCAGGGGTAATCAAGAACAGACTCGCTAAGAAAATGCTGCTTCAGATTGATGCTACTGTGGTGTATGCATGGAGACTCGCAGGCCGGAAATTGACCCGAGTGCTGAATAAAGATTTAGAGATCGAGTCGCCCTATAACACTTACAAGAACGCAGGACTCCCGCCAAGACCTATTTGCGTTCCCGGTTCAGCAGCATGGGAAGGAGCTTTAAACCCCGAAGAGAATGATTATTATTATTACGTAGCAAGAAAGAACGGTTATCATTATTTCTCGAAGACTTACAACGAACACTTGAGAAATATCAAGCTGGCACGTTCTGAATAAATAATAATTATTATGATAAGGAGTGAATTATTTGGCTCGAAAGAATAAAAACAAAGGCAGCTGGGCAGAGTTAATCTTATTCGTGATGATAATATTCTGTTTCTTCTGCATTCTTTCACTGTTCGACAGTCCATTGACCGGAGACTCAGGGCGCGAATGGGGGAAATATCTTCGTTCGTCATGGGGAGGCGCGTTAATTGTCCCGTTGATGTTCGTGCTTTATCTGTGCATAGCAAAATTATTCAAGTTACGGGTTATCAGAATTCCGCGTCAGATTTTGGGAACTATACAGCTTTATGTTTCGTTTGCCTTCATGCTTGGCTTACTCAAAGAGACGGGCTGGGACTCGGAACGGACTCTATTTATACCAGGCAGCTTTGGTCATGGACTTGCAAAATTTTTCGTGTTGAACATAGGGACATTCTTGACGCTGATATTAGTAATATGTTCGTTTATTCTGACGGCGTATTTATTCGGCTCTAAGATATTGACTCTCTCTATACCTCAGATTTCCATGAAGTCGTTAAAGTCTCTTAGATTCAAGAAGAGTTCAGGCTCATCATCTAGACGAAGACCGCGCAGAGAAATGGAATACGAAAACGAGCGCAGTTACCCTGAAGGCAGACCCGAAAATATATTATTCCCGTTTGACATTCCTGAGCCTAAATTTAATGATGAATATTCAGACTCAGAATCAGACTCAGACTCTGTGCAGTTCTCCCAGAGAATTCCCGATCCTGTATTCAAGCCAGAGCCTAAGCCTAAGCCCGAAGCTCAGCACTTAGACCCGTTCAAGAAGGCAATAAATCTTTTCGATGACTTGATTATTTCTCTTGAAGCCGGTGAAATGAATGCCCCCGGTAAAAGAAAGCATGTAAATAGAACAGTACGCAAGATCAGAAGGCCATTGCCTACGGTGAGTATTCCTGCTCCTGATCCTGTTGATGATGATAAAGCTAAAGCAAAAGTGAAAGCGTCATCGTCAAAGCCTGAGTCAAAGCGCGAGTCCAAGTCAGAGTCAAAATCACAGGGCGAACCTCCAGCATTTCCTCCGCCGATTGATATATTTGGCATCAAGCAGCCGTTCGAGACCGATAAAAATATCATGAAAGACTCAGAGAAGCAGGGACGTGAAGTTATTGCAGCTCTTAAAAATTTTGGAGTCAGTGCTTCAATTGCGAATATTATCAACGGTCCGTCAGTCATTCAATATCAATTAGAGTTAGCACCGGGTACTAAAGTAAATAAACTTCTTGAACTGTCTGATGATTTGGCTATGTCTCTTGCAGTTATTGCAGTCAGGATAGAAGCTCCGATATTAGGGACTCACTATGCCGGCGTTGAAGTTCCTGCACCTGAGCGCAGAATAGTATCATTGAGAAATATTCTTGAGTCTCCAGAATATCAAGACAGCACAGACAGACTCCCTTTGGCTTTGGGAATGCAGTCAAACGGAAAAATTTTCGTTCAAGGACTTAACGAGATTCAGCACTTATTAATAGCAGGTTCTTCCGGGAGCGGCAGGAGCGTGTTTATAAATTCGTGTATATTAAGCATGTGCTTCAAGAGGAGTCCTGATGAGTTAAAGTTAATCTTGATTGACACAAGGCACTCTGACTTTACGCTTTATGAATATCTGCCTCACTTAATAGCTGCTCCTGTCAATGACGTTAAGCACTCAATAAAGGCTCTGAACTGGGCGTTAAATGAAGTCGAGTCTCGCTGTTCAAAGTTCTTGAATGCCAAAGTCAAGAATCTCTCAGCGTACAACCGCAAACTTGCAAAAGAAAAAAGACTCCCTGAAATCGTAATTATTATTAATGAACTTGCGGATTTAATGTACTCTTCAGGAACAGAGACAGAAAATTTGATAATCAGGCTTGCTCAGAAGGCAGGACTTGCCGGGGTTCACATGATATTAGCGGCAAAGACTCCATCAAGCGAGATAATTACTAACCCTATAAGAGCGAATATACCTGCTAAAGTTGCGTTGACGTTGTCTTCAGCGAATGAGTCGATTAATATTCTTGATTCTGCTGGCTCAGAGAAGCTCACGGGCAAGGGCGATATGTTATTCAAGAGTTCGAGTCTGCCGTTACCCGTAAGAATTCAGGCACCGTTTATCAGTGAAGAGAAAGTTTCGGAGTTCGTTGACTATCTTGCAGGTAATTTGAATCCTCCGGACTTGATAAAGTTTTAGCATATAAAGCCAGCAGGGAGAAGATTATCAAATTATCTTAATCCTTCCTGCTGAATTTATTTTACTTTTTTATATATACTGTCTTGAAGCTCCTGTTTATTGGCGTCATGTAGTCGCTGCCGTAAATTATTTTAAGTAATTCATCATAACCTGCAGGACATGGCATGTTCATATCCTCGAAGGGCATATAAACAGTTTCTGAGAATATCGAAGCAGAAAATTTGCTGTGTTCCCATCCGTAAGTTGAAGCAAAGCTCACAATAGAAGTCTTATCCGGTGAATTGTTAGTGATTGTCTTACGGTAGATTTTATTTATGAGCTTAGTTGAGAAAAGTTTCAAGACAGATAACTTCAACAGCCCTTCAATGCTCCTGCAGTGTCTGAATTTCTGACGTCTAGGGTAAACTATCTTAGTGTGAAGAAATTTGCAGCGATTATATTTCTTCTCTGTTTCCTTAATGTCCGTGAAGCAATAATCAAGAGGATAAATGTCAACCCAAAGCCCTGTGTGAAATTTATGTTCATTCCATCCTCCGCCTGCAATAGTGTTATTCATGCAGACTCTCGAAAGAAACGGCAGGAAAAAGAACTCATCAGTATCAACGTTGTCGAGAAAAAATCTTGAATCAGGATAATCGTTAAATACTTTGCAGAAACGTTCATAATCTTCACGCAGCATGAATAAATCAGCGTCATCGTCCCATGGGATAAAACCGTGTTCTCTCACCGCACCGATCAATGTTCCAAAAGCAGCGAAGTATCTTATATTTGCTTTAGCACATACTTTGTCAATATGTTTTATTATTTCAAGAAGTGCAGAGTGAGTCTCATCAACTGAAGCTCTTCTCATTGAAGACATATCGATCTCGTTTATCATGCAGCAGAACCTCCATATGTTTCAGTATAAAGTAATGTAAGCATGTAAGTTTTTCTTCTTTCGTAATAATTTTTGAGCAATTATATAACAAAAACAAAAATGCCAAATTTTTTTTGCGAAGACTAATAATATTAATAAAAGAATAAAGACTCATAAAATTTATTAGGAGTGAAAAATTTTTCTGCCATGATTGAGAATATAAAGGCTGTTCACCTTATGGGAGCAGGCGGAGCAGGTATGAGCGCGCTTGCAAAACTCTTAGGGGCAGCGGGACTTGAAGTCAGCGGATGTGATCTGCAGCAACCGCACTATGATTTAGAAAATATTTTGATAAGCCCGTGCATAATCGGACATTCGCCGGAACATATAGATAAATTCAAACCTCAGGCATTAATATTAAGCAGTGCAGTAAGTCATGATAATCCTGAAGTGTTAAGAGCAAAAGAGTCAGGCATAAAGATTTATTCGCGGGCTCAGGTCTTAAGCGAATTATTCAACAACGCTCAAGGCATAGGCATAGCAGGAGCTCACGGCAAGACAACGACAACTTCAATGACAGGCTTAATATTTCTTCAGGCAGGCTTAGACCCTACCATTTATGTAGGCGCAAACGTTCCCGACATAGGCAGCAACGCAGTATCAGGACATGGACAGGAAAAATATTTTATCGCTGAACTTGACGAGTCAGACGGAACATTTGAACTCTTTCACCCTTCAATAGCAATAATAACTAATGCAGACTGGGATCACGTAGATCACTACAAGACACGCAATGAAGTTATTGAAGCCTTCACAAGATTTGCAGACGGACGCAAGAAATTTTTAATCATGTGCGCTGAGGACGAGGGAACTTCACACGTTTACGAGAAATTAATAAATCATGAAAATGTTTTGCGCTACGGCTGGGGGAAAAATTTCGACTGGGGAGCCTATGACATAGTGAATAACCCCGGCGGCGGCATTTCCTGTAAAGTTTCGCATCACGGCTCTGAACTTGGCAGGCTCGAATTATCAGTTTCAGGTGAGCATAATATATTGAATTCACTTGCGGCAATGGCTGCTGCTGACTTGTGCGGTGTTGACTTCAAGACTTCGGCAGAAATATTAAAGCACTTTCACGGCTCAGAAAGACGGATGCAGGTTAAGGGTTCGCGAAATAATATTTTGGTGATCGATGATTACGCCCATCACCCATGTGAAATAAAAGCGACACTGAATGCAGTACGTGGCATTTATCCTGATAAGAGAATAATATTAATTTACCAGCCTCATAGATTTTCACGGACTGCGAAATTTGCTCCTGATATAGCGCGCGCTTTGAATCTTGCTGACGAAATATTTTTGCTTCCTGTTTACTCAGCCGGTGAGAAAGAGTTATCGCACAGTTCTTCAGATGAGATAATAAAGCTCAGTGAGAAAGCTGTAACGCGTATAAATAATAATGATGACGCATTGAACGTGATAGAGCCTCGACTCAAATCCGGAGATATATTGCTAACAATGGGTGCAGGCGATGTATATAAAATCGGCGAAAAATTTTTAGGACATCATGGACACGTTGAATAAATTAAATATTATCGAGAAGGGACGAAATTTAGCTTCTCTGTGTACGTTAGGAGTCGGAGGCATTGCAGAATTTTTCGCAGAACCTGACTCTCTTGAAGGCGTTCAAGAATTAATAAAACTTGCTAAAGGTTATCCCGTTTATGTTCTAGGCGGGGGCAGCAATGTTATTTACCCTGATGATTTAATTCACGGACTCGTTATATCGACTCGGAATATAAATAAAATCACATGGCATGATGACTTGAGCGCAGATATTGAATCAGGTTATAAACTTCCTGGTCTGGTGAAAAATATTCGTGAAAAGAATCTCGCAGGCTTGGAGTTCGCGGCAGGGATTCCAGGTTCACTCGGCGGGGCAGTCTCAGGCAATGCAGGAGCAGGAGGTCACGGAGTCTGTGAGCTGATAGAGAGCGTTCTTGCAATTGACTCATCAGGAAATTTCAGGAAATATAATAATAAAGATTTCAGCTTTGAGTATCGAAAATGTTCGCTTTCATGTGAAAATATAATAATACTCTCAGTGAAAATGAAATTTAGGGCATCAAGACCTGAAGACGAAGAGATATATCAAAAATTTTTGTCTCTCAGGAAAAATCAGCCTTTGAATTTCAAGAGCGCAGGATGTACATTCAAGAATCCTGAAGGTTACTCGGCAGGAAAATTATTAGACGACTGCGGATGTAAAAATTTAAGAGTCGGCGGTGCAGTAGTTTCTGACAGACATGCAAATTTTATATTGAATACAGGTAATGCTTCAAGTTTTGATATTATGGATTTGATAAAGATTTGCAGAGATAAAGTATACGGCATTACGGGAATAATGCTCGAACAGGAAATCAAGAACGCTGAGCCGTGTTTCATAGCGTCATAGTGAATTGCTGTGCGTGTTCGTCGACGTATTCGTCTTAGATTTTTCATGCTGATAGTGTTTATTGCAGGCTGTGTGTTTCGTATTGCTGAGTATAAATCATTTTTCGCCTTGAAGTATTACAGGGTCGAAGCTCAGTCTCAGGCCCTCGAGCAAAGACTATGGGATATATTTCCGGCTAGGTGCTTGACGTTTTGGCCGTATCTGCTTAAGGACTCTCAGGGGATCAGCGAATTTCTTGAACGTGATATGCCCGTTACAGTCGAGACTCACATGGAAGGATTCGGGAGATTCAAGACTGTTATAAACTGGCTCAAAGCATGGGTTAAAGTCCAATGGCGGGGCAAAATCTGGTGCATATCCCGTGACGGCAAAATGTGGCTCTCTGAGAACGGAAGGCCTAACGAGGACGAAGCAGGACGCGTAATCTGGAAAATTCCGGAAGAAGGCAGCACTCGAGACGGCGTAGAAATTACAACTCCTGAGTTCGGTGTATTTGATTCGCCGATTGCTACTGAAGTAATTTCTGAATTTGTCGAGGAGTTCAGGGGCTACAAATGGTTTGACTCAGCTAATGAAATCACATGGGAGAGACGTGCAGGAATGGATTTATTTATATTAAAGCTCTCTCACGGACGGCAGAAATTCGAGTTATTCCTGCAAAAAGAAAAATATCCCGGCCAAGATGTCGGTGCTATACTTGATGAATTATTCTCACGGTTAATCACTGAGGGCGGGAGTCATATAATAGACGCAACTTATGAAGGAAAAATTTTATTGCGTAATTTATAACACGTATTTTATAAACATATATGATAGGATAAAATAAATAAATTTTTAAGCATGATTATAAATTTTAAAGTTTAAAGAAGGGAACGTAAAACAATATGCCGGTAAAATCAGACAGCCTGCTTGTGGGGCTAAGTATGGGAACAACGAAAACTATTATGATAGTAGCAAAAAGGGATCGCAATTATCCTGATTCGATTCATGTGATAGGCTTCGGGGATGCTCCTTCACGCGGAATTTCAAAGGGTATCATAGTAAGTGTTCCTGAAGCCCAGCAGTCCGTAATGGAGGCTCTGAAAAAAGCTCAAGGTATGACCGGCATAAATCCGAAAGAGCTGAGCAACGTAATGGTCGCTTTCAATGCATGGGACGTACGCAGCGAGTCCACTCACGGAATGATAACTCTTGGGGGCCGTGACTCGAAGTCCGATGCAGTAGCCCGCGAAGATTTAGACCGGGTAATAGAGCGCGCCAGAGATGAGTCGGAATTAAATATAAACATGTACCCCCTTCACTTGATCCCGACCAGCTACGAACTTGACGGCCGTCCTGTTGATGAACCCTTAAGCATGAACGGAACGCGTTTAGATATGTGGCTTCAGACAGTTGCAGTGCCTATGACTTACGTTCAGACTGTGAAGGCATGTGTCAGAAAAGCAGGTCTCGAGGTCAAAGGCTTGATTCTCAAACCCCTTGCATCGTCTTTGGGTGCAGTCTATGAAGAAGAGAAGCGCGCAGGATGTATATCTATATGCATTGGCGGAGGTACTACAGGTATAGTGTTATACAGGGGCGGAAGGGCTTTCAGAGTCTTAAGCATTCCCATAGGTGGCGATCATATTAAGAGCGATTTAGCTACAGTCCTGCATTTGCCGTTAGGTGAAGCGGATTTTCTCAAGAGGCAGCTATTTAACCCTAATACTAATCTCGATGAGCTGAGAAACAACGGAATTGATGTAGACTTAGCGACTCAAATAGTCTTGGCGCGCATTGAAGAACTTTTCTCTGAACATATCCGCACAGCCCTTGCAGAGTGTACGCCCCAGCATTTCCCAATGGGTGTAGTGTTATCCGGCGGAGTGTCTGAGACTCCAGGAATTGAATACATGCTTGCTGATATTTTGCAGTTACCTGTTAGAAAAGTCGATAAGCCGGTGTATGCTTTGTCATATGGTCTTGATAATGCTGCTTATGTCAGTGTCGCAGGTATCCTGAAATATTGCGTTGACGTTGAGCGCGATCCGTATTTATTCATGGACTCAGAGGGCAGTAATAAATCATCACAGTTTGATTCGCCGTCAGATCGAGACAGAGAACATGAACATGACTCAGGCAGCGACTTCGATGATAATAGCAATAATGAACAGAATAATTATAATCAGCGTCCGGCCAAGCGCGAAAGAATTAACGTAAGGGAACGCGATTATTACGAAGACGACAGCCGCGATGCTAATTTTAATAATAACGATGATGATAACTATGACGAATATTATGACGACGAAGAAGACGATGCTCCCCGCGAAAGTGTAAGGGAAATGCTTGGAGGTTTTCTTGACAAGTTAAAGAAAATTTTCTAAATCATGACTTCTAAAATATATACGCTATAATAAACTCGCTGTAAATCACAAATCTTGAATCTTGAATCTTGTCATGCCCGAAAAAATACAATAAAATATTTTTTCACAGACGGAGGAGGAGATTAATCGCATGAATCAGGAACAAATGTTTCAATTAACGAACAGCACTATAAGACAGAATGAAAAGATAGTAGTCTTCGGTGTTGGAGGCGGCGGAGGCAATGCACTGAACCATATAATCGAGTCAAATGTTCAGGGTGTGGACTTCGTAGCTGCAAATACAGATGCAAAGGCTTTGGATATGAGTCAGGCTCCCAATAAAATTATATTGGGTGAAACTTTAACGCGCGGTCTTGGAGCCGGTGCAAATCCCCAGGTAGGGACGAATGCTGCTAAAGAAAGTATTGACCGTATCAAAGAATATATAACCGGTGCCGATATGCTGTTTATAACTGCAGGAATGGGCGGAGGTACAGGAACAGGAGCAGCTCCGGTCATAGCAGAAGCTGCACGCGATATGGGAATTCTTGTAGTCGGAGTAGTTACTAAACCGTTCGGGTTCGAAATGAGAAAACGTATGCTCACGGCTGAAGACGGCATTATTCAATTAAAGAAGCACGTTGACGCATTGTTAATAGTCGAGAATGATAAATTATTGCAGATGGACAGCCTCTCAAAAATGAAATTAGTCGATGCATATAAAAAAGTCGATGAAGTATTAAGGCAGGCTGTTCAGGGAGTTACGGATTTAATCACGAAAAACGGCTTTGTAAATCTTGACTTTAACGATGTAAAAGCAATATTGACCAACGCAGGCACAGCAATAATGGGCATGGGTGAAGGCGACGGCGAGGACAGGGCAGCTAAGGCAGCTAAGAACGCTATAGAGTCCCCGTTAATGACATTCCCTGTTACAGGAGCAAGCGGAATTCTGTTAAACGTTACAACAGGAAGCGAAATTTTACTCAACGAAATGGCAGATGCAGCGAAAATCATCGAAGAAACAGCAGACCCTGACGCTCAAGTTATCTGGGGACACGTAATTGATGACTCGTTAGGCGACAAAGTTCACGTTACGTTAATTGCAACTTTCCCGGAAGATGCCAAAGCAAGACCTAAGATAAACACTAAGAGAGACGACAAAGACAGACCTCAGGAACAAGAACGGGAAACCGGACAGCCAGTTTATCCCGGTCAGAGCCAGGTTCAGGGACAGGGGCATCAAGTCCAGCCCGTACAGCCGGGAACGCGTCCAGGAATAGTTCAGCCTCACCCGATACAGACTCAGACGAGAAAGCCAAGCACTATTTATGACTTATATAATCAAAGAAGAAGGACTCAGGAAGGTTTTGAAGAAGCCCGATTGACTTCACCGAGCGAAGATAACAGGGCATTCCCAGAGTCTCAGAGGCGATTCTATGATCAGCCGTCAATATTCAGAAAGAACCGCAAGGACTAGTTCAGGGACAAAGCGTCCCACAGTCCGAAGGGGTATCAAGAAGCGGGGTATACTGCCTTCATTTGGAGATATTATTCTGCCTGTTGTAAGCATTGCTGCTGTAGGCTTATTAATTCTTGCAGGGAGACAATTTTTTATCAACGGCATGAAGACACCTCCCGGAATTTCGTCTACAAGGGCATATGCAGAAGCTCCGGCCCTAATCGCTGAACGTGAGAGAAAAGCCGAAGCTCAAGCGGGAATGATGACGCCTCCTGCTGAGACTCAGGGGAATTCAGGGAGTGAAATTGATGCGTCAGATACTAACCTGCTTGCACTCGCAGAAATTCAGGAGACTTCAAGACCTGATACTCAGACTCAGAATAATAATAATAATGAGAATAATCAAAATCAGAATCAAGAAGTAAAGCCTGAACCTGTGAAAGCTCCACAGCCTCAAGCAAAGACTCAGAGTCAGCCTCAACAACAAGTCAAGAAGCCTGAGACTAAGCCGGAGACTCAATCACAGATTAATAAGAGGCCGGCAGGGACTAATCTGCCTCCCATAAAGCAATGGCGTGTTCAGATAGGCGCATACACTTCAAAGACAGGTGCACAGGAAGCAGCAGACAAGATCAAGAAGGCAGGCTATAAAGCTGTGGTGTACTCAAATCCCGCATCGAAACATACTAAAGTCTGGGTGCTCGGCGGTACAGACAAGAAATCGGCTGAAAGAATAGCAAACGCTATGAAATCTATGGGCTACAAGAGCAGCTTTGTTTTTCCTCCGGCGAAATAAATTTTATGAATCATGAAAACTTTTGATGAGCTTGAAGAGATTTTATACTCACACTCAAGCAATGAGATAATTCCCGGCCTTGAAAGAATATCACGACTTCTCGAGAGGCTGGGCAGTCCCCAGAATACTTTTAAGGCAGTCCACATCGTAGGAACTAACGGCAAAGGTTCAACAGGCGCGTTTATCTCGTCAGTTCTCAAAGAGTCAGGCTATAACACCTGCTTTTATTCGAGTCCCCATCTTGAGAGTCCCGGCGAAAGATTATTAATCAACGGTGAAGCGTTATCGCCAAGTGAATGGATTGAAGCCGCAGACTTGGCCGCGAGTAAAATTATTCCCGGTGAAGATAAGCCCTCATACTTTGAGTTATTAACTGCTTGTGCATTTATCTTAGCCCGTGAGCATAATATTGAGTCAGGAGTCATCGAGGCAGGCTTAGGGGGCAAACTTGACGCTACGAATTTGTTAGCAAATACTGCATGTTCTGTTATAGCTTCTATTTCGATTGACCACACTGAATATTTAGGCTCGACACTTGAGAGCATTGCGAGTGAAAAATTTGCTGTCGTGAAAAAAAATACTCCTGCTGTATTTTCTGGAGTCGATGAGTCATTAATTCCCATGTTCAAGACTTTTTGCAGAGATAATAAAGCCCTGCCGTTCATAGTAAGCGAGCAATCTAGACTCGAGAACGTAAATATTTCGCCTGAAGGTAACACTTTCGATTTCTATTCGCCTAATCTTGAGCTTCAAAGAGTAAAGACTAATTTAATCGGAGCGTATCAAGTCAAGAATGCTGCTCTTGCACTATTTGCAATTTCGTTAATGCGCGAATCTTTCCCGAACATTTCACGCGAGTCAATATTAACAGGAATGTTAAAAGCGTCTTGGCCTGGAAGACTTGAGATTATTTCCCGTGAGCCTTTAATTATTCTTGACGGAGGACACAATTTAGACGGCGTTAAAAATTTATGTGAAAGCGTAAAAACTTTGTGGCCTGATAAAAATATCTGCGTTATCTATGCTGCCATGAGAGATAAAGACTACAAAGGCTGCCTTGAGTTATTCAGCACTGAATTACACCCAGCAGTATATTTCACGACTGTACCGGGCATAAAGAGAGCTGCTTCACCTGAAGAGTTATTGAACGCTGCAAAAGTCTTTGAGTGGCGAAATGAACCTGAAGGCTTTAATCTTCCCGTTGATGCAGTGAACAGGGCGCGAGAGTCAAATTATGATTTAATTCTCGTGTGCGGATCTCTTTACTTAATCGGATACATAAGACCAAAGATATAAATACAACAACACCGCTGAAGTAAATTAATACTAACAACGGTGCTGCATTATAATTAATTTAACGTGTCCTGCGTTTCAGAAGCAAAATTGACAGTGCAAATGCTCCTAAAGTGTAGATTGCTGTCTGAAGTTCACTGCACTTTTTCCAGTCATCAGGATAAACTGTGAAATTGAAGCCGTAAGACTCGCCGGTATTCAGAACACCTACGCTGCGTGCGATAGTCTCAATTTCATAATCATCTGAGTCAATCATGCCCAATTCAAGCAATGAGACTAAATGATTTGCACTGTCCTTATTTATGATTACACACTCGGCATCAAACGCTTCTGATTTATTTGCTGCATATGTCATGAACTCATCAATGCTCCTGCCGTCAATCGTAATCTCAAAGTCGCCTGATGCAGCTTCTTCACCGCCTGAGTTCAACCCTGTAACTGACACTACAGAGAACTCAAAGTAACCGTTATTATTTCCGCCGGGAACTTTTGCGCTCCAGTTTTTGTGAATCTCATCGATTTTGTTATCAGGGTCAATTTCTACAACGAGTTCTTTTTGTCCGGGACTGGTTTGAGCAGGAGCTGTAAAATCAAAGTGAAGCATTGCCTTGTTGCTTTCTTTGCCTGCCTCCCAGCCGCCGATTGTTACGGATTTTTTGCAATTAACGTTTTTTCGGTTTTGCCTTTGTCCCTGTAACTCAAAGCAACTTCTACGGGAACACTTGGAGCTACAAAACTTGCATTGTAAATCGGAACGTCAATTCTGTATTTAACGTTAGCATAAAGCACTGGGCCTGTATAACTGCCAGTATCGGGAACATAAAATCTTATTCCGCGTATTCTCGTTGCTATGTATTCGTCAGTTCTGGCCGTAACTTTATCACCCTGCACTAAATATCTGTTCGGAAGATAAA
>JAFSJJ010000021.1 GCA_017439345.1 Synergistaceae bacterium
CTTATCCACGTTAATTAGTCTCAATGCGGAGCTTGCTGCTTAGGCTGTAAAGTTCTGAGTTCTGACCGTATGGTGGAGAGGAAGTCCGGACGATTAAGAAATTCGGAAGCACGCGACTTTAGTCGTGTGAGGATTCACAGGCATTCTCAAGGAAGAAGATATTCAGTTCTTGTCAGAGAGTGCGTTTGCTGATGCGTGCTGTCCCGGTAATCCAAGAGATACTAATATCGAGGAGATTAAAGCGTTATATCGAAGCATGATGTAAGAAGTAATAAAATTTCTTGACTCGGTGAATCAAAGCCGGGTCATTTTTTATTTCGTTGAGCTGATAATAATAATAAAAGACTCAAATTTTATTTTTACAGGAGGCTTAGTTATTAAATCATGAAAGCTCAATCCGTAGCAAAAAATTATTTCTTCCTGACTATACTTCTTATAGCAATGATTCTAGGCTCGATTATCGGCTATATTTATCCTGCGTTCTCGAATAATATAGCATTTCTTGGAACTATATTTATTCGTTTAATGTTCTGCATAGTCGTCCCTATGGTCTTTGCCTCGATAGCCGGAGCAGTCTCTAACACAGGAAGTCTCAAGCGTTCCGGAAAAATTCTCTGGGTTACAGTCTTAACATTCGTCATAACAGGAGCAGTCGCAGCAGTAATATATTTCGTCCTCGTTATGATTTATCCGCCGGTGTTATCGCCTTGGACTAACGCAGCTGCTGAAGAAATCGGCTCTCACGCAACGATGACTCAAATGATAGTGAATTTCTTCACCGTTGAGGACTTCGTAGGACTCTTGACTCGAAGGGCGATGCTGCCGTTGATAGTGTTCTCTGTGTTATTCGGCTTTGCAGTGAATCTTGCAGGTGAAGAGGGCGAACCTGTCCGAAAATTTTTATCGAGTCTCACAGCTGTAATGTTGAAGCTCGTTAATATAGTAACGTATTATGCTCCGATAGCTTTCTTTGCGATATTTGCGGATCTCGTTGCGACGTACGGACCTCAAATTTCTGAAGACTACGGACGCGCTTTGTTGTTATATTATCCTGTGTGCTTTATTTATATATTTACAGCGTTCCCTGTTATGGCTTGGATAGGTGCAGGAAGTGCCGGGGTCAAGGCAATGTTCGCGCATATATTAAAGCCTGCAATAGTCTCACTCGGAACATGTTCAAGCGTTGCTACGATTCCGACTAACATGGAAGCTGCTGCAGAGACAGGAATCTCTAAGGACGTATCAGAAATAGTATTGCCCTTAGGAGCTACAATGCACATGGATGGTTCATGCTTCTCGTGTGTGTTAAAAATAGTGTTCGTAATGGGAGTCTTAGGTCAGCCCGTGAGCTTCTCTGATCTGCCGTTTATAGTGTTAATCGCTGTGTTCTCTTCAGTCGGAATGAGCGGAGTCCCCGGCGGCGGCTATATAGGCGAGTACATTATTGCATCGTTGTTCTTCCCTGAAAAAATGGAGTTAGCGTTCCCGATTCTTGTAGCGATAGGCAATCTCGTTGATCCTCCTGCGACAATGATTAATGCAGCTGGTGATTATGTAGTGTCATTTATCGTGTCGAGATTCGTTGATGGTCCTGACTGGCTCAAGAAGGCACACGCTTCTTAAGTGTGTAAATAAAATTTTTTGGCAGTCTGTCTTGCATACACGAGGCAGGCTGTTTTTGTATGAGTAATTCTGTGTAAATTCTTGCATGTAAAAATACTTACTTGTATAATTACGAATATAAATTCACGACTTCAACACGTGCGAAGCAATAAATTCAAACAGGAGATTCAAGGAGATTCAAAGAAGAGATATGCGAAAGAAATTTTTATTTTTATTAACACTGATTGTTATATTTATTATTATATTTTCTGCGAATAGTCCTTTGTTCGCACGTCCGCTTTCATCATCACGAACAAGGCCTAAGAAATTTACCGGGCGTTATATCACTAACTGTACTATATATCAGCTCGGAGGTTCTGAATTTGTCCTGAAACTTTACGGGAGGGGACTCACTGAGCCTTTAGTTGATTTAGATAATGACTCAATGCAAATCACCATGTTGAATACGCGCTTTAAGAGTCCAAAGTCTATAAATAAATCAGTAAATGATGTAATCAGCGCAACACCTGTTATTACGGATTTCAAGGCTGAGAATCTTTCGGATGATACAGCAGTAATCACTATAAGTTCAGCTAAGACAGTTCAAGTTCATTCGGGTACAAGGACATCTGACGGCTACAGCATGAGAATAAAGACTCTTGAGGACTCAATAGCATTCACTCATTTTGTTCCGCCGCCTAAGTTAGTGCCTGCTCCTGATTATCAGATACCGTTCAAAGTTGCTAAGAAGATGACCCTTGAGCTTCGAGACGTTGACTTGAGGGACGTATTAAGAATGCTGATGACGGAAATAGGACGAAATTTAATTATTGATCCTTCGTTTCCTCAGAATGTATTAGTTACGATGTCGCTTAATGACGTAAGAGTTGACGAGATATTTAATTATTTGCTGCGAACTTATGACATAGCGTGTTATTCTGCCGGAAAGAATACTACTGTGTTCGGGAGCTTTGAGGGGTTATATAAATTATCGGGAAATATTGAAACTAAGACTTTCGAGATAGCTTATGCAGATTTAGCAGCATTGAAGACAATGATTACAGGATTAACTCAAGTCCCTGATGCAAATATCGTAGCTGATGAACGAATGAGGACTCTTCACGTCAGGACAAACCCGGCCAAGATGCAGGAAGTCAGCGAGATAATTAACAGGTTAGATACACCGTTGAGGCAGGTTATGATACGGGCAAGCATTTTTGAATTCAACGACACTGCGACAAGAGAAGTAGCTAATGCATTAAACGTAGCCTATGATGAATATCAATTGCAATGGGCATCAGGAGGCGGAACGATTCAATGGACAGATCCAAAATTATTGACTTCAATAACGCGCACTATCACGAATAATTTTACGAATTTATTAAACACAGGACAGGGAAAAATTTTAGCAGACCCTTCTGTTATAGCTCTTGACGGCAAGGCAGCAGAGATACAGCTCACAGAAGATTATCCGTATGTGTCAGCAAGAGATCAATACGGCAATGTTACATGGGCAACTGAAGAAATAGGTCCGAAATTGAAATTTACCCCGAAATTAGGGCGCGATGGATTTATTAATCTTGTTATCGAAATGGAAACCGGAGAAGTTATCGGAACGTCATCAGGCTCAAACGGTGAGGAAATGCCAAGAACTTCAGAGCGTAAAGTCAAGACCGAAATTAGAGTCCGTGACGGAATGCCATTTGTAATAGGCGGACTTTTCAGGGAAAACAAGACTGACTCAATTTTAAAGATTCCTGTGCTTGGTGATATTCCGTTACTTGGCTCGCTGTTCAAGACTACGACAAAATCGCGCAATAAATCTCAGGTTGTCATGATAGTTACGCCGTATATTCTTGATAATAAATAAATAGCTTGCAAATAACGTGAATGTAATATAATAATCGCGTTGATAACAAATTCATAAATTAATCAGGAGGCCAAAGCATGGCAGAAGTAACAGATACCACGAAATTTTATGTCGGCTTAAAACTTCGCTGGCAGGATGCTATATGGGAAATAGTAGAGTACAGCCATCACAAAATGGGACGCGGAGGAGCTGTAGTACGCACTAAATTACGCAACGTAGAGACAGGCGCACTCAAGGAGAACGCTTTTAATCCGGGCGAAAAATTTGAACGCATTATTTACGAGGATAAACCCGCCCAGTATTCATATAGAGACGGTGAAGATTATGTCTTTATGGATTTAGCAACGTATGAAGAGATGAGACTCTCGCCTCAGGTACTCGGAGACGCTGCAAAATATCTTGTTGATAATATCGAGATCCAGATCGAATATTTTGAAGGCAAAGTCATGGGCATAGAGCTTCCCAAGAGCGTAACTATGAAAGTAGTAGATACCCCTCCGGCATTCAAAGGCGATACAGTAACGGGAGGCGGCAAACCTGCGACTCTTGAGACCGGCTTGGTCGTAACAGTTCCTGTATTTATTGAACCAGGCGAAGATATAGTTGTCGATACCAGAACAGGACTCTATCTGGAACGCGCGAAGAAATAATGCCTGCAGCTGTAGAAAATATCGATAAAGTTAATAAGGCTGCTGAGGGCGGATTGATTCACATATCTGAAGACGTTATAGCCGAACTCGCAAGAAAGACTATTCAGGGGATTCCGAATATCAAGATGGCCGCAAAGTTCGCACCTAAATTTGGACTCGGACGCAAGGGTAAATCAGGCAGCATTCGGGTATCTGTCGAACACTCGCAGGGTGTTATTGATATTGACGCATATGTTCTTGTCAGATATGGGCAGAGAATTCCGGATTTAGCATGGGACGTTCAGGAGAAAATAAAAGATAATCTTGAACGCTACACCGGCTATAATGTCCGTGCAGTCAACGTAAATGTTCAGGGTATATACACGAACGCAGGCGATAACTTCCAGTTAAATATAGAGTCTGCACCTGATGAAAACGAAGAGGGCGACTGATGTATTTTCAGTGGCAGAGCACTCCATATGGAATAATAAGAATTTCCTGCGAAGGGTTATATAACTTTGCGGATAAGGCTATAAAGTCAAAATTAAGACTCTACAGCGTAACTCTTTCACGTTTAGATTTAAATCAAAATCATCATGAACATGACTCAGACTCAGACTCAGACTCAGACTCGAACCTGAACACAGATCCTCAGCATCATCAAGACGACGCTGAATTGAATATAGTTTTACTTGATGAGAACTTGACGAACGAGACGCGGTCTAAAATCACGAGTCATTATGAATCTATATTAAAGCCTATGGGAATTATTTGCGAGATAATATGGGCAGCTCCTGAGACTGGAATTGCTCATATTCTCCAGAATTCCTGGACGTGGGCAGGTGCTGCTTCGTGCATAGCGATAATCACTACAGCAGGCTTTGAGGGCTTTTTCTGGACAGCATTCTGGGGTTCGGCAGCATGGTTTACGGCGAGGGCTTTAAAACTCATCACAAGATTTTTCAGGGGTGCTTAACACATGTCAGACAAGAAGATAATCAAAAGTAAGAATAAAAATAAAAAAGTAAATAACGCAAATAAAAAATTCATAGGCAGAAAATTTGAAGCCATTCACAGAGCGCGTGAACTAGCAGTACAGTTTTTATATTCTCTTGATGTTGGTCCTGAACGTGATTTTGACTCATCGCTTGAGTTATTCTTGAGCCTTGACGAGATAGATCAAAACGACAGCCCTGAAATCAAAGAACGCTGCAGAAATTTAGCAAGTGAAGTTCATAACAGGAAGCATGAAATTGACTCGTTGTTATTGCGAATAGTAATAGGCTGGAGACCTGACAGAATGGTAACTGTAGACAGGACTATATTGAGACTCATGCTTCTTGAAGGGTTCATGCTTAAGACTCTTCCGGTTAAATCTGCAATAACTGAAGCTGTGAAACTTGCAAATGACTTCGGGACGAAAGACTCATCAAGATTTGTGAACGGAGTAATGTACAGGGCAGAAAAATTTTTTGAGCAGCAATCAGAACAGTAAACAGCTCCCCTGCTCATGATTAACAGGGGATAATATTTATTTACTTCAGACCTTCAGCAATTGACCTGCAAATATTCTCGATGTTACAGCGTTTGAGAGTCGCTTCACGTCCTTCGATTGCAAGTTTCTCTATTTCGCTTTCATGGGTACATGCATACAAAATATTATTCGCGAGTCCTTCTATGTCATTAACTTTGCTGCCCAGTCCAAACCTGAAATTTTCTGTGAGGCTCCTGCTTGTAAATATATCGCTGGTAACTGCAAAACATCCGTGAGACATTGCTTCTGTTAAGGCTATTCCGAAGCTCTCGTGTCTTGATGGAAATGCAAAAATTTTTGACTCCCTGTAAAGTTTTATTAATTCATTTCGATCCCTGACTTCACCTGTAAAGATAACACGTTCTCTCAAGTCAGGATACTTCGCGTAAAAATTACTTGCTATGTTCATGTTCTCTTCGATACGGCCGGCAAGTTTTAATTTCCAGTCAGGAATTTGTGAGCTTATCTTTGCAAAGGCTTCGAGCAGTATTTCCGTAGCTTTCTGATATGTGCCAAGCCTTCCCATCGTGATAATTACGTTCTGACGTTCACTGAACGGCTTATAGTCTCGTATCTCGTTAGGGTTAATTGGATTGGGAACATATATCATTTTACGTCCCCATATTTTAGAGAGCGGCTCTACATTTTCGGGCATCTCAGTACTTGCGCAGTAACATAACTTAATCTGCGGACGAGCTAGAATACGTCTCCATAATTTAAATCTCTTCATGTTTTGAGGTGTTTGGCTGCCGTCAAATTTCAGGTATATTTTGCCCCTGTAATTAAATATCTTGTAAATCAGTGCGTAAAGAAAAATGCTTCCTGAAAAACTGTAGAGATTTAATACATCGATTCTACGAGCGTTCTTTATTAACCATCTGCACGAATCTTTTACCCAGCTGCCGGAAATTTTAAGGACTTCTTCGAGCCTTAATCCAGGAGTATATTTTAAGTTAGAATAATCACCGTTAATGTATGTTGCCATGAAAGAATCATAACCGTAAAATTTATGCATTCCATAAGGTATAAGCCCCATGTCTTTAGTTAAATGTTCGTTGCGAATGTTGAAAAGTGTGCAGAATGTTGGCTCGTTGCTCGTTGCTCGTTGCTCAAGTTTAAGCATATTTTGCAATTTTGTCAACCCCTTTTTTATATATTTCCCCCCTGCATGATAAACTCACACAGAGGGAATAATTTATTACTTACTTCACTGCATTAGCTATAGCTTCTGCAACTTCCTGAGGCTTGGCCTGTCCCTTGCTCTCTTTCATTACGAGTCCCTGCAAAAATTTTAACTTCTTGCCCTTCTTGTCAAGACCTGATTTAATCTCGTTCAGGACATCGGGATTTGCTGCCAGGACTGATTTTATTATCTCATCAAGAGCACTTCCTGCGACTCCGCCTTCTGTGATGCCAAGATTCTTTACAGCTTCGTCAACACCGCAGTTATTAGCGCACATGTAATCAAAGACTTCTTTGCCCTGAGTCGTTGATAATTTGCCTTCGTCGACTCTGTTCACAAGACCTGCAAGTACTTCAGGCGTTATCATGAAGTTCTGAATCTTGAGCTGCTTCTCATTCATGACTCGTAAAACTTCAGTGCGTACCCAGTGTGCAGCTCTGACGGGATTAGCTCCGGCTTTGACGCATGACTCGAAATAGTCGGCCAGGTTCTTGTCATCTGTGATAAAGTCAGCAACTTCACGCGGCAGATTCATTTCACTGACATAACGATTAGCGCGAACATCGGGCATTTCGGGCATTCTTGCTCTGACACGGTTGACCCACTCTTGAGAGATATATAACGGGGGCAGATCGGGTTCAACGATAAATTTACGATAAAATTCTTTCAGCCTTGAACCTGTAGTAACTCCCTTTGAGTCGTTCCAGTGCCGGGTCTCTTGAATGACTTCACCGCCTGAGAGCATTATTTTCTTCTGACGCTTGATTTCGTACTCTATTGCACGTTCGAGGGCCTTGAATGAATTCATGTTCTTGACTTCAACTTTGCGCCCCCAGCGTCCGTCTGAACACTTCATAGAAACATTTGCATCAAACCTCATCATACCTTTTTCAAGTTCAACGTCTGAAGCTCCGGAATATATTACTCGTCTTCTAAGAGTCGTAACGTATTCTACAGCCTCAGCAGCCGAAGCTACATCAGGTTCAGAGACTATTTCAGCTAACGGAGTCCCAGATCTATTATAGTCAACGTATGAAGTATCAGCTCCCTCAAGTCTGCCGTCTGATGCACTGTGATGAAGGCTTCCCACGTCCTCTTCTAAGTGTAAATGATGAACGCGGATCTTCTTCAAGTTGCCTTCTGAGTCGTGGACTTCGATATAACCTGAAGTTGTTATAGGCAGGTCGCATTGACTTATCTGGTGTCCTTTGGGTAAGTCCGGATAGAAATATGACTTCCTGAAAAATAATGACTTCGGACGAATTCCGCAGTTTAAAGCCATTCCCGCGAGCATTCCCTGTTCTACGACTCTGTGATTCAGGTGAGGCAGTGAACCGGGCAGACCCATGCATACAGGGCAGATATTCGTGTTAGCAGGAGCGTCCGTATTAGTTGAACATGAACAGAAAATTTTTGAGTCGCTCTTGAGCCTTATATGAATTTCTATGCCTATTACCGGCGTAAATGTTAATTCACTCATGATTATTTCACTCCTTCGTTTGCTATTTCAGGCGTTCCTGTGTGGCGTTCGATTACGAGTCCAGCTTCGAGAATTGCCGGGTCGCTCCATCTAGGGCCGATTAATTGAAGTCCTACAGGTAAATCACCGTAATAACCTGTAAAGAACGAGAGTCCCGGAAGTCCTGCAAGATTAACAGGAAGAGTATATAAATCAGCTTGGTAACCCTTCATAGCGTCGTCATCCTGAGAGCCTATCAACGGGGGCATTTCTGGTGAAGCGGGCTGCAAGATAAAATCTGTCTGGGTGAATGCCTTTGTGAATTCCTGAGCTATTAACGTCCTGACTTTGGTAGCTGCAACGTAATACTGCTCGCATCTTTCGGGTTCAGTTAAACAGGTTCCGGCAATGATTCGCGATTTGACTTCAGGGCCGAAGCCGTAGGATCTGACACGTTCAAACATTTCTTTGATGCCCGCAGCGTCCTTGACTGTATAGCCTAATCTGACTCCGTCATAGCGTTCTAAATTAGTGTGAGCTTCACTCATGGCAAGAGCATAATAACACGCTACAGCATACTTTGATACTACAGGGAGCGAAACTTCAACTAACTCTGCGCCCTCTTCCTGTAAAATTTCCTGAGTCTTCTTCATGGCTCGTTCAATTGCAGGGTCAAGCGTGAAGTCCTGAAATTCTTTCACAAGAGCTACTTTCTTGCCTTTAATGCTGACGTTCTCGTGATGTGTGAAATCGTAATTTTTCTCTCTGAAGCAGCTTGAATCCATAGGGTCATAGTGAGCTATAACGGACATAACTATTTGTAAATCGCGTACTGTCCTTGCAAACGGGCCTATCTGGTCGAGTGATGAACCGTAAGAAATTAAACCGTAACGGCTGACCATTCCATATGTAGGCTTGAGTCCGTAAACTCCGCAGTATGCAGCAGGCTGTCTGATTGAGCCCCCTGTATCGCTTCCCAAAGCAAAAGGTACGTAACCCGCACTAACTGCCGCAGCAGATCCCCCTGAACTTCCGCCCGGTACTCTTGATAAGTCGTTAGGATTGTGAGTAGCTCCGAAAGCCGAATTGCCGCACGTGTTGCCCATTGCGAACTCGTCCATGTTGACTTTGCCCATGAGAACAGCTCCTGCCGAACGTAAATAATTCCATGCTGAAGCGTTATAAGGCGGTCTCCAGTTCCCTAAAATTTTGCTCGCTGCTGTAGTCCTGATTCCCTTAGTGCATAAATTATCTTTTAAGACAGTCGGGACTCCTGCTAATATCCCGGAGTTATCTTCTTGAAGCTGAGATTTTGCGATTTCGTCAGTTCGAGTTATAAACGCGTGAATATTCTCCTCGCATGAGTCAATTCTCTTCTTGCAGGACTCGTAGACTTCTTCAGGTGAAAATTTCTTTGCCTTGAGTCCTTCTGTCAGGTGATATAAACTAAGTTCGTAAAGTTCCATATTAATAATTATTCCTCCATTATTCTGGGCACTTTGAAATATGAACCGTCAACGTGTTCGCTCTCGTGAAGTATTGCTTCTGTGTCGGGGAATGCACAGACTTTGTCTTCTCTCAGGGGGCATTCAAGGGCTTCTGCAAAGCTGAAGGGTTCAACGTCCGTCAAGTCAAGTTCTTTGAAGCTGTCTAATATGTCAAGAAAGTTATTGATATAGCGTGTAGCTCCGTCTAATTCCTGTTCGGTAAGGAGTAAGCGGGATTCTATTGCTATATCGTTTACTTGTTCGCTTGTGAGTTTCAAGTTTATTAACGCTCCTTTATTAAGTGTTAAGTGTGAAAAAATTTTTCCTGTGCTATTATACAGCCTTTATGAATTGCGCCTCATGATTTCAGTCTTATGTTGCAATGCGAATTTATTTGCCTCCTAATAAGTAATCAATATACTGCCTTGCTGCCCTGCCTGTCTTGCCTCCGTGTTGAATCTCCCAGCGGTCTGCACCTGCCAATAATTCAGACTCGTTAATATCAAGTCCTGCTTTCTTGGCCAAGTTAATTATTATTTCGTGATAAATCTTTCTCGTAGGAGCTGAGTAATTAATTGCGATTCCAAAGCGTGAAGCAAGTGATAATTTCTCTTCTACAGTGTCAGACCTGTGAATATCTCCGTTGTGTTCCATGTCGTCGCGGTCGCTCCAGATTTCGCGGATTATATGCCGTCTATTAGAAGTTGCGTAGATTAAAATATTTTCGGGGCGAGTCTCTATTCCGCCTTCGATTATTGCCTTGAGTAATTTATATTCGCTCTCGTCCTCTTCAAATGAGAGATCATCAATGAAGATTATGAATTTGTAATTGCGTTCCCGTAAAACTTTGCTGATGTCAAGAATACTTTTAAATTGATGCTTGTATAGCTCTATGACTCTGAGTCCCTGAGTAAAATATTTGTTGAGCAGTGCCTTAACGCTGGTTGATTTCCCTGTGCCTCCGTCGCCGTAGAGTAAAACGTTATTAGCCGGTCTGCCTGCGATGAATGCTTCAGTGTTCCTGATGAGTTCAGCTTTCTGAATGTCATAGCCGATTAAGTCATCAAGAGTCATGCTGCCTAAGTTCTCATTTGCAACAGGGACAATTTTACTGCCGTCAAATCTGAATGCCTTATGAAATGCGAACATCCCGACTCCGTAGCGTTCGTAAAAACTCGTAACTTGTTCATAGACTTCACGGGAATTTTCACAGCTTGCGATAATTTTGCTCATCTCACACACCGGCGAATTATTTTTTCTGTTGTGAAAGAACTCTTGAAAGTCTCTGCTGTCATCCCAGAAAAGTTTTATTAATGCGTCAAAGTCAAGCAGTGCTATATCTCTGAGTGTTGCCTCAGGTGCTTTGCGCCGTTCACATTCAAGCGAGAAGAAATTTTCATCGTTCAAGATAAAATGAGTCAAGTAATTCTGCCATAAGTTGCCGGAAGCGTAATTATTCTCGTAAGCATTCTTGATCAGGTCATGAAGTGAGATATTTAAATCGGGCATTGAGTAGGCGATTAAATTTTCAGTCATAAATAAAAATAAACCTCCGTTAAAATTTTGAGTGAATTATACATAAAAAAAGACTCTGCGCAATTACAGAGCCTTTGAAGCAGTATATTATATTATCTCGTTACGCTGATCTCACCCAGCCAGTAATAGCCCCATTGTTTAGCCTGTTGAGCAAGTATCGGCATGTCCTGCTCGTACCATTTGAAGCCCGAAGCCCTCACAAATCTTTGAATCTCAGGATATTTCTGACGCAGTGCCTGAGCCGGTGACTGAGACTCCCGCAAATTAATCTGATACCATGTGCTGCCCGTCCAGACGTAAATAACTTTTGGACTCCTTCCCTGCCATGCAACAGGTACAGAGGGTTTATCAAGGACTCCTATTCGGTCAACGCTGCCTTTCCAATTGCCTATTGTCATGAATTCCGGCCTGAACGTCCAATCAGGGATATATGTCGAAGTGTTTCTGCCTCGAGCCATCTGTGAACGCGTGAAGCCTCCCTGACGAACTGCCTGCATATCTTGAGCCGGAAGTTTTCGCAGTTCAGAAATTTGGACATCGCTTATATATTTAGTTATGCCTGCCATAGAAGGAACTACAGAGCCGACTACATAACTTGTTGCAACGAGATTAGGCCCTTCGCAGGTTCCATATACCCACATGCCGTCAGAATTTTTCTTTACAGGGTAGCCGTCGAGCGTTACATACCAGCCCTTAGGCATGTTATAAGGCTTGTACACGTAAAACGTCATTCCTGCATACGGTGACTCAGGAACTAAAAGCGGTTCAGTGATATATAATTTCGCCTGTGCTTCATGAGTTATGATAATCAAGAATGCAAGAGTCAATAAAAATTTTCGCATAATGAATTAACGCCTCCCAAGATCAATAATGCCCATCCATCGATAGCCCCATGCTGCTGCATACTGTGCAAGAATTCTTGTGTCGTTGTCGCTCCAGTTAAATGCCCTAGCCTTGTTTGACTCAACCGTGAGATCATAAATTTCACGCCTCATTGTGCTTAGAGCGTTTCTCTCTGTGCCTCTGGGAAATATCTCGCGCCACTTTGCACCCGTCCAGACGTAAATAACTTCGGGATAATCGCTCTTCCATGCAACGGGAATATTAGGACGGTTAATAATTCCTATTCTGTCTATAGTGTTCTGCCATCTTGAGACAGACATAAAATTTGCGTTCTGAGTCCATGCAGTCTGTTCAAGCGAATACACAGGAAGAGTTCTATAGCCTTCAGGTCTGACTTGAATATCATAATTATGATTAACAGGAGGAACATAAACTATTTCAGGAGATCTAAATCTTGTTTCGGGTATAGGGTCTGCTCTGTCAGTGTTATATATCGGAGCGACTGAAGAAATCTTTGCGTTATGAGGCTTGAGTCTCACAACTTCGGGAATAACTGAGCCTACAACATAGCCTGTCTTTATTATTCCTGACTTCTCGGCTGAAGCATAGTGCCATACCCCATGAGCTCCCCTGTAGACTATGTAGCCGTCAAAAGTAGAGTAAAACCCTCGGGGCAGATTAGCGGGCTTGTAGACGTAAAAATTCATGTGATGATATGCAGGCTGATTCACGAGTTCAGGCCTGACTGCTGCACATAAAGATGATGCTGATAATACAAGTGAAAATATTATTAACGCAGGAATATTATTAACACGCAAAATTTTTCACCTCATTTATTATATTAATTATTAATTCCCCTGACCAACCGGCGGCATAGGACTCTCTGTTGTTATAGTGCCTGTATCAGGTTCTTCTTGTCCAACAGGAGGCATGTATTGCTGTTGTCTTGGCTCTGGTCTTGACTCTGATCTTGATTCCTGTCTCGGCTGTCTTTGAGTCTGAGTCTGATTCTGAGTCTGTGAAGGTGTCGGAGTCTGTCTTGGCTCTGGTCTTGGAGTCTGAGTCTCTCTAGGCTGTTCAGGCTGAGTCCGTCTCGTTTCAGGAGTTCTAGGCTGTTCGGGCTGAGTCTGAGTCTGACTCTGAGTCTGATTCTGAGTCTGAGTCCTTGTTCTTGAAGGAGTCTGCTGTCTTCTGACTCTCTTGCGTTCAGGCGGAGTCTTCCCGTCATTCTTATCTTGATTATCTTTCTTGTTTGTCTTCTTGACGTTATCCTTCTTTGCAGGCTGCTTCTTTCTTGCTGCTTCACTCTTCTTGACCTGCTGAGTCCTAGTCTTCTTGACCTGAGTAACCCTTTGACCAGGTTCCGGAGGATTATACAACGGCACATCTGCCCGGACTATGCTTTCACGTGCTGAACTTGCAGGGTTTTCCTGATTGACTCTCTCTATTTCGCTGACTTCATGATAAATCATACTGCCTTCAGGAATTATATTATTATTAACAGGTGCTGGCCTTGCTTGACTGTCTGCATCATCATGAGCTGGAGGAACGTAAACGGACGGTGCCCACTCATCGCCGTTTAACGGGGAGCTTCCAGGTTCAGGAGGAGTATAAACGGGAACTCTTGGCAGTTCGGGATCATTGGGAGTTGTAGGATAAGTTACGCGGTCAACTGCATCTGGTCTCATAGTCGTAACGCCCCGCCCTGAAGTCTCAACGGGATAGACCCTAGCCGGCCTCTTGGGATCCCATAGGGGAGTCTTGTCTGGGTCATTGGGATAATAAACGACTCTTGATAACTTCTCAAATGAAGGATCGAGCTTCAATGCCTTAGAGTAAAAGAACTGAGCCTGATAGAAATTGCCTATGTACTCGTGATATTTTCCGTACCAGTACCATACGTTAGGGTCGCGCCTGTTCAAGTTTATAGCTTTGAGCAAATATCTCTTCGCAGTCTCATAATTTCCCTGTTCCATTAAAGCTATTGCCTGTTCAAGTAAACTCGGTTTAGGTGCAGAGACTTTAACCGGAGCTTTCTTTCTTGAAGTCCTTTTCTTTGGTGCAGGTTTCTTAGCTGGCTTCTTCTTAACCGGAGCTTTCTTTGGAGGGCAGTCGGGCTTATTCTGAGTCTGCGGCTGGGGCTGAGGCTCTGGGTACGGGTTATAAGGCGTGCTGTCGTCATCGGCTGAATATGCAGCATTAATCGAAAAAGTAAGTGCAATAATGATCAATAAAATTTTTCGCATGTTTTATCACCTTCCTGTTATTCCTGTTCTCTTCATGACTAAGTCTTGAAGTGTAATAGGCTCTTTGCGGTTATCTTTAATGACTCTGACAATTGCGTTGTCCTCGTAGACTTTCATAACTTTCACTTTGCCTATGACTTTGGGAAGCACTACAACGGGATTTTCAGGGACTACAGTAACATAAGTATCTGACCTGACGACATCGAGAATTTCGCCTACTCTTACGCCGTCAAGAGCACCGTTAGCAAATGAACCGAGTGAAATAATATAACTCCTGTATTTGCGCGTTGAGTTCGCTGTAGGAGCTAAGATTCTACCGACTGTAATATATGAACTCTGGAAATTATCATTTGCTGTTAGTTCTGCGTTAGGATCATTGCTTCTGATTGCGTTTCTGACCTGAGCCATTGCCTGCCTGTGAGCCTCAAAGATTGCGTTCTTGATAGCCTGCCAGTGTGATGTCCCGTTGAACTGAGCCCATGTAGGACGACTCATTTTTTGACCTTTATAACTTTGCTGAGTCAGTCCGAATAAATCGAGTCCGCCTTCAAATGGAATCCCTAAGCCGTTTATTGCAGCATCGAACCAGAAAATATCTTCATCAGAGTCAAGCGTGAATCTTCTTGATGTACCTTTGACGTTTCTGACTGCTAACTCTCTGACTCTTGCTGTGTCGAAGACTCGAATGCGCATCAAGAATTTTGCTGTTGATATATTTCCTACAACGTGTTTATCTTTCATTACTCCGCTGTATAATTCTAACTGAACGGCCATATCATCGCCGCGTCTTGAACCTGAAAGCCATCTGTTCATGCCTGCTTCATCGAGAGTCCTGACATCGACTAACGGAGAACGCTTGAATAACTCTTCAAGATAGTCATTCATTTTCTGATCTAACACGTTATAAGGGTAAAATTTGCTCTCCCAGACTTCGATTCCTGTTGAGTTTATCGCAGGGAATATTACAACTGAGAGTCTGCGCGGACCTCCTGAAGCATGACACGTACTGACACATAATAATAATATCGCTATAGTTAAACACTTTTTAATCATGCGTTAATCAGCCCCGTAATATTCTTTAAATATGGAATTAAATTCTTGTACCAGTCTTTGAACTGCTTAGCCCATAAGAGTCTAGTTATCGTGAAAAAGTCATCCTCGACTCCTCCCATAGTGTTATTTGCCAGAGCCTTCTTGTATATCTCAGTCGGAACTATTATCAGCATGTCCCCTTTGTGCCTTGCCGTCTGCATTCTTGGAACGCACCCGAAAGCCGTCATGCCTTCTGACTCGTTCTCAAAGAAAGTTACTCTATACGGAACATCGCCGAGCGAGCCTGTATTGAAGTCAACGCGCCTCTGTCTGTCGTAGCCCTTCTCGTGCAAAACTTTTTCGCTCTCTGAAACATAATCAATCATGACATCATCGATATAATAATAATGCCTGATGTAAGCTGCTAATTTATGCCCAAGCCTCATGAGTCCAGGTTCATGAAGATTTAATTTCTTGACAGGAGCTTTCATAGCAGGAACAGGAATAGGAGTATTTAAAGCCGTCTTAGGTTTCTCGCCTGAAGTCCATAACGTATCCGCCATCTTAGAGCCGTCTCCCCCGCAGTAACTGAAGCCGAGTAACATAGCCGCAGCAGTGATTCTGATTGGGTTGTGCCAGCGTTCAGGATTTATTTTCTTGAGGTCGTTAATTATTCCTGTCTTGATTAGAGCTTCGACTCCGCGTTCAGTCTGACTCGTAATCTTTAATTTATCAGGAGTGATAACAGCTGCCTCTGAGTCGCTGAGTGGAAAGAACGGCTTGAAGACTCCCAAAGGCTTATTTTCGCCGGAGCAGTCCGCTACCCATAGAGAAGATCTCTTATCTTCGGACATCATTGCAATATCGCTTGCACTCATAACGAGTTCGGGACGGTGAAGGGCTTTCTCTAAGTCAACAACGACGGTGAAGAATTTAACTTTATAATTTGTGTTAGCAGCATAGCTCGTTAATATTTTCCTGATTGCTTCTTCAAAGTCCTGCACTACATATGATACAGTTTCGCCCCTGTTCCTGCCGTTGATTGCAAGAGTCCTGTCGCGCTTCTCGACCCATGCAATATGAATTAATTTACGCTGATTTTTATTCTTGTTGAATATCGACAGTCTAGGAGTCTTGCCCCGAGTCCATATCTGGAGAGCAAGATTTTCGTCAATATCACAGCTTGAGATTATCTTTCCTTGTTCGTCCATTTATAATTTATTCTCCTTCTTTATAATTCATAAAAATTTTTGGCGCGAAAGATTTATATTATTTATTATTTACATTATCTGCAAGATTATAGCGCAATTGAATTATTGAATTTAGTTATTATTCTCTATTGTTATTGCAAGTCGAAATTTATTAGAATCTGCACCAAATATTAAAGGAGTGTATCAAGCATGAAAAAATTTTTATTATCATTAATATTAGTCCTAGTTTCAGCTTCGAGTGTCATTGCTGCTCTTCCTGTTGTTAATCTGCCTTCTGTTACTATGCTTTCAACTACAACCTGCCCCGCCTGCAAACAAATGGAACGCGTATTTCATCAAGCCAAATTGCAATATCCTGACAAATTCGTAACTGCTCACATTTATTTAGAAGACAACCCTGCAATAGCGAGAAAATATAATGTCCGTTACGTGCCTACGCTGATATTCAGAGACGCTTCAGGCAAAGAGATAGCTCAAAAGATAGGCTTCATGCCGTTGACTGAAGTGGTCAAAGTATTTGAGTCAGCAAACGCCTTCGAGTCTCCCAAATCTCCTGAGTCCCCGGATGTTGCCGAGTTAGTATCTCCTGATGTAAAGCCGGTATCAGCAGATGTAAAGATCTAATTCATTAATAATCATGTGCTAAAATTCTTGCATCCAGATAAAATTTTTTATAAGGAGCTGACTTTATTATTATGAAGTCCAAGATTTTTGGCGCATTGATTCTTGTTATCTTTGCAGGCTGCTCTTTTGCTGATGACTTGCAGTTTGCTCCCCGAAATGCTGACTCTATCACTATGCCCCCGAATAATGCAGTCTCACAGACTATGTTGGCAGGCAATAAGTTAATCACGTTCAGATCATGGCTTGATATTCCATATGTAACGAATCCTGTTGAACCGGAATATCAAAGACTCAATATTTACGTTCCTGAAGAATATTTTCATGATCAATCAATCAACGGCTACACGGCCAAGACTGCACCGATACTCTTACCCAATGGAGTCGGCGGTTACATGCCCGGCAAACAGTTAATTCCTGCTAACGATTACAGACACGGAACGCCTAATATTTCTCTTGCTGGACTGGCTCACGGTTTCGTCGTCGTAACTCCTGCAATCAGGGGAAGGACTTTAGAGAACGGCAAAGCTCCGGCACTCATAGTAGATTATAAAGCTGCTGTGAGGTGGCTTCGTCATAATAAAGCAAACTTACCGGCAGGAGACACTGAGAAAATTATCTCTGACGGACTCAGCGCGGGAGGTGCGTTGTCTTCACTTCTTGGAGCTACTGGGAACGCTAAAGAATACGAACCGTATTTACAAGCTATAGGTGCAGCAGATGAACGCGATGATATTTTTGCTTCAGTCGTGTACTGTCCTATTACAGATTTAGATCATGCCGACATGCCTTACGAATGGATCTTCAACGGTGTGAATACTTATCATATGGGTCCTGAACGCGAAATGAATGATGCTCAGAAAAAGGCTTCGGACGAGTTAAAAACTATGTTCCCTGCGTACTTGAATTCACTAGGCTTTAAAGATTACAAACTTGATGAGTCAGGCAATGGGACATTCAAAGACTTCATTGAAAGTTTATATATTGCTTCTGCTCAGAGTGCTTTAGATAAAGGCAAGAATCTTAACGGACTCGACTGGGTAGAGATTCGCAATAATAAAGTTACAGGAGTCGATCTTAATAAATATGCAGTGTGGGTTACAAGAATGAAAGCTGCTCCTGCATTTGACGCTCTGGATAATAAATCATTCGAGAATAACGAGTTCGGCGACAAGCACTTCACTCAATACTCATTTAATCACTCAACGGCAGAAAATCCTTCAATGGCAGACGAGAATATAATCAAGCTCATGAATCCTTTGAACTTTATCGGGAAGGCAGACACCGCAAAATTCTGGCGCATTAGACACGGAGCTAACGACCGCGATACTTCATTAGCAGTCCCGGCAATTCTGGCACTCAAGCTCAGGGACTCAGGCTGTGAAGTTGACCTCGCTGCACCATGGGGAGTCCCTCACGACGGCAATTATGATTTAGAAGAATTATTCACGTGGCTTGATAAAATCTGCAAATAATAATCATGTTCAGGACTGACGGCAATGAAATATATATTAACTCTGAAGGCATAGTGTTATCACTGAGTTCATACGGCGACAAAAATATTTACGCTGGTTTATTTATCATGAATCACGGCATAATAAGAGCGTCATTGCAGCATTATTCTCCAGTAAAGAAAAATACTTCACGTGAGCTTCAGCAGTTCTCGCAGGCAAAATTTGAACTCGTCCAGAACAAGAAACACGATAAATACTATATCAAGGACATAAATATAATTTCTGATCCGTCAGCCATTAACATGAACAGAGAAGCACTTCATACGGCGTTCAGACTTTCAGATTTACTTGAGAAATACTTAATAAAGAGATATGCAGATAATGACTTGCTAATGAATTTTCGTTCAAGCATGAGACTTCTTGAGTGTTCTAATATAGTGCCTGTCAGTGCAACTGAATTCAGATTTATATGGCTGTGGCTCGAAGAATGGGGGCTTGCTCCTGACCTGATAAATTTCTACAGCAGCAAGAATTTTAACAGCAGCGAAATTATTTTATTGACTCAGATTCAAAGACTCAATACTGAGAACGTAATTAAATTATTCTCGTATCACGTAAATCAAAATATCCGAATGAATTCACTCAAGATAGCTTCTGATTTAGCACTAAACTTTTTCAATCAGAAATAATGCAAACAAAAATTCCCTCTGCCTGATTATCTAAATCATAACAAAGGGAGCATAAACTCTTAATTATTATTATTTACTTCTTGCGCGGACTACCCTTGATGCCGGGACAGTGCTGCTCTTAGAGCTTGACTTCTTGGGCTGAGCCTGTGAAGGATTCTTGCCTAATGCGTATGCTGCACCTTTCGCCGGTGTTGAGCCTGCGGGATTGGGCGAAAACGTCAATGGATTGTCGTCAGTGCCGTACTCAGTGCCGTGAATCTCGTTGCCTAACATGTCATAATGACGCAGATACTTCATTGCGAACTGTTTGCCGTCCGGTGTGTAGTCATAGCGATATTCAGTGAAATAAAGACTTCCTGCGACTTCCGGAGAAATTCCGAACTTGGACATTAAAAGCTCTATCGTCTCGTTCTTAATCGTTGTATTCGTGTAATATTTTCTTGAGATTGCGAATAAAGTTCCGGCCTCGTCCTTGCCGTAATCGAGTAAATACCAGGTCATTTTGTTTTTGTCCTGGCCTAAATTCTTTTGCTTCGCTGCGTCCCAAGCCATTACAGGAGATGCAATAGCTGTAACTAACGCAAGAAGAAGAGCACATACTACAAATTTTTTCATGATTTTACGCACAGCCTTTCAATACTTTATTATTAATATTACTTTCAAGTATGCCCGTTATTCTAGCACACTTTTATTTATTAAAACTAAATTTGCGCTATATATCATTATCCCAGTATTACGAAATAATTTGCATTTCACTTTATATTTTGCTTTACTTAATAGAAATTGCTCCTAACCCATAGCTTATTAATCTTTCGCGTCCGTCTGAGGGCCAGTTGTAAATTTTGCCGTTGATTATTATCTCGCTTGAACCTCCGCCGTCGAGATTTAGGGCGTACTGAATATTATAAGTCTTCATGAGTCCAGCAAGCTCTGAGATCGTAGCTCCTGATGAGTGCATACCGTTTCTGCCGTCGACTAACATGAATACCCATTCGCCGCCTTCCGTGAGACCTACTGCGCTTCTTGGATGCCTGACGGAAATTAGCGCGTTGTCAAAGCCTTCATCTACTACCGCATAGCGTCCCTCGTCCAATAAAAGCGGCCCGGCCTGAATAATATTAGTCATGTCAAGCCAGTTAGGGATTTGTTCAGAACCTGCGACAGAAAATACTGCTTCATCGTTGTCGTTCCAGCCTAAAGCCCCCCTGTTGTCATATGGATCGCTTAACACATTGCCGTTAATCTTGAGTGAACCTATAGGGAAACCCTGAGTGCCTCTCACAATTCCGAAGAACCCTGCATTAATTGCCGCACGCGCTTTATTCCTCTGAGCTATTCCTGAAAGAGTCCATAAGTTCCTGCCTCCGTTGCCTGCTGTTATTGGCATTATCTTCCAGTAAGTCGGATCTATCGTCAGCATTACCCAATATTTAGGGACTATATTAGTCTTTGGATTGCTCATAACAGGGATAGCTCTAAATCTAACGCCCCGAGACTGAATCAAAGCCGTTAGACTTCTTGCCTGATCGTAATCTTCGAGCTTCTGACTGCGTAATACATAAACATTGCCTGACTTCGATGATGTCATTTCGAATCCGTTAGCCTTCAAGAATGTCTTCAAGTTATCTGCTGAGCCTTTATCTTTAATGCCTTCTGCCTGAACTCTCCAGTTTGGGATACCTGTAGGAACGCCTTCTCTATGAATTAAGACTCTCATACCCTGCAAAGGATTGCGGATAATATCAAGTCTGAAGTTCTTACTCGCTGCCTTGACTCGTGATAATATAGCTTCTGATTCTTTATTGCTCAAAGCGTCAGTGCCTCTGAATAAGTCTGATTGAGTGAAAATTTGGGGCTTCATGTTGCAGCCTACGACAAGACAGCCGCGCTCAAAGTCATTCAATCTGTCAAAGTCCTTAAAACTCATCGGATAATCTGACAATAACGCAGCTTCAAAGCTCAAGCCGAGAGACTCAATGCACCATCTTAACGCTTCCCGCCTCGTTACCTGCTGGGACATGTAAGGCACATCATCAGTTATGTAGCCTGTTCGAGTGATAAATTTCCAGCCGTTATTATTCACTGCTTCAGGTGAACTGCTCCAGTCAATGCCCCGCGCCTCGAGTAATGCTGCAAGAAATTCATATTTAGTAATAGCTTCCGACTTGGAACTAGAACACGTTATTAACAGCAATAAGACGAGAATCACACGCCGTAATTTTTTATTAATCTTAATCATGAATAAATTTTCAACCTCGCAATAAAATTTTTTTATAAACCTGATATAATTTATCATATGCTCCTGCGGTTTCGCGTTATAGTGATTACGTTCTGAGCCAACACTCGCTTCTATCCAGGCATCAGCCGCAGACTTAAAAGTCTTATTAGGGACGGGTCAGAACTCTCGCTAAACGGTTACTGCGGAGGCTATTATATTAATCCAAGATACTTGCAGGCTTTCAATATTCCGCCGTTGTCTATGTCATCGCAAACGTAATCAGCAGCTTCTTTCACTTTATCCCCGGATTTGCCCACTGCGACTCCTGTCTTAGCGTTCGACAGCATGTCTATATCATTAGGACCGTCTCCGAATGTTATAACGTCGTCGAGATTTGCTCCTTCATGGTTAATCAATAACTCTATACCGCGCCACTTTGATGTATTCTCATGTCTTGCTTCTGTGAACTGGTTCATTAACTCAAGTCTTACACCTTCAGGAGGCTCGAAAAATATTCCGTGTTCGTGAGTCAGAGTCTGAGGCGGCAGCATGATATAGCATAATATAGCCTGCTTCATCTCGCGTAAATCTCTTATGCAGTCATAACCTGCCTGATTATTAAAATATTCACGAAAGTCATAAAATGCTCCGGATGTGTATAAAAATTTGTCGTCAATAGCTGCGGTTAATTCAGGAAATTTGTTAGCGACTTCACAGAAATTATTCAAGTACTTATCAGGAAAATATGAAGTGTAAATCTCTTTGTTGTCCGCAACAATCTGCGCTCCCCCTGAGCATACCAGATAATTAATGCCGAATTCTTCAGCCGTTAATTGAGTCAAGAAAGCTCCCCGTCCTGTTGCAATCGCTGGGATGTGTCCTGCCTGCTTGAGTAATTTTATTGCTTCAAGAGTCTCTTCTGGTATATGGCTTTTATTAACGTGGCTTATTAGTGTTCCGTCTATGTCAAAGAATATATAAATATAAATCTACCCCTTTAATCTTAATGCTAATCCCGCAAATATTCTGTCTACTATGTCAGCCTTGTCTGCGAGAATTTGATATAACTTTCCGGTCTCATCGCGCCATTTTCTTGAGAACGAGTCTAAAGGCACTACTCCCGAACCTATTTCACAGCCTGTTATTACGCACTGAGTTAATATATCAAGTCTTGAGAGAAAAAATTCTGAAGGATTTATTTCAATTTCACGAGATAACAAATTTTTTGCTCCTGAGTCAATATTTATTATTAAGCCGGGATTAATTATGCTTTCAGGGTTCACTTCATCGAGATTATATATATTTGCGAATTCACCATACAGCTTTAGTGCGTAAGTCCTCTTGCCCATGTAACGTCCGCCGAGAATCAAATGCAATACTTTATCACCTGCCCTGAGAGTATATGTTAAAGGCATCCGTTATTTACCCGACCTACTACTTGTGCAGACTGAGTAAATAGTAAATGTCAACTGCAAGTGCTATTTACCCCCCACCCGCCCACCCTCACTACTACGTAGCGAGGGTAAATAGGTTAGAGAATTTCTCAGATTTATACACTTTTATACACTTTTATACACTGTTCACAATCTCTGAGCAAATACCTGCCCTGACAGTAAAATTATCTCGCTTATCTCAACAAATGCACCCAGTAAATCACCCGTTATGCCTCCGAAAATTTTAGAGCATATTCTACACCATAAGAGCATAATGCAAATTAATATGATCCCCGTAACGAAATCGCATATAAGCAAGACTGCAAGAATTATCACGAGCAAATATTTAACGCATGAACTTCTTGACGAGCCGAGAATTACCGCAAGACCTGTTGACTTAGCAAACTTCATGAAAGCTAATATTATTCCCATTCCCAAACGAGAACTCAGGGGGATTAACGCAATGTGAAACGTACTCACTGAGTCACACGAGAATAATTCAGCGAATAAAAGAGTCTTGAGCATTAACGCACTGACACAGCCCATAACAGCAAACGCCCCTGAATGAGAGTCATCAAGAATCTTAATGCGAGTCTCCCTGTCCTGACGCGAAAAAACTGCATCACAGGTATCAAGCAAGCCGTCCATGTGAAGTCCTCCCGTAAGTGCAAGAGCCGCTAACGTCATCAAGAGTCCGCGCAATATCGTTGACAAGTTAGCAAGATGTGAGAGGCCAAGCCATAAAGCAAGCCATGCCGGGACAAATAATATAATTCCTGTTAAAGGCAGCATGAGACAGAAATATTTCAAGTTATCATTATTCCAGTCAACATAAAATTTTTCAGGAACGGGAATAATCGATATAAACGAGACAGCTATTAAGAATGAGTTAATTATATGCATACAAAAAATAAATCCCCCTTAAGAGTCCGGGGGGAAAGTTTTATTACTTGCTGAAAGTCTGGGCGACTCGTTGAAGCTCATCACGAATCTTTATATGCTGGGGGCAGGCATGTTCGCACTTACCGCACTTAATGCACTCGCTTGCGTCCTTTTTGCCAAGTCTCATTTTCTGCCAGCCGATTTGATTCTTTGCAAACTCGTAATTCTTGTAGAGCGTGTAAATATTCATAGACACAAAAGAACCTGAGATACAAATATTCATGGGACAGACTTTAGCGCAGTAATCACACGTTGTGCATGGGATAACGGGAATTTTTGCGAGTTCGACTCTTGCGTGTTCAATGACTTTCTTTTGCGAGTCAGTGAGGTGCTTGAAGCCTTTCATGTAAGATAAGTTGTCTCTCATCTGCTCAAGATTTGACATACCTGATAACACGGTAATAATGCCTTCCAGGTCAGCAGCGAATCTCATTGCCCATGATGCACAAGATGAGTTGGGTTCAGCGTCCTTGAAAATTTTTGCGATTGACTCAGGGGGATTAGCTAAATTGCCGCCCTTTATGGGTTCCATGATGATGACAGGCTTGTTGTGCCTGCGTGCTACTTCGTAACATGCTCTTGACTGAATTGCGGGACTCTCCCAGTCTGCATAGTTAATTTGAAGCTGTACGAATTCTGCTTCAGGGTGAGCGTTCAATATTGCGTCGAGTTCCTCAGGAGTTCCGTGACATGAGAAGCCTACGTGCTTAATCTTGCCGGCTGCTTTCTGTTCCTGGACGAAATTCCAGAGATCAAAGTCCTCGAAAACTTGAGTGCGTGTATCTCCCAAATTATGCAGTAAGTAAAAATCAAAGTATCCTGCGCCGGTTCTCGTTAGTGAAAGATTGAATTGCTCGATAGCGTCTTCACGTGTCTTGCAGTTAATCCACGCAGCATTTTTCGTAGCTAACTGGAATTTTTCTCTTGGGTAGCGTTCAACGAGTGCCTTCTTGATAGCCTCTTCACTACCCGGATACGCCCAAGCAGTATCAAAATATGTGAAGCCTGCTGCTAAGAACTCATCGACCATTAATTTTGTCTGCTCAACGTCAATAGTGTTCTCGTCAATGTGAGGCAGACGCATTAAACCAAAACCGAGTTTGCCTATCTCTTCGCCTAAGTATGACATGATTATAAATTACCTCCCTCAAAGTTTGGGAAAAATAATAGCACATTCAATCACGCTTTAAGTAACGGGGACACCGATTTTCTTTGCGAGAGTGAGAATAACCTCCTCTGCTAGACAACTGTAACGCACAATTTTTTCAAGAGGTTCACCGTCTCTGAGCATATCTCTAGCGACACGTTCATTAACAAGCTTCTCTGTACGTCTCGCGCTGTCGAGCCGTTCCTGAGCCAAAACTTTATCCTGATCCCATTCAGTTAAAAACGTGCCTTTCACCTCTAACGTATTGTTTTAGCAAGTTTGAGAATTACTTCTTCAGAAAGTTTGCTAATTTCTGCTATTATTGATAACGGAAAATTTTTTTTGAGCATATCTCTAGCGACACGTTCATTAACAAGCTTCTCTGTACGCCTCGCGCTGTCGAGCCGTTCCTGAGCCAAAACTTTATCCTGATCCCATTCAGTTAAAAACATGCCTTTCACCTCTGCTTTATTGAGTAATAAAAATTTCTTAATCGAAGAATCATCGGGCATGTCATCTATTGCTTTATCTATAGCTGCCTCAAGATCCTTCAAGACTTTGTTATTCTGCCTGATTGAGTTAACGAGCTTTGCATATTCATTAAGCTGCTTACATGCTTTCATGAGCTGTTCATTCTTTCCGTAGTTGATATTAATCATCGTAACGAGAACTTCAATATCTGCCCGGCCTTCGAATGCATCGCTCAACTTTAAAATTTTTCTCTCAGGCTGCCTGGCTGTACCGTTGTAGAAGCAAATACACCTAGGACTCGGAATAGCCTGAAGAGTGGTACTGTACGGGTAATAATCAGTGTCAGCAATATATTTCTCATACAATTTAGCAGCGTACAGAAAAAATCTCATAGGCATATTAGGATTATAAGTGCTTTGATGTTCCCATAGGTTAAGCTCATCAAGAATTATGAAAGATACATCGTTTTTCATGCCCAAATATACAGCGTCATCTATAGTGTTGAATTCTATATCATCAGGGTTATTATAATTCGAGCCGTTTATTGCGTTGTATAGTGCAAGCGTCCAGTCTTTATGGTCAGGATTACCGAATATAAACTTGAATACCCTGTCTTTATGCTCATCATTTACTGACAATCAGAAATTTCACCTCCTTTGTTAATAAAATTATACGCAATTTATTTCTTGTTATGCTTTCTCTTTCTTGTTCTGGGAGAGCTGCTATTATTCTCCGCCTGAAAGAGTCCGAACCGTGAAAAATCTGCTTTGCCCTTGTCGAGTTCAGCCGCTGCGTCTGCCATTAACTCAACGAGGACATAATTATCATTAATCCTGATTGCCCCGACCTCGCTTTTATTCACTTTGAGGGTTGAACACACCGCATTTAATATATTTCCCGTAGTCTGAGCCTTGCTGCTCCTGAAGCGTTTAAATACTCCTTTGGGCTTGTCTGATTTGAGTTTGCCTTGAGTCTTGTTCCTAATCTTATTATTCTGTGATGAGTTTCTGCTCTTGCGTTCGAGTTCGTGTTTGAGTTCATTAGCGAGATCATAGCCCTTATTCTTTGCACTCAGGACAGCTAACAACTTCGCGATGATAATTTTAGGTTCAGCACGTTTTGTTAAATCATCTGCCCACTTGACGCACTCACCGAAAAATGAGTCAACAGGAGCTGCAAATATATCCTGTTCGGCTGACTCTCTCCATGAAGCGCGAATCTTATCAATTCCCGGAATGTCAAGCCACTCTGTTTTAATCTCCGTACCCTTGAGCATTTCCCGGAACCTTCCGAACTCTGCCGGTGAAAGTAAAACTAAATTAACTCCTTCATGACCTGCACGACCTGTCCTTCCGCTCCTGTGAATGAAAGTTTCTCTGTCATCAGGGAGTCCAAGCTGTATAACATGACTAACACCTTCAATATCGAGTCCGCGTGCTGCAACGTTCGTAGCTACAAGACAAGGAATTGACCCGGACTTGAAAGAAGCTAACACTGCATTGCGTTCGTCCTGAGTCATATCTCCTTGAAGAGCCGCCGCGCTGAAACCGTGATCCTGCAATCTCTGGGCGATCTCTATTGACTCTAACTTAGTATGACAGAAAACAAGACTTCTTGAAGGATGTTCCCATAATAAAACGTCAACGAGTCCCTCAAATCTTTTCTTAGAAGGAATCTTGTAGACTTTGTGCAATATGTCTTCATGCTGCTCTCCTTCCTCGTTGATTGAGAGAGTCAAAGGCTCATGAAGATAACGATTAGCCAAGTCGCGAACTTCAAGGGGCATAGTCGCAGAGAATAGCCACCGTCTGCCTTCAGGTAACGAGTCAAGTATTGCTTCAAGTTCGTCACGAAATCCCATATCGAGCATTAAATCGCCCTCATCTAACACAACACTTTTTATCTCGCTTGTATTGAGACTCCCTCTGTTAATGTGATCTCTAACTCTGCCTGGAGTCCCTGCGATGACTGCTACACCGTGACTCAGAGTCCTTAATTGCGGGTAAATGTCCATGCCTCCGACTAGTGAAGCTGTCTTTATCTTTAAGAATTTGCCGAGAAATTCCGACTCTTCTGCTGTCTGCTGTGCAAGTTCCCTCGTGGGAGCAAGAATTAATATTTGCGGAACCTTCTCGCCGATCTTCATTTCCTGCATCAACGGGAGAAGAAACGCTAAAGTTTTGCCTGAGCCTGTCTTTGCCCTGACGATTAAATCATGATTCCAGTCTTCAGATAAGACGCAGTCCTGAACTTCCATAGGAGTATCAAAGCCGTGCTGTTCGAGTGCCTGAAGTAATTCTTTTCTGAGACCGTATGAATTAAAATCCAAAATGTAATATTCCTCCAAAAAATTTTTATGAGTAAACAAAGCATGTATTATCGCACAAAAAATTTTATATTCACTCAAAGTGTATGAATAGCGTGTGAAGTGAGTTATTGAATTTGGTGAAGAGTAAATCCCTTATAGGAAGGTTCGTAACGGATACAGATATACGATCATCGCTTCCATTGGGAGTTTCAATCCCTAATAGGAAGGTTCGTAACCCTCAACACCCCTTGCAATTACTACATCGCGAATTTTAACACGTTTGCAGAAATTACGCAATGTTTTAGCACTCGAACTCGTAAAGCCTTGCAATTACTAGAAAGTAATTTTTTCGTCAGTTCCGCACATCTCATCAAAAATTGAATTTTTCGGGGGTAGTTTTTGCAATTGGTTAAAGTCAGAGTTTTTTACATCATATAAATCTTTGTCGCCGCTATTTGGTCAAATTTGACTTTTTTCCGCACATCTCATGAAAGCCTCTTGATTATTATTGATTATTCTCTGATTATTGCTGACTTGTAAATAAATTATGCGCTGTGAAAAATTTCTAGTAAAATAATTTTCGCTTCGATACATCGCAAGTTAATCACGTTAATAGACTCAGGAGAAAAATTTATCAATGCAGAATATTTCACAAGCTCAAGACAAGAAATTTATCATGATGACGACTCTTCCCGTTGAAAAGCTCGTAAGCCGTCTAGCAGTCCCTTCAATAGTTACTATGATGATAAGTGCTATATACAACATGGCTGACACATTCTTTGTCGCAAGACTCGATGTCCAATCACCGGCAGCTGTAGGAGTAGTGTTCTCGTACATGGCATTCATTCAGGCAATAGCATTTTTCTTCGGTCAAGGTAGTGCTAATTACATATCGCGCGCCTTAGGAGCTAAGGACAGAGTCAACGCTGCGTTCGCTGCCTCAACTGGATTCTACTCGTCATTAATAACAGGAGCTTTGATAGCATTAACGGGCTTTGTCTTCATGGATGAGCTTTTATATTTGTTAGGCTCGACTCAAACTATAATGCCCTACGCAAGGAATTACTTTAAATATATACTGCTTGGGACTCCGTTAATAATGTCATCGTTCGTAATGAATAATCAAATGAGATTTCAGGGCAACGCATGGATGGGAATGACGGGCATAACTATAGGCGCAGGCTTGAATATAATTCTTGACCCTGTATTTATATTCGTTCTTGATATGGGAGTCTCAGGTGCTTCACTTGCAACGATGATCTCTCAGTGTATCAGCTTCGTAATATTATTCAGACTCACAGGCAAGGCTGATCAGATACCGTTAAGGCTCTCGAACTTCCGGCCAAGTCTTAGCATGTATAAAGAAATAGCTGCAGGAGGACTGCCTTCACTAGGTCGTCAAGGACTCGCGAGTGTGTCAGTTGCATATATGAATCAATTAGCAGGGAATTACGGCGATGTTGCGATTGCTGCATTGTCTGTAGTAATGAGAGTCATATTATTCGCTACGGCAATAGTTCTGGGCTTCGGTCAAGGTTTTCAGCCTGTGTGCGGATTCAATTTCGGAGCTAAGAAATTTTTGCGGGTGAAAAAAGCCTTCTGGTTCAGCGTCCTTGTTACTAGCATTTACTGTGCAGTCTTGAGCCTTCTGGGTTATATATTTGCCGAGAGAATTATTGCCCTGTTCAGACCAGATGACCAGCAATTAATATCACTGGGAGCGCGCGCCCTTCGTTATGAGTGCTGTATATATACTTCAGTGGGATTCGTAACGATGTCGAATATGTTCTTGCAGAATACCCGAAAGACTCTCAGAGCTAGTTTACTTGCTGCTTCACGTCAAGGCTTCATGTTCTTTATTGCGATTTACACAGGTCATAAATTCTTTGGCTTAACAGGTATTGCGATGGCTCAGCCGGTTTCAGACTTCTTGACTTTATTAATAGCGATTCCCTTCGCAGTGAGCGGACTTCGTGAAATGAAATAATGCCGGTTAATAGTGAATAGTTGATAGAAATTTTACTCGCTACCCGCTATTCACTATTCACTGTTTTTATTTTACTGCATTGATCGTTATTGACGTTATTAAATCGCTCCTGTCAAGTACTACGCTGATTCCTGTTGAATTGCCTTCGTTGTAGTTCATAGTGTTCTTGTTGGCACTTGACGGATAACCCATTATTTGCAATAAAGCTGTCTGACTCATTCCGACTTTGAGACCGTTCTGCAATTCATGACGTGAAGAGCTGAGTCTTATCCTCGTTATCTCGTCGCCTTTGAGAGTCGCTGTCAATCCCTGCCACTCCGCTGAAGTGCTCGAGCTTTTCGATGGCTGCCCTAACGTTTCGATTAACTGAGCTTTATTATTCCCGAAAGATTTTAATAAAGTGTTCGAGTACCCCGCAGGAAGTCCTGAGCCAAGAGCCTGCATATACTGACCGTAAACCCAGCCGTCTTTGCCGTTAGTCCTGATGTTGTACCATGTGCCGTTGAGATTTCCTGAGCGTCCAGTCCATGAGTCAAGAACTTCAACTCTTGCACCGCTGCTAAGTTTAGTTACACGAGCTGAATTCGTAGAGTGATCTGCTCTGACATTGACTCCGTTGCCCGTGATTACGCCCCTTGTAGGATTCCTGTCAGGAGTGAAATTAGGCAGAATATTTTCAGCTACGACGACATCAACAGGTTCTACGATATTCATATCATTATTAACATCGCGTGCGGGAGGTCTGGGCTCATTGTTATTATTAACGCGGACGACTTCAGGCTTTGCAATAGGGGGCAGCTCTCCTGGCGGCAGTTTGCGGAGTCCTAACAGGAAGTATAAAGCTCCTCCTACAGCTCCGACTAAGAGCAATATGCTCAAGAATCTTCTGAACGGAGAACGTCTGCGTTTCTTGCCGCGCTTTGAAAATTTCGACCCTGCGAACTCCTGATAACTTGATGCGGGATCGTCTGACATTGACATTGCAGGATTCTTTCTGACTCTCCTGCCCGGTGCCTGAGCGTGAAAAGCCTGCCTGCCTCCTGACGACTGGTTCAATGATACTCTGTAATTCGGTACAGTCTGCGCAAAATCCATTTCATCACCATCATTCATATTTATGTTTATATTATTATTATTGCCTCTTGTTGCTTGAAAATTAATTTCGTCCTGAGGAACGCTTATATTTTCGTGTCCTGTCTCTTGAGCCTGAGGCTGCGAAGGTCTGCCCAGAATTCCTGATACAGTATTATTATTATTATTCTGCGACTCTGCCATGACTTCAGGAGCTACATAAAGTTTTGTCCCGCACTGTGAACAGAATTTTGCATCACGAGCTACGTTCATCCCGCATGTCGGACACGTCTTGCTAGGTCTTGTTCGTATCTTGACAGGTTCGCTGTTAATCACAGGAGAAGCGTTTATCATACCCGAGTCATTCTCTTCAAGGGTATCAAGATTAATATTTTGAGTCTGAGTCTGATTCTGAGTCTGAGTCGGCACAACCTGTTCTTCGTAATAGAAATCGCCCTGTTCAGAATTTAATCCCGATCGGGACGGGTACGGTCTGAAGCCTTCTGAATCTGAGTCAACGTCAGAGTCAGAGTCCGTGTCTAAGTCCTGAGCAGCCTCTAAATCATCATAGTCATCGCCGTAAATATAATTATCTTTCTTCTTCAGGAAAAAGCAGAATAACGCAGCAAAGAAATATAATCCCGCATAGAGCCATGTATCACGGGCAGGCGCACATATTCCGGCAGCAGTGAACAGGAACAAAGCTCCCCATTTGCTTTGGTTGAAGGCTATTATCCCTCCGATTAACGCAAAGACCGCAGCAATTATAGGCAGAGACGCAAGCAGTGTTGAAGGTATCCCGATTAAGGCTCCTCCTGTTATAGAGAGTGATCCGAACAGCATGAATACCCCGTGTATTATAGAAGTTATTGAAGCTCCTAATGTTAAAGCTAAGATTATCCAGCTCATTTTTTATTTACCGTGCTCCTTTTTATAATTTGCTTTTATGATTTGCTATATTTTGCCTATTTATTATTACATAAATTTACTCGCTTTCATATTTTATTATTTCCTGCTGCCCTTGTTATTCTGTCCCTGAGTCCCTCGTTAATCCCCGAGTCATCTTCAGGCCACTCAACAAGAATGCATGAAAGCCCCTGAGTCTCAAGCTCTCTGAATCCTGCAAATAATCCATGTGCATAATCAGAATATGAGGCAAAGATTATTTTGCGTGAAAAATTTTCGTGAGGCTCATGAACTCCCATATAACCAGCGTGATTAATATTTATATCATCAAGCCTTGAGTCTTTATTGCATATAATCACCGGAATCGAAGGCGCATAGTGTTTATATCTCGTCCCCGGTGATCGTTTACTGCTTTGAGAGTCAGGACGCTCAAGAGTCATATTCAAGGCATCCTCTATTAAAGCCCTGGACATTCCGCCAGGTCTGAGCAATAACACTCTATCAGGGTCAGAAATATCTATCACTGTTGACTCTATTCCCACCCGAACAGAGCCTGCATCAAGAATCAAATCTATTTTGCCGTTCATGTCATGATAAACGCTCTCTGAGTCAGTCGGACTCGGCCGTCCGCTTGTATTAGCACTCGGTGCAGCTATGGGAACTCCTGAAGACTTTATTAATTCCAGTGCTATTAAATTATCAGGACATCTTACAGCAGCAGTCTCTAAACCTCCTCGAGTCTTTAGGGGAACAATATCTCTTGCAGGTAAGACCAGAGTCAGAGCTCCGGGCCAGAATTTCTTTGCGAGCATTCGTGCTTTGCCGTTCATGAAGACCAGAGACTCAGCTTGAGATAAATTACTCACATGCAAAATTAACGGATTGTCTGAAGGTCTGCCTTTAGCCTGATAAATTCTGCTGACTGCATCGGGGTCAAGGGCATTTGCTCCCAGTCCGTAAACTGTCTCAGTGGGAAACGCTGCGAGTCCTCCGGATTTAATTATATTTCCTGCTAACGAGATTATTTCAGGGTCAGGGTTTAACGGGTCAATTTTGAGTCTGCGGGTTATCATGAAATTTTGCATTGAACCTTTCGAGGAATTCCGGGAACTTGCCCGCGATGATAGCTTCTCGTGCCTGCTCTGCTATTCTTACGGTGAATCGCAAATTGTGCCACGAACATAAACGCGCGCCTAAGATCTCTCCGCACATTGATAGATGACGCAAATAGGCTCTGGTGAAATTTCTGCAAGTGTAGCAGTCGCATTCAGGGTCTAAGCTCGTGAAGTCTTCAGCATTATTCTTGTTCTTGATGTTGACTCTTCCTGACGAAATAAATAATGTTCCGTTGCGTCCGTTGCGTGTGGGCATAACGCAGTCAAACATATCTACACCGCGGGCAATGCCTTCTATAATGTTCAAAGGGTAGCCGACTCCCATTAAGTAGCGGGGCTTGTTAGGGGGCATAATATTATTCAGAATATCTAACGTGTGATACATTGCTTCATGAGACTCGCCGACTGATAAGCCTCCGATTGCGTAACCTGGAAAGCCTATATTAATTATTTCATGTGCGCTTCGTTCCCGCAAATCATCGCAAGTACCGCCCTGAATTATCCCGAATAGAGCTTGATTGTTCACGTCATTATGACTCAAGAAATACTCTTTTGAACGTTCAGCCCATAGAGTCGTGCGATTTAATGCCTCTTCAAGTTTCTCATGGGTCGCAGGGAGTTCACTGCACTGGTCAAAGCACATAGCTATATCAGAAGCTAAGACTCTCTGCATGTCCATTGACCACTCAGGGGACATGATTAATAACGAACCGTCAATATGTGATCTGCAAATAACGTTCTCGTCAGTAATCTTTTGCAGCTTTGCGAGCGAGAAGACTTGAAAGCCTCCTGAATCCGTTAATATAGGCCTGCTCCAGTTCATGAATTTGTGAAGTCCGCCTGCCTTCGAGATAATCTCAGAACCTGGACGCAAATATAAATGATATGTATTCCCAAGAATAATTTGCGAGTTAATCTCTTCAAGTTCACGGCTCGACATTGATTTAACGGTTGCGAGAGTCCCTACAGGCATAAATACAGGAGTGTTAATTATTCCGTGAGGCGTTGTTAATTCTCCTGCGCGCGCTCCTGTCCTGCTGCATTCGGCTATTATATTGAATTCGAACATGATTTACTCCCAGTGAAAGAAATTTTTTGCGTTAGTCTCAATCTGAGAAGCTAATTCGTCAAGTTTCATGTTTCGCAACTCTGCTGCCTTATCGTAGACTTGCTTAATATATGCAGGTTCGTTGATTTTGCCCCTGAACGGAGTCGGACTCATGTAGGGCGAGTCTGTCTCAAGCAAAATTCTATCAGCAGGGATTTCCTTAAATACCTCGCGCAATTTCTCTGAACCTTTGCCGTTCCATGTTAAGGCACCTCCGAAAGCTAACATGCTCTTGAAGTTCATGACCTCATCAAGATATTCAAGGCCTCCTGAGTAACAGTGAAATAATAAACTCAAGCCCTTATAATTCGATAATATCTCGAGTGCTTCACTCATTGCTTCACGAATATGCAAAATTACGGGCATGTTGACTCGTTCTGCAAAGTCAAGCTGTAAATCAAATAATTTTCTCTGAATATCTCTAGGCGAATTATCATAGTGATAATCAAGACCAATTTCACCGACCGCGACGACTCTATCATCGTGAACCAGTTTAGTGAACTCTTCGGGGATGCATTCATAACGCGAGCTTTCATGAGGGTGAATTCCTACCGAAGCATATAATCCGAACTGTGAGAAATCTTCAGCTAATGCAGCAGCCTCACAGCTGTCTTCATAATCACAGCCTACAAGAATCATTTTCATGACTCCTGCTTCTCTTGCACGGGTTATGACTGATCTTGAGTCTTGTCTGAGCTCCGGTGAATTTATATGACAATGTGAATCTATAAGCATTAATTAATATCTTCTCCATGTGTAATATTTATTATTTCCGGCAAAAAGTTTTTCTGTGAATAATAAACTTCTTTAGCGCGTTTAAAGAATTCCTGCGAGTCAATATCTGCCTCCCTGTAAATTTTCATGCAAGTATTTATGTCCTGCTCTATCTGATTAATCAGCGAGTCTTTGTTGTCGAATGTCTTAATATCTCTTATCCTGTCAAGAAAGAATAAGAGCATGTTCTCTCCGTAAATATTATTATTGCTGTCAAAATCTAGTATGTGAACCTCTGCCCGAGTCTCGTTCACGTCCCTGAATGTCGGATTATTGCCAATTGACAACGCCCCGCAGTGCCATTGATTATTAACAAGTACTGCTGTCGAATAAACACCATAAGGCGGAATGATTTTATTATTAACGAGATTTAAATTTGCTGTAGGTAAATTCATTTTGCTGCCCCTGTGAGAACCGTGAATAATATTGCTCATGATAAAAAAGTTATAGCCCAGAATTTCACGCACTCCCCTAACGTCTCCTGAGAAAATTTTCTGTCTTGCGTTAGAACTCGAATATATGCCTTTATCGAGTAAATTTGCAATGTGAATATTTTCTTCACTCACTCCGGAAGACTCTGCGAGTAATTTTAGAGACTCTGCACTGCCCCTGCGATCAAGTCCAAAGTGAAAATCACTTCCCATGACTAAGCCTGTAATATTGAATCGTGAATGAATCAGAGTCCAGAATCTTTCAGGCTGCAAATTTCTTAACTCGTCATTAAAGCGCAGTATAAACATGTTCGGGATATTTAATACACGTCTTATGAATTCGCGTTCACTAAGGGTAAATAAATAATGATTAAGCCTCTTCATGAACTCCCCCGGATGAGGCCAGAACGATAACACAGCCCAGTTATTAGAGTCAGAGTTTGCCCGGCAGATGTCGAGCAGCTTTTCATGTCCCCTGTGAAAACCGTCAAATGCTCCGATAGTTATCAACATTTTTTCACTATAGCAAGAGGCCTGATGTATTCATAGCCTGCATATGTCCCAAAGCCTAAGAACTCATCACCCTCGACGCAGATAATATTGTTAATGACGCTGACTCCCCGTGAGACGTTCAAAGCGTTGCGCAGTAAAATACTCATGCCGTTAATGAAGCTCTTAGAGTCTTTATCTGATATATAAATTCTCGTAAAATTCTTTGCAAGTTCGCTTAGATTCACAAATTTATATTCTGAGTCAAGATCATTTGCGTTATTGACTTCAAAATTTCCAATTGAGACTCTTTCAAGAGATTTGATATATGCCCCGAAGCCTGTAATCTTCCCTAAGTCTCTGGCCAAGCTCCGGATATAAGTCCCTTTGCCGCAGTGAATCTCGAGCTCAAGAGTCCCTGTTAAGCTATCATAAGGCGAAATAACTTTTATCTCCCTGAAATATACAGGACGCGCTTTTATCTCTAATTCCTGCCCCGAACGCGCTAACTTGTATGCAGGCTTACCGTTTATCTTTACCGCAGAGACAGGAGGAGGACTCTGAAGCCTCAAGCCTGAAAACGAGTATAACGAGTCAAGTAAATTATTCACGTCGAGTTCAGCGAAATCTTTATTAACACGCGAAATAATTTCACCTGAATAATCACATGTATCAGTCTCGGCACCGAACTGAATCACGGCTCTATAGACTTTGGGCAGCAGCATAACATAATCACTCAGGCGCGTTGCATCTCCTGTAACGAGAATTAAGAGTCCTGAAGCAGTAGAATCAAGAGTCCCGCAGTGTCCGACTTTGAGTCCGTCAAGTTGTTTCTTGGCTCTGGCAACACATGCAGTACTCCTGACATCAACAGGCTTATTAATCAAGATTAAGGCGTTATTCATGACTCAATAAATATGACTCGATTCTTGCTGCAACGTCTTCAATATCTGCATCGGCCACTCTTGCACCTGCTGCCCTCTGATGGCCTCCTCCGCCGATAAAGTGAGCTATATCACATGCATTAACGGGGCTTAACTCTCTTGACCTGAAGCTGATAAATATTTCGTGATTATTAACAGGATTTTCTGTTACAGTAGCAATTAATCTAACTCCCCTGAGGGTCATTAACATGTTAGGAAGTCCGGCAGTAGCATTAATATTAGAACCTGTTTGAGCGAAATCATCAGAGTAAACTTTTACCATCGCAAAAATATTATCAGTCCCGAAAACTTTCAATCTTGCTAAGACACGAGACCACAGCTGCATAATTTCCGGAGTCTTGTTCTGGTAAATCAAATCTGAAATCCTAGACGAGTCTACCCCAAACTCGATTAACTGAGCTGCTATTCTGTGAGTCAATGCCCTAGTATTCGAGAACGTGAAGCCCCCTGTATCAGTGAATATCCCGGTGTAAAGGCACTCTGCAATTTGTTGAGTGATTTCCCATTGACCGGCCTTGAGTATCCTGAATAATAATTCTGCTGTCGATGATGATAAAGAATCAACGCAATTAAATTTTGCAAATAAAGTATTATCCGCATGATGATCGATATTTAACGCGTTAATATTTTTATTCACGTCAAAGCCTGAAACAGTACGCAATTCATTTGAGCAGTCAAGAAATATATAAAGCTCGTTATTATCATCAAAGCTGAACTCTTCGCAGTAAGAATATTTCTCACAGTGAGGCAAAAAATTATACGTCTCCGGTAATTCTGAGTCAGCACCGAGCCATTTAATTTTTTTATTTGCGTTAAGTCCTGCGGTGATTAGAGCCGATACAGAACCTAGCGCATCGCCGTCCGCCTTCCTGTGTGAAAATATAGTCCATGAGTCATGAGCCTTGAGAATATCTGACGCTTTGATTAAGTCATTCTCGTTAAAGCAGTTCGCTGTCGTCGTCATTATTATCATCACTGCTCCCGTCATAGAAACCTGAAAATTTAGCTTCGTGGTCAATCAAGCCGAGTCTATCAAGAATGCTGTCGATCTTAGCTCCGTATTCGCTGCTTGAGTCTATAGCAAATTCGAGTTCAGGGACTCTGCGTAACTTAATGCTCTGGCCTAAGAGTCCTCGTACTGCGCCTTTGATCTCGTTCAAGTCTTTAAGAATTCCCGGACACTTTCGAGCCTCTAACGCCGTGAAATATACTCTTGCTTTCTCTAAATCTTTGCTGCAGTCGACTTCAGTTATTATTATGCTCTTGACGCTGGCTTTCTTGATTCTGGTCTCGAAGATTAAGGCAAGTTCGCGCTGTAACTGCTTGTTGATTCTTGCCATTCGTAAATTAGCACTCATGTTTATAAAGATCTCTTTTCCTCGATGACTTCATAGACTTCGAGAATGTCGCCCTCGTTGAAATCCTGATAGCCGTCTAACGAAATTCCGCAGTCCATACCGGCTTTGAGTTCTTTAGCCTCGTCCTTCTCGTGTTTGAGTGAAGCTATTTTGCCGCTCCAAGCTACTATGCTTTCATGAATTACGCGGACCCTTGCAGTTCTCCTGACAACGCCTTTGGTAACATGACAGCCTGCTATTTTGCCTACTTTTGGAATCTTGAATATCTGCCTGATCTCTACTTCACCGAGAGTCTCTTCACGCAATACGGGTTTTAATAGACCTTCCATAGCTGCCTTTACGTCATCGATTACGTCATAAATAACGTTATAAGTTCGAATCTCTACGCCGTTCAAATCTGCGACTCGTTTAGCGTTGTTATCTGGTCTGACGTTGAAGCCTACGATTACAGCCCCTGCCGCCGAAGCTAACATAACATCACTTTCTGCAATGCGTCCGACTCCTTTATGAACTATCGAGACTCCGACTTCATTAGTAGCTAATTTCTCTAACACTGCGCTTAATGCCTCGAGTGAGCCTTGAACATCGCACTTGACGACTAAATTTAAGTGAGGTAATTGACCTTCCTGAAGATTGCTGTATAAGTCTTCGAGTGATGCCTTCTTGATTTCTCCTGATGACTCTCGTTCAGTTAATTTTGCCTGATTGATAGCGTCTCTTGCCTCACGTTCGCTCTTGACGACTCTGAAAGATTCGCCGGGATTGGGGACTCCGTCAAGTCCTAATATCTCAACCGGAGTGCTTGGCCCTGCTTTCTTGAGAGGCTTCCCTGCCCAGTCGAACAGTGCGCGGGTCTTTCCCCATGTAGAATTAAATAACACTATGTCGCCTGCCTTGAGAGTCCCGTCTTTCACTATAACAGTAGCTACAGGTCCTTTGCCTTTGTCCAGTCTTGCCTCGATGACGACACCTTCAGGGCTTGCTTCGGGATTGGCCTTTAACTCCTGCATTTCGGCTTCAAGTAAAACGCGTTCGAGTAAATCACTGACTCCGATTCCCTGCTTTGCTGAGATTTCCACTGCTCCGACATCACCGCCCCAGCCTTCTGTGTAAATGCCGAGTTCAGATAACTGCTGACGGACTCTATCTGGTTTAGCTCCCTGCTTGTCGATTTTATTTATTGCGATTACTAACGGGACTCCTGCTGACTTGATATGATCTATTGCTTCACGGGTCTGAGGCATGACTCCATCATCTGCGCCTATAACGAGAATTACTATATCAGTAACGTTTGCGCCTCTTGCTCTCATTGCAGTAAATGCTTCGTGTCCCGGCGTATCAAGAAAGACTATCGGTTTGTTATCCTGCATGACGACATATGCGCCTATGTGCTGGGTTATTCCTCCTGCCTCGTGGACTGCTATGCTCGAATGCCTTATATTATCAAGTAAAGTAGTCTTGCCGTGATCTACATGTCCCATGACTGTAATAATCGGAGGACGTTCAACGAGCTTGACTGGTTTAGCATTATTAACGGGCTCCGGCTTCTTTTCTGTAACTTGAGTAACTGGTTCAGGGGGCTTTACTGGTTCAGGTGATTTATTATTAACTTGCTGTGAGGGCTTGCTTTCAGACTTGAAATTTGACTGCTTAGATTTTCCGGGGCGTTCCTGTCTGAATTCCCGTTCCTCGCGTTCCTGCTTTGAGTGTGAATATGAGTCGGGCTTTTCTCTTTCCTGTCTTGCGAACTTCTCAGGCCGTGATTTAGCTCCTTCTGGTTTATGCTGCTTCTTTTCCTGAGATGCGCTTTCGTTTGCCTCGTTGAGAATATTCTCTACAATTTGGGCTGTCTCCTCATCTATCGAGCTTGAATGCGATTTTACGGGTATGTCAAGCTGCTGCAGGACGGCTATTAATTCTTTATTGCTCTTGTTTAATTTCTTGGCCAGGTCATAAATCCTTATTTTATTATTCAAACGCGTTACTCCCTTCAAAATTTTTGCTGCTTAGCTGTTGAGTGAGATTTAATATTTTCTTTGCGAAACCAGAACTCAAAGGCAGTGCAATAATCTGGACTCCCCTTGAGCCTGCTGCTTCTGATAGTTCCTGAATGCTTATTGAGGGCGTAAGAGTCTTATAATTCCCTGCAAAATTCCGCACACCCTCTGAGCAGTCGTTTGCGATAATCACCAAAACTTTATGAGTGAAATTCTTAATATTATCAACGCCGATTAATAATGCCCCTGCCTTGCGCGACAAGCCTATAACAGCACGGAGTCTTTTATCAGCGAGATTTGTATCATCAAAACTTTTTGCGTAATTTTCAAGCTCTAGCCAGAACTCAGAGTCAGAGTCAATATTCCTGAGTCCTAAAGCATGTGCCAGCCCTCCGGACTTCTTTGCGAGCTCTATGCATTCTGAATCAGGACATATATAAACTCCCCTGCCCGGTAATTTCCCGGAAATATCTATAACGGGCTTATTATCAGGACTCTTGACTATTCGGATTAAATTATATTTGCTGCCCCTGACTCTGCATATCGCGCAAATTCTCAAGGGTATATGCTTATTGCTGCTTTTCGCCATCGTTAGTGTTCTCGTCATTGAAAACGTCATGGAAAATGTCTTTAAGAGTCGGCATTCTGTCCGGTTCAAGAGTCTTAATATCGATCTTCCAGCCTGTTAATTTAGCAGCGAGTCTGACGTTCTGCCCCTGTTTGCCTATTGCTAGCGAGAGCTGATCTTGATACACGTAAACTATTGCTGCCTTCTCGGAGTCAAGAGCGGGTTCAACCTTTGCAATCTGAGCAGGAGACAAAGCCCCCCTGATATAAACTAAAGGGTCTTCACTGTAGACAACGACATCAATTTTTTCGCCTCTAAGAGCATTACTCACAGCTTTAATTCTTGCGCCCTGACTGCCTATACATGCTCCGACGGGGTCAACGTTAGGGTCAAGGGTTACGAGTGATACTTTAGCGCGGCTGCCTCCGTCTCTGACTATATTTTTTATGTCTATTATTCCCTGCTGGATTTCAGGAATTTCGAGTTCCATTAAACGCCTCAATAATCCCGGATGAGTTCTCGAAAGCGTGATTTTAGGGCCTCTTGCCTGCTTCTTAACGTCAAGAATATAAAATTTCATAGAGTTCCCGTGTATATAGCGTTCACCGGGAATTTTTTCTTTTCGGGGAAGTACTGCTTCTGTCTTGTCGTTAATGTGAACTATAGTATTATCATCTTCTGTCTTGAATATAACACCGGTTACCATGTCCCCTACTTTGTCTGCGAACTCACTGTAAGCAACGTTGCGTTCTTCGTCCCTGAGTCTCTGGGCAATAACCTGCCGTGCTGTCTGAGCTGCTATTCTGCCAAAGTCAATTGGATTGCGTTCAATATGGATGACTCCTCCGATTTCAGCATTTATATCATATCTCAATGCATCACGAAGAGTTATTTCTGTGTCAGGATCTTGAACTTTCTCGACAACTTTGCGGTTTTCATTAACGATAATATCGCCCGTTGAAGTATCTATTTTGATCTCGATGTCCTGATTGCCCGTCTGAAATTTCTTGTATGCCGATAACAATGCAGCTTCGAGAGTCGAAATTATAACGTTGACATCAAGCCCCCTGACTTCTGATAAATCATAAAGAGCTTCTATGAAATTACGGCCGAGACGCATTATTGCTTCTTCCTCCTGTGTTTCTTGTTATTATTTTTATTATTATTTGCTTCGTCATTATTATTAAATCTAAAAACTAGATTGCCTCCTTTGATTATCTCAAACGGAATTATTATTTTATTTTCACCGTCAACGAGCATGGTTAAATTATTCTCGTCAGCTGATAATATTATTCCTGTGAAAGTTTTGCGTCCTTCGAGTAAATTATTGAGTCTTACGCGCGCTTCTTTGTCCTGGAATCTTTCATAATCAGCAGGCTTATATAACGGTCTCTCTATACCGGGCGAACTGACTTCGAGATAATAGCGTCCCTTGTCAAGAATGCTCAGGCGTGAGGAGTTCTCATCAAGAAATTTGTTCAATTGTCCTGATACAAGCTCGCAGTCTCCGGCGTTGATGCCTCCAAGCGTGTCTATTAAGACCTGAAGCCTTACCCTTCCGAAGTCCGTCTTTATTCCGGCGTGAACACATTCATAGCCCAAGCCCGTTACGATTAATTCTATTTCGTGCAAAAATTTTTCTGTTAATAAATTTAATTCGCTCATAATTAATATTTCTCTCTCATAATCATAATAAAAAAGGAGAGGGGCTGTCCCACTCCTTTCATATTCATGAAATTATGATAAATTATACGCGCTTTTTTACTTAGTGAACAGACGCAAAATTACTAGTCATTCTTAATCATTAATCGTTAATCATTATTCAGCATCCATGAGTCGAACTTGCATAATGTCCTGATTGCCTGCCGTAGTGTGATATTTGCTGCATGAGACCGCTGATGAGTCGTTATGGTTCATCTTGAACATGAAGACAAAGTGTTGAATGAATAATGACTCTCTAACTTCATAACGAGGTCTGAGAGTCTTTGTTGTGTTATGAGTTCATAGCGTGTGAATGTATTAGTAATTGTATTAGTAACTCATCGAGCTTGTTGAATTATGAATTGAGATCAATGAAGAGATTCAAATATTAATAATTATAGCAAATTCTACGCTTGATTAATAAAATAATTTGATATAATTTTTTCACTCAAAACTTTGAAATTCAACACTCAATAAATTAACAGGGAGGCTTAATTGTTATCATGTCAGTAAATTTAATCAAAGGCCAGAAAGTAGCTCTCACAAAAGATAACCCGAATTTATCGCGAATTCTCGTAGGACTCGGCTGGGATGTAAACAAATACGACGGCGGGGCAGACTTTGATCTTGATGCAAGTGCGTTTTTACTCGATGCAAACGGCAAAGTTCGCAGCGACACCGATTTTATATTCTATAACAATCTGCGTCACCCTTCAGGCTCGGTCTCACACACAGGCGATAATTTAACCGGTGAGGGAGAAGGCGACGATGAAGTTATTCGCGTTGACTTGAGCAAAGTACCTGCTGATATTCACAAGATAGCTTTCACTGTTACGATTTACGATGCTGAGACACGCAGGCAGAACTTCGGTCAGGTCTCGAACGCATATATTCACATCATAGACGAAGCTAATAATATCGAACTGTTACGCTATGATTTAGGCGAAGACTTCTCAACAGAAACTGCTCTTGTAGTCGGCGAACTCTATAGACATAACTCGGAGTGGAGGTTCAGCGCGAATGGTTCAGGCTACAAGGGAGGACTTAGGGCATTATGCCTTGATTTCGGGGTGGAAGTATAATCATGCCTGAGCTTATAAAAGGATCCCGCTGCAGACTCGATGAGTATATTAATCCGTCTGAAAGTTTTAGAGTCGAGCTAAAGATTGACGACTCTGCAATTTATGACTTCTCGTGTTTCGGTGTTGATGCAGATAACAAATTATCTGATGACCGCTACATGATATTTTATAATCAGCCAAGTTCACCGGAGCAGGCAATAACTTATGATGACGGAGCATTTGATATTGATCTCTCCAAGCTGCCGTTCTCGATTAACAAACTGGTCTTCACTGCCAGCATTGACGGTCAGGGCACTATGGGCGAAATAGCTTCACATACTGTAACTATAAGCCAGAATAATAATATTGCTCTAAGTATGAACTTATCAGGCCGAGACTTTTCGAACGAACGAGCAATAATCTCAATCGAAATATATTTTTATCAGAAAGATACATCATGGCGGGTTAGAGCAGTAGCAAGCGGCTTCAACGGAGGATTAAGCGAGTTATTAAAATTTTTCGGCGGAGAAGAAATTATTGACGCTCCTGACGATCAACCTGTTCAAGATGGTCAAGATGACAAGAATTCTCACAAAGAACCTGTGAATGTACCTGTCGTTCAAGAAAATATTCCAGATATTCCTGTTGTAAAGAAGCGCGTAGAACTCAGTAAAAATGAAAAAGTTAAGCTCGAGAAGATTACATCAGGAAGCAATATAATAATTAATCTCAACTGGAAACACGCTGTCTCAGCATCCGGACTGTTCTCACTGCGCAAGATAGACAAGGCAAAGTCAATTGATCTAGATATAGGCTGTCTGTACGAACTCAAGAACGGCAAACGGGGTTCAATTCAGGCACTTGGAAGCAAATTCGGCTCACTGAACGAAGCTCCATATATCGAACTCGACAGAGATGACAGGACAGGAGATGCTCCCGAAGGCGAGAACTTGAGAATAAATACAGCGAAAATTTCACAGATAAAGCGCATTCTTGTATATACATTCATTTATGAAGGCATAAATAATTGGCGTGAAGCAGACGGAGTCGTAACTATCAAGTCTCCTGGAAGCCATGACGTTATAATCAGGCTCGATGATTATGATACCAGTGAAATTATGTGTGCTTTAGCGATGCTCGAGAATATTAATAACGAAACATTCAGCATTGAGAAAATAATACGCTTCTACAACGGCCATGTTGCTATGGACAATGCTTTTAACTGGGGCTTGAAGTGGACCCCCGTAAAGAAATATGACGAGACTAGAACTTTGAATGTGTCAAACGTCTAGTCCCTGAGAAATTTTTATACACGTTCTGTAACTATCTTGAAGCCTGCATTCGTTAATTCTGATTTAATCGTGTTAATCTGCTCGTTGTTCAGGGTCTCGAGTGCAAGTTTCAAGAAACAGCTTGTTATTGCCATATTAGTATCGCCGTGATCGTAATAGACTGATACTACGTTAGCTCCGCACCTTGCTATTATCTCGCTGACTTCCTGAAGCTGGCCGGGCTTGTCGATTAATTGAATCGTGAGATTAACGTTGCGTCCTGTCATCATCATGCCTCTAGTTATGACTCGCGATAATATATTAACGTCAATATTGCCTCCTGATATAACGCACACTGTCTTTTTGCCTTCAATCGGAAGTTTATGGAACATTTGAGCTGCAACAGATACTGCTCCTGCACCTTCTGCTATTAATTTCTGGTTCTCGATGAGAGCTAATATCGCCGCCGCAATTTCGTCTTCAGAAACGCAGACTATATCGTCAACGTAATTAGAAATAATCTCAAAAGTATTCTCGCCGGGGTTCTTGACTGCTATACCGTCTGCAAAAGTTGATACACTTGATAATACTTCGCGCTTATGAGCCTTGAATGAGTTATACATGCTTGCTGCTCCTGAAGCCTGGACTCCGTAAACTTTAACACTTGGCTTGAGTGATTTAATTGCAAACGCTACACCTGAAATTAAGCCGCCTCCGCCTACAGGGACAATGACAGCTTCAACGCCTTCTAACTGGTCAAGAATTTCGAGTCCTATAGTTGCCTGGCCTGCAATAACGTAATCGTCATCATATGGGTGAATGAAAGTAGCTCCTGTTTCATTGACGAGTTCAACTGCTCTGTCATGGGCATCATCATAGGCACCTGTTACGAGTTCAACGTTAGCCCCGAGTCTCTTTGTGCTTTCGACCTTCATAACCGGCGCACTGTCAGGCATACATATTGTTGAAGTTATTCCCTTTCGAGAGGCAGCCATCGCCACACCCTGAGCATGATTACCGGCCGAACATGCAACTATGCCCCGTGATTTCTCTTCGTCTGATAACTGCGATATTTTGTAGTAAGCTCCCCTTAATTTAAAGCTCCCTGTTACCTGCAAATTCTCTGTCTTGAGATATAGCTCGCAGTTCTCGCTGAGTCTTGGTGCCGCGATTAAGTCAGTCTTTCTTGCGCATTCACGTAAAATATAAGCAGCGTGATAAACTTTATCTAACGTAAGCAAGTAAATATTCACTTCTCTCTAATTAAAAAATTTTCGCAATATTATATAATTAATTTCAATCATCAGGAGGCATTCATAAATTTGATTAAGGCACTAAGAGATTATCAGGTTAAGGCAATCCGCGAAACTTACAAATGGCTGGCAGCTAACGACGGCAACCCTTGCATAGTAGCTCCTACAGGTTCAGGGAAGGCATATATAATAGCAGGCTTTTGCGAGGATATATTACACAGATCACCGGAACGAAAAATTTTAGTCTTATCGCATGTAAAAGAATTACTCGTTCAGGACGCTGAGAAAATTACTATTGCATGGCCCGAAGCTCCTGTTGCGATTTACAGCGCGGGACTAGGCTCAAAGGCTACGAACACGATTACAGTTGCAGGAATTCAATCAATCTGGAAAAAGGCTTCAGAACTCGGACACATTGATTTAATAATTGTTGATGAAGCTCACACGATTCAAAACGAAGACTCAGGAATGTACAGGACGTTAATTTCTGACTTGAAAGCAATAAATCCTAAATTAAGAATTATCGGACTCACTGCGACACCGTACAGACTCGGACAAGGCTTATTAACTGAAGGGGACGAAGCTATATTTGATGCCCTGATTGAACCTGTAACGATTCAAGAACTTGTAAAGCGCGGCTATCTCGCTAAATTAACATCGACATTCACGGACTTCCAGATTAACACTGACGGAATTAAACGAGTTCAAGGCGACTTTGAGAAGCGTGAACTTGAGACCCGAGTCAACAGCGAGAATATAAATGCTCAAGTAGTAAACGAGACTATCAAGAGGGCAGGAGATCGAACGGCATGGCTGATATTCTGCGTAAGTATCTCACATGCAGAGGCTATGTGCACGGAGTTCAGGGCACACGGGGTAACATGCGAGGCAATCACCAGCAAGACTTCAGGTGAAGAACGCGACAGAATATTTCAGGACTTCAAAGCCGGTAAAATAAAAGCAGTAACTAATGTCGGAGTCGCTACGACTGGATTCGATTATCCTGATATAGATGTAATTGTTATGGCAAGACCTACTCTTTCACCTGGACTCTATGCCCAAATGAGCGGACGGGGAATGAGACTCAAGAGCGAAGGCCATCACAAAGACTGCATAGTACTTGACTTCGCAGGAAACATCGCACGTCACGGACCTGTAACGAAAATTATTCCGCCAAGAAGAACTATTGCTAAGAGTACCAGAATAACAACTGAAAATATCGGCGAAATGTTTAAGTTATGTCCCAAGTGTAAGAAGGCTGTATTAAAGAGAGCGAGAACCTGCCCTAACTGCAATTATTTATTCAGTGAGAATACTTTGACAGAGCTTAATATGACTCAAGATATTATGCAGCTTGATGAAAATGATTCACTGACTCAGAGTCAAGAGCAGACTCAGACTCAGAGTCAGAGTCAGAGTCAGAGTCAATCAGAGAATATAACTCGAATGAAAGTTCACAGCTGGTACTGGAGGGCAGGCTTCACCAAGAACGAACACGCGCCGTTTTTACGAGTTGACTTTTACGAGCAGGACTTAATGAAAGGGCCGAAGCAGTTATTTTTATATTTAACGTCCGGGACAGAAGGCTCAAGGAATAAAGCATATAGAAATCTCAAATCTTTATTGCAGGGAGTCAGGGTGCCGCTGCCTGAAGAGTTAAATAATATCCAAGTCATGAACGCGCTGGCAAAAACCATCAGCGAGAATTACACTCCGCCATCGTATATAGAGTATAAACAGTCAGGGAAATATATAAATATAATTAACTGGGGCTGGGATTAACTTGACGCGTCTATTTTCTCAAGAATTTTGCTGAGTTTATTGCTCACAGAGTCAAGAGAGTACGCTAATCTAAGACAAGTAAGCATTAATATATCTTCCTGCCTGGCTCCCTTGATGATCTCTCCGCTTGCCTCGTCAATCAGTGCTTTAACCCTGTCAAGCTCCTGAGTATCAAGAGGCGTATTGATTGTGTAAGTTCCTTTGCCTATGGTCAAAAATACGTCGCGTGATGTTCTCATTTTATTTTATTAATAATATATGCTCAAGTCTCGTAATGCTGTCATCGTATAACGCATTATTTATTATATTTTCCTGATACAGGCGCACAAATTCTTTGTCTCGTTCAAGTGTCCCGTCAGTCTTCCGTGATAATTCACGTCTCAGGATATTTCGTTCTCTCAAGAGATTTTCTATGCGTTCGGATAATGCATCAGCGTAAAAATCTATTTCATTAAGCATTAAATCAGCCCCTCCAGCAAAATTTTTTATATTTTACCAGAGAGGAGAATTAATATATTTATCTGATTATATAGCCTTTACTCTTTAAATTTTCGCGAACCTGATTATGAACTGCGTCAACTTCTGAGTCAGTCAAAGTCTTTGAACTTGAACGATAACTCAGACTATATGCAAGACTCCTGAAACCTTCAGGAATATTTGCGCCCTCGTATATATCAAATAAGCGTATAGACTCAAGATTAAGTTCTAAGTCCGCAGCTTCTTTGACCGAAGAATATATATCTTTCATGACATCAGAATTATTTTTATCAAGTGAGACGAGAATAGCAATGTCTCTGTTCACTGCCGGGAATTGAGACGCTGGCTTGAATACGGGCTTACGGGGATTAGTCAGACTCGTTAAATCAATCTCAAACACGTAGACTTTATCAACGTCAAGCTCTTGTTCTAGTGCCGGTTTAAGTCTTGCTGCAAATCCTATATTAACGCCGTCAACGTAAATTTCTGCGCTCTGTCCTGAATGAGTGAACGGTTCACTTCCTGCCTTGAAGACTGCCTGATAACCCCTCGACATGATTAACGCTTCTATATCCGACTTAATATCATAGAAATCTTCTGACCTGTCATTATATATATTTCTGGTGTCAACGCCGTTGAATATCAATCCTGCAATGTGTTCGGGTTCAGAGTCATTCACGAATACCCGGCCCTGCTCAAAGATTTTTATGCCCTCGCGCCATCCAGATGTAAGAGCATTTCTCAAGGCCATTAACAAGCCCGGTAAAAGAGTAGTCCTCATAGCCATTTGATCACGTGAAATGGGATTTGCCAAAGTCATAACACGCGAACGAATATCACTCTCAGGAAGCCTTATTTTCTCTGGGAAGTCAACGGGTAAGAAGCTATACGTCATTACTTCAGTGTAGCCCCGCGAGATTAACATATTTCTCACTGAACTTGAAAGCATCATTGAGGCTCCAATGTCAGCACGTTTAGGCATTTCACCGGGTAATTTATTTTCTGTCTCGTTATAGCCTCTGAACCTGCCAATCTCTTCGATTAAGTCCTCTTCTATCGTAATATCAGGTCTCCATGAAGGGGGCAGAAATTTATCTTCGCCTGTATGCTTTATCCCGAAGCCCTCGAGAATTCTTTCAGCCTCGTTCATGTTGTCGAATGATAAATACGTCATGAGCTTTTTGCGGGTCAATTTCACTGTCTTAGGCTCACTTGCTGCATTCTCTGAACTCAGGGGCTTATAGTCAACGTCAGCTCCGCACCAGTCGCGCATTAGGGCTGAAGCTGCAGTTAGTGCTATTTTGCTCAATGAAGGGTCTACTGTTCTGGAAAATCTGAACGCTGCCTCTGAATTTATGCCTAATCGTCTTGATGTCTGGCCGACTCTGACAGGTGAGAATGATGCACTCTCGATTACTATAGTAGAAGTATCGTTATTAATTCCTGTCTGCAAGCCTCCCATGACTCCGGCAAGGGCAATTGCTTCACCGCCTGAAGTTATTAACATATCAGTATTAATCAAGCTGCGTTCTTTCTCATCAAGGGTAATCATTTTCTCGTTATCATGAGCTGCTCTAACCGTGATTTCGCGTTCGGGTAAAGTGTTCAGGTCGAAAGCATGTAACGGCTGTCCAAGCATTAGCATTACATAATTCGTAACGTCTACTGCATTGTTAATCGGTCTCATTCCCAAGTGAGCCAAATCTACTTTTGCAGTCAAAGGCGAGTCATGAATCTTTGCTCCTGTCGCAAGTCCTAATCTGTAAGCAAAGCAGCCCTTATCAGGCAGAGAGATACTCCCGAAATCTTCGCTCCAGTCATTTTCCTGCTTTAACGGCCTTAACCATTCAGGGGATCTCAACACGGACTTAGAAGGGAACAAGCCTTTAATCTCGCGTGCCATTCCCAAATGAGATAATAGATCCCCTCTGTTAGGAGTAATAGATACATCAAGAATAATATCATTAATGTGAAATAATTTATTTGCGTCATCGCCGGGTCTTGCAGAGTCAGGCAATATTAATAAACCTGAAGGATCATCGACATCATGAAGCCCTAACTCTTCAGCACTTAACATCATGCCGTAACTTTGAACTCCTGCGAAGTCCCGAACTCCCATAACAGTCCCGTCCGGTAAAACTGAACCTGAACCAGCGTAAAGCACGTAATCTCCCTGCTTCATGTTCTTAGCACTGGTAACGCAGATGTGTTCGCCTGTGCCTGTGTTGAGATGAGCAATATAATATTTTGATTCAGAAGGATGAACTTCAAGAGAGTCAATTCTCGCAGCTACTACGCCTGATAATTTGCCTGCCGTGTAATTAATGCCCTCGACTTCAGAACCTGAGAAAGTCAATCTTTCTGCTAATTCGTCCGGAGAAATCTCGATGTCAATAAAATTCTTTAATAACTCAAGTGAAATAAGCATATCAGCACGAGACCTCCTCGAGTCCTGAATTAAAGCAAGAATTCAAATATGAAACATTGCCGTCGAATAATAATCTTAAATCGCTTATGCCGTACTTAAGCATTGCCATTCTGTCTAAGCCTATACCAAATGCAAAGCCGTTGTATTCATCAGGGTCAATCTTGCCTGCCCTGATGACGTTAGGGTGAACCATGCCCATACCTACGACTTCAAGCCATCCTGTGCCGTGGCAGACTCTGCAGTGTTCGTCATGGCCGGAGCATTCGACGCACTCAATATCAAGTTCCATGCTTGGCTCAGTGAACGGGAAGTAAGACGCTCTGAAACGTGATTTAAGAGATTTCCCGAAGAAAGCATTCAACATTTCTGACATAGTGCCCTTCATTTGCGAGAACGGAACGTCTTTATCGATTAATAAGCCTTCCATTTGATTAAACATAGGCGAGTGAGTCGTGTCATTGTCGCGTCTATAAACTTTGCCGGGACAAATAATTCTCAACGGAGCACCGTATTTGAGCATAGATCTAATCTGAACTGGTGAAGTGTGAGTGCGTAATAACTTGCCGTCTGGGAAATAAAAAGTGTCCTGCATGTCTCTAGCCGGGTGCCATTTGGGAACGTTAAGGCATTCAAAGTTATAGAATTCCTCTTCAATCTCCGGACCGCTTGCAACTGAGTAGCCTAAACCCTGCATTATATTCGCTATCTCGTGCATAGTCTGAATTACTGGGTGAAAAGCTCCTGATAATCTGCCTCTGCCTGGTAAAGTAATATCTATGCGTTCTTGAATTTCCTGCTTCTCGTTTTCTGAATCGCGAATTTTTTTGCTCATCGAAGCAATAGCGTTTTCTATCTCATCACGTAAATTATTAACGTCCTGGCCTGCCTGTCTGCGTTCGTCAGGCGGTAATTTGCCGAGAGATCTTAATAATAGAGTCAGATCGCCTTTCTTGCCTGTGAATTTTACGCGGAGTTCGTCAAGTTCCTGAAGTGATTTAATATTATTCAGAGCCTCAAAGAATGAAGCCCTGACTTGATTTATTTCTAACGGCATTGATTACAACGCTGCCTTTGCTTTTGAGACAAGCTCCCTGAAGGCTTTATCGTCGTGGATTGCGAGTTCGCTCAACATTTTGCGGTTGATATTGATTCCTGCTTTCTTGAGTCCGTTCATGAATGCACTATAACTCATGCCTTCTGCTCTGACTGCTGCACTGATTCTTGTTATCCAGAGTCTTCTAAAATCTCTCTTCTTGCGTTTGCGGTCTACATAGGCTCTTGACAATGCTGCAAGATATGCTTCTCTAGCTCTGCGATAAACGTTTTTGCGCTGTCCCCAGTAGCCTTTAGTAATGCTGAATAACTTTTTGCGCTTGTTATTGCTTGCTGATGCACCTTTTACTCTCATAATTATTCACCTCTAGCAATTAATCATAATTAATCATAAGGCAATAAGTGCCTCATCTGTTCGGTCAGTGCTTCTGTTACGTAGCCTGTTGCTTTAAGTCTGCGCATTCTTGACGGCTTCTTATTCACCAGAATATGTGAACGTGAACATTTTCTATACGCGAATTTGCCTGAAGCTGTCTTGAAAAATCTTTTCTTAGCTCCTGAGTGTGATTTTAATTTCTGTTTTGCCATGAAAAAATTTATTCTCCTTTCGTATTCGTATCTTGAACTTCTTTCATGTCCTGTGAGGCTTTACTCTTTGAACTTGAGCTTGAGCTGCTTCCCGTCTGAGGAGTTAATAACAATCTCATATAACGTCCTTCCATTGCAGGTTTGCCCTCGCACTTGCCTACGTCCTCACACATTGCCATAACGCGGTTCAACACTTCTTCGCCTCTATCAAGAAATGACATCTCGCGGCCTCTGAAAAATACAGAGACTTTGACTCTGTGTCCTTTCTCAAGAAATGTCCTCACGGCTTTAGTCTTGAACTCGAAATCATGATCATCGATTTTGGGACGCATCTTAATTTCTTTGAGTTCCTGAACCTTTTGCTTTTTGCGGGCATCTTTCTCTTTCTTCTGGAGCTGGTATCTGTATTTACCGTAATCCATTATGCGGCATACAGGCGGACTTGCTAACGGGGCGACTTCGACCAGATCAAGAGCCTGCTCATGAGCCATTCTCAGAGCTTCAAGGGTGTTAGTAATTCCTACTTTTACTCCGTTTTCGTCGACTAATAAAACCTGAGCTGACGTTATCTCAGAATTTACGCGCGGAGCATTCTCTTCGTTACCGGGCAAAAATTCCTCCTCCTTCATAATAATAAATAAATAAAAATCAGGCCGACTCGTTAATACAAGCTGACCTGATGTTATTTGCATATAATTATTTAACCAGGCTGCTTGTGATTTACTTTCCCTGACAGCAGATTTCGCCGTTCAGGAGAGCCGGTGCAAAATATAGCATAATTCACAAGTTCACGCAATTATTTTATCCGCGAGTTCAAGTGCTTTGATTATTATCATATCCATATCGTAGTATTTATACTCGCCGAGTCTGCCTCCGAATATGACGTTAGGGCATCTTGTCATTGCAAGTTCTTTATATGACTCGTAAAGCCTTGTGTTTCTCTCATCATTGACGGGATAATATGCTTCCATGCCTGGCCGCCATTCAGAGCTGAATTCGCGCGTTATCACAGTGAAATTTTTGTCGAGTTCAAGCCCCGGATAAAAGTGTTTATGCTCTATAATCCTCATGCATGGTGTATCTTTGTCAGTGTAGTTAATTACCGAATGACCTTGATAATTATTAACGCCGTCCAAGATTTCCTGTTCAAACCTAACTGTCCTGTATTCAAGAGTCCCGAGCTCATAATCAAAATATGCGTCAATAGGAGCTGTGAATATAATTTTATCTGCAAGTCCTTCAAGTTCGGAGCGGTGTTCGAAATAATCACAGTTTAATTTAACTTCGCAGCCTTCAAGAAGTTTCTTGATTATTGCCGTGTAGCCTTTAACCGGTATGCCCTGATAAAGCGCATCAAAGTAATTATTATCGTATTTAAATCTCACTGGCAGACGCTTTATTATGAACGCCGGAAGATTCTTGCATTCTCTGCCCCATTGCTTCTGGGTGTAGCCTTTGATTAATCTCTCGTAAATTTCATGTCCGACAAGACTTATTGCCTGCTCTTCAAGATTTTTAGGGTTGGTGATACCTGCTGCTTCTCTCTGGGAATTAATTTTTTCCTGAGCTTCTTGAGGTGTTATTACCCCCCACATTTTATTAAATGTGTACATGTTGAACGGCAGAGAATATATTTCGCCCCTGTAATTTGCTATGACAGAGTGAGTATATCTGTTGAAGTCAGCTAAATTGTTCACGTAGTCCCAGACGCGTTTATTGTTAGTGTGAAAGATATGCGCTCCGTAAGAATGAACGTGAATGCCGTTAATGTTCTCGGTGTAAATATTGCCTCCGATGTGAGGGCGTTTATCGACTACGAGGACTGATTTAGAGTGCCACACAGCCTCATGGGCAAACACAGATCCGAATAATCCAGAGCCTACTATTAAGTAATCATACATGATTGTAAATCCCCTTTTGATTTCATGAATCTGCATTATATTTTAATCTCATAAGGCTGCATAGTCGATTGATTTAGTGCTTCTTATTGCGAATCAACGCGAGTCCCGCCAAAGCTAATAACATTCCTGAAGCAATGCCCGAGTTACAGCCTCCGCCGGAATTTTCGAGATAATAGTCTTCTTCATCGTCTTCCTCAGGAGTGCCGGAAACAGTTACGTCCATGCTGTTATTAGTCAAGCCTGTATCATAGTTATAAATGATTGTCGCAGGTGCCTTGTCAAATATAATTTTCCCGGTCTCTGGGTATTCTGAGTCGTCGTACTCTATCGCGTTGCCTGACTCGTCATAGCCTGTTACGTTGATTAAATTTTCGTCGCCGGAATTTACTGCACTGTTGATAACTATTCCTGCCGTTGAAACATCGCTGTCATTATCATAGCTGAGAAGGAACGCTGCCAAGTCAAATATTCTCTCGAGCAAAGATTTATATGCACGTTGATTCTTTGCGTTGAGTCTTTCCAGCTTATTTAGTCCGAAGTGGTCTTTATGGAATCTCCTGATTCTGTTGTTCTGGAAGTTAAGATAGCGCATTTCAGTACAGCCCGTTAAATCAAGTTTGCTGACTTTGGCATTTGCAAAGTGAAGGGTCTTGAGGTTCTTGCAGCCGCTCGCATTAATCTCGCTAATATCTGTGCTGCTGAGTTGAAGCTCCTCTATGAATTCATTTCCTGCCACATCAACAGATACAAGACCCTTGCAGTCTTCTGCGTTGACGTTCTTAATATTGCAGCCCTTGAGATTCAGAGTCTTTATTGCAGTATTCCCGGACAGATTCACGCTTTCAAGCTGTAATTTACCCAGAACTCTCAAATCAAGATTTTCACCTAGAGAGACTGCTTCCGTTAAGTCAAGAGTCTGCAAGTGCGGCATTAATTCAGCAATTCCGTTAAGATCCGTAATCTTTGCAGGAATCTTGAATTCTGTCAGAGTCGCGAGCTGTTCAGCCGATAAGCCCAGAGTCTCTGTTAAATATTTGCTGAGAGTCTGATTCTCCTCAGGTTCAGTAAGAGTATCAAGATTTAACTCGAACTTTTCAACGGTTATATTCACTACGCTGCTTGCTTCTCCTGCGTCATTCTTGGCCGTGATTGTGTAAGTGTAGCTCCCTTCAGTATTATTCATTGCTATAGTTCCTGAAATTGTATAGCTGGTGCCGTTGTCTGCCTCTGCTCCTGTTAATCCATCCGGTAGAGTCCCGGACGCTGACCACGTTAAATTATCTCCTGATGTTGCGTTGATAACTATATTTTCAATCGCGTCGCCTTCCTGATAGGTATTATTAATCTCTGACTCAGAAAGAACCGGCTTAAATGATTTAGGTTCAGTAGTGCTTCCGCCTTCGTCTGTGTTATCAGCAGCATTGATTGTTATAGTAATTTGCGCGTCCGTCTTACCTGCTGCGTTCTCTGCTGTTACTGTGTAAGTATATGGCGAGTCCGCCGCTGTCCCTGAATCCGGAGTCCCTGTTATCGTGAAAGTATTATCCTTGTCCGAGGCAGTCAACCCCTTAGGAAGAGTCCCTGAGCTTGACCATGTTACGGTATCTTTATTCTTTGCAGTGATCGTGAAGTCGGTCATAGCTTCGCCCTCAGTGAGAGTTATTTCCTTATCACATGAAAGCACAGGAGCAATAATAACGTTTACAGTAACTATAGTTGTTGTCTTGCCTGCATCATTGCTTGCAGTTACGTTATAAGTGTACGGAGAATTCGCGACCGTCCCTGCTGCAGGAGTCCCTGATATAGTGAAAGTTGTATCTGTGCTGGCTGTTGTCAGACCATCAGGAAGAGTCCCAGACGTTGACAAAATTATATCGAGTCCCTGAGTCACTGTTATCGTCTGAGCAGTTATCGGCTTGCTCTCTATAGCGTCAATCGTGAGAGTTTCAGGACTTAGTACAGGAACTTTGACTTTCTCGACTGCACCAATAGAAGGGGGATTATTTCTCGTGTGTCCGATCTGGTCTTTTTCAGGAGCATCCTCTGCCGTGCCTTTACCCTCCAGCGCGCTTAACTCTGAGTTATCCTCTATCCTGTACACTGTATGAGTTACTCCGTTGACTGTTACTTCTTTGGGAGTCTGTGTGTTCCATGAAGATATTGCGATGTTATGCGTTGTGTCATCGAACGTTATACCACTGAGTCCGGAAGGAAATGCGCTGTATGTAGCGGTTATCGTACCACTATTACGATTATAAATTACGTTATTTGCATCCCCCCACACGAAAGTATTTTTCATTGTCAGCGTAGCAGAATAATTATAAACACCTCCGCCGTTTGTTGCAGTGTTGTTTGCGACTGTGCAGTTAGTCATCGTCAGCGGACCATTACCATTATTATTCTTACCATTAAAGACGCCACCGCCGCCCAGTGAGCCTGTTGTTTTGTTGCCTGAAATGGTGCAGTTTGTCATTGTCAGCGTTCCACCATCCTTAAAGACGCCACCGCCGCCGTAATTGCCTGTTGATGTGTTGTTTGCAATTGTGCAGTTAGTCATCGTCAGCGTACCTTGATACTCATTATAGACTCCTCCGCCATTTGAAGCAGTGTTGCCTGAAACGGTGCAGTTAGTCATCGTCAGCGTACCTCGATTCTGGACTCCTCCGCCGCTGGAACCGTTGCCTCCTGTGATGATCAAACCGTCAAGTGTAACAGTCTTGCCTGAGGTGATGAATATAACCACATTGCTTAAACTTTCGCCCTTAATTGTTGTTGTGCCTGTCCGGGAGTTTATGCCTGAGTCGCCGTCTTTGAAGCCCCCGTAAACTGTTACATTCTTATCGATTGTGATCATGTTACTGCCTGTTATAGTGAAGGTGCCGTCTTTGATGTAAACGATGTCGTCTGCTTGTACTTTGTTGCTGAAAAAGTCCTTAAATGTTTTAGTGCTTGTATCAGCTGTTGCAGTTGACCATTTAGAAGAGTTATATTCTGTAGTTGAGTCATCTTGTGCATATGTAATCGATGTGCCTTCCGTAAGTTCTGTAACGTACCACGCCGAAGCCCCTAACGCCTGCGAGCAGACAATTGGAACGAACATAAAACATAATAGAGCGATGAAAAATTTTCTTCTCATATAATAATCTCCTTCTTGTCGTAGAGTGAACTAGTTGACATAAAATTTTTAGTAGATTATTATATTTAACACTTCGCTAAAATAAATCGTGTAATTTACCCCCCCCCCTATACGCCGTTTTGCTGATGTAAAATTTGTGATTGTGTGCATAAAAATTCTCCCTGCATGAATCACACACAGAGAGAACCGAATTGTCGTAGAAATTATTTAGCGCTTCCTTCTGTGAATGAAAGCGAGTCCCGTCAACATTAACAACGCTCCTGAAGTGAAACCTGAGTCACAGCCCCCCGAACCTCCAAGATCAGAAATATCATTAGGAGCACCCGAAATAGTTACGTCCATTTTGCTTAAGCCTGTATCATAGTTATAAACTATCTTTGCAGGAGCCTCTTTAAATTTAATCTCTCCGGTATCTGCATATTCTGAAGCATCGTACTCTATAGCATTGCCTGAGTCATCGTAGCCTGTTATATCAATTAAGTTTTTATCGCCGGAACTTACTGCACTATTGATAACTAAGACTCCGCTTGTAATATTTTCATCGTCATTAACTTCTCCTGATTCTGAGTCTGAATCTGAGTCAAAGTCTGAGTCTGAGTCTGATTCTGAAGATAGCATGAACGCCATTAAATCAAATCGCTTCTTGATAGAAGATTCAATTGCATTCTGATTCTTTGCGTTGATTATTTCAAGTTTGCTGAGTCCGAAGTGATCTTGATTGAACCGCCTGACCCTGTTGTTCTTGAAAATAAGTTCGCGCATTTCATTGCAGCCCGTAAAATCTAACCTGCTGACTTTGGCATTAGCGAAGTGAAGAGTCTTGAGGTTGATGCAGTATCTTGTGTTTATCTCGCTTATATCTGTGCTGTCAAGATAAAGTTCTTCAATGAATTCATTGCCGGCTATGTTAATAGATACAAGTTCCCTGCAGCTTTCCGCATTGACGATTTGAATATTGCAGTCACTGAGCTTCAGAGTCTTTATTGCAGAGTTCCCGGACAAATTCAATTCTTCAAGCTCTAAATCACCAAGAACGCTTAAATCGAGATTTTCGCCGAGAGAGTCAGCCTCTGTTAAGTCAAGTACTTTCAAGTTCGGCATTAATTCATCAATTCTATCAAGCGTTGTAACCCTTGAAGGTATCTTAATTTCTGTCAATGCTGTCATTTGTTCGCGTGATAAGTTCAGGGTATCTGATAAGTATTCGCTTAGAGTCTGATTCGTCTCAGGTTCAGGCATAGTATCAGGATTGAGCGTAAACTTTTCAACCGTTATTTTGACTACACATCCTGCCTCACCTGAAGAGTTCTTTGCCGTTAGTGTGTAATAATAGCTGCCTGCAGTATTCATTGCTATTTTGCCTGAGATAGTGAAGCCCTTGCTGTCGTCTGACTCCGTTACTGTCAATCCGTCCGGCAGAGTCCCAGATGCTGACCACGTCAAATTATCTCCTGACACTGCTTTGATGATTATATCTTCAATAGTGCTGCCTTCATTATACGTATTATTAATCTCTGAGTCCGATAGAACAGGCTTAACCGGTGAGCTTCCTGCTGCTATAACTGTTATAACAACATTCGCTTTTGCAGTGCCGGCTGTGTTCGATGCCTTCACAGTATAATTATACGGTGAGTTAGCATTTGTCCCTTCAGCAGGAGTCCCTGTTATAGAGAATACGTTATCGCGGCTCGATACTTCTAACCCTTTAGGAAGAGTCCCGGACCCCGACCAAGTTATATTAGTCCCTGCTATGGCAATAACTCTTATCGGTAAGTTTTCGCTGCCTTCATGTAACGAGTGCGCAATGTCTGTCTCAAAGAGAACTGGTGCAGAAAGCGATAATCTTTCAGGTACTCCTGGTAATGATTTCAGTACAACAATCGTTATGACTTCTATTGTCTTGCCTGCGGTGTTCTCGGCCGTTACGATGTAATTATACATTGAGTCTGACGCTGTACCCTTGCTCGGAGTCCCTGAAATGGTGAAAGTATTATTCTTGTTCGAAGCTGTTAATCCGTTCGGAAGAGTCCCGGAGCCTGCCCACGTCATTTTATTATTTCCGTTCAATGCAGTTATCGTTAAGGCTGTCATAGTTTCCCCTTCAGTGAGAATTATTACGTTGTCGCATGAAAGAATAGGAGCAGCAATACCTACATTTATAGTCACTGTACTTGTTGTAGTGCCTGCGCTGTTGGCTGCGGTTACTTTATAAGTATACGGGGAGTTCGAAGCTGTTCCGATTGCAGGAGTTCCGGAGATCGTGAAAGTTTTATCTGTATTTGATGCTGCAAGACCATCGGGTAGCTTCCCAGAAGTTGACCATTTTATATCGAGTCCCTGAACAGCCGTTACCATCGTTATAGCTTTGCCTTCTGCTGCGTCAATGGTGAGAGTTTTAGACATTACAGGGGCATGAACTATTTCTACAGCACCTATGCAGGGGGGATTATATCTTGTGTGGCCGAGCTGGTCTTTCTCTGGAGTGTCGTTAGTATTTGTCCCTGCACCTTCGAGATCACTTAACTCCGGATTATCTTCTATTCTGTATACAGTGTGGGTTACTCCGTTGACTTCTACTTCTTTTGATTTCTGAGTGTTCCATGAAGATATTGCGATATTTCCCGTGCCTGTAAGCTGTGTAGGAGCTGCGCAGTATGTAGCGGTTATAGTACCATTAATTAATTTTGTGTTCCCCCACAGAAACGTATTTGTCATCGTCAGCGTACCGGTGCTAGCGTTAGAGATTCCGGTGCCGTTGGCTGTCTTTGTCACTGTGTTATTTGTAATAGTGCAGTTTGTCATTGTCAATGTACTGCCGCTGTTACGAACTCCTCCACCGTAAGTAGATGCTGTCCCCATGACATTGTTATTTGAAATAGTACAATTTATCATTGTCAGCGTACCAGAGGTAGTTCCATTGTTATAATTAGCAATTCCTCCGCCGGTTGTGTTGCTTGTCTCGTTAGCTGAGCCTGCCGTGTTATCTGAAATAGTGCAGTTTATCATTGTCAACGTACCGCCTAAGTTATAAACTCCGCCTCCCGTTAGTCCTGAGTTGTTAGCTGAAATAGTACAGTTTGTCACTGTCAACGTACCGCCATAGTTATAAATTCCACCGCCCCTGCTTGTTGCCTTGTTGCCTGTAATAGTGCAGTTTGTTATTTCCAGCGTACCATAATTAAAGACTCCTCCGCCGTAGTTTGATGAATTTCCTCCTGTGAGGGTTAAGCCGTCAAGTTTTACATTCGATTTAGTTGATGAATTGCCAATTCGTATAACCGGGCTAGGCTTTGTTGTGTTTTGTTGAATCGTAGTATTTCCTGTTCTAGAGTCTATCGTTGTATCGCTGTCTTTGAAGCCTCCGTAGACTGTTATGTCCTGTGTGATTTTTGTAGCATTAGCTGTGATAGTACCTTCTTTGATATAAACGACATCGCCTGCTTGTAGTGTTGATAAAGAGAAAAAAGCTGCTAATGATACTGTATCGTTAGTAGTTGCTGCTGCGCTCGACCATTTGCCAGAGTCATATTCTGTCGTTGTAGTGTCTTGTATATATTTGACTGTTGTGTTGGTGGATTTAACAACGTACCACGCCGAAGCCCCTAACGCCTGAGAGCTTGCAATTGGAACTAGCATTACACATAATAGAACGATGAAAATTTTTCTTACCATGTAAGTATTTATGTCCTCCTTGTTGTGACGTAAATTCATTGCACAAAATTTTTAGGAGTTTATTATATTTTATAGAGCGTTTAGATAAATCATATATTTTACCCCCCCCCCTAGTTATGTATTTTTACTGATGTGAAATTTATGATTGTGTGCATAAAAAATTCTCCCTGCATGAATCACACAGAGAGAACCGAAAATTTTTGCGCTTTACGCTGCGTTCATCATCATCTCGATAAATGCTCCGAGCCGAGTCTCAATCTGTCCCTTGTCCGACTGTGAAAAATCTGTGTCGAGTCTCAAGTAGGGTAATGCTAATTCATTCTGAACGAGATTCATAACGTTGTATGCTTCAACCGCGAACGTATGACAGCCATGAAGCACGATCTCAATTACTCCGTCGGCCTGGTATTCGCGCGTTAATGCTCTGATGTCGTCGAATCTCTGAGTATTCGGAGTCATGACTGAGCAGTTAATCTTCAAGTAACGTTCTGCAATTGCCCTGAAGGGTTCAGCGTTCTCGTCAATCATGAATTTCTGAGTTCGAGGCCCTGCGCAGTTGTCTGCACAAACATAATCTGCTCCGAGTTCTTCGAGGGTCTTAATGACTTTATCGCGCACTCCTGCATTTGGACAGCCTGTAATTAACACTCTCGGACGGTCAGCTTTGCCTTCTCTGACGCGTTCACGAAATTCACGGGTGATTTTGTTAATCTTCGCAACTAAGTCATCATCAGTGAAGTGAAAATCTGCGCTCTCTGCAACGGTGCTTATCTCGTAGCCTGACACAGGGGAGGGCTTGAGCTTGGCGACTTCGTACAAATCTACTATTGCACGGCGAACTTTATTGCGATACACGATAGCTTCATGCAATTTGTCAGGAGTAATCTGAACGTGAAATAAATCCTCAAGAAATTTTGCGGCGCGTTTGACCTCATCAGTCCATGACTCGATTGCTAGTGCCTGGTCGCGTCCCTGAGGCAGATTCATAACGTGGACGGGCTTAATTAAATTCATTAGCTCATACATTTTCTTTTTGCCGTCGCATGTAGTCTCGGCTAATATTCCGTCAGAGAAATAAAAGAACGGACATTGATCGGTCATAGCCATTCCGTAGCTCGCTTTGATTAACGGACATAGAGTCTTGGGTAAACGTGTCTCAGCTTCGGGGATTCCCTGTTCAGATTTACCGCAGAGTCCGACTGAAATTGCTCCGGCAGCATAGACTAACTCAACAGGAGTATACGAACAGAATACGCCCACAACTTTTTTGCCTCGCTGTTTAGCTTCATAGAGTGCCATGAAAGATTTTTTGCGGGCATCGTTGAATGACTCAAAATTTTTCGGAAGTGATAAAGACATAATTCATTACTCCTTCATAAGGACTCCGTCCCAGATCATATTTAATACTTCGTCAGTGTCTCTTGAAGCGTCAAGAATTCCGCAAGTTTTATAGTCGTCAATAACTTTTCTGAGTGTAGATTCTGTGTTAGCGTCAGTTACGGAATAATCAAGGGTGTTATAGAACGCTAAGACCTTATCAAACTCGCCTGAAGCCCATTTGTTCTCGAGCATTAATTTAATCGTCTCTTCACGATTTGCCATTATCCACTTTCTTGCATTCTCGTGAGCGCGGGTTAATTTCTTTGCTGTAATCGGACTGTTCTCGACTATATCCTTTGCGATTGCGTAAATGCAGCAGGTTTCATCTTTGAAGTCGTCATCAAATGTGATAGAGCGTATTATTCTTAATGTCCCGTTCTCTAAGAATTTCTGAATGAACTGATCACTTAACAATGCAGCAGCTACTTCACCGTTCTGCATAGCTAACACGGCAGCACCTGAGTCAGTCGACTTATATTTAACGCCTCTGACCGGGTCAATTCCGTCACGCAATAAAAATCTCATCGTAATATTCTGGTCAGAGCCTCCGATGCTCGTAGTTATTGCTATTGTCTTGCCGATTAAGTCCTTCGTTGTCTTGTAGGGACTATCAGCTAACACGCACAATGATTTACAGCCTGTGTGCATTCCCGTTGTGAATTTCATTTGGACTCCGTTTGCAGCAGGAACAAGAAGGGTTGCGATATGACCGCCTGCTATGTCGATTTTGTGAGTCCCTAATGCGTCGCCGAGTGCCACTGTGTCGCCCTGATAGCGTACAAGTTCGGTCTTGATTCCTTCAGCCTCGTAGAAGCCCTTGACCTGAGTGATTCCTAAAGTTCCCGTGCAAAGTCCGCCGTTGTAGCCGATCTTGATGACTCTACCGTAAGCAGGTTCTTTCTTCCATGCTTCGAGTTCCTCTTCAGGGGTCATAGCAAAAGCACATGATACGAATAATAATGAAATAACTAACATTGCCGCAAAAATTTTTCTCATTGCGACTCCTCCTTTAATGAATTAATTTATATTCTGCCCAAAATTGAGCATTTCTAACACTTGTTTACGCATTTGCAGGAATTCATCACTCGTCCTGACTCTAGGATAAGGCATATTATTTTTCAGGTCCTCGCGAATTCTGCCCGGTCTTGGAGCCATAACTATAATTCGAGTCCCAAGATATAAAGCCTCGTCAATATCATGAGTTACCATTAAGACAATGTGATTCGATCTCTGCCAGAGCTTCAAAATTTCGTCCTGCATGTTCATTCGGGTAAAGGCATCGAGCGCGCCTAGAGGTTCATCGAGCAAGAATACTTTGGGATTATTAATCATTGTCCGTATCAGCGCGAGTCTCTGAGCCATTCCTCCTGATAACTGGTGGGGGAAGTCATCGCGGAAATCTTTCAACCCTGCAAGCTCTAAGAGTCTTTCTGATTCTGACTCGTAATCTTTCTTGTGAGTGTAACCTTTCATTCGTGCTGTGAAGTCCAAATTCTGCTTGACCGTCAGCCATGGAAATAACGTAGGCTTCTGAAATACCATGCCGCGCTCAGTGTTTGGACTCGTTATTATTTCGCCGTTGAGAGTCAGAGTCCCTGCCGTAGGAAAAATCAAGCCTGCTATGAGTCTCATAATCGTTGACTTTCCGCACCCTGAAGGCCCTACGATTGAGAGAAATTCGCCGTCCTGAACAGTAAAAGTTATATCGCTTAGTGCCTGCGTAACATCTTCGCCCTCAATTTTCGCAAAGCTCTTGTGAACGTGATTTAATTCAAGTATATTCACGCTAAATCATTCCTTCCTGCCAGCGTAATAATCTTCTCTTGATGAGATTGAGTCCCCTGTTGACTATGATAAACACGATACACAATATAACTATTGCAGCATACATCTTGCCGTACTGCGCCCAGCTCTTCTGCCATGAGACATACCAGCCCAGACCGGACTCTACTCCGACCATCTCAGCGGTGATTAAAGCCATACATGCCGAACTCATGCCCTGAGTCAATCCCTGCAATATATTAGGAACTGCGAACGGTACAGCTACGTTAAAGATTAATTGCAGTCTCGAAGCTCCAAGAGTTTTAGCAGCGTCGTAAAATGACCTGTCAATGTTTCTGATTCCCGTCATCGTTGCAATTGTCAGAGAGTACCAGACTCCTAACGCGATAATGAAAACTGCACCGCTAAACAAAGTCGCAGCTATGACCATCACAATAGGAATCCAAGTCGGCGAAGGTATTGCACCTAGTAATTTCATGAAAGGCGAGATCCAGTAATCAGCCGTCTTACTGCACCCGCAGGCTATCCCGGTTATTAGTCCCAGTAATGCCCCTGTGAAGTAACCCGAGAATAATAATTTCAGTGAGTTATACGTACAGTCGAGTAAATATGCCCTGTCCTGCCACATTGCATTTAATATTTGGTCAGTCCATGTGAAATAAGGCAAAACGAGCCGGCCTGTCTTGAGAGTGAGATAATCATAGAGAGCTAGCAAGACAAACACGAACGCATAAAACGGAGCTTTATAACGCAATACATAAAAAACTTTTCGTGAAAATATTGACGTGATAAAGAATGCTCCTGCAATGAGAATCAACACGAGCAGAAAATATGTATAAGTGTTCGTTGAGTTATTGCCCTTGAGATTAGGGACGTACAAATATTCAGCCATTGCCAGCAATCCAAATATTACGGGCGTTAAGCAAATTATATAGTCGCAAAAGATTCTTGCCGGAGTTCTTGGCCTGCTTTCGAGTTCAGCAAGTCTTTCACGTGTCAGGTGACTCAAAACGTCAGAAGAAGAACTAAAGCCTTCTGGTGATTTAGTGTGCATGTAAAAAGATTTCTCCTGTTAATAAATTATTTATGTGATAAGCCCCGCGTTAAACCGGGTAAGTGATTTTATAGTGAAGAGAGGCTGAGGCAGGGCAGATTAATTGCATCACGTGCAGAATAATTTTCTCAAGTGAAGACCCTGCGCATTAAGTGAATTGACTCCTTTCTTTGTTATGTCGTGAAAATTTTCTTTATGCTACTAGTTAATCACGAATCTTGCAATAATGAATTTATTAATTATTTCTCCCGTTTGAATAAAGCTAAGATACCTGCTATGCCGTCGCGGACAATTTCGAATAAACCCCGTATGAAATCAGCGAAAGTAGGCAGGAGAAATACACCGATGATTATAGCTACCATCCAGTAGTTCCAGCGATAAAGATTAGCTACGTCATGTTTCAAGCCCGTAATGTCCAATTGCATAACGTGAATTTGAGTTTGAACGTTGTCAAAGCGTGAATTCATTTCAGAACGCAGGCCGTCAATTTTTGCATTTACTTCGGACTTGAAGCTATTTATTTCACTGCGGACTTCTGACTTGAAGTTCTCCATGTCGCTGCGAATCTCTTCCCTGAAGTTTTGCATGTCATCTTTAATTTGACTCCTGAACTCTGCATTCTCTGCGCGCATCTCTGCAATCTGTTTGTCAGTACGTGCAAAGTGTTCGCGAAGCAGTAATTCAAGCCTGGCCATATCTACGTTATTAGCATTGTCTGCCATGATAACTTTCTCCCTTCATTCATTGCGTTATGTTATTGTTCTTGTGTGAATTATAAATCATCTTTGTATGCTGATTCATTGAGTGAAGTTGTATTAGTAAATGTATTAGTAATTCATTCGGTGCCCCATTTACTCCAGCGTTTGAGCTCGTATTGCTTCAGGTCGCCTGATTCTATCTCTGCGATAACGTCATCGATTCGCTTCAATAATTTTACACGATGTTCGGGAATTTTGCCTTTAATGGGAAATAAATTAGTCTTGTGAGTCGCGTCCCATATCGTATTTATCTCGAGTCGTGAAAGAATCTCCCTGCCCTCTTTTAATGCGTCAATCGGGTGCATTCGTCTGAACTCGTGAGATTTTAGCCGTTCGATTAAAGCCGCGCCCTTGAATAACACCAGAGTTACAACCGTAAGCTCAAAGGGGTTCGCCTGATTGAGAAGAGAGACAGTGCCGTTAATGTGAGACTCTGACATGTCGAGACCGCCAAGACCGAGCATTATATAGCACGAATACTTTATATTTGATTCATCAAGCATTCTCATTGAGTCAAGATTCTGAGAGAATGTTATGTTCTTGTTCTGAAAAGATAATACTTCATCACTGCCGGACTCGATCCCTATACAAAGCCTGTCAAAGCCTGCCGAGTGTAACGCCTTCAAGTCATCAGGACTCTTGCGGAGGATGTCATCAGCTCTTGAGAAGCACGAGATATATTCACACTTAGGGAAATTCGAGCGTATCATGTCAGCAATCTTTAATAATTTGTCAACGCTCAACACAAACGGGTTGCCGCCTGCTAATAAAAATCTTTTCGCAGAGTCGAGTCTCTCTTCGTAAATATAGCGTAACTTAGTAATATTATTCTCTATCTCGTCAAGTGAAAGTTCACGGAACTTGTTATTTTGATTCAGTTTGCAATACAGGCATTTATTATAGCTGCAACCGACTGTAACAGGGACTTGAATCGCATAAGCCTCCGCCATTGGGACATAATAATAATAACCGTACTCCCTGAAAATTTCCTGCTTGAACTCTTTGACCCTTTGAACGCGTTCTGACGTAATACTCATCGTGCAATAAATTTTTTGTAGTCATTAACACTCATTAACGAGTCAATTTCTGCAAGATTATCTGCTTTTATCTCGACAAGCCAGCCTTCACCGAAAGGATCAAGATTTATTAAAGTCGGTGATTCGAGAACAGAGTCATTAACCCTTGATATTATTCCCGATACAGGAGCATTAATCTCACTGACTGATTTAGTAGCTTCGATTGAGCCGAGTACTTCCCCTGAAGTTACATGAGTCCCATTGTTCATAATCTCAACGTGAACTATATCGCCGAGTGAAGCCTGTGAATAGTCATCAATGCCGACTCTTATAACGTCATCGAGAGTCTTTGCCCATTCGTTATTTTTTGTGTAGCGTAAATTTTCGTCAAACTCTATCATGATTATAAATGCCCTCCATGTTCCATTTGTGATTTAAATATTTTCTCTGCATTAAGTCATTAACCCTGTGAAGCTGCTCTTGTGTCAGGGTCATGAACTCACTGCCTATATTATCACGTAATGCATTCATGAACTCAGAAAGATTCATATCACGCTTTAAACTTGGCCTGATGTTAGCGACTCGTCCTGAACGCTTCAGAACTTTTTGAATCATCATCAAGTCAGAGTCAAATAATAACGTCCCGTGATGCAGAATTATATTATTGTGATGATACTGCGCTGTACCTGAAATTTTGCAGTCATTAAGCATGATGTCATTATGAGTGAATGCGAGTGAGCCGTTAATGCCTGTGTCATAAAGAATCTTAATCACTATATCTGCAAAGAATGAGAGTGAATATATTTTCTTGTCATGCAATATGAACGAGTAATTAATATTTCCCAAGTCGTGATACACTGCCCCGCCCCCTGAATTGCGCCTTATGACGTGAATGTTTTGACACGCTTCAAGATTAACACATTGATTTATGTCATTGAAGCGACCGAGTATTATTGAAGGCTCATTGCGCCATAACATGAAGACTTCATGACCAAGCGAGCATAAATATTCTTCGAGAGCAAGATTATACGCAGGATTTGTTGAGTCATTCTTAATGTTAAACATCTTGAACATCGGGACGCAGAATTTTCACTGTCTCTTCTTGAAACCAGTCATAGAACATTCTTTGAGGTGCTTTCTGATTCCTTATGTGTTCGATACTTGTTCCGATCAGAAATAACGGCCTCGCAGGTTCGATTAAGTCAGAGTCCCATTTACGCAAAGTTTTTGTGAGAGTCTCAAGCTCCGAGTCAGTATCAGTAACGAGAGTCAATAATTTCCAGGTCTCTTGATCCTCGCAGTCCATATCAAACCAGCCCGGTATAAAGACTCTTCGCTGTCCCATCAAGAAAATATGAAGTTTGCCTATGAACGCGGGCAGGCTTTCATAATCTCCGTTGAACTTTTGAGCGAATATCATGCTTGAATTAACAAACTTGAACAAATCCCCTTCAGGTCTCTTGAATTGTCTGTAGTGATTGAAATCGTGTCTGTGTCTCAATACAAAATTTATTTTCAGAGTCCCCCTGCGTGCATTGTTAATTTCTGCCCACTCGTCTAATTTTCTTTGACCCGGAGCAGGTAATTTTCTCGCATTATAATCACAGTTCGGAAAAGTTTTCATGAATGACTCTATAATTTTCAAGTTCGGCCATAGTGCTTTAATTCTTTCGCCGTCAAATGCAAAGTATTCATTATCATTAAGATCCGGAACTATCGGGAAGACTTCATTAACTGCGAATTCTTTTATGCCCCAGTCCGTCATAAATGCCCTGTCTAAGTACTGAGTCATTCTGTTGAGTTCGAGTGCTTCATTTGCTTCATTAATATCTGTGATGAGTCTTGAAATTCTATCAACGGGGACAAAGTTTTCACGTGAGGCAGCTTCACGCGAATTAATGCCCTTCTCTGTCAGGACGTAAGATTTTCCCAGTCTGATAACATCTCCGGAGGCTTCAAGTTCTTTGAGTGAGTCAGGATTTTCACCGGCAAGCGTTATTGTTTCCTCGTCCCAGCATGGTAACTGCGAAGTAAACAGCAGCAGCACATTTTGCATCGTAATTATTCTCCCCTATGCTTATGTTTGGATGAAAGATATTTTACACGCGCTAAAAATTTTATGCATTGTATATTGTAAAATGTTATCTCGTAAAAAATATTTATTCATTAGGGAGGAATTTATCATAAAGAATTTCTTACGTACAATTTTTGCTCACATCGTTACAACTATTAAAGAGGACTGGAAAGCCGTCGCAGTGATTATCTTTGCAAGCTCCCTTCAGGCCTTCGCGGTGAATTATTTCACGTTGCATTACAAGTTTCCTGACTTGGGAGTCTCAGGCATCGCAGTTCTTACTAATTATATGTTCGGGATCTCGCCTAACTGGGTTATTCTGACGGGAAATATTTTACTGCTCATCTGGGCATACAGAGATCTTAACGTCCGATTTCTTGGCCTGACAGTAACAGCAATCATGACATTCTCGACAGCTCTGACTATCTTCGCGAAATATCCTCTGCCTCTTCCTGATGACAAATTCATGGCTACTGTTATAGTAGGCTTATTGAAGGGTTCAGCAGGCGGTCTAATGCTCAACGTAGGGGGCTCGGGGGGAGGAACTGACATTATCGGCGCGGCTATGAGGAAGCGTTACGGTCTTGAAGTCGGAAGGTTCTCGATATTCATTAATTTATTTATTCTCGCGTTCTCAATCGGAGTTATAGGACTCGAGTCAGTCGTCTACGGGGCTGTAGGACTCTACGTGAACGGGATAACAGTTGACAGCGTCTCAAGGAGCTTCGACAAACGCAAGCAGGCAATCATCATCACGAATATTCCGGATGAAGTGAGTCAATTCATAAACTCCTATGGGAAGGGAGTAACGAGACTCGAGGGCAGAGGAGGCTACACAGGACAGGTTAGACCGGTTCTATTCACGCTGTTAGAGCCAAGACACGTTGTATTATTAAAGCGTTTTCTCAAAGAACACGACCAGCACGCATTTGTATCTATAAGCGACGCTTCAGAAGTATTAGGACAGGGCTTCAAGAGCTGGCGTTCACTGTAAAATTATTATTATATTAAAGGAGTTGTTCAAAGCATTATGAGTGATTTTTCCATAGGCAGCTTATTAGACGACGACAAGAGAGCTTCACTGCAAAACTTCTCAGAAAATCTTCCTGCCTCAGCACTAAAGCAAATATCATCAAACGATGCACCCCGCTCAAAACGTGATATAGTTTCAAGAATTGCATACTTAATCGGCATTGATGACAAACATTTCGGAATTGGCCAGATCGAGAACATGAATCCGCAGTTTTATAGAAGTGTCTACGATGAATTGAATCAAGATAAAGAGGCTCGCATTGTCAGACATTTATGCAGACTCAGGACAAAGATGCAGCGTAACTTCAGGGATATATTCACAGAAATGAACTCTGACTTGAAGAATATAGACTCAATTCCTGATTTGGTGCCTCAAGATTCGCTTAAGAGCCTCGAGCAGGACGGCATACCATTTGTAAGAGCCAAACGCAAACTTGAAGATTATATCGTTGACGTTCATAATTATTTGCTGCCTCATGTTCCTAACTGTCAAAAATTTTTGCCCGACTGGATAAAATGGACTTACATCAAAAATTTATTCTTTATTCCCAGAGGCAACACTGTAGAAGGCAACAAGGAAGCTGCCAGAGCCTACAACGAATGCAGAGACTTATATCCCTATCAGGCTTATATAAACTGGTATCCTTCAGAAGGCGATGGAAATATTTTACGTGATGACGCTAAATTCTTACCCATTTTATACGAGAGAAACAGAGATAGATTCTACGACATGAGCAAAGTTACTGAAGCAGGAGATGCAGCACTCGAAGACCCCGAAGACTTTTTCACACGTGCAGGAAGAGTCATAATCGCTGTAGACTGTGAGAACGCTGACCCTTGCAAAGTTATAGGCATAATCAAAGAACTTGACGCTCGCGGCATAACCGGCAAGATCGCAAAAATATTACTCGTTGACGACGAACACACTTCATCACAATGGAGGGCTCTTAGACGCAACGAAAACTTACCGCTTGAATATTATTTAACAGACAGAGTCAAAGACGAGAAGTCAGCAGTAGACGTTGCAATGACCATAAAATTTTACCGCGAAATAGCAGATAGCAGGGCTTCCGGCAATCCTATAGACTCAGCCGTAATAATTTCAAGTGATTGCGATTTCTGGCCTCTGATTGAATTGACTCCTGAAATAAAATTTCTGGTAATGCTCGAATACGACAACTGCGGGCAGGCTTATTACCAGCGTTTGCAGAATAATAATATTCCGTTTTTCTATATCGACGAATTTTTCATGTCAGGCAACGTTGAACTCAAGACAGAAGCTGTATTGCAGGAATTGATTCAGGAAATAGAAGAAAATTATCTAAGCAAGCTGAATTTATTCTCAGTGATTAACAGGGCGTTATTAAAACTTGACTTGAAGATGAGCGAAAGTGAGATAAATCAATTTTTCGAGAAATATATTTCAGTCATGAACATAGGCTTTGCAAAGAACGGCGGAGCAGTCCTTCAGAATAAACCTGCGCTGAAATATTAATAATAATTCCCCTGATTCATGATTCATAACGAGTCTCGAGTCAGGGGAAAATTTTTTTTTTTTAGAATCCTGAAGACTTCAACCAGCTGTCGATATTCTTTTCAGCCTGTGATTTATCGTTCTGAGCAGTTGCTCCCCTTATTGATAAGCCCTTCATGACCTCGCAGCCCTTAGCAGCACCCTCAATATTTCTCTCAGTCCGTCCGATTCCTGAGCCTTCATGAGTGCAGAATGGATAAATTTTCTTGCCGTTCCAGTCGTGAGCCTCTAAGAAAGTATATACGCACATGGGAAGATCTCCCCACCATATGGGATAGCCTAAAAATATGGTGTCGTACTCTGAAATATCTTTATCTTCGAGAAATGCAGGACGAGCGTTATTGTTAAGCTCTTTCTTGGCAACGTCAATGCATGTGTCATAGTCTGCCGCGTACTTCACTGCCGGTTTGATCTCGAATAAGTCCGAACCTGTCTTCTCTGCTATCATCTCAGCAAGAATCATAGTATTACCCTTCATGATGTAGCCTACGTTGTAATTTTCGTCAGCACGTGAGAACACAAGGACTAAAGACTTTGCCTGAGCTGCTCCTGCAAAACTTGTGATGAGCAAGACCGCTAATAAACATAAAAATAAATTGCGCATAAAAAATTCTGCCTCCTTAAAGCATGTATTATGTGTAGAGTATAATGCGTTAAACAGTGCTTGAAGTCAAGAAATTTTCTGCAAGTTTTTTATTCCCGAAAAAGTTTATGTGAAGATAGCTTGCCAAAATGTTTTGACTCGAATAGCCTCCGGTGTATTTATTTCCTGTTCTTGGCCTGGTGAACTCGAATGCTTTTGACTCGTGACTCATTCTTGAATAGTGGAACTCGTGGCCGCGAATTATTTCACCCTTAGAGCAAAGAATATTATCACTTAATGCCCGTGCCTCGAGATAGCCTATAACAGGTCTTGAAGTCATGAATGACTCTGACTCGATTAAGCCTGCCATAGAAAATTTTTTGCCGTTAATATCTTGAAGACTCCTGCAAAGATACATGAAGCCTCCGCACTCCGCGAGAATATTTTTTCTGCAATTTCGTATACTCTCTAACATTGATTTATTCTCTGCAAGTTCACCCGCGAAAATTTCAGGGAAGCCTCCTCCGAAGATATATATATCTGACTCGGGCAGAGTTTTATCACTAAGAGGCGAGAAATATATTAACTCAGCTCCCAGTGACTCGAGAAATTCTAAACTTTCAGGATAATAGAACGAGAAGGCTTTATCTCTTGCAACTGCGACTCGGACATGATTAACGGGACAAATATTTTCACATGAGTCATAATTCAGATTCAGATCAGGAGCACTCTTTGCGATGTTAATTATTTCCTGAATATTAATGCTTGACTCTATTACATGCTTCAAGTTCGCAAGATTAAATGAGTCATGTTCAGTAACAGGGATTAAGCCAAGATGACGTTCTTTAAGAGTCAGAGAGTCATCGCGTTTGATAGAACCTAAGAGTTTTATGTTCACGCGCTTTAACGAGTCAGAGATAATTTTCACGTGAGAGGCAGAGCCAACGTTATTAATAATTACTCCTGCTAGATTAATATTCCTGTCATAATCGCGGAATCCCATAGCAATTGCCGCAGCGGACTCGCCCATAGATTTAGCATTAATGATTAATATCACAGGGGCATTCAATAACTTTGCTATCTCAGCACAAGAATTTTCTCCGCCGTCATAGAGTCCCATAGCTCCTTCGATTAAAGCAATGTCATGATTATGTGAAGTCCTGATAAATAATTCGCGGGTCAAGTCTTGAGTCATCAGCCATGTATCGAGATTATATGCTTCACACTTTCCAGCGAGCCTTAAGTGTCCCGGGTCAATATAGTCCGGGCCTGTCTTGTATGCGCAGACGTTGAGTCCTCTCTCACGCAATGCAGTTAATAGACCGCACGTTATTAAAGTTTTTCCGGAACTGCTTGAAGCTCCTGCTATGAGTAAACGCAATTTATTTATTAATTAATGAGTTACGGGCATAGCTTTTTGCAGGATACGCCATAATATTATCGCTATAATTGACGATAATGCATACTTCGCAAGGATAACAGGAGCATTATATATCAACGAGTAAAGCCAAGGATTCCAGCCGTGAGGAGCATACTGGGCAAAGAATACTGCACCTGAGATTACGTGACTTGTGAGCTGTCCTAATGCTGCAAGAACGAGCCATAAAAATCTTGGGAAAAATGCTGCAATCCCGGCAAAGGCATACGCTAAAGGATAATCAAGAACTACTTGAACGATATTCAAGAAATAAGAACCTGTTAAAACTTTCATGATACCTGTTAAAGCTCCGACTAAGATTCCGAGTTTAGCTCCCCGTCTGTAGGCAAATAATAACAGCGGCACAAGTTCCAGATCGACAGAACCGCCCTGAGGCATGACGAATAAATTAAGTCTTGTGAGTACAAGAGCAAGGGCAATACATAACGCGCCTTCTATCATTGAGATAATATTAGTTCTTCTTTTTGATGCTGACATTGAGAAATGAATCCTCCCTAATAAAAATTTTTTCAGGGTGAATCTTGAAGCACTCCCTGCGCCGGCATTATCCGGGATCAGGTTCAAAGGGTCGGAATAAATAAATTCCCTCTCAGCTCGAAAGCTCCCCTGAAAGTTGATTTAATATTATACGCTCAATGTAAAGCCGTTTATGCTAGAATCTGACAAGTAAATACTTTATATGAATCAGGAGGAATTCTTTCACATGAAGCAAAAAACTTTATCGCGGGTAATTTATTTTCTCGTTATATCTTTATTAGTCTTGTCATTATCAGGCTGTGAACGGCACAAATTTAACAGCTCTTCTTCTGACGATAACAACAGCAATAATAACACTCAGACTATAACTTCAGGGGCATTCATAGGCATCAGGACACCTTCTCTCTTAGTCGGCGAGAGCTATAAAATTTACAGGGGCAATTTCAGAGTCATGGGTACTAACGCAAAGTATTATTCTGCTCCTGTCGAACGTGCAGACGGTGATGTTACGGCAGCTGTCAATCTCGAATTCACTAACCAGTTAAGCGGCTCTGAGTCATTCGTAATCACTGCTTCAGATGATAATAACGTTGTGTTCGCTTATAACCCTTCAGGCACCGAATCTTATGACGTAAATACACCATACGGAAGCGTATACATGTTCGGAGGCAGTCAGGCTCAAATGAAGTATACGAGTCTGAATTTATCAACAGGTTCAACGAGTCAAATTAAGACTTCAGAACTTGAAGCAGATACTTCAAACGTCATAGATATTATTCTCAACGGCAGCACAGCGACTGTGAACGGTACTTCAGTCCCTGTTTATAATTATGCGTGGCACTCTGACCCCGATCACATTGACGAATATTACACTCTTAATGAAAGCTCAAGCGAAATAACTGAAGATGAAATGCTTGCTAACATAGTCTCAGCCAGCGGAGTATATATCAATCATGATGTAAGATACATGACTGACTCTCTAGAATTTACGTATCTTGACACAGAAAATGAAGAATACGTTGCGTATTACTCTGACTCGATTAACTCAGCATTAGGAGGCAAATATATTTTCGCGTCTCTTCCTGCTGTTATGGGAGGACTTAATAATATTCCAGGCGAGGAATTCGGAGGCGGCGGCAATCCCCCTGACGGTGCACCTGCAAGAATTAGTGTAAGCAACAGCGATGTCCAAGCGTTCGAGTACATGACCCACTCATCAGAAGAAGCATATAATAATCCTGTACTGCATATAACTCAGCCCGGAACTTACAGGCTTTCAGGAACATGGAACGGTCAAATCTGGTTTGATCCCGGCAGCTCTGAAGAAGTTACAGTTATTTTGAACGGCGTAAATGTAACATGCACAGTGGCTCCTGCGATAGTCTTTCATGATGTCTACGAGTGCGGCCCCGAAGATGAGACAGATCTTGTATCGTTCGATGTACCTTCAAACGTCCTAGCTGATGCAGGCGCAAGGGTAATTATTGCTGACAATTCGACTAACACATTCACAGGCTCAAATGTATATCGAATGCTTACGACTACACTCAAGAGCGGAGTTACTGAAGCAACAGGCACAACGATAGATCAGCAGAAGAAGCGTTATAAAATGGACGGAGCGTTTTATTCATTCGTCTCTATGGTAATCGGCGAGGAGAATTCTAACGGCGGAGGAGTCCTTAACGTCTACTCTACGACATTTGAAGGTCTTGACGCAGAGATGCACTTATTAATCGAGAGCGGAACTGTCAACGTTACTGCTTCAGATGATACTATTAACGTCAATGAAGATTATGTATCAACATTCGCAATGAACGGCGGAACTGTAACTCTTAATTCAACCGGAGGCGACGGAATAGACTCTAACGGCTACGTCATAATCAACGGAGGCAGTCTCAATATAACGGCAGGCAGTGAGTCTCAGAATGCTAACGGCGAGGCAGGCATTGACGCAGAGTCAGGCGTTTACATCTCACCGAACGCAAATTATACATGGAACAGAGCAGGGACTCAGAATCAGAATCAAAATCAGAATCAAGAGCAGACTGAAGGAGGCACCGGCACGAATCTTGTTAATCAGGAGTTCGAGGCAGCTAACGGCGAAACAATAACTATAAATTATGATACTGTGATACCAGCATCAGGAAATGACTCAGGTGTTGACAGGACGATCCCGAGTACAAGCGATATATTCAAACTTGAACTTGAAGTAAATAACTTCGGAGGCATTCAGGCGAAATAACACGCAATAATAATTAAGGGCTTCTGAGTCATTCAGGAGCTCTTTTTGTATGTGAGATAATTTGAGCAATATATTTGCATTAAGGACTTGAGAAAATGAATTTGCCTCACAATCACGATAAGAATATTAACAGGGTTCTTGATAACATGCCCGGTAATAATAAATTTGCGGACTGTGCAGAACTCTTCAGCCAATTGGGGGACTCTACGAGACTCAAAATTTTATGGATATTATGCCACAGCAAAGAATGTGTCTCAGATATTGCTGCTGCCGTAGGAATGAGCCGCGCTGTTGTCTCACATCATTTGCAATTATTAAGAAAAAGTGATTTAGTAAATGCAGAACGAGTCGGCCAAGAGATTCACTATTCATTAGCAGACTCTCAAGAAGCAAAGTTACTTCACATGACAATAGAAGCATTCTTCAAGACTGCATGTCCTATTCTTGACTCGTAAACAAAAAGTAGTATATTAGCTCTCACATTCATTCAAACGATCATTTGAACATTTTAATATTTAACGCTTTAACAAGGAGAGCGGTTATTAACTATGCAGAAATTTAGAGTCGTCTTGTGTATTATCATGCTTGTTGTGATTCACTTCTTAAATCTTGAAGGCTTTGCGAAGTTCATTGCGTATCTCGTGCCTTATCTAGTTATCGGCTATGATGTCTTACTCGAAGCCATTGAAGGTATCATGAAGCGTGAATTAGACGAGAATTTTTTGATGTCAATTGCAACGATCGGAGCTTTAATTCTCGGCCTGTGTTATGACGGTGATTATCTCGAAGCAGTTGCAGTCATGCTGTTATATAAAATCGGAGAACTCTTTGAAGACTACGCTGACGGCAAGACACGGGATAATATTACGGCTCTAATGGACATTCGCCCCGACTACGCAAATATAGAACATGAAGGGACTATCACGAGAGTCAATCCTGATGAAGTCAAAACAGGAAGCATTATAGTTATAAAGCCTGGCGAGAAAATTCCCCTTGACGGAGTAATTATAGAAGGCAGTTCGAGTCTCAATACCAGCGCATTAACCGGAGAGAGTCTGCCCAAGAGCGTTAATTTGGGTGATGAAGTCATAAGCGGCTGTGTTAATCTTGAGCGTGTTCTCAGAGTCAAGACTACATGTGAATTCAAAGAGTCTACAGTGTCAAAGATTCTTGAGCTTGTCGAGAATGCTTCAGAGAGAAAATCACACACTGAGAAATTCATAACACGATTTGCAAAAATATATACTCCTGCTGTATGTGTGAGCGCGTTTGCTTTGGCTGTGATACCTACTGTTATATATGGCTTTGACTCATTCGGGACGTGGCTTTACAGGGCGTTAACTTTTCTCGTTATAAGCTGTCCATGTGCGTTAGTTATAAGTGTTCCCCTGACGTTCTTTGCAGGCATAGGAGCAGCAGGCAGAACCGGAATTCTGATAAAAGGTTCTAATTTCATTGAGTTATTATCGCGTGCTTCTTGTGTTGTATTCGATAAGACAGGGACATTAACGCGGGGAGTGTTCGAGGTCAGCGCAGTACATCCTAAAATTATAGAACCTGAAGAGTTACTGCATATGACTGCTCATGTTGAGAGATTTTCGAGTCATCCCGTAGCTTTATCATTGAGGCGAGCTTACAAGAACGAGTTTGATAGCTGCGTTATTCAAGATTACGAAGAGCTTGCAGGAATGGGAGTCAGAGCCTGTGTTAATAATAAAGTAATATGTTCGGGGAGTTCGCGCTTCATGGACTCACTCGGTGTGAAGTGGCAGCCCTGCGAGAAGTCCGGAAGTATCATTCATACAGCGATAAATAATAATTACGCCGGCCACATAGTAATTTCGGACGTGATAAAACCTGAGTCAAAACAAGCAATCGATGAGCTGAAATCATTAGGAGTTAATCGGGTTGTCATGCTTACCGGAGACTCTGAGTCAAGTGCTTCTGAAGTTGCAAATAATCTCGGTATTCAAGAATTTTACGGTGAATTATTACCAGTTGACAAAGTTAATAAAGTCTCTGAGTTCATGAAAGATAATCAAGGCTCGTTAATTTTTGCAGGTGACGGAATAAATGACGCTCCTGTTTTAGCTCGTTCTGATGTGGGAGTCGCGATGGGTGCTCTTGGGTCTGATGCTGCGGTTGAGGCTGCTGATGTTGTCTTGATGGACGATGACCCCCGAAAGATTTCACGTGCTGTAAAAATTTCGCGTAAGTGCATGAGTATAGCCCGGCAAAATATATATTTCTCGATTGGAATAAAATTATTATGTCTTGTTCTGGGAGCAATGGGACTCGCTGATATGTGGCTCGCAGTGTTTGCGGATGTCGGGGTTATGGTTCTTGCCGTGTTGAATGCAATACGGGCGTTATTTGTGTGATAGAATCAGCAAAAATTTTTACGTGAAAGGACTCTTGACAAATGAGTATTAAGGCCGCTACAATGCAACCAGCAACCAGCAACCAGCAACCAGCCATTATTATCTATTATTATTCCTGTTTACAAAGTCGAGAAATATTTAGACAAGTGCGTTATGAGTGTAGTTAATCAGACGTATAAGAATCTCGAAATAATTCTTGTCGATGACGGCTCGCCGGACAACTGTCCTAAAATGTGCGATCTCTGGGCAGAGAAGGACTCTAGAATCAGAGTCATTCACAAAGAGAACGGGGGACTCTCAAGCGCAAGGAATGCAGGACTTGACGCAATGAGGGGCGAATTTGTGGGCTTTGTTGACAGTGATGATTATATTTCACCTGAAATGTACGGGAGGCTGTATGACTTAATAAAAAGTTATGACGCTGACTTGAGCATTTGCGGTCATATCAAAGTCGATGAAGCCGGGAATAATCTCTTTAATAATAATGATTCGCAGCCGTTGATTAAAGTATATTCATGTGAAGAAGTTCTATCTGCTTTTATAAATTATGAGTTTAGCTGGCTGTCAGGTTATTTTGGAGTCAGTGTCAATAAACTTTACTGCCGCAAAATTTTTGACTCTATTCGTTTCCCTGAAGGTTTCCTTCATGAAGATGATTTAACGGTTCACTATATATTAGGAGCCTGCAAAAGAGCTGTCGTTACGAACGAAATTTTTTATTTTTATCTTCAGCGTGAAGGCAGTATAATGTCTCAAGCTATGAAATCTGCATTTAATCCGGATCACTTTAATATATGCGTGAAGATTTACAAGGAACGCAGCAATTATTTAACGAGTCAGGGAATGCCGGAGCTTGCCGAAAGAGTTTTATTCAAGTTATATGCTATGTGGGCTAATGATCTGCGGAAAATAAATTATCTCCAGTTCAGGAAAAAATTAAATAAGTCCCTGCTAGAGAGTATATCAATGCTAATGAAGTCAAAGCACAAACTACGCGCTGTAAAACTTTTAATCAGACTTTCACGAAGCGTATTCAGACCGTATATATAACTAAGTGTGTTGAATGCAATCAGGGCGTTATTTGTGTGATAGAATCAGCAAAATTTTTTTCACATGAAAGGATTCTTGATAAACAAATGAGTGGCAAGCCTTTAATAAGCGTTATTATTCCTGTTTACAAAGTCGAGAAATATTTAGACAAGTGCATTATGAGTGTAGTTAATCAGACGTATTCAAATCTTGAGATAATTCTTGTCGATGACGGCTCACCGGATAACTGTCCTAAAATGTGCGATGACTGGGCGGAGAGAGACTCGCGAATCAGAGTCATTCACAAAGAGAACGGAGGACAGGCTTCAGCAAAGAATGCAGGCATTGACATAATGAGGGGTGAACTTGTAGGCTTCATTGATAGCGATGATTATATTGCTCCTGAAATGTTCGAGAGATTATACGAAGTTTTGACAGAGAACGATGCTGATTTAAGCAATTGTGATATTCTTTCGATTAGAGACAACGGGGACGGCAGTATTTCACAGGAGATATATTTCGAGCCTTTTTCGGATCAGGTACTTTCACGCGAACAAGCATTAACTGAACTTGCAAATGATAACTTAGGGAAATTGAACATACTGGTCAGCAAACTTTACAAGTCATCTATCTTCAAAACACTGCGCTTTACTGTAGGAGTTAATCATGAAGACGATTTAATAATACACAGGATATTAGGGGAATGCAAAAGGATAGCTATAACATCTGAAGCAATGTATTTCTATGTCAGAAGGAAAGACAGCACTATGGGTGAAATACAACAGCATAACTTTCACTTAGGGAGCTTCAAGGGGCTTCGAGATGCTTTCATTGACCGCTATCACTACTTAAATGATCTTGGAATGCCGGAGACCGCTGAATTTGTTATTCCTAAAATATATGCCTTGTTGATAACAAATCTTCGCAAAGTAAATTACATCAAGTACAGGTATGAAATGAATAAAGCACTGCCAGAAGTGTTACGAGCCCTTATAATGTCAAAATCTCTACGGAATAAATACAGAGCCTGCAAACTCTGCCTTATGTGTTTATTAAGTATGTTTAAATAATCTTGGTAGGCTATAATTTGCGCAATTAATAATTAAATCAGGAGAAAAATTTTTCATGCAGTATGATTTTACGAATATTCACAAACGCTACAACACAGGTTCAGGCAAATGGGACGAGTTAGCACGTCACGGCATCAACGAGTCAGAGGACATAATCCCCTTTTCAGTGGCTGACATGGAATTTGTTACGGCTCCGGAAATTGTCGAAGCACTTAAACACGAGCTTGATAACTCTATCATGGGTTACGCGAATCCCACTCAGGAATATTTATCAGAAGTGTGTAACTGGTTCGAACACCGCCACAACTGGAAGGCCAAGCCCGAATGGATATTAACGACTCACGGTGTAGTAGATGCGTTCTTTGAGGCCGTCAAGACTTACACGAATCCAGGAGAAGGAGTCATGCTCACAACGCCCGTATATCACCCAATGTATATGGCAGTAAATTTCACGGGACGCAAGCTCGTTGACTGCAAGATGATTAACACGGGAACAAGTTATAAAATTGACTTCGATGATTTCGAGAAGAAGGCTTCAGATCCAAACACGAAATTATTAATTCTGTGCAGCCCTCATAATCCCTGCGGCAGAGTCTGGACCCGCGATGAATTAACACAAATCGGCGAAATATGTTTAAAGCATAATGTATTAGTTCTTTCCGATGAGATTCACTGCGACTTAATAATGCCCGGCCATGTTCACACGGTCTTTGCGAGTATAAGTGATGAATTCGCAAATAACTCTATAATATGCACAGCTCCGAGCAAAACTTTTAACATAGCAGGACTCCAGACTTCAAATATATTTATTCCCAATAAAGAATTACGTGATAAATATTTAGCTTCACTCAAGCTCACGAATCCTAATCCTAAGTGCAATATTCTGGGCTACTGTGCTGCTCTGGCTGCGTATAAAAATTGTGAAAGCTGGCTGGACTCTGCTCTTGAAGTAATTAATACTAACAGAAAGTTAATTTGTGATTTCCTGACTCGTGAAATTCCCGAAATAAAAGCATATAATCTCGAAGGAACTTATTTAATGTGGCTTGACTTTAATGCTCTTGGCCTGAATTATAAGGAACTTGAGAGAATCAATCACTCTGAAGCAAAATTATTCTTTGATGAGGGCTATATATTCGGTTCTCAGGGTGAAGGCTTTGAACGCTGGAACATCGCCTGCCCGACAAGATATATTCAGGACGCATTAGAGAGAATCAAGCAAGTTTACAGCAGATACAGGAGGAGTTAATAAAGTGTTGGCAAGTATCATTGCATTTGTTATAGTCATTGCAGTATGTGTTATCGTTCACGAGTACGGACATTATATAACTGCGAAAATTTTAGGCGTTCAGGTTCACGAGTTCGCGTTCGGAATGGGCCCGGCAATTTTACAGCATAGAAACAAGAGAAATAATATGCTCTGGTCATGGCGATTATTCCCCGTCGGAGGTTTTTGCAGACTCGCAGGAATGGACGAAGACGAAGACGGCGAGGAAGTTATTAGAGGTATGGGCTTCAATGAGCAGCCTGCTTGGAAGAGATTCTTAATTCTACTTAACGGTTCGTTATTTAATATTCTGCTTGCTGTGTTGTTAATGGCAGCATTTCTCTACGGTCATGGAGTCTTGGACATGGAACACTCTAAAATCGGCGAGCTTATGCCCGGTTTTCCCGCTGAGAGTGCAGGACTCAGAGTCGGCGACGAAATTTTGAAGGTCAATGAGGCTCAAATTACAAAGTGGCGCGACATTTCAGAAAATATACGTTCAGAGAGCGAAAAGAATCCCGGACAAAATATAAATCTTGAAGTCAGACGCGGTGAAGAAGTTCTCAAGTTATCGTTAAGCATTCCTGTTAATAAAGAATACGGGCGGCCGATGCTCGGAGTCTCGCCTTCATATACACGTTATGATTTATATCACGCTTTCAGGAGCGCAGCAGGTTACACGTATAAAATGACAATGTTAATGATGAGGGGACTTTACGACTTAATCACAGGTCAGCAGGAAGCAGACGTTACAGGGCCTGTAGGAATTGCTTCAATGTCGGGGCGCGCTATGAGGTCGGGCTTCTGGGACTTCATTTCATTCATTGCGATAATCGCGTTAAATTTGGGTATTCTGAATTTATTTCCTATTCCTGCTCTTGACGGAGGGAGGCTCTTATTCGTAACACTTGAGATGATAGTAAGGCGCAGACTTCCTGATAAAATCGAAAACTGGATTCATACAGCAGGATTTGTGTTATTGATTTCATTGATGATATTTATAACATGCAAGGACGTTTATAACTTATTCTTTACTCATTAATTAATCATGAACAGTAAACGGCAAGTAAATATTAACGGACTCACAATCGGGGGAGATTCTCCTGTCAGAGTCGAGAGTATGCTGAAAATTTCCCTTGATAAGCGTGAAGAGTGTCTTGCTCAGTGTGAAAGATTAATAGACTCAGGCTGTGAAATGGCGCGTGCTGCGTTGCCTGATAAAAAATTTGCTGATGACCTGAAGCACTTAATCAATCACACGAAATTAACTATCATGGCAGATATTCACTTTGACCCGGCTTTAGCAATTCTAGCAATGGAAGCAGGAGTCAGGGCAATAAGAATTAACCCCGGTAACATGCCGTTAAATAAATTAAATGATGTTATCTCGTGCGCGAAAAATTTAGGGGTCGTAATCAGAATCGGAGCTAACGGAGGCTCAATCTCTCAGGCTCAATTAGAACAAGCTCAAGGGGACAGGGCGCAGGCTTTATTTCTTGCAGTCCGTGAACAGGCTGAATTACTGCTTGCTCAAGGCTTCGATGATTTAATACTCTCTGCAAAGTCTTCAAGCGTTAATGAATGTGTTCAAGCAAATATGTTAATCGCTAAGAGTTATCCTGATTTCCCCATGCACATTGGCTTGACCGAAGCAGGTCCCGGCGACGGCGGAATAGTCAAAGGCACGGCGTGTATTTCTGCATTGCTCTCTATGAAGATCGGCGACACGTTAAGAGTCTCTCTGACTGACCAGCCAGAACGAGAAGTTAAAGTCGGCTATGAAATTCTCAAGGCTTTAGAGCTTAGAACACGGGGAGTAAATTTAATCTCGTGTCCTACATGCGGGAGAAGACGTGCTGACGTTATGAATCTTGTTAAGATAGTTGAGCCTTTATTAAAGAATTTACCTGATGGGACTTCAGTTGCTGTCATGGGCTGTGAAGTCAACGGACCTAAAGAAGCGCGTCATGCCCAGTTCGGAATAGCAGGGACTCCCGGAGGAGCGTTGTTGTTCCGGGAGGGTAAATCAGTCGGCGAATATAATTTCAACGAGCTTGATAAAATTCTGCCTGAGTTCTTGACTATGAAATAGAGCGAATAACTTTACAAGGCACACCAGCTGCAAAGGAGTTCGGAGGAATGCTGCGGGTTACGACACTGCCTGCCCCTATCACAGAACCTGCGCCGATTCGGACTCCTGCTGTAACTGTAACGTTTGAAGCGAGCCAGCAGTTATCTTCAATAATGATTTCTTTTCCGTATTCTAGAACTATTTCTGTGCCGTCTGGTAGAGTCCTTGTATTGCGTTCTCTATAATTAATCGGGTGCAAGGGCGTAACGAGTGAGACACTTGAGCCGAGCATGACATTATCACCGATTGTAACAGGACAGACATCAAGAATCGTAGTGTTGAAGTTCGCGTAAAAATTTTTGCCTATGTGAATATTTATCCCGTAATCGAAATATATAGGTCCCTGAAAGTAAATATTTTCCGGGTCAAAGTTCGGCAGCAGTTCATATAATATTGCGTTGCGTTCAAGTTCGTGCAGTTCTGAGAGCTGGTTGTACCTGAAGCATAAATCATGTGCAGAGTGTCTCAGCCTCGCGAGTTCTATATCACCGGGGTTATATAATTCTCCTGCGGTCATCTTCTCAAGTTCTGACATGATAATTTATCATCCTATTTTCTGATTATTATTTTTGCTAATTCCGCTGGTCTCGTTGATCTGCCTTAAGACTTCAACAGCCACTTCAAGAGCTCTTTTACCGTCCTTGCCTCCGACTACAGGGGGACGCTTCTCTATTACGCACCTGACGAAATCAGCAAGTTCTAGCTTTAACGGTTCACTCTTAGGAAATACTGGAGTCTCGCGGATCTCAACTTGGCCGTCAGGATTATTAACACATCTTGAAATTTGCACCGTCTGCTGTTCGTAATTAACTGTAATTTGTCTTTCACGTTCGACTATCTCAAGCTGCCTGCACTTCTTCTCAGCACATCGACTCACCAAGATATGAGCAATGACTCCATTCTCGAAAGTGATTTGAGCATCCGCAATGTCTTCATGTTCACTGAATACGCATGAACCTGTTGCAGCAATCTTCGCAATCGGAGACGGAACAAGAGACATAACTATATCTATATCGTGAATCATTAAATCAAGAACTACACCGACATCATTAATTCTGGGACTGAAGGGGCCCACGCGTCTTGAGTCTAAATAAACGGGCTCAGGGTGAATCTGTGATATATATCTTATTGCACTGTTAAAGCGTTCGATATGACCGACTTGAAGCACTAAATTTTTTCTCGAGGCAATCTCTAATAATTCTCCTGCTTCTTCCGGTCGCATAGTTACAGGCTTCTCGACTAGGACATGTATACCTGCTTCAAGTGCTTTCTTTGCTATTTCGTAATGCTGGCTTGTGGGAACAACTATAGATAAGGCATCAATTGATTTTCGTGATATTAACTCTTCAAGTGAATTATATGCAGGGACTCCCAAATGTTCGCCGATAAATCTTGCGCGGTCAAAATCACTGTCTGCTACTCCGACTAGATGAGCATCAAGAAGCTCTGTGTATATTCTTGCATGATGCTGGCCAAGATGTCCGACACCTACAACGCCAACTCGTTCACTCATGGTAAAAGAATCCTTCTCCCTTATTGCTTATTATTAATACGCTGTTTTACTCAATGTTATAAAATCTTATCACACAGCAATAATTATTTATGGCATAATAACAGAAATTTTATACTTTAACAGGAGGCAATTTTATTATGACCAAACAGGAATTACTCGCAAAAGTGAATGAATTAATCAACGCTTACTCCTGCAACCCGGCTTTAAAGTCAGCAGCAGAGGCTTATCTCAAGGCTCAGGACAAGGCCAGCGCAGAAGCTCTTATCAAATCACTTGAAGAGAACGTTTGCAGTATTCGATGAGTTAATTGCTCTGTGCGAGTCAGACACGGGCAAGAATCTTTTCGGAGCAGAGAAGGCAGCAGGTATGGCTAAGGCAGCTCGAGACAAGAAGGCTGAGGGCGAGAAGTTCTGCATATGTCCGGCATGTCAGGCAGGATCAGCTATCTACGCTGAGAAAGAAAAACTTGCATAATAATCAACTCTAAAATTATATTTCATGACTCTGTCTTTAACGGCAGGGTCAATTTTTATATTATCACGGTTAAAATTTAGAATATAATCTTGCAAATTTTTTATTTACACAGGAGGCAAAATGTTTCTAGACGGCATCAAAAAATTTTTGGGACTGGATCCTAATGAACGAGCACTGAAAAAATATTCGGGTCTGGTCGATATTGTTAATTCATATTCTGAAGGCATTCACGCTAAATCAGATCAAGAGATCAAATCACGTTTCCAAGAGTTAAAGTCTCAAGCTCAGGACAACCCCGACTCACTTGATGACTTGCTGCCCGAAGTCTTTGCTATAGTCCGCGAAGTCTCTGACAGGACAATAGGACTCAGACACTATGACGTTCAGTTAATCGGCGGAATGGCTCTTCACGACGGCAGAATTGCAGAGATGAAGACAGGCGAAGGAAAGACTCTAGTTGCTACCCTTGCAGTTGTCTTGAACGCTATGAAGGGCGAAGGAGTTCACCTTGTAACAGTCAATGACTATCTTGCAGGAAGAGACGCGGAATGGATGCAGCCTATATATAACTTTCTGGGACTCTCTGTCGGAGTCATTTATCCGTATATGCCCGATGAAGAGAGATTACAGGCTTATAACTGCGATATAACTTACGGGACTAATTCAGAATTCGGCTTTGATTATTTGCGCGATAACATGGCAATGAGACTCAGCGACAAAGTTCAAAGGGGTCATTCATTCTGTATCGTTGACGAAGTTGACTCTATATTAATCGACGAAGCAAGGACTCCCCTTATAATCTCCGGGCCTTCTGATGATGATACAGGACTCTATGTTAAAGCCGACAACGTAGCAAGGACTCTCAAAGAAGGCGTTGACTATGAGAAGGACGAGAAGGAACGCAGCATTTCTATAACCGAAGCAGGCATTCAGAAATGTGAAGAGTATCTCAAGATGCCCGGTTTATTCTCGGAGCTTATGCACTCTGACTTAGCACACAGGATCAATCAGGCACTAAAGGCTCACACACTGTACAAGCGCGATATTGATTATGTTGTTAAAGACGGCGAAATAATCATAGTTGACGAATTCACAGGGCGTTTAATGATAGGGCGCAGATACTCAGAAGGACTTCATCAGGCAATCGAAGCTAAAGAACGAGTCAAGATAGGCAGAGAGAGTCAGACTCTTGCAACTATAACACTTCAGAATTATTTCAGAATGTATAGAAAATTAGCAGGCATGACAGGTACAGCAGCCACTGAGTCAGAAGAGTTCAAGGAAATTTACGGACTCGAAGTTATAACGATTCCGACTCATAAAGAAATGATTAGAGTAGATTTCCCTGATGTAATTTTCGCAACTGAACACGAGAAGTTCAAAGCCGTTACTGACGAAGTAGAAGACTGTTATAAAAGAGGCCAGCCCGTTCTTGTAGGCACTACTTCAATTGAGAATTCTGAACGAGTCAGCAAGTTACTCAAAGCCCGCAAGATACCTCATCATGTGTTAAACGCAAAGTATCACGAGAAAGAAGCATATATCGTAGCTCAGGCAGGACGTGAGAAGGCTGTTACGGTGGCTACGAACATGGCAGGACGAGGCACTGATATTATGTTAGGAGGCAATCCGGAATTTCTTGCGCGGGAGAAAGTTAATGCTTCAGAGAATCCTGAAGACTCGACTCTATATGAAAAATATTTGCAGGAGTACTCAGAGAAATGCAAAGCTGAACATGACAGAGTCGTTAATCTGGGAGGCTTGGCAATAATCGGCACAGAGAGGCATGAATCAAGACGAATAGATAACCAGTTAAGGGGACGTTCAGGCCGTCAAGGTGATCCGGGAGCATCACGCTTTTATTTGTCGCTCGAAGATAATTTATTAAGACTCTTTGGGTCGGACAGGATTCAGCCTTTGATGGGCAAACTTGGCATGAAGGACGGAGAAGCAATAGAGTCATCAATGCTCACTAAGATAATCGAGAACTCTCAAAAGAAGGTCGAAGAAATGCACTTTGACATCCGCAAGCAGTTACTTGCATACGACAACGTCATGAATCAACAAAGGGAAGCTGTATATTCTGAACGTGAAGATCTGCTATCGACTCCAGATGACGAAATGATTATTTACGGCTGGGACATCATGAAGGGAGTAATTGATAACATTCTAGATAAATATTTCCCTGAAGATAACTCAGAACCTTCACCGGAAAGAGCAGCAAGCAAATTAAGAACTATATTCGGAGCCGGGGCTGAAGGCAGTATAGCAAGCGTTGATAACCGTTTGGACATGGAAGGCATGAAAGAAGAGATTTATTCACTCGTGAAAGCAAAATATGACTCAAAGATTCAAGAGTTCAGGGACTTGAGCGAGTCTGCTCCTGCTAATGTAGTCAGGGGGACAATACTTTATATACTCGATAATGACTGGAGAGAGCATTTAACAGCTATGGACGAGTTAAGGCGGGGAATAGGACTGCGTGCTATAGGCCAGAAGGATCCGTTAATTGAATATCAGTTCGAGTCATATAATTTGTTTCAAGAGATGATGGAACACGTAAAAAATTCGTTCTGCGACAGGATGCTCCGTTCAAGGGTCGTAACTCCTAGAGCAGAACGCGAGAAGTTAAGACTCCAGTTCAGCAAGCCAGAGTTCTCGTCAAGTACGTCAAGTCAGCCAAATTCACAGCAGCCTGCACTAAAGAAATTACCCAAAGTAGGACGCAACGATCCATGCCCATGCGGTTCAGGAAAGAAATATAAATATTGTCATGGAAGGGGCTTATAAATCCAGTGAGTAAAAAATTTTTCGCAGCACTAATTCTTATAGCGTGTTTGAGTCTTCCTGTATTACCTGTATCAGCAGCTCCTGCACCTGAATATAATTTATCGCGAATGAGGCAGATGAACCCTGACTTCACGACTTACCCCGAAGCACAGGGCATAATATGGCTCAAGAGAGTCAATGTCTCACGTTCTGACAACGGCGGAATGCAGACGACACGACTCTATGTCATACGCGGACGAAGGGGACTCGGCGGGCAGTGGGTCAACTGGAACATTCAGACTCCTGAAAACGGCAGTGCTGAAGTCCTCGAAGCAAGCATTTATGACGCTAATACAGGAGCTAAGATCGGCAGTGTCTTACCTGTTCAAGATATTGAAGCAAGTGTAATTCACGTGAACTTTTCAGGCTTACCCGATGAGTTCATTATTGCCCTGTCATGGAGTGAAGAGCTCCCCGAACAGCTTTCGATTGAAGGATTATGCTTATTTCAAGAAGAGTTAAGAGTCTGGGAGTCAATACTTGAAGTCATATCGCCTCAGAAATTAATATATAAGACTTTCCCCGGACGCGAACCCCCTGAAGTCGAGGAACGCAGCTCAGATACTGTTTATTCATGGCGCAAGATTAATTTAGAACCTCATAATCCATATAATGAACTCGCAAGAACTAACAAATCAGGAGTAGTGTTCAGCACCAGAGAAGGAGACTCGGGACTAACAGGAATTATCAGGAACGCAGAGTCAACAGGAAACATCCCGGAACCTGCTAACTTGAGAAAGATTAATGCCCTGGGATTAATTGACTGGTTAAGCAGTCAGCCCGAAATAATTTTGTCAGAAGGTACAGCCCGTAAAATTCCGTCTTCAGGTGAATGGAGCAGGCGGGAGAAAATATTGCTCGCTAAGTCATGGCTTGAGTCACGAAAGATTAACGCTAATATAGTCTGGCAGCTTCCGTTTGAACCCGATGTAAGTACGCCCCTGTGTGCTGCTATGTTTGATGATCCTGTGCTTGAACTCTCAGAGAAAAGAAACGATACAACTTTTCACGACATGATAGACTCGAAATTACTCGCCGGAGCAAAAATTTACGGATTTGAGAACGGAATAATAATCAACAGGAGAATCCCTGCGTCAAAGTCAAGTGATAATAAACTCTCTGCAATTATGAATCTCAATCTCGATGACAACGGTATGTTGAGCGGCAATATACGAGTCATCCTCAGGGGGGCATGGGCAGGCTTAATGCTGGGCAGTGACTCGAAGCCTTCAGACGGAGTCTTAAGGGGTGCACTGCTCTCACTGTTTCCGGGACTGAGCAACTATCACAGCGTAAAATATTCCAGTTCAAAGGGTACTCCCATAATATCATTTACCCTTGACAAGAAGCCCGGTATCTCAGGTTCTGGAGTCAGATGGCTGGCACGTCCGCCGTTTTTCGAGCCTTCAGCGATGAGGGCATTAGGCACTAAGGCAGCTCCCGTTGAGATAAAATTTCCGTTCATAGTAGATCAAGACATAACTATAAATTTTCCCAAGAAGGCAACAGAAGCGTTAATATCAGGCAAGACAGCAAGAGAGCCTGATAAAATTAATTATTCTGATGAGAGCAGAAGCCGCAGAAAAAGTTTTACGACTCAGGCAAGACTTGAAGTTAATCTGCAATCAGTGAGCGAAAATAACATGATTATCCTGCAAAAAGTGTTGAATCAATGGCGCGCATTCGGTGCAAGAAATATTCCTGTGAGATAATATGCGTTCAGAAGGTGATGTATTTAACATGAAAGGTGAAAATATTGCAGTTCAAAGCCTGAATGATTCGTTAAACAAAGCAATTCAGTCATCAGGAGCAGAAGACGCAGACGCATTTAAATTCGAGAGACCAAGAGACTCAGGACACGGCGACAGGGCATCAAGTGCAGCATTGAAACTCGCTCGATTCTTGAAGTCGAGTCCCAGAGACATAGCAGCAAAGATAACAGCAAATCTTGAGTCAGAATTCATTAATAAAATCGAAGTTGCAGGCGCAGGCTTCGTGAATATATTCTTGTCCAATAATTTTTATTCGCAGGTCATTCAAGACGTATTAAGGCAGGGCAGAGATTACGGCTCAGTCAATCTTGGATCAGGCAAAAATATTCAAGTCGAGTTCGTCAGCGCAAATCCTACAGGGCCTCTTCACATTGGTCATGGTCGAGGGGCGGCAGTCGGTGATGTAGTTGCGAGAATACTTGCTTTCACAGGCTGGAACGTCCAGAGAGAATATTACGTTAATGACTCAGGCTTGCAGATCCAAACTTTGGGAAAATCTACTCAGGCAAGATATTTTGAGTTATTAGGACGTGAATCAAATTTCCCTGAGACAGGCTACAAGGGCGAATATATTTATGACTTGGCACGCGAAATAATTGAACTCGAAGGCAGCAAATTTCTTGATGTCCCCCGTGAAGAGAGCTTAGACTACTTCAAGGACTACGCAGCAAACAAGATCATGAACGGCATTAAATCGGACTTAGAGAGATTCAGAGTCAGCTTCGATAAATTTTTCCCTGAAGGCTATTTGCATGAGAACGGACTCGTTAAATCAGCAATGGAAGATTTGAAGTCAAGAGGCTTTGCATATGAGTCAGACGGTGCCCTCTGGTTCAAGACAGAAGACACAATCGGAGACGACAAAGACAGGGTATTAATCCGCGCTAACGGTGTGCCTACGTACTTTGCTTCAGATATTGCCTATCACAGAAATAAATTTATAACTCGTAAATTCGACAGAGTCATAGACGTATGGGGAGCAGATCATCACGGTTATATAGCACGAGTCAAAGCAGCAATTAAGGCAATGGGACGAGACCCCGAAAATTTTGAAGTGTTGTTAATACAGCTCGTTAATTTAATTCGCGGCGGCAAAAGCGTCAACATGTCGACCAGGGCAGGAGAATTTATTACTCTTAGAGATGTCCTTGACGATACAGGAGTCGATGCAGCGAGATTCTTTTTCCTGACTAAGAGAAGTGATACGCCTCTTGACTTTGATCTTGACGTGGCTCACAAGCAGACGAGTGAGAATCCTGTGTATTATATTCAATATGCACATGCAAGAATTTCCGGAGTGTTACGCGAGTTCGTGAACAGGGGCGGTTCTCTTGAGGGTCTTGACTCTGAATATATTCCGCCTGAAATTTTCGATGACAAGAACGCAAAAGATTTAGCCGATGCATTGGCATTGTTCCCTGAAGAGATTTCGCAGGCTTCCAGTGAGAGAGCTCCTCAGGCTGTTACGAGCTATGTATTGAATCTCGCAGGAATCTTTCACGCATTCTATAACACGAATCGAATACTTGACGAACCTGATAAAAAAATTTCTCTCGGCCGAATAAATATAATCAGAGCTGTAAAAATAGTTCTTGCTACATGTCTTGATTTACTCGGAGTCAGTGCGCCTGAAAGAATGTAATATATCTTATGCCTTCGATTAAGAGAGTATTTCTTATTGTGATTATAGTCGTGCTTCTGGCTATTACTGTGAGCTATTACAGATTCGAGCTTGACAGGATAGCCCAGATCCGCGCGTCAATCAGCAAGAGTGAAGAGATACTCAAGCAGAAGCGTGATAACGTTAGGGACTATCAAGAGAAGGTGAAGTTCTACAAGACAAAAGAAGGCATAGAACATTTGGCACGTGAGCAGTATAATCTTGTAACTCAGGGCGAGCGTGTTATATTATTAAGAAGTCCTGACGTTATTCCGCAGTTTTGAATTCACGAGATAAATCGCAAGTTACTAATACAATTACTAATACAAACAGTGTGATTAGTTTCTTGACGTGAGCAAATTAGCGAATATAAATAAATTCTCTCTAAATTAGATCAGCGTGAAATAGTTTAGAGGGAAAATTTTAAATTTATATTTTCTCAATGACAGCTTTCATGACTATAAAATTTATTATCATAGTAACAGGAGTCACAAATATTTTTGAGATAGTAGACGAGAGACTTTGCGGTAAATCCGGATTCAAAATATCAGCTATTACATGATTTATATTTGAAAGCAGTATAGAAATCAGATATATCATAATGAACTGGTAAAGAATATAAACAGCGTACTTAATTTTCAGCGGAATTTTGCTTCTTTTGAGAAATATTTTTCTTGTCGCTGTTACAAATGCAAACGTTACTCCTGCCCATGAACTTATTATGTTATTAAGAACGAGATTACAGGATATAAATCCTAAACATGTATATATACAAAAATCCAGTAGCCATCCTATGCCGCTTATACCAAAAAAGTTTATTGCCTGAATAAAAATTTTTTGCATTTTTGAAAATTGTTACAAATTGTTAAAACTGTTAAAATTTATTGATAATAAACACAGAAGCTCCTGTTAAATTAGCTGCCTCGATTCCGGGCGCAGAGTCCTCAAAAATTATAGTATGTCCGCCGTCTGTATCAAAATATTTCATTGCCAGTATAAACCCCTCCGGAGACGGTTTCATGTTTTCTACGTCCTCCTGAGTAATAATTAAGTCAAATAAATCTTCATAACCGAAAAATTTTAATATCTCAAGTGAATTTTTTCTTGATGCTGTTGTAACCAGAGCAATATTATAAATCTCCCTGATTAAATTTATTATCGCAAACAAATGAGTATTTACCCGCGTTTTATTAATATAATCGATGTAGGCTTCTTTCTTGAGGCTATGAATATTTTCAATGTCAGTCTCACCGCCGGCAATTACAGGGAGAAATTCTTTATAATGTCTGCCTGCGCAGTTATTAACGAAATAATCTCTGTCAAGATTTATGCCGTAGAAACTTAGTGCTTTCCTGTATGAAAAATAATTTACGTCCGAAGTATCGAAAAGAGTACCGTCAAGGTCAAATATTGCAAGATATTTTTTATGTTTCATGTTAATTAATCATCTCCGTACATTTTTATTACATCGCTGATGACAGTGAGCATTCCTGCATAGAATAAAGCTGCCGTGCGTTCATCACGATTAATTTTGTAGGTCATTAACCTCAGCCAATGAACTATTTCATGAAAATATATACTGCGCGTTAAGTCTTGACCTAAATTTTGAAGAAAAGCTGCCGCATTCTCGCGACTTTAGTCGTGAGTTAGGCAGCTATAAATTTTATTTTTTATATTTTTACTTATATTTTCTCTTCCCCTTTCTCATACATATGTTATAATATTTACGAGGTGAGAGAATGGAAGTACATCATGGAAGAGGCTACATATATTCTATACAATATCATATAGTATGGTGTGTCAAGTATAGGAGAAAAGTTATAAATTCTCAAATAGAGAAAAGTTTACTGGAAATTTTA
>JAFSJJ010000022.1 GCA_017439345.1 Synergistaceae bacterium
ATTGTTGGCTAAACATAATACCTGTGGAACGCAGGGAATCAACGCCTTTGGAGAGGATGTAAGACGGCATGAGTCGCAAGATGAGTGTCGCAACCTCGCAGAATTAGGAAGCCCCCGCTTCTATAAGCGGGGGTAGTTCACTGCCGGTCTGGCTGCAAGTACTCCTGAAAGATTATTTAACGCAATTTCTAACGGATCATAGAGCCTCGAAGCTGTGATTACGAATAATAATAATATGTTGGCTGCAAGTTTGCCTTGAGAGAATAATAATGCTCCTGTCAATGCACATGTTACAAGACCTAGACGCAGGATTAATCGTGATGAGAGTGCAAGAATTTCCCTCAGTAACTCCGAACGCAGATTATATTTCACAAGAAAATATATTATCCCGAATGAAACAGGTACAACCCATAAGACCGCAAGAGCCATTATGAAATTTGTATAGAGCAGTGCAAGAGACATAAACGCTGTGAATATCACTGAGCCTATAAAAGGTGCCGTAAAGTGAGTCTGAATCGTCTCAAGTGAAGCACAGTCTTTCGTCAACGCTGAAATTATTTCCTGTGAATTAGCTTTTACGAATGAAGGCGGTAATTTCCGGACTTTATCAGCAAGAATTACACGGAGAATATTTGACTCTTTATATGAACCTGCGAACGATGCATTATACTGAAACCATGAAGCTAATAACAACAGCATTGCACACACCAGGCACGCTCCAAGATAATATAATGATTTAGAGTCAGTGAACTTGAACCCGGAAACATACGCAACAAGCATATACATTATGAAAGAGTAGGCTAACCCGGCCTGAAGCATTAACGCAAAATTCTGAAACGAACATGATAACGAAGCTATTAATAACTTTATGAGTCTCTGTTCTGAAAGCATTTAATTATTCTCCCTTCAAGACTTCATTAATTTTTCTCAGAGAGTCAGCTGCTATTCTTGCATTATCATTCTGCCTGATTATACGCATTAGACTCAACGATATTAACGGAGCTGTCATCACTGCCAACACAAAATTTATCATGAACTCCCTAGATATTCCGGCCTTAAGTCCTGTAAATATTCCTGCAAGAACAAGACATAATAAAGAACTATTAACAGCTAAAGTAAATGCAGTCATCGGCAGGCGCAGTTCATTCACGTATGCAGTCGACCATGTATCATAAATTTCTATTGAATGCGCGAACGTCTTGAATGTCTTATCACTTTTAGAGCCTCGAACATATTCCGCTGCGTCTTTGGACATCGAGATAAAAGCCTTGTGATACTCAGAGAGCTTCATTCTCATTGACGAACCCGAAATCATAGCCATCACGATAAAGCCAAATATCAACGGAGCAATCGCAGTTAAAGCCAAGAGCCAATGATTATAAAATAATAAAAGCACCAGTCCCAGCGATAAAGACATTACAGCATACTTTTCAGGCAGGTTATAGGCTAGATAATTCATGATAATTCTTAGAGGCTCATTGAATGACTCATTATTATTTAAATCAGAACGCAGACTTGATGTTATTCTCAATGCAGCTTTGTAAGAGCATATTAACCCGATTGTATAAAGCACTATTGAACCGAGTGTGAATATGAATGCAAGCGTCCCGCAGTGCAAAATATTTTGTTTCTCTTCACTGAGAATGACGCAGATTAATATTTTCCAGATATACCAGAACGATATTATAATAATTAATGCGCTCAACCCTGCAAGAATACATGAGAGATAACTTAATGCTTTATATTTTCCTGCACGGTCTAAAAATTTATTCATGTATAATAATCACCTCAAGCGCGATTATATAACACAGGAGGCTAATAATATAAACATGAAGACTTTACAATGTCCCAATTGCGGTGCTGACTACAATCCGGCTCAATACAAGTGCGAATACTGCGGAAGCTTTATCTTCATGAACAGTGAAAGCAATGATAAAGAATTCAATATACCTGAAAATATAATTCATGAGATGAGCAATAACTCTTCAAGTTCACCGGGCATTTACGTCTACGGCTCGTTACTCGGCAAGGGGGAAATCCCGTTAAGGCTGGGACTTGCTAATTACTACACCAGCCAGTTTATCGGGGTCGGAGGCAAATTGTTACTCACGAAATCTAATTTGTATTTCACCTCGCACAAAGTCTTTCAGTCAAAGAAGGAAGTGAAGATTAACTTACTCGATATAACAAGCACTAATCAGGAACTAAATTTATTCTTCAGCCAGCATATTGCAATTTACGAAGGCGACCACAAACACAGATTCGTTGTCTACGGGGGCAGAGAATGGATCCGAATGATTAACGAAGCAAGAGAAAATTACAGCGCACCTTCAGGCAATAATAATAATGACTACACAGCAGAACTCGTGAAGCTCAAGAATTTATTAGACAGGGGCATAATCACTCAAGAAGAATTTGCAATCAAGAAGCGAATGATTCTAGGGATTTGAGTTATAACGCTCCCTTAACTTGTTAAACACTACATCAGGCACGAAATCTCTGACTGTACCACCAAAATGAAAGATTTCACGAATGCTTGAACTTGACACATATGAATATTTCGAGTCAGTAACTATAAAGAACGTCTCTATCTCAGGAGCTAACTTGCGGTTCATTAAGGCCATCTGAAACTCGTACTCAAAATCAGACATCGCACGAAGTCCCCTGATTATGACGCTTGCTTTATTCTGCCGGACGTAATCGACTAATAAGCCGTTAAAGCTGTCAACGCGGATATTCTTAACGTGACTCAGTGAAGCTCTTGCCATGTCCAAACGTTCATTGACACTGAATGAGCCTTGCTTGCGTTCATTTATTAATATGCTCACGATAACTTCATCAAAGATTGCTGCTGCCCTCTGTGCGATGTAAATATGTCCGTTAGTAATCGGGTCAAATGAGCCGGGATATACTGCGCGTATTTTCATGATGATAAATCACTCCGAGTATAAATTTGGATTAAATATAATTCTGCCGTAAATCAAGTACGTCTGAACAAGAGAAATTATCTCCGCTGAAGGCAACGCCCATATAAGTCCGTATGCTCCGAAAAAATAATTCAACACGAACATTGAAGGCACATAGAACACACACTGACGGCAAATGCTCAAGATTAACGATGCCCTAGCTGCTCCCATTGCCTGAAGCGCATTCACGAATATAAAGAATATCCCGAAGGCTATTGCTGTCGTTAATAATATTCTCGTGAAGTCTACTGAGTAATTAAATGCTTGAGGCTCATCAAGAAACGTGCTCACTATCTGAGGCGTAAAGATAAAACATAATGCAACTAACACAAGACTGACTGAAACAGTGAACTTCAATGCAAATTTCAACATTGATCTATATTTTTCCCAAGTCTCTGCTCCTACACAGAAGCCAAGTAACGGCTGGACTCCCTGACCTGAACCCATAGCTATCAAGCCCGCAATCTGGTTAATCTTCATCGCAACCCCTGCTGCTGCCAACGCCATATCTCCATAAGCCGACATCATGGAATTCACGAACATTTGAGATACGCTCATCAATAACGGATCAAGAGATGCAGGTATACCGATTGCTAACACTCCTAGTGCTATGCCGTTGTTAAGCCTGAAGTTCTTAATGTTGACGCTTAAAGATGATTTTCCAGTGAGAAAATAACCTGCGTAATAAACCGAACCTGCTATTATACTGATTGTAGTTGCTATTGCTGCTCCCGTTATTCCGAGATTGAAATACAAAATCATTACAGGGTCAAGAATTACGTTTAACATGTTCCCGAATATCTGGCCCTTCATTGCCCCTGAAGCGTTGTTCTCGGCGCGCATTATTCCTCCTGAAGTCATGCTGAACAGTGCAAACGGTACTGCTATTAACACTATTGACGAGTAATTATATGCAAAATCGAACGTATCAGGACTTGCTCCGATTAGAATCAAAAATTTTTTCAGGAACATCATGAATATCACTGCTAAGATTATTCCAGTTCCGAAACTTGCCCATACACAAAACGAAGCTATATTATCCGCACGTTCATTATTACCTGCTCCGAGCGTTCGGGATATAAACGACATTGCGCCTATCATGAATGCAATTCCTACCGAGATTAATACAAGAAATACGGGGCCTGCTAACGAGACTGCTGCAATTTGAAACGGGTCGCCTGTCTGAGCAATAAAGAACGTGTCGGCCAAGTTGTATATTAACAGCATTATTTCAACAACTATAGCAGGAATTATATTAGCGATTACTTCTCTGGTGATTGATTTCAAGATTATAATTTACTCCTTTTTCATGAACGTTAAGCATGTCTCGCCGTACTCTTTGATTAAGACTATTTGCAGGTTATGAGAATTAATTTTCTCTCTGATTGAGTGTTCGATTATCAATAAAGCGTCATCATCAAATATATCCTCAAGATTAGCAAGACTTGTTAAGACTTCTCCCCAGCCTGAATTATACGGAGGATCGGCGAAGATAATATTAAATCTCATACCGCGCTTCACAAGCCATGATAAAGCACGCCTGATTTCAAGCGATAGTATTATTGCAGTGTCAGAATTGATTTGCTTCCTGATTGAGTCTGCTCTAGATTTAACGCTCTCAACAAAGACGCATGAACTTGCACCGTGTCTAATTGCCTCAAGTCCTACGCGTCCCGTTCCTGAGAATAAATCAAGAAATTTTGAGTCTATGACTTTATCACCGAGAATATTAAACAACGCAAGCAACACTTTATTTGATGTCGGTCTAACGTCTTTCATGAACTCAATCTCTGTGAAACGTCCTCAAGGGAAGCCCTCACAGCAGGAGTCAAGAATGCGTTTGCAGTCCTGTCAAGCCTTATCAATGAGCCTTCATCTCTGAGTGATATATTGATATAAAATTTCTGCTCGAACTCGTCATCACTGGTCAACGTCTCTAGCAAAAAAGTTTTCCCGTCAGTGAAGCACCTTCCGAACTTCCAGAAAGTTTTATTATCGCGATTTCGTCCTGTTACGTTCTTCAAGCTCTCTATATTCTGCGAATTTACTTTGCGATCAATCTTCATGTGCATGCCCCGATCCATAACCTGCCTTGCTATAGTGAATGCCTTAACCTTCTTAAATCTCAATACGTGAATATTCTTGCCCTGCTCTAACCATTTGCGCTCGTACTTAGTCGTTATCTCTCTTGACGGATTTATCTCGAAGCTAACTAGTTCAAGTGCCTCATGACTGCCCAGAACGCTTTTGACTTCTTGAGAGTACTCTTCATCATCTGAGACAAAATAAAACTCTCCGCCAACTTTCAACACCGCTGCTAACGAACCTGCAAAATCTTTCGCCGTAACCCTCCTATGAGCGTTCGAACTTCCTGACCATGGACAAGGGAACTGCATTATAATTCGAGTCAGAGTCTCATCTGCAAATAACTCTTTGAGCATATATCTTGCATCAGTGTTAATAATTCTCAAGTTATCGAGACCTTCAGAACGCCGAGCACACCTCAGAACACACGCTTGCGATATTTCCAGACCATAGAGCAATATATCAGGGTGAAGCCTTGCATATTGAACAGTGAATTCACCGTTGCCGAAACCTATTTCAAGCTCAGTGTGAGACTTAACAGATAAAGCAACTCCGTTCTCAGGGTAAAGAATAACTTTATATTGAGGTCTTGCCTCCGTAGTTGCTGCTCTTAGAAAGTCCATGTAAAGTCCGGTAATCCTTCAGATATGACACGTTCTTTAATATCGTTCATGATGAAGTCAAGAGCCTCTTGAGTCTTCCCCTCGCACCTGACGACTATAACCGGCTGAGTGTTCGACGCTCTGATTAATCCCCAGCCATCCGGATAAAGTATTCTGACTCCGTCAACTGTGCTGCATTTATATTTCTCCTGAGCACGGGTGCTAATGTGTTCGATTACAGCAAATTTTGAGTCATCACTGCATGGAATTCTGATCTCTTCAGTGGCTTTGTATTCAGGTATCGATAGCATTAATCGCGATAAGGCTTTATCTTCGTCCGACATGATTCGCAGTAATCTCCCGGCAGCATAGAACGAGTCATCATGACCGAAAAACTCATCAGCGAAGAACATATGACCTGAATATTCTCCTGCAAACAACGCACCTATTTCACGCATTTTAGCCTTGATTAACGAGTGTCCCGACTTCCAGTATAAGACTTTGCCCCCGTGCTTCTCCGCGAACTCCGGAAGTACCATACTGCACTTAGGCTCAACTATGACGACCGCGCCGGGGTTATCCTGCAAAATTTCTTTCCAGTATAGAGTCATGAGTCTGTCTCCTGTTATAACGCTTCCTTTGTCATCTACGACTCCGATTCTGTCAGCATCTCCGTCAAATGCTATGCCTAAATCAGCGTGTTCGGACTTAACGCACGAGATTAACTGCTGCAAGTTTTCTTTTTTCTGAGGGTCTGGGTGATGATTGGGAAAATTTCCGTCAGGTTCATCGAATAAGGAAATCACTTCACAGCCTAACGACTCAAAATATTTTCTTGCTGTAACTCCTGCTGCTCCGTTGCCTGAGTCTATCACGAGTTTAAATCTCTTATTGAACGGTAATATGAATTTCGATACAAGCATATTTATATAATCATCGTTAATATCTGCGTGAGTTAATCTGCCGTGGCCTGATTCAAAATTTCCTGATTGAGCGATCTTCCCGATGTTCTTAACGTCAGAGCCGTAAAGTGTCCCGTGTTCGAAGCATAATTTGACTCCGTTCATGTCAGGAGGATTATGCGAACCTGTAATCATGACTCCGCCCTGAAGTCCGAATTTGATTAAGCTCCAGTATAGAATCGGTGTCGTAACGAGTCCTATATCGATAACGTCAAGACCTGTAGATAATATGCCTTCTGTGATTGCATTCTTGATTCTAGGTGTCGAAAGTCTTGCGTCCCCTCCTACTGCAACACTTGATTTCACTTCAGAACGAACAAGCCATGAACCGTAAGCCTGACCTATTGCCTTTGCTATATCGTCCGTGAGTTCTTTATCTGCATTGCCTCTTATATCATATTCGCGAAATATATTTAACGGAATGTTCATAATGATTAATGCCTCCTTGAGTTATTGCGCTATATTATCACAGATATATAAAAAATAACGCGTAAACCCTTCACGGGATAACAGCGGGGAAATATTACTTGCAGACTTTCACGAAAATATTTCACTCACAGAACAATTACTAATATAAAAAATGTGAGTCAATGCGCTGCTCACAAAGACCCACACTTACAAAAATTTTGATAACCCGTTAATAATTACAGCACGTAGAGTGAAATTCCGTAAATCGCTAACACTGCTACAACTCCTTGAATGAACGTTGCAACCGTCTGAGCCTTATACGCCGTCGTTAAGTCCATGTCAGAGAACTGCGTTACTACCCAGAAATAAGAATCATTTGCATGTGATACGACCATAGCACCGCTCCCTATTGCAAGAGTCGCTAACACTGCTCCCATAGGTTCACCAAGTCCAAGCGGGGCTAACATAGGCGCGATTATCTGAGCTGTCGTTACGATCGCTACGGTTGATGACCCTTGAGCCGTCTTCAATGCTGCTGCGATGATAAACGGAAGGAATATCCCGAAATTATAGGACGATAACGCTTGACCGATATAATTCCCTACTCCTGAAGCTGCTATGACTGCCCCGAGTCCTCCGCCGGCTGCCGTTATCATGATGATGTTTGCTCCTTCTTTGACTCCTGAGCCTATCCATCCGTTAGTTACTTCTTCTGACAGAGGCGCAAGGAAGAAGCATAATATCACTCCGATCGAGAGAGCTATTACAGGATTACCGAGAAAACTTGCTGTGATAAATAACATTGACTCTTTACCGCCTATTTTCGCAAGTGTTGAAGGGTAGCTTATAAACGAACTGAGTCCAATCAATATTAACGGTATCAGAATCGGAGCAAATGACTTGAACGCACTGGGCAGAGTCCCGTACTTGGCCTTTAACTCTTCGTAGGACTCGCCGGCCTCTGGGTTAGAGTCAAACTCAACAGGAAGTCTTGACCCCGCAATCAGAGCATAAATATAACCTGCAATTACTGAGACAATCGACACTGCACAGCCCCACATTATGACGAGTCCCAAATCCGCCCCTAGTTCATTAGCTGCTGCAATCGGTCCCGGAGTCGGAGGTACCAGAGTATGAGTCGCGTAAAGTCCCGTTGAGAGAGCTATTGCCATCACGGACAACCTGACACCTGAACGCCGGGCAAGTGATTTATTAAGCGATGAGAGAATAACAAAACCTGAATCACAAAATACAGGTATAGAGACAACCCAGCCTATGAGACTCATCGCCAGAGCAGGACGCTTCTCACCTACAACATGAAGGACGCTGTCAGCCATCGTGAAAGCTGCACCACTCTTCTCAAGCATTGCCCCTATAATCGTGCCGAGCAATATAACAACCCCGATTCCCCTGCACGTCCCTCCGAAACCGTTTAATATCGTGTCAAGAACTTTTGCGGGAGGCATTCCGACTGCTATACCCATTGCAAGAGCTACAGCAAAGAGAGCTGCGAACGGGTGAAACTTGAGCTTAGAGATTAACAAGACCATTAAGATAATAGCTATCACAAGAATTACGACAAGCATAGAACCTTGAACCATCATAATGAAAAAATTCTCCTTTCGAGTGTGATAAGTTTTTAATATGGGAAAAATTATAGTGCATAAGATTATAGCATTTAACGAGGCAATTATTATTTCAAAGTTGTAGAATCTCTAATCATTTATTTCACATTTTCATAACGGAGGATTGATAGCCAATGAATTATTTAAATGAAGTAACGCTCTCAGGACTGCTGCACCACCTGAACAGAAAGAAGGATCATAATTATTTCGCTTTCTCAGTCAGGCACGAGAACACTTGGACGGACGGAACTACACGCAAAGATTTTCTCAGCGCAAGGGCATTTGAGCCGGAGTTACAGGAGAAGTTAAAGGCTCTTGAGGAGAATGCACCCATCAGAGTCAAAGGCGTTTTGCATTCATCAATTGGAAGCGGTGAATTATATCTTGCTGTTCAGGAAGTCGAAGCTCTTAACGAGTCAGAGTCAGAGTCAGGAACTCTTGAGAACAGTGTGAAACTTTCAGGCGGTATGCACGTTATCAAAGCTAAATCAGAAGGCGAAAACGGTACAGGCAGATATATCCGCTTTGCAGTCAAGCAGGAGAGTCAATCATCGGACGGCAGGTCAAGGCGTGATTTTCTCGTTGTCAGGGTCTATGACGATGCATTGAAAGAGTCTTTATCTCACAAGACAGACGGCGAACCAGTCAGCGTTGAAGGCACTCTCAGAAGCTCAAAGGGCAGCGGAGTCAATTACGTTCGCTGCACTAAACTCGATTGATAAGGGGGCTAAGTTATTATAATAAAATGGACGTACAGCGTTTAGAAGAAAGAATCAGAGGCAGACTGAATCACTTCCCTACGAAGACTCGAAGGGTAGCTGAATATATCCTCGCTAATTCATCAGAGGTCGCCTTTCACTCTATCAGCGAGACTGCGGAGAAGTTATCTGTCTCCCGCGCTCAACTGGTACGGGTCGCAAGAATGCTGGGCTTTGAAGGTTATGCTGACCTCAAGAACACTCTCAAGCATAAATTAATGACTCAAGTTATACCCTCCTCATTAAGTGTTCAGCTTGACGGCAAGGCAGATAATACATCTTCAGAGCTTTGCAGACTCGAACAGGCTAACATCGAAGAGACCTGCAAGAACCTGAACATGAACCGCGAAAGTATTTCAGAATTTTGCAAGACAGCACAGAAGTCTGACGTAATATACTGCATGGGATGGGGAATATCTTCACTTCCGGCAGAGTGGCTCTATACCCGTTTCAGCGAGTTAGGCCTTAAGAGCGTCCTTATGCGCAGAGGTTCACTCTCACTGCTCGAACAGTCTAGAGGCATTAGAGCTAATGACATGTTAATAGTGTGCGAGTTACCCAGCTACGTAATCGAAGTAACTGAAGCTGTAGAGAAAATTTCTCAGAGAAACACTGCAATAGCGTCAATAACGGACAGTCCTGCTGCTCCTGTATGTTCGTATTCAGGAATGCATTTTTACGTCAGTGATCATTCGCCCCTGTTCGGAAGCAGTTTAATAGGCTCAATGTTTGCAGTTCACGTGTTGACATCGATATTGGCTCAGGACATGGGACTTGCAGGCAGACAGGCTCTTGAAGCTCAGAAGGAAGGCCTTACGGATCAAAGAGTCTATTACCCTTCATACGGATTGAGATACTGAATTAATACTTTTTCCCCTGTGAGTATCGCGGGGGATTTTTTATAATTAGCGCAATATTTTTTATCAGGAGGTATTCACACATGAAAAAATTCTTGTTGCTGGTTCTTGCGTTAGTGTTCATTGCGTCAAGTGCATTTGCTTGGGAGCCTGCGAAAAACGTTACTGTCATAGTAGCTTACAAGGCAGGGAGCGGGACAGACAACACAGCGCGGGTACTCTCGAAGTTTGCTAATGAGACAATCGGAAAGACAATCGTAATTCAGAATCTTGAAGGCGGATCGGGTTCAATCGGGTGGACAGCACTCTCACAGGCAAGACCTGACGGCTGCACTTTAGGCTTTGTGAATTTGCCTACTCTATGCTCTAACATAGTCGAACAGTTAGGAGACTACAAGATTGATGACTTTGTCCCGATATGCAACCATGTCAACGAGACTGCAATAGTACTTGTATCGAAAAGCTCACAGTTTAATACTCTTGAAGAGTTAATCAAGTTCGCGAAGGAAAATCCCGGCAGGCTCAAGGCTTCAACTAACGGCATGAAGGCAAGTAATCACATCGGAGCAGAGTTATTAGCTAAGTCGGCAGGCTTTAACTATATGGCAATACCCTACGGCGGGACGGCTGACCAGTTACTTGCATTGAGGCAGGGTGAAGTCGATTTCAGCGTTGCGAAGGAAGCGGACATTGCAGCGATGTTAAGCGAAGTTAAAGTTTTGGGAGTCTTTGCAGAGTCCAGAATGTCAAGTTTTCCTGACGCTCCCACACTCGGCGAACTCGGCTTATATAACAAGTGGTACGGAAGCGCAAGGGCTATCGTTGCACCTAAAGGCACTCCTTCAGACGTAATAGCTTTCTATGAGGCAGCGTTCAAGAAGGCAATGGAGAGTCCTGAATACATCGAGGCAGCCAAGAAGGCAGGAGTTACGACTCTGTACATGAACTCAGAGGATACGGCGAAGTTAATTAATCAGCAGTATCAATTCTGCACGGACGAAGTTGCGAAGCTCTGGGAATAAAAAATTTATATCATGAAGAAAACTGATATAGGCGTATGTCTCGTATTTTACGGGATATGCGCATTTTTCTTGTATATGACGTTACAGCTTCCTAAGGCTGCTCAGATTTACCCGTTATGCGTTATTGCGTTATTGGCCGGGTTGACTACACTTCACGTTATTAATATGATTATCTCTGCGATTCGTGAGGGAGTTTCAAGCGGACTTGATGACTTTCGAGAATTCGTGCCTTCACAGTTCTTTACGTTATTAGCGTTCATAGTGATTTATTTAGTTGCAATGCCTTATCTTGGCTTTTATGTATCAAGTATATTATTCATGAGCGCGAGTCTTTTATTTTTACGAGTCAAACTTTGGCAGATAATATTATCAGAACTTGTGATTATTGCTCTAGTTTATTGTGCGTTTACGTTATTTCTTGAAGTCAGACTTCCTGCTGGGGTGATGTTCTCATGAGTCAGACTTTATCACTAATGGCTTCAGGATTCGTGAGCGCGTTATATCCTGTGAATTTACTTGCTATGGCCGGAGGAGTTACGATAGGAATAATAATAGGCTGTCTTCCCGGTCTCTCTGCAGCAATGGGAGTAGCTTTATTATTACCCATGACGTTCTCAATGGAAGCGTCAACAGGAATGATTATGCTCGGGGCGATATACTGCGGGGCGATATTCGGCGGTTCGATCTCTGCAATCTTAATTCACACACCCGGAACTCCAGCGAGTGCAGCGACTGCTATCGAAGGCTATCAAATGACTTTGAAGGGGCAGGCGGGCAAGGCATTAGGTACGGCGTGTATAGCTTCATTCTTTGGCGGTTTATTATCATGCATATCATTATATTTCTTTGCTCCTGTGTTAGGTCAGTTAGCTATGAAGTTCGGCTCACCTGAATATTTCTGGCTGTCGATATTCGGACTTACTATAATTGCCGGAGTGTCGTCTAAGTCAATGATTAAAGGCTTGATGAGCGGTGCATTAGGTCTCCTGCTCTCGACAATAGGAATGGATCCCATGCAGGGAGTAAAACGCTTCATGTTCGGCCAAGCGTCATTATATGAAGGCATCAACGTAACATGCGCATTGATAGGCTTGTTCTCGATGAGTCAGGCTTTAATACTTGCAGAGGCTAAAATCAAGCAGAGAGCCAGAGCAGCGGAATTCACAGATAAAATGCTTTTGACAGGCTCAGAGTTAAGAGAGATTGCCCCTACTATCGGACGTTCATGGATAATAGGCAACTTAATCGGCATATTACCCGGAGCAGGAGCTTCAATAGCATGTTTCATGGGATATAACACGGCGCGTCAGTTCTCGAAGCATAAAGAGTTATTTGGTCATGGCAGTTATGAAGGAGTTGCAGGGAGTGAGGCAGCTAACAATGCAGTTACAGGAGGTTCGTTAATTCCCATGCTGACGTTAGGAATTCCCGGCGAGAGCGTTACTGCTGTCCTAATGGGAGGCTTAATCATTCAGGGCTTGACACCGGGGCCAAATCTTTTTGCCGGAGATACCGCGAAAATGACATACACTTTTTTTGCAGGCTTTGTGTTGATTCAGTTCTTTATGCTTGGAATAGGATTATTAGGCTGTCGTGGATTTGCTCACATTGCAAGATTGTCGGACGCTATATTAATTCCATCAGTAACTATATTATGTGTAGTCGGTTCATTTGCGATTCATCAAAATTTTGTCGATGTCGTGATAATGCTGATCTTTGGAGTAATAGGCTGGTTAGCTCGTAAATTTGGCTTGAATAATGCTGCGATAGTCTTAGCGTTAATACTCGGCCCCATAGGTGAAAAAGGTCTGAGGCGTTCGTTGCTATTATCAGGCGGAGACCCTTCTATATTATTCTCGACTCCTGTGTGCTGGGTGTTAATAGTGTTATGCGTACTTGGAGTGTTATCGCCAATCTTAATGGATCGAATGGCAAAGGGAGCAGACAAAGAATAAAGTTAATGAATTAAAGCCGGGCCGAAATCAAGACCCGGTTATTTACTTGAAGCCAGTTGACCGCACGCAGCCATTATGTCGGAACCTTTTTCTCGTCTGAGTTCGTATTCAATCTTGAGACTAGCCAGAGCAGCGCAGAATTCTTTTATTCTTGATTCACTTGAACGCTTTAAATCAGGTCTTGAAGGCACAGTGTTAAACGGAATTAAATTTATATAGGGTTCAAGTCCGTCAAGAAGTGCAGCCATCTCATAAGCGTATTCGGGAGCGTCATTAACTCGATCTATCAACGCATATTCTATAGTAATTCGTTCTCCTGTACGTTCTTTGTAGTGTCGTAAAGCATTGACTAATTTTTGTAAATTATATTGCTTGTTCACAGGCATTAATTTATTTCGTAAAGCGTCATTCGGAGCATGAAGAGATAGCGATAATCTCAACGGGACTTCAAAGTCAGCGAGGTCTTCAATACCCGGCACTATTCCTGAAGTCGAAATAGTTATGTGCCTGGCTCCAAGATTGCGCATATTTTTATCATTGAGTGAACGTATAGCAGCAAAAATATTATTCTCGTTGAGTAAAGGCTCACCCATTCCCATGAAGACGATATTATTAATATCACTGCCGTTAACTTTTTCCATCATCAAGAACTGCCCTAATATTTCCGAACGCGTTAGATTTCTCGAGAAGCCCATAGCACCGGTATAGCAGAACACGCACCCTAAAGGACAGCCGACTTGACTAGAGATACATGCTGTTTTATGTCCTCCGTGATTGAGAAGAACTGACTCTATTCTGTTGCCGTCCGAGAGCTGCCACAAAAATTTTTTCGTTCCGTCTTGAGATTTCTGCTGCTTAATCATTATTGGCATGGTGAGTAAAATATTTTCGCTTAATTTAGTTCGTAACTCTTTAGATAAATTGCTCATGTCGTGATAGTTGAATACTTTCTTAGCGTAGATCCATTGACAGACCTGGCCGGCTCTGAAGGAAGGTTCGTTCCAGTTTGCAAATAAAGTTTTCCAGTCGTTAAGAGAGAGTTCTAATGCTTCGTAAAAGTTATTATTATTCATGATTAATATATATCTCCTGATTAATGATTTGTGAAATTATATCAGAGCATTGAACGTAAATAATCTGCGTGAGTTAATAAAATGAGTTAGTGTTATGAGCGCGTAATTTTTCTCGGAGCGTGAAGAGTGTTTAAGCTGATGACGTGAAAATAATTGCATGAGTTAATAAAAAATTTTTCTCAGTAAGTCTTCATGATGAGCGAATGAAATAGATCTTTCTGTATTAGTAAATGTATTAGTAATTCAGAATATCATTCAAAAAAATCAAAGCTCTGCCTTTAACAAGAAATATTTTATCACGAATCAAAATCAGTTAAAGCTCTATATGTCAAATTCAAGGCTCTGTTATAATCGTTGTTGTTCATTAAATAAAATAACTTGAATTTGAATCGGAGGCATATTTTATTTTGGGTAAGATCATAAAAAATCTTGGGCTTTATCTTGTACTCGTTCTAGTCGTTGTTACAATGGTGAACATGTTCTTAACGCCCGAAGAAGTCCAGAAGCAATATGATGAAATAAGTTACAGCCAGTTTCTCACGGAGCTTGAGGCAGGACACATCAGGATACTTCAGATCAGAAATAATACAGTTCAGGGCGAATCGACTTCAGCAGTATTGCAGGGAGAATTGCACAACGGACAGAGATTTTTGACGTACGGGCTTGATGTCTCAGGTTTGGCAGATAAGGCTTCGGCTAAGGGCAGCATAGTAACTATTGAAGCTCCACAGAAAAATACTTGGCTGATGACTCTAATGACTTCATTATTCCCTACGTTATTATTAATCGGAGTGTGGGTCTACTTCCTGTACAACATGCAGGGCGGAGGCGGTCGCATAATGTCATTTGGACGGAGCAAGGCGAAATTATTTCTCGATAACAAGCCAAAAGTTACGTTCAATGATGTTGCAGGCTGTGAAGAGTCAAAAGAAGAGCTTCAAGAAGTCATTCACTTTTTGAAGGATCCCGAGAAATTCAGAAAGTTAGGCGCAAGAGTTCCACGAGGTGTATTGCTTGTAGGACCTCCCGGCACCGGAAAGACTTTATTAGCCAGAGCAGCAGCAGGTGAAGCAGATGTGCCGTTTTTCAGCGTATCAGGTTCGGACTTTGTTGAAATGTTTGTCGGAGTCGGAGCAGCCAGAGTCAGAGATTTATTCGAGCAGTCAAGAAAGTATCAGCCTTGTATAATCTTCATTGACGAGATGGACGCAGTAGGCAGGCACAGGGGCGCAGGTCTCGGAGGCGGACACGATGAACGCGAACAGACTTTGAATCAATTATTAGTCGAACTTGACGGCTTCGATGATTCAAGCAGCACTATTCTAATCGCAGCGACTAACAGACCTGATATATTAGACCCTGCATTGTTAAGACCCGGACGCTTTGACAGACACATAACAGTTGACAGACCTGATGTTAAGGGACGTGAGGATATTCTCAAGGTCCACATGAAAGAGAAGAAATTTGCAGATGATGTTGATGTAAGCATTCTTGCGAGACGAACTCCCGGAATGGTCGGAGCAGACTTAGCGAATCTAGTCAACGAAGCGGCTTTACTCTCAGCACGTCATAATAAGGACAAAATCGGCATGGAGGAGCTTGAAGAAGGCATCGAGCGAGTCATGGCAGGCCCGGAGCGTAAGAGCAGGCTAATCAATGACCACGAGAAAAAAATTATTGCGTATCATGAAACAGGACATGCGATAGTTGCGAAAGTTCTGCCCGGTTCAGACCCAGTTCACAAGATTTCGATTATTCCCAGAGGCCACGCAGCATTAGGCTACACGTTGCAATTACCCGAAGAAGATAGATTCTTGATGTCAAAATCTGAGTTAATGAATCGAATAGCTATTTTACTCAGCGGCAGAGTCAGTGAAGAAATCGTATTCAATGACGTAACCAGCGGTGCAGCAAATGACTTAGAACGAGCTACTCAGACAGCGCGCCAGATGGTGACTCAGTTAGGAATGAGCGACAAACTTGGACTCGTGAAACTCGGCAACAAACGCGAAGAAATTTTCTTGGGACGTGATATTTCAGAGGATAGAAATTACAGCGAGGAAATAGCATTTGCGATTGATAAAGAAGTCAAGGCGATAATTGACTCGTGCTATGAGACTGCGAAGGAGATATTAACAGAACACAGAAAATTACTCGACAAGATTGCAGGTGTATTACTCGAACGCGAAGTGTTAGACGCAGAGGAATTTGCAAAGCTCATGAGTGAAGACTCAGAGTCAGAGTCAGAGTCAAAGCCTGAAGTACCGGAACTGCCTGAGACTCGTGTAGATAATCTTCCCAGTAATAATCGCGATTTTATGGCGTAAACTTGACGTAAAAAAATTTTTGGGCAATAATTTAGCTTGTTGTTCCGTTGGGGTGTAGTCCAATGGCAGGACGCAGGACTTTGGATCCTAAAATGATGGTTCGAATCCATCCACCCCAGCCACACGAGCTTTTAGAGGTGATCGAAAATATTAGATAATCTTTGCGTTCTCGTAATGGCAGCAGGTAAAGGCACTCGAATGAAGAGCGCAACCCCTAAAGTTTTACAGCCTGTTTTAGATCGTCCGATTATAGATTATGTCATCAAGAATATTTTATCAGTCGGAATCAGTCCCGAAAATATCGGTGTCCTTGTAGGTTCAGGAGGTGAACAGGTAGCTTCACACGTCAATAAAGCATTTCCCGGAGTAAAAATATTATGGCAGCATAATCAATTAGGAACAGGCCACGCAGTTAAATGCGCCCGTGAATGGTGGCAGTCTTACGAGAATTTAATAGTCTTGAACGGAGACTTGCCCATGATGACCCCGGAAAGCCTCAAAGAGTTAATTTCTTGCTGCAATCAGCACGACTGCACTGTTATAACTTTCAACGCAGCTAACCCAGGAGCATATGGACGCATAATCCGTGAGAATAATCACGTAAGCATTATCGAATTCAAAGATGCAACACTTGAACAAATAAAGATTCGAGAAGTCAACGCAGGCTGTTATGCATTCAGAGTCAAGGCACTTGAGAGCGTAATAGACTTAATCACTAATCATAATGCCCAGAAAGAATATTATTTAACTGACGCACTAGCCCTCATGAACTCTCAGGGTTTTAATACCGGAGCTTTCACCATGCCCGAAGAAGAGATGCAGGGAGTAAATAATCAGCGTGAACTTGCGGAAGTCTCAAGGGTAATGCGCGATAAGATAATCAACAGATGGCTCAATGAAGGAGTCAGAATTCTTGATATTAACAGCGTGTATATAGGCTCAGAAGTAATTCTTGCTCCTGATGTAGTGATTATGCCTAACGTTCAAATATTTGGGACGAGCATAATTAACGAAGGGAGTTATATCGGCTCAGGTTCAATCTTGAATAACGCAGTTCTTGGCCGTAACGTGAAATTAACTGCATATGTCTTTATCGAGAATAGTGAACTCAAAGATAATGCTCAAGCCGGGCCGTTCTGTTATATCCGTGATAATTCATGCTTGGAGAATAACTCATTTGCAGGGAAATTCGTAGAGTTAAAGAATTCCCACATCGGCGAAAATTCCAAAGTTCCGCACTTGTCATACATGGGCGATGCAGATTTAGGCAGTAACGTCAATATCGGAGCAGGCAGCATAACATGCAACTATGACGGCAGCAAAAAGAATCACACAAGAGTCGGCGATAATTGCTTCATTGGCTCTGATACTATGCTTGTAGCACCTGTAGAAGTCGAGAGTAACTCAGCCACAGCAGCAGGTTCAGTTATAACGCAAAGAGTTCCAGAAAATGCGCTCGGAGTAGGCCGGGCGAGGCAGATAAATATAGAGAACTGGGTATTAAGACGCAATCTTCACAAACAAACTTCAACTTCACAACCGGAAGGAGATAAATAGCATGTCCAGAGGAAACGGCATTAAAATATTTTCCGGCACAGCACATCCTGAATTTGCCGAGAGAATCAGCAGAGAATTAAATATTCCGTTAGCGAAAATAAGGCACTACAGATTTTCTGACGGTGAAATAGGGATTTCTCTCGATGAAAGCGTAAGGGGAGCGGACGTATTTATAATTCAGCCGACGTGTACTCCTGCAAATGAAAATTTATTCCAGCTGTTAATCATGGCAGACGCGATAAAGAGAGCTTCAGCACATTATGTTAATGCTGTTATTCCTTATTACGGTTATGCAAGGCAGGACAGGAAGGCCAAGCCTAGAGAGCCAATCACGGCAAAACTTGTAGCGAACGTCTTAACACACGGAGGAATTGACCGGGTCATAACAGCAGATCTTCACACTGGACAGATTCAGGGCTTCTTTGATATTCCTGTAGATCACTTGACGGGAATGAAATTATTAGCAGCGTACTTCAAAGATTTATTAAGCAGTGAACTCAAAGATAATCGGGTCGTTGTAGTCTCTCCTGACGCAGGAGGAGTTGCCCGAGCCAGAAAATTTGCGATGATGCTTGATACTGACATTGCAATAGTCGATAAGAGGCGTTCATATGACGTAGCAAACGTTTCTGAAGTCATGGACATAGTAGGAAATATTCAGGGACGAATAGCTATTTTAGTCGATGACATTATTGATACAGCCGGGACGATATGCCATGCTGCACAAGGCTTACTCGAGAGGAATTGCGAGAGGGTATTTGCGTGTGCGACTCATGCTGTGTTATCGGGGCCTGCGATGGACAGAATTAATGAATCCGGGATCGAGAAATTAGTATTTTCGGACACTATACCAATTCCGGAAGAGAAGAAATCTGACAGAATATTGCAGCTCTCGTTAGCTCCATCGTTTGCGGAGGCTATAAAGCGCGTTCACAATGAGGAGCCAATCAGCGAATTATTTGATTAATTACAGGCAGGTCTTGTGATTGAAACGGGATCTGCTTTTATATTATTTTATTATTACGAGGTGATATATTTATGCAGGCTGTGATTTTAGCTGCGGGAATGGGAAAACGTTTAGGCGAACTCACCAGCAATAACACAAAGTGTATGGTCAAAGTCAACGGCGTAACGTTAATATCAAGGATGTTAGGGCAGCTCGATAAAATAAATCTTTCAAGAATAATTATAGTAACAGGCTATGAAGGCAGGAAACTCATTGATTATATTTCGACTCTGAAAATCGACACTAAGATTATATATATAAATAACCCTGTGTATGACAAGACTAATAATATATATTCTCTTGCCCTTGCCGCTGATTGGCTGTGCGAAGAAGATACTTTGCTGCTTGAGTCTGATTTAATCTTTGAAGACTCTGTCCTTGATGCATTGCTCGATGATCCTAGAGAGACCCTTGCTCTTGTAGATAAATATGAGTCATGGATGGATGGAACATGCGTAAAATTATCTACAACGGGGGGGGGGGGATTGAAGCGTTTGTTCCCGGCAAAAAGTTTAAGTTCAATGAAATTCGCGAATATTATAAGACAGTAAATATTTACAAGTTCAGCAGACACTTTTCACAGACCCATTACGTTCCGTTCTTGAAGGCATATCAGGCAGCACTCGGTCAAAATGAATATTATGAACAGGTCTTGAGGATTATCACAATGCTCGATGACCCTGAAATAGAAGCAAAGCCTCTTAACGGCCAGAAATGGTACGAGATCGATAATATTCAGGATTTAAATATCGCAGAGTCTATATTTATGCCGGACGAAGATGAGAAAGTAAAATTATTTGAGCGTAGATTCGGAGGTTATTGGCGTTATCCCGGAATGCTTGATTTCTGTTATCTGGTAAATCCTTTTTTCCCTCCAGAGAGACTCAAGGACGAGATAAGGGCAAACTTTGACTCGCTTCTCGAAAATTACCCCAGCGGAATGGAAGTTAATGCACTTCTTGCAGCAAAAAATTTCAAGGTTCGCAAAGAAAATATAATACCAGGCAACGGTGCAGCAGAGTTAATTAAATCTCTCATGGAAAATATAATCACAGGTCGTACAGGCTTTATACGTCCAACGTTTGAAGAATATCCGAATAGATATAGTGAAAATGAATCTGTAATATTTGATTCTTCGAGCTTAAATTATAAATACAGTGCCGATGACGTTATAAATTTCTTTGGTGATAAAGATATAAGCAGCTTGATTATTGTTAATCCCGATAACCCTTCAGGCAATTATATAGACAAGACTGGAATATTAAAATTAATTGCATGGTCAGCAGAGAATAAATGCAGGTTAATTCTCGATGAAAGTTTTGCGGACTTCTCGGACGAACCTGACAACTCAATGATAAAGCAGCAAATTTTGGACTCTAATCCGAATTTATTTATAGTCAAGAGCATTTCTAAATCTTATGGAGTGCCCGGCTTGAGGCTCGGAGTCCTTGCTTCAGGAGATAAAGAAATAATCTCGTCAATCAAGAAGGACGTAGCTATCTGGAACATAAATTCATTTGCAGAGTTCTTCATGCAGATATTCGAGAAATACAGGAATGATTATAATTCTGCTCTCGTTAATTTCCGTTCTGAGAGAGAATATTTTATCAAAGCACTTGAGTCAATTAACGGCTTGAGGGTTCTCCCTTCGCAGGCAAATTTTGTCATGGCAGAAATAAAACATGAAAGCAGCCTCACATCAGGCGAACTGGTAAAGAGACTGCTTAGCGGACATAATATATTAATCAAGAACTTGTCGGGTAAAACAGGCGGTAATTACATAAGGCTTGCGATACGTGATCACAGAGATAATGATATTCTGCTCAATGCCTTGAGAGAAGAATTTACAGCCAGAATTTAGCATCAGGTTCATGAAAGTTTATGCTCATGCTTGAATCGCAAAGTTTATATATGTTCGCAGCGAAGTAAATATCATGAAGCGAAATCCCTATGTTGTAAACAAGTATTCTCTCCCTATCATTCTCTCGGCCGGGGGAGTTTTTGTTCACAACTTCACAGACTTCCGAGAAAAATTTGAACTTAGCGAAATTCTTAAAATGTCTCACGTGTCCTGTATCATCAGCATAAATCTTGTCAAAGAATAAATCACAGTTCGTAAATCCCAAAGTATGAACAGGAACTACAAGCACTCCTTCTTTGAAATAATTATTGTCCGGACAGAAATCTTTTGCAGCATAAGTTACGGCAGATAAAATTACATCAGAGTCTTGAATTAATGCTTCAGGACTCGAGGCATATTCAAATTTGAGATTGCTGTAATTCTTGAAGCGTTCGGTAAATAATATTTCCTGTGATTTATACTCCAGCAGCTTTATATTTATTTCCCGCCATGACTCTTTCTCTATTTCTGCAAGGATCTGAACAACTGCCCTTGCCGTGTTGCCGAGTCCCATTATTGCAAGATTATTATAATCATGACGGGCAAATAACTTTATCGAGTGAGCAGCGACCGCCCCTGTTCTCATTGCTGTAATGAAATTTGCATCGATGAGTGCCAGATTTTCGCCTGTATCAGCGTTGAACAAGAATAATTTGCTGTCCAGTGCAGGCTGTCTTTGAGGGTATCTTGTTACTATTTTGACTCCTCCGACACTAAAGCCAAGAGGGGAAATTTCACCGGGAATTACACACGGCATGACATTACAGAATATTTTTTCTGACGGGAAAGGTTTCATGCTGATCTTGGGCGGCAATAGGGCGAGTTCTTTATTCTTGATGACGTGTTCAACCCAGTTATAACACACAGCAGGATTTATCCTCAAGGCAGCAATATCATCGAACGTAATTATTTTCATGCTGCTGCCTCTGATTGAATTTTATGATTGTGAAGATTGTTATAAATGAGTAAAGTTATAGCTTGTCTTGTCTTGTCTTGTCTTG
>JAFSJJ010000023.1 GCA_017439345.1 Synergistaceae bacterium
ATCCTTTACCCCCAGTTCGAGTCTGGGTGCCGCCTCCATTCAAGTTAATAAAATTAACCGCAATAATCACTAATCACTAAAATTAATCGCTGTGTTATACTCTGAATTTGAATTTGTAGATTAAATATATTTAAATTCAGGAGGAGAAATTTTCTATCATGTTAGGCTACGGTCTTGACTCTAGTATATTAATACTCATACCGGCGTTATTATTATCAATGTGGGCTCAGCATAAAGTCAGCTCTACATTCAGCGAGTACAGCAGGATAGCAGCAAGAAGCAATGTTACAGCGGACAGTGTTGCAAGAATGCTCTTAACTCTCTACGGAATGGGAAACATGCCGATTAATCACGTTTCAGGAAATCTCACGGATCACTATAACCCGCAGAATAAGACTCTTAATTTATCAGACAGCGTTTATAACTCTAACAGCATTGCTTCAATTGGAGTAGCAGCTCACGAGGTCGGCCACGCAATACAGCATAATGAAGCCTATACGCCGTTAATATTCAGAAATAGTATTGTCCCTGTCGTTAATCTTGCTTCGAGTGCATCAATGCCCCTTTTCATGATAGGCTTAATTGCGGGAATGATGTCTCTTGTTAATATCGGGATTATATTATTCTCGGCGACTCTTGTATTTCACCTGGTAACGCTTCCCGTTGAGATCGATGCAAGTTCACGCGCTTTAAGACTTCTTGAGCAGACCCGCACGTTAAATAATCAGGAACTCGCAGGAGCCAAGAAAGTATTAACTGCGGCGGCATGGACTTATATAGCAGCGGCCTTGATGAGTTTATTGCAGCTCGTGAGATTAATAATGCTTCGTAACTCCAGGAGGCGTTAAATTGCGGGGAATAGAAGCAGCTCTCAAGATATTGACTCAGAATAATATTAATGAAGGCTCATTTGCCAGCGAGTTACTCAGGAAACTTGCAGATCGTGAAAAAATGAAGGCTCCTGATATATCGTTAGCTTCGTCGTTGATTTATATTTTCATGAGACGGCGCGAACTCTGGGAGAAGATTGCAGCAGATTATATTAATGCCCGTGAGAAGCTCCCCCGTGAAGTATATATTGCTCTTATAATGGGAACAGGAGGAATTCTTGAGCTCAGGAGATTTTCAGAAGGAGTCTTAATCAACGGCATACTTGAGCATATAAAGAAAAATAAAGCATTAACGAAATATTCAGGCTTGATTAATGCAGTCCTTCGCAGGATAAATGAAGCAGGCACTGAGAGACTCGAGAGGTTCAGAAAGTCCCCTTCACTTGAGGGCCGTGCAATGTGGGCAGGCGTTCCCGTCTGGACTCTTCCGGCTTGGTTAAAGTCTTGGCCTAGACCAGAGCTTAACGAGTTATTCGAGTCAATGAATCAGCCTTGTAATTCGTCGTTAAGAGTCTCACCCGGAAAATCTGAAGAGCTAATCAAGTTATTAGAGTCAGGAGATATTCACTTTCACGAGTCTGATTTGATTTCAGGAGCGTTAAGACTCAATGAGACTTATTTCCCGTCCAGCATTCCGGGATTTAAAGAGGGCTTGTGCAGTGTTCAATCAGAAGGCAGCATAATCGCAGCGTCAATCGTGAAAAAATATTATAGTGATAAAGGCTTAATCCTCGATATGTGTTCAGGCAGGGGAGTAAAGTCAGGGCAGATCTTGCAGGAGAATATTAACGCAAATATAGAATGCTGGGAGTTATCAGGCAAGAAATCAAAGAGTGCAGAAAGTGAGCTTTCAAGACTCGGAGTCAGAGATCGTGCAGTCATGAAAACCGGAGACGCATTGAGTCTTAATCCCGAGTCAAATCCTGATTTTATAATTCTTGATGCTCCCTGCTCGTGTTCGGGGACTTGGAATCGCAAGCCTGAGTCAAAGTGGCGGCTGAACTGGTCAAGACTAGATAATTTTGCGTTGACTCAGAAAAAATTATTAGAGCGAGCATTGAGTCTTTGTGATTCAGGTTCATTTGTGTTATATATCACGTGCAGTTTGTTCAAGCAGGAAAATGAAAATGTCATCGCAGAAGTATTAGCAAGTAATCCTGACTGTGTGGAAATGCCTCTTGACTTCAATTTTTCAGGACATAAAGAATTTCGCAGGGGAAAGCCCTATGGAATGTATATCCTGCCTGTTAATGCGTGGCTTGACGGTTTTTATTGTTCGTTAATAATGAAAAAGTAAATAATACATACACTAAGATTATTAAGAAGGAGGCTTTAATATTTCAAATGGGAAAATTAGTCCGGCTTGTATTGCTGTTCGTAGTTACAGTTATATTTGCGTCAGGAGCTATAGCGGTCTACACAGTTTTTTTCAGGCCAGAAGTTGAAAGCATAGTCCCTGCTCTTCGTGAGAGAAATTTAACGGAAGCTGTTGCAGAAGCTGAGAGATTAGGCTTCGTAGTCCAAGTTGAGTCAGTTGCGTCAACTCTGCCAAAAGATAGAGTCTTGGCTCAAAGTCCTGAATCAGGCATGAAGGCCCGCAAAGGTCAGGTGATAGTCCTTCAGGTCAGCAGCGGCGGTGAACTTCATGAAGTCCCTGATGTCAAGGGGCAGACTCTCGCACAGGCTCAGGCAGCTATAAAGGCTAGGGGATTCGCTATGGGCGATGTTGTCAAGATTCGTGAGGCAGGAGTCCAGCCAGGTACGGTCATAGCTCAGAGTCCGGCAGCTCCGGCCAAGATAGCATCAGGACGCAAGATAGATTTATTATTGCAGGACGGCGGAAATTCTGAAGGCGTTGTTACTATTCCTGATGTTAATAGAATGACTGAGTCAGAAGCAAGAAATGTTCTTGAAGCAAGCGGTGTTAAAGTTCAAGCGGTTGATAGAGTCTACAGTCCGTTACTGCCTGAAGGATTAGCCATCGAGACAAGACCGGGTGCAGGAAGTACGTTAAGAACCGGTCAAGGGGTAATATTAAAACTAGCGACTCAGAGAAGACCTGCGGGCTACATGGATGCTAATTCAGATAATCCAAACGTGAGACGGGTTTCAAGCCAGAATAATAATAATCAGACTCAGAATCAGAATCAACAGACAAGGGCGCAGACTCCGACTCAGGCTCAGAATCAGAATAATAACCGGCAGCAAAGACCTGTAAGCGTTCAAGTTCCCGGTCAAGATGATGTCTTCATAGGCGATGACTACGAGACTCCAGTAGCTAATAATAATACAAGGACTCAGACAAGGGCGCAGACTCAGACTCAGACTCCGACTCAGAATAATAATCAGACTCCAGCTCCAGCGAGTACCACTGCGGCGAATAATAATGCACCAGCACAGACTCCGGCAGCGTCATCACCAGGAGGCAATAAGACAGCGAGAATACGCTATATAGTTCCGCCGATTGGGAGGCCTATGGATTTAAGAATCGAACTCACTGACCCTTCAGGAACAAGAAATGTCATGAGCAGGCAGGTCAAGGGCGGAGAGAGCATTAACACGACTGCGAGCTACTCAAATGAATGTGTTGTAAGCATTTACTTGGGCGGCCAGTCAGTTTGGCAGGAAAGGCAGAGGTAATATAATGACATCACGAAAAGTTTTATTAGCACCGTCTTTATTAGCAGCAGATAATTTAAATATCGAACGCAGCATTGACTCACTGGGCAATAATTACGACTGGCTTCACTTGGACATTATGGACGGACATTTTGTTCATAATCTTTCATTCGGGCCGGACATGGCAAGGGCATTAAGGGCGAAATATCCTGACATGTTTATTGACGTTCATTTAATGATAGACAGACTTGATATATTATTGCCGCTCTTTATCGAAGCAAAGCCTTCACTGATTACTATTCATGCAGAGTGCGAGGGGCATTTACTGCACGCTTCGTTAAGCAGAATCAAGAAAGCAGGCATTAAAACGGGAATATCTTTATGTCCTCCGACTCCAGTCAGAAATATTGAGTCAGTTATTGATCTCGCTGACTTAGTATTAATCATGTCAGTTACACCGGGATTCGGCGGCCAGAAATTAATAGCGTCGAGTCTTGATAAGGTTCGCGAACTCGTGAGTCTTCGTGAGGTTCACAAATATAATTACCTGATTGAAATTGACGGGGGCATAAACGACAATACTATAATGGATGCTGCCAGGGCAGGCTGTGATGTTTTAGTAGCAGGCAGTGCAGTATTTGACAACGAAAATCCCTGTGAATGGCTTGCAAAATATAAGGAGGCTTTGAATAATCTTGACATTTACAGAATATGATGACAACGCATTAAGAGAACTCGGACAGATAGCAGCAGAACGGCGCGAAAGTATAGGGATGACCCTTGAGACAGTTTACGACAGGACTAAAATCAGGCTCGAATATCTCAGGGGCATTGAAGAAGGAGATTATACGAATTTCCCTGAAGTTGTGTATATCAAAGGCTTCGTTAGGACGTATTTGAAGCTGATCGGTGCAGAAGACCTGCAGGACGACTTCATGAGCCAGTTAAACAAGTTAGAGCCTCCTGATAATTTCCAGATTCAAAGCTCAAGCTCAAGCTCAAGACATGATAACGAGCCAAGACGAAGGCAGAGTCAGAGTCAAAGAAATATCAGCAGGGTATTAGGCAACGGCTCATCACTTCCAAAAGGCTTTAAACCTGCGTCACACTTCTGGTTATTTCTCGTGTTGATTCTTGCTCTTGCAGGAACAGGAGTCTACGTCTGGTACGCTGTGAAATATGAAGGCTTGGACTTACGCAACATGAAATTTTTCAGTTTTTCAGGCAATAATAATATATTCACTGAGTCAAATGCTTCGTCAAGTGATGTGAACTCAAATACTAATACTGAACCTGTGAGCGTCCCTGTCTCTGAAGATTTAGCTGCTAAAGAGAATGAACAGGAAGAAGCTAAATCCGAAGTAAAGCCGTTTATCGAGATTCATGCAGTTAATGATGTCTGGCTTAGTGTGAGATTCGGCAATGCCCAGCCCGTCTTCAGCAGGACTCTTAAGAAGGGTGATTTTATGCGATGGGACTTGAACGAGAATGAGCCTGCAAGAGTTGTATTCGGAAGGCCGAGATCTGCTCAAGTGATACTGAACGGCAATGACTTAGGAGTCGTCAATCCTGCGGCAAAGAGAAGCGAGACGTATATTTATAACTCGGACGGAACTTTTTCAAGAGTCCAGAGAAAGAATAATAATAAGAATAATAATAATTAATAAAAATAGTGAGTGGTGAATATTTAAGCTGCTCACTAAAATTCTTGCCTCAAAAAGTTTTAGGCGTTATTATTTATCAGCAAAAATTTTCAGGATCACACATAAATTAAATATAAAGTTTTAAGTTCTAAGTTCTAAGTTAAATGGAGGATTTATACATAAATGGCTGAGGCAGCTGTTAAACCCTGGTGGCGCGAGACAATTGAAACGATTGTATGGGCATTTGTCCTCGCAATGATTATCAGGACATTTATAGTTCAGGCTTTCTGGATTCCAAGCGGCTCTATGATTCCGACTCTAGAAGTAGGCGACAGAGTATTAGTAGCGAAATTCTGGAACTGGTTCTTCAAGCCCTCAAGAGGTTCACTGTACGTGTTCCAGTATCCTGTTGACAGGGAACGCGATTTCGTGAAGAGAGTTATTGCAGTTCCCGGCGACGTTGTAGATATTAAAGGCGGTGTAGTGTATATAAACGGTAAAGCTACCGATGAGCCTTATGTCAAGCATCATGACAGGTTCACGTTAAGACCGAGCAATATTTTCCCCGAAGTGCCTTTCACTGTACCTGAGAATAAATATTTCATGTTAGGCGATAATAGATCTAACTCACAGGACAGCCGTTACTGGGGATTTGCTTCACTGGATGACATGAGAGGACCTGTATTTTTACGATATTGGCCGCTGAATCGAATAGGTATCCCGAAATAAAAATATCATGCCCCGTTCTGTCTGGTATCCCGGCCACATGGCTAAAGGGAAAAGAGTAATTCACGAGATAATTTCAAAACTTGATATAGTCGTTGAAGTAAGAGACTCAAGAGCTCCTGCTTCAACTTCTTCGCCTTTGATTAAGAGTATAGCGAAAATAAAGCCCGTTATTCATGTCTTGTCGCATAAAGATTTGGCTGACAGCGAGAAATTAAATTTATGGCTGAAAGAGTTAAAATTCACGTATCCTGCTGACTTGAGAAATAAAAGCGGTATATCGTTAATACGTGCTGCATTAATGAAATTCAGGCCGGAACATAGAGAATTAAGACTCGCTGTAGTAGGAATTCCCAATGTAGGGAAGTCGTTATTGCTTAATGCGTTAATTAATAAATCAAGTGCTGTAGTCGGAAATCTGCCAGGCGTTACTAAGTCAGTGAGCTTTTACAGGAATTCAGGAATGTTAATCGTTGACTCCCCCGGAATCCTTGATCCTCATGCAGAGAAAGGCGCGCATTTAGTCTTGTCGTGGCTCGGCTGTGCAAAGGCTGAAGTCGTCGGAGGCTTCGAGAACGCTGCGTTAATGCTGATAAAGTTCTTGACTCTCAAGAAATTATATGAATTATTACCGGTTGAGTATATTAATGATGAACTGCCTGAATTGACTCTTGAACGAATAGGAAAGAAGACAGGCTGCTTAATATCAGGCGGCAGAGTCAATACAGAACTTGCAGGACGTAAATTTATCGAAGCATTCTCATCCGGAAGATTAGGCCCGGTGTGTCTTGAATTACCAGGTGAAGAAGCTGCAATAAAATTCGGTGAACATGAGGAAGCAATTGACGTTGTTCAATGATTTGATTCTGAATACCAGAGCAGATATTAACGAAGCTAGAGAATGTCTCATGGAACTCAAGGCTCAAGGCATAGTCATAGGCACAGACGAAGCAGGCAGGGGAGCATTGGCAGGACCTGTAGTAGCAGCAGCAGTGTATTTGACTCAGGAGCAGGAAGACGAATTATTGACTCATAAATTGCGAGACTCTAAAAGATTGACTCAGAATTCCCGCGAAAAAATTTTTGCCTTCATGAACGAAATCGGCGTAAAGTGGTCAGCTTATCCGGCAGGCATTGACTTAATCGAGCGTAAAAATGTATTGAGAGCGTCATTATTTGCAATGGGTAAGAGCGTTATGAATCTCGTTAAGAAAATAGCCAGGCCTCCCGAGTGCGTTATAGTTGACGGCAATGAAAGAATAGATAATTTACTCTTCCAGCAATGGACGTTAATTAAAGCTGATGATCTAATCCCCGTAGTATCTGCTGCTTCGATAGTCGCTAAAGTCATTCGAGACAGGTTAATGCAAAATTTTGATGAGAAATACCCCGGATATAATTTCACTAGAAATAAAGGCTATCCGACACAACAGCATATTGACATAATAAAGATTCGAGGAATTTGCGATATACACAGAGAGTCTTTCTGCCGAAAATTTTTATTGAACAGGAGATGATAAAGAATGCCGGCCATAAATAATTTGAACGTTCAGATAGATCAAGGCTACGCACAGCAGACTCAGCAGAATATTAATACACGTGGCGGTCAGGTAATCTCACAGCCTCAAGTTACCCAGCCCGGATTATCAACACGATTTGCAGGAATAAGAACCGGTATGGTAGTCGAAGGCAGCGTGTTAGCTCAGAACAATGACGGAACTTATTTAGTGCGCGTTGACGTTAATGGAACTGCACAGGAGTTAAGAGCAAGAGCTACGATTTCATTAATTCCCGGTGAACACTTCAGGGCAGTATGGGATGCTTCAGGGCCTGACGGTGTGCCTGTGTTGAGGCTTTCGCAGGGTGAGTTGTCCTTCTTGTCGCAAATTCCGGCTAGAGACAGAGAACTTGCAACAGCTTTATTAGCCCGCGGACTCCCGTTATCAAGTGAAGTATTAAGCGCGATAAAAGATGCATGGCGTAAATCCGGTTCACCTGAAGAGCAGCTTTCTTCGTTTATAGAACTATGGGCCCGCGATGTGCCTATGACTCAGGAGAACGCGTTGTTATTATCTCAGTATGCAGCAATGAACGGCAGTGAAGCAACTCAAATGTGGGAGAAGATCCGCAAAGAATTAAAATCCCGGACATCAAAAGGCTCTGACCCTGTGAAGGCTCTTAAAGACATGAAAGACGGCAGTGATGACATTGCTAAATTTTTACAGGCTCAGTCAATCTTAATGAAATCACCTAGACCTGAAGTGAATCCTGCTTTATTAGCTGCACCGTTCTGGCCTCTGGTTGAGAATACTTCGCAGAATATGACAGCAAAAGTTTTTGTTGGACGTTCGGCTTCTGACTCAGACGGTCAAAGATACTGGCAGGTAGGCTTCGGGATAACAGGCTCAACGCTGGGGGAAGTCGGGGGCTTAGTCGAAAGCGACGGCAAGAGCTGTAATTTGACTCTTAATGCAGAGAAGGCTTCAACGTGCAAATTAATCGAACGAAGACGCAGGGAATTACGCAAAGAGCTTCAGGGAGTCGAGATACCTGTTACGTTTATAGGCATTTCCCAGAGGGCAGCAGAGACTGAACGCGATATGTTATTAGCAGGACGCGGACTCGATATTACGGTGTAAAGATTAGGAGAAATCATCATGCCTGAAAATAATAATAATCAACGTGAAAAGGCTGTAGCTGTCAAATATGATAATAAGCAGATGCGCGCTCCTCAAGTTGTTGCTAAGGGTGAAGGCTTCATAGCCCGTAAAATTGTCGAACGTGCAATTGAAGCCGATGTTCCCATTGTTGAAGATGCTGCCCTTGTATCGGCTTTAATATCGCTTGAGCTCGGTGAAGAAATTCCAGCAGAATTATATGAAGTCGTAGCAAGAGTCTTAGCTTGGGTCTACAAACTCGACAAAGAGGCAGGTTCACGATAATTAATAATCTTGACTCTAATTTACTTGGCCGGAGCAGTGAAGATTTAGCAGCAAATTATATATTATCTCTGGGATGGCCTATACTTGCACGCAACGTTAAGAATCAATACGGTGAACTTGACATCATAGCGATTGACTCGAAATCTAATCCCGAAGAGCTTGTTATTATCGAAGTCAGGGCGCGTACTACAGGAAAGATTCAATCAGCAATAGACTCAATAGGGCCTCACAAGCTGCGCACACTCATAAAGGCTGGCCGTGAAGTTGTGAACCTGCTTAACTGGTCAGGTTTCTGGCGGATTGACGTAGCGGGAATAACTTTTCATGACAAGAATGATTTGACTAACTGGACTCTTGAACACGTTCGAGACATTACAGCCGGGATGAATTTGCTATCGTAAATAAAATGATCAGCTGCATGGAATATCTAGTTCATTAAGTATTTTTATAAAGTCATTAAGCGAGTTATTATTATTTCTCAACATTAAATATTTTACGCTCCGTTCTTCAAGCTGTCTGCAATTCTGTTCGCTCAGTGTGTCAGCTATAAATATATCAGAGTCCCTTGCAAAAACAGCATCAGCACTTTCGGGATTGCCTTTGCCCATTAATTTCACTTCAACGCGGTAAATCCTGCCCTGCCTGCTGATTAATTTATAATCTGTTTCTCTGTCATATGCCAAATTTTTATTTTGCCTGAACGGTGTATTATCTATATTTTCATTAGGGACTCCTGCCAGCCTGCACAGTTCATCAACAAGAGGCTTCTCGACCCTTTTGCCTATAGTACTCCATGCTCCGCCCCTGATCTGCAATTTTTTCGTTGCAAGGGCATTTATTACTAACATACTTTCAGTTAAAGAAAGTTCTACTGTTACACCGTTATATTTAATTTGTATAGTTACTGCCAGGCCGTCTTCTGAGTCCTTTTCGAGTTCAGATAGAATATTACATAAATAATCAAAATTATTGCGTGCTGCGTCTAACATGATGTTTTTTGATGAAGTTCCGTAAGTATTCATTACTGTCTTCTTGTTAAGTCCTGCATAAATAATCGACTCGTCCGGTGTGAATGCGTCTGAGTCTATAAAATATTCGCGGTACCAGTTAAGATTTATTTCACGGGAATCAAATTTTGCCCTGACGATCTGCTTGAAAAATTCAATGCTGAAGTCAAAAAATATATTATTTACATAGTTAATTATCTCATCACGGTAATCAAAGCCCGATAGTAATTTGCTGACTGTATTTCTTATTGTCTCTTCCCCGAACGTCATAATAGCCTAAAGCCTCACTTTCTATAATTTCTGCGTACTTGTCGTTTATTTCGCATAAAACAGGAATTCGTCCCATTCTCCTTGCAACCCGTCCTAATGTCCCGGAGCCTGCAAAAGGGTCAAGCACCGAATCGCCTTCAAATGAGTAATATTTTAATATTCTCCTGCATAATTCTTCAGGAAACACTGCCGGATGATTCTTATCTGATTTAGGGGCAATGTACCAGCAGTTAGACGAGTCTATTTCTTCGCCGTCGTGTTTGTCATAAGATTTATATTCTTTCATGTTCCTGTCAAGCAAAAAATTGCATTCACTGCGATAAATCATAATGCTTTCTGTTATGCAGTTCGGTTTGTATGACAAAGGCTTTCTGGTCTGTCTGTAGCCGCTGACTCTGTCCGGGACTGAAGGTTCAGGTTTAATCCATATAATCTCGTCAATGAAATAAAATCCTGCTTCAGTTAATATCCTGTGAAAATCAAAATGTATAGGGTATCTAATGCTCTCGAACTCGCGGCCGGGTCTCTTTGTGATGACTGGCGAAACGTTGATAATTATGAATCTGCCTTCTTCAAGGACTCTTCTGCACGAAATCAATATTTCTTTCATTCGGGATAAATACTCGCTGTAAGAATTATAATCAGAATATTCACGGGCATTATAATATGGCGGTGAAGTAAATATTAACTGTATTGAATTATCCGGAAGCTGCTTGAGGGTCTCCCGGCTGTCTCCTACTAGTAAAAGGGGTTCTGCAATTCTCTGATCGCTTGTTGACTCGTGTCCGCTCTGTCTGTAAATATAGTAATCATGCATTTTGTCTATAATCTCGTTGTGATAAAAATTTTTGATTCTCAGGCCGAGTTCATGAAATTTTTTATCTTCACGGCTCTTGTATAAACACGTTCTGAACATCTGATATATTAATTCCATGTGATTGGCTTTATTGAAGGCTTCACGAGTCAGAAAACTATAAATTTTATCGTTATCGTTCTGCCTGCCTATTGACGAGACAACTTCGCGCTTTATATCAATTGGTAAATTCAAATTCTCTCTGAATATTCGCAGAAGTTTATCAAGATTCTCCGGAGTCCTTTCTTTTCCCAGTGCTTTTATATATTCAAGAGTGTATGCCAAGTTTATAACCCCTCGATGTAATAATTTTCCCGTCAAGAATATAACTTTGCGAGTTGCCAATAATAACAGTGCATGACATATCGATTAAATCACACTCTTGAATTTCTTTAAGAGTCATAACTTGAGAGATTTCTCCCTCACGATTGATATTCTTCACGAAACCTGAAGGAGTCTCCGGTGATTTATACTCGAGCATAATTTTGCAGGCTTTAATAAAATTTTCCGGTCTATGATGACTCGCAGGATTATAGAGACATATAACAAAGTCCCCTTCACATGCCTTGATTAATCGCTTCTTAATAACGTCCCACGGAGTCAATAAGTCGCTCAGGCTTATATTAACATAGTCATTCATTAGAGGCGCGCCAAGAATCGCAGCACATGAATTCGCAGCAGTGATACCAGCAATAATTTTCACGTCAACGCCGGAACCTGAAGCTATCTCCAGCATCAACCCCGCCATTCCGTAGACACCTGAGTCACCGCTTGAGATTAACGCAATATCTTTGTTTAATTCACGCGAAATTTTCAGGACTTCCTGACAGCGCAATACTTCGGACTTCATAGGAAATGAAAGAAAGTTTTTGCCCGGTAAGAATTTTTTCACTAGGTCAATATAATTCTTGTAGCCTGCAATGATCTCGCAAGACTTCAACGCTTCGAGTGCCTGAGGGGTAACCATGTCTTCACTGCCCGGGCCTATGCCTATAACGTAAATCATGATGATATAGCCTCCATAAAATTCTTGAATGCATTAATTGCGTTGTCCCTGTGAATCTTCGCGCGATCCTGCTTACTCTTAATCTTGACTCTTATTTCAGGGAACAAGCCCAGATTTATATTCATTGGCTGAAAATGTTTTGCTTCTGTAGTGTTAAGATAATGCAAGAGTGAACCTATTGCGCTTTCACGAGGCCAAGTTAATAATTCTTTGCCTGCTAAGACTCGAGATGCGTTTATGCCTGAAACAAGTCCCATTGCTGTACTTTCCATGTAGCCTTCGACTCCTGTGATTTGACCTGCGAGAAAAATATTTTTGCGTTCACGAAGCCTCAAGAACTCATCTAGTACAACAGGAGCATTTACGCTTGTATTTCTGTGCATTACTCCAAGTCTTGCGAATTCAGCGTGTTCAAGTCCCGGAATCATCGAGAAGACTCTTTTCTGTTCTCCCCATTTGAGTCCCGTCTGGAAGCCTACGAGATTATATAACGTCCCGTCAAAGTTATCCTGTCTTAATTGGACTGCTGCGAAAGGTTCACGACCTGTAACGGGATTTATCAAGCCTCTTGGTTTCATGGGGCCGAATCTGAGTGTGTCCCTGCCTCTCTCTGCTAGGGCTTCAACGGGCATACAGCCCTCAAAGTATTTATTGCGCTCGAAATCGTGAGGCAAATTGCGTTCTGCGTTAATCAATGCGTCATAGAATGCGTAATATTCATCTCGAGTCAACGGACAGTTAATATAATCATCGCCCCTGCCGTAGCGTCCTGATATAAAAACTTTATTCATGTCAATAGAGTCTCTCATGACAACAGGAGCAACTGCATCATAGAAATATATTCTCTGGCCTGCTAAATCTTTTAACGAGTCTGCAAGTCTATCTGAAGTCAGTGGGCCTGAAGCAATTACCGCAAGTCCTGAGTCTGAGTCCGGAATGTGTGAATATTCTTCGCGGATTAATTTTATATTAGGGTGTGAAGTTATTTTGCGTGTTACTAATTCCGAGAATTTATCGCGGTCGACTGCTAAAGCACCTCCTGCCGGGACTCGTGATTCTCTTGCACAGGATAATATAAGAGAATCTGCGAGTTCAAGCTCTTCTTTCAAGATACCTGCTGCCGAGACTCTTTCATTCTTGTTCTCAGAGCCAAGAGAGTTACTGCAAACTATTTCAGCAAGCAAGCCCGTCTTATGAGCAGGAGTTAATAAAGCCGGCCTCATCTCGTAAAGACTCACTGTGAAGCCGTTATTTGCGATTTGCCATGAGGACTCGCATCCTGCAAGCCCTGCACCGATAATTTTTATATCACTCATTAGATTCTGACTCAGCTTTGTATTTACACTTAGCACAAAATATAGTCGATCCCCGCTTGTATAACTCTTCTCCGCATTCGGGACACTTCTCGCCGGCCGGTCTGTTCCATGCAACGTAATCGCATTCAGGATAACGCGAACACCCGTAAAAAGTCCTGCCGTTTTTGCTTTTACGTTTGACAATGTCGCCCTCTCCGCACTTGGGACACTTTACACCGATTGTGCTTAATATAGGCTTTGTGTAATTGCATTTCGGATAATTAGAACACGCTATGAACTCCCCGAATCTCCCTCGCTTCTTGACTAAATCATGACCGCAGTCAGGGCATTTTTCGCCTATTGGTTCAGGTTCAGGCAGAGGCACTCTCGGAGCTGACTGGGCTTCTTCTAAAGTGTTCGAGAACTCTCCCCAGAACTCGCTTACTACATCGAGCCACTTTCTTTCAGCTTCTTCTACTTCATCGAGTTCCTTTTCCATTTGAGCCGTAAATCCTGCGTCAACGATTGAAGATAAATCCTTCCTGTTGAAGTACTGCGCCAGGAATTCATCGACAATCAGGCCAAGTGCTGTAGGATAAAATCTTTTCTCCTCGTTCTTCTCGATATAGTCCCGTGATTCAAGAGTCCCTGCTATAGTCGCATATGTTGAAGGCCGTCCGACTCCGTTTTCTTCAAGAGTCTTAATCAATCCTGCTTCAGAGTATCTTGCAGGCGGTTTCGTGAATTTCTGTTCTTGAGATACTTCAATGAGCCTTAACATTTCGCCCTCATTAATCTTTGCTAACTCGCTGCCCTTGAGTTCCAGAGGCCATAATTTGCTCCAGCCGTCAAATATTAAAGTTTCGCCCTCCTGCTTTAAGCTCACTCGTCCTGCATCTGCCTTGAGAGTCGCTTTTGCCGTTACAGCAGGAGTCATCTGTGAAGCTGTGAATCTGTTCCATATGAGCGAATATAATCTATGCTGTTCAGGTGTCAATACATCGCGCATTTTGTCAGGAGTCAAGTTTATATCAGTAGGTCTTATAGCCTCGTGAGCGTCTTGAATCTTCACGTTCTTAGCTGTTGAGCCATAAGTGTTTGGAGTCTTCGGCAAATATTCAGGACTGTAATTAGCTTTGATAAATTCACGGCATGACGTTAAAGCCTCCTGAGAGATTCTAAGGCTATCAGTTCTCATGTAAGTTATTAACCCTATATGACCGCGTCCCGGAATATTCAAGCCCTCATATAACGCCTGAGCAATTCTCATAGTGTGAGCCGGCAGCATTCCCAATTTCCTCGAGGCTTCCTGCTGTAAAGTACTCGTTCTAAACGGTGCTGGTGCTGTGTGAGGACTGTCCTTGCTCTTGAATTCTCTTACGACAATATTATTTGCCTTGATCTCGTCAATGATTTCCTGTGCCTTCTCAGGAGTATTAATTAACAGAGGCAGATTATTTTTCATTAAGGTCTTGCCGTCAAGTTTGTATGCTCTGAGTTCGTAAATATTGCCTGATTCAGACTCAGACTTCGCAGTTATGACCCAGTAGGGATCAGGAATGAACTTCATGATTTCGCGTTCACGTTCGCAGATTAAATTTAACGCAACGGACTGGACTCGACCTGCTGAGAGACCATAACGAATCTTTTTCCAGAGCAAAGGACTCAAAGTGTAGCCTACGAGTCTGTCAAGAATTCTGCGCGCTTGCTGAGCTTCGACTTTATTAGAGTCAATATAGTCAGGATTCTTAACAGCTGCTTTGACTGCATTCTCTGTGATCTCGTAAAATCTGACTCTGCATTTTTCTGATAAGTCAACATGCAATAAATCTGCTAAGTGCCATGCTATAGCCTCGCCTTCTCTGTCAGGGTCAGAAGCAAGCAATACATGTGATGAACTCTCAGCGAGCTTGAGCAATTCATTCTTGAGAGCAGCTTTGCCCTTAACGAGAATATATTCGGGTTCAAAGTCATGTTCAATGTCAATAGCGAGTCTGCTCTTGGGTAGATCGCGCATATGTCCTTTGCTTGATTTGACTATATAGCCGCGTCCTAACATGCTTGAGAGAGTCGCTGCCTTTGACGGAGACTCAACGATGATTAACACTTTGCCTTTACTGAGCGAGTCTTCAACGAGTTTAGCTGCTTTAGTCCTGGCCTTAGCAGTCTTTGTGCTTTTAGCTGCTGTCTTGGTCTTAGTTTTCGTGCCTTTAACTTCTTTAATTTCTTTATCTTTAACTGAAGATTTTTTCTCAGACACGGATTTTTTCGACGATGGAATCGTAATTACCCCCGTAAATAAAAATTTTTAAATATTCTACAAATTTATATCACACATTATCAAGATATAACGGCAAAAATTTTTTCTTGAGCTATAATATATACATAAAACTTTTCACATGAGACAAAAATAGATTACTAATACAATTACTAATACAATTAAGCAGACTCTCAAGCCCTCATGACTGAATTAACATGATGACTCGATTATAATAAATCATCACGATTAAAGCGTTAAAGCATTCACGTCAATGCACCGACACTAATACAAAATTTTATTAAAGCAAGAATGGAGGCTTTCTTTAATGCACGTTAGCTATATTCACGAGATTAACTACGTAATTTGCATTAGGTTAGGGGGGGGGCAAGCTCTTTAGTGTAAAATTTTCGTCCTCTTATTCAATCCTGAGTCATGATTGCCGGTTAATAATAACTCAGGAGGCCGGGCAGTCATGAGAATCGCTAATAATCTTCCTGCACTAACTGCTTTCAACGCACTTAACGCCGCTAACAAGAAACTTCAAAAGACAATCACACAATTATCAACAGGACTTAGAATCAATTCTGCTTCGGACGACGCTGCGGGCTTTGCTGTCAGTGAGAGAATGCGTTCTCAGATTTCCGGGCTTGATACTGCTTTGCGAAATTCACAGGACGGAATATCTTTATTGCAGACTGCTGAAGGCGCACTCGGTGAGACAAACTCAATGCTTCAAAGAATGAGAGAGTTAGCTGTCCAGGCAAGTAATGACTCGCTAACATCAAATGACAGAAATTATATACAGCTTGAGATTAATGAGTTACAAGACCAGATTAACAGGATCGCAGGGACGACTCAGTTTAACAAGAAACGCATTCTTGACGGAAGCTCCGGGACTCTGTGGGCATCAAGTGATTTGAATCTCAAGGCGCGAGTTAACGGCGGATTGAGTTATATAGACGAGTTCGGCCAGAAGGTCAGCAGTGAAGGGAATTACAGAATCGAAGTTAATGCAGAGCCCGGAGAGTGTCAGGTTCAGAAGAGCAATATTATGAACATTGCAGAAGAGAAGACTCAAACTGTAATAAAGTCAATTCCTATAACAGAAACGCATACTCAAACACTGGAGCGCGAATATGTAATTAACTTAAGCACTATGCTTGACAACAGCGAGACTCCTGCAAGTTCCGGGAACGGCTGGGAATTTACTACTGATAGTAACGGCAATGACATTCTCAGAATCTACTCTAATGGGAAATTCAATTTAACCGGTACTGCTCCTTCTGGAATGTATGTTAATGTCGAAAGAAGCGTAACTAATGCCGCAGTGTTTTTATCAGGAGTTACGATCGATAACAGTGAAAATGAACTTCCTGCGTTCTTGGTTAATCCAGGTGCAAATGTCGATATGTATTTGAGCGGTACTAACTCATTAATCAGCGGTGAAAGATATGCAGGTCTTGTTGTCCCGATTGGTGCAGAGCTGACAATATCAAGTCAGAATGGTGATTTCTCTGCAAATGGTACTCTTATTGCAAAAGGCGGTTACGGCGGTGCGGGTATCGGCGGAGGAAACGGCTATGATAATGCCAGAACGGGAACAATTACGATTAACGGCGGAACGATTCAAGCTTCAGGCGGTGCAGAAGCTTCGGGAATTGGGTGCGGGAGCAGCGGGGGCCCTCGTGAAGGAAGTATAAATATTAACGGCGGTAATATAAATGCATTTGCAGGAGATTATTCAAGTTCAATTACAACAAGCCCCTATGGATATTATTATAATCAGAATGCAGGTGCAGGCATTGGCTGTGCAGGTCTTCCCAATCTTAATAATATGCAGATTAACATTACAGGAGGCATTATAGAAGCAAAGGGCGGAACTGTGACATTACTATATGATGGCGAGGCACTTGCTAATATCGGTGCTTCAGGTATAGGCGGGAGCATAGATACAGGTTCTGGAATTATAAATATTAACTCTGATGTTTCTGTTACAGCTGTTCCAGGTGCAGTAAGTTTTTTTGATAATTGGACTTCACATTTTCCCTTACCTGCGATGCGTCCTGAACAATCAATGGAAGCTGAAAATATCGGCTTAGGATGGAAAGGACTTCTAACTCAAAGAAATATCAATCTTGATGCAGGCCTTAGTCCTCCCTTGGCTCGAACAGTTCCAGATAAAGATATAATCACAATCACTGAAAACTCTGAAATTATCATTGGCTATGATACTAAAGAAATCACTGAAAAAGTTACCAGTTACAGGACTCTTAACAAAATATCACAGTTCTATGACTCAAACGGAGTATTTTTACTTTCACAGCCTCAGACCCTCACAATCACTCAGGGCAATGGTCAGACAGCTTCAATCACTCTTTACGAGACCGACACAATGAACGATGTAGCAGCAAAAATTAACAATGCTATAGCAAATTCGCTTGGTCAAGGCTCATACACTGACAACCCTAATAAATTCTGCACGCTCTCAGACGGCACACAGAACACTTCAGAGTCAGTTTATTCACGCAATCCAATTTATGACGATAACGGCAATTTAACAGGCTACGAGATTTATTCTACTATGTTAGTTCGCTCAGTGATACCAGGCAAGGCAGGCGATCTTACTTTCTCGGGCGATGAAGATTTATTAAAGGCTCTGGGACTCAACACGATTCAATCATCAAGCGAAAGTACATACACAGCTTCAATTTACGATGCCCACTCAGGCCGGGCAGTTACAAGAGCAGTAAAACTCACGGGAAATATTCTCAAAGGCGTAGTAAATCCTAATATCGACATAGAATTTGACCCAATGGCAGGGATAAACGCTTCATGGGACGAAAGCACTAAACGTTATATATTATCTGACTCTGAAAATTACTCGGCAGCTTTGCACTTGAAGGACAACTCTATAACTTTTCAGACAGGAGCAGATAACGGCGAAGATTTTATTATTCAATTAGGAGACACTTCAAGCCTTGCACTCGGAATAGAAGGCGTTAATCTCTTGACCCGCGAGAGTGCTTCACGTTCTATAACGATTCTTGATCAGGCAATTAATAAAGTCTCAAGTCAACGCGCCAAAATCGGAGCATATAACAACGCCCTTGAACACACTATAGAGAACTTGACAACAACAAGCCTCAATCTCGCTGAATCAGAATCAAGAATAAGAGACACTGACATGTCAAAATCAATTCTCGAACTTGTGAGACTCCAAATTCTGAATCAGTCAGGGACATCAATGCTCGCACAGGCTAACCAGCTGCCTCAAAATATATTAAGCCTCTTGCAGTGATAATGTTAGAGTATAATACTTTGCAATATTCTTAAATATATATCAACACGAAAAGAGGTAATCAAACAGTGAAAAAATTTCTATGCGTACTCTTAGCACTCATGCTTATATCAAGTTGTCTATACGCTGCTGATGTTCTCAAGGTCGGACAGCTGGCAAAACTCAATATCAGCCCGGAAGACTTCAAGCTCTTAGTTCTGGGTATTCCTACGGCAAAATTTCAGGAGTTCAGAAACACCGCTGCACCCGATGGACGTTCATATAAGTTCTATAACTCGTTAATGACTATGTTAATGGGACTGAACAGGGGCGAAATTGACGAGATTCACTTACCCAAAGACGTAGCTAATTACGTTGTGAAAAATAATGATACTGTCGAAGTTACAGCGATACTCAAGACGAATCAGAATTTTCTTGCTATAGGCTTTCACGACACAGAGAAGGGGCAGAAGATTAAATCGCTAATCAACAATGCACTAATTACCCTTGAGAACAACGGCAAACTCGCAAACTTGAAGTCTATCTATATCACTGATCCCGGAATCGGTGAGCCTGAACCCGTTAAATTCGAGAAATTTGACAATGCAGAGACAATCAAAGTAGCCGTTACAGGTGATATGCCTCCCATTGACTTTATTGACTTGGACGGAGACCCCGCAGGCTTTAACACAGCAGTACTTGCCGAAGCAGCAAAGATAGCAGGGATTAATATCGAACTCGTGAATATTGACTCAAGTGCCAGAGCAGCAGCCCTAGTATCAGGACGTGTTGACGCAGTGTTCTGGTTCCAGATTGACTCAGGTTTCGAGATCGACAAGCAGCCCGACTTACCTGAAGGGATAATTCTCTCAGAGCCTTATTATTCATGGGATGAGATTTACGCGCTCAAGATTAAGGCCAAATAATTATTTGTGTATATTAAGTGCAGTCTCTTGACTTTGACTCAGGAGGCTGTTTTTTATTGCGTAAAATTACTTACTTTTCAGGGAAATTTAGAATATAATAATCAAAAAATTTTTCGGGAAGGAAATTATTACCGTGCGTTTATTCGGTTCGATCATAAAATTTTTTATATACATGTTCATAATCTTAATCGCCGCAGGTTCTGCCTTGTTCTGGTTCGATACAGGCTCATGGCTGGTGAAGCCTCTTGCTCAAGGTGCTGCGAGATTCTTTTTATATCCCATGAGACTCGAAATCAACGATGTTAAAGGCTCATTGCGTAACGGCTACTCTATTGAGGGCTTGAAATTATTATCAGGCGATGAGAAATATTTCACTCTTGACTTTGCCAGCGTCTCTCCTGACTGGGAGTCAGTTCTTGACGGAATGCACGGAGTCCCATTCGTGAAAAATGTTATAGTCAAGGGCATTAGATCGGACATGAATAAGATTATCGAAGTCGCAAATCACGCTTCAAAACTTGCCGGAAGTTCTAATAACGAGTCAAAGACGACCGAAAGCACATCACTTACTCTAAAGCCGTTCAGCCTGATTATTCAAGACGTGTATATAACGAGTCCTTATGGGAAATTAGCTCTTGATGAATTATCGCTGAATGAGTCAGGAGGATTAATTCTTGACTCGAAAATTATCGCGCGTAATAAAGCTCTTCCCGTAAAGGCAAATGCATTACTAGACATTAATAATCTCAAAATAGCAACATCAAGCCTCAACATTGGCAAAGGAACAGGAAAACTTGCAGCTTCTCTTGAACCTCTTGACGTAAAATTATTCTTGACTGCATTATCACTCGAAGAATTAATGAACTTGGCACCGATTGAACGCAAAGACTTTCACGCATCGGGACGAATTGACGGCAAATTTTTTGTCTCGAGCATAAACAACGCAATTCAAGCATCAGGTGTATTATCAATGCCGCGGGCTAACATAATGGACATTCCGTTAAGTTTCAGGCTTCCGTTTAAGTGGGACGGTATCGAAACATTTTCACTTGAAGGGGCTTCACTCAAGACTCAGGCAGCTTCACTCAAGCTCAATGCGTCGGCAAATATTAACGCGCTCAAGATTAAAGCAGACGGTGAGGCAAATAACATTTCACTTTACGAGATAGGCAGGATTTTCGCACCAGAGGCAAAATTAAAGGGGGAAGGAGGCAATATCAAGTTCGACATTGACACGCTTATAAATGATGATGTCCTTGCTAATACCCGGGCAGATATTAGGGCAAACATTCCGTCAATATCGGCAGCAGGAATTAATATCTTGCAGTCCCTTGAAGGTCATGCAAAGCTCTCACGCGGTGAAGCTCCTAAAGTTGCGTTAAACGGTAAAATTTTCGGCGGTAAAGTGTTCGCACGCGGAGAAGTTGACTCGAACATGAAGCCCAGTGCAGTAATCTCAATCGTGAATCTTGACGTGCCGACTCTATTGCGAACGTTCCCGGAGGCTGCGAAGTCAGTTAAGAACGCTTCAGGGAAAATTACGGCTCGAACTGTGATACCATCTAATTTAAATATCAAGACGAATATTAAATCAGACAAGTTAAGCGCATTCGGTGTGAGTATAACTAATTTGCTTGCTGATGTTATATACAACTTCAATCACTCTAAGGCAGAACTTGAGCATTTATCGCTTAATCTCGGCAAAGGCTTAATCAAGGCTTCAGGCAGTGTGAATCTCAAGAGCAATGAATTCGACTTCAATGCAAATACAGAAAATTTTGACCCTCATTTTATAAGCGAACTTAAAGACTTAACCGGAGCATTTAATATCAAAGCAAGTGCTTCAGGAAAATTCACGGATATAAAGACTATCAACGCTAATGCAGAGGTCAAAGCAACTAATGCAGGCTACGGAGGGATAAGGCTCGGCAATCTTGATTTACCTGTAAAGTTCGCAAATAATATATTAACTATTCCAAATGCTCGAGGCTCGCTCCCCGGGGGCAATTTGACTTTCGGAGGCACTGTTAATCTTCACAACGCAGCTAATCCTGCACTTGACATTAACGCTTCAACGAAGGGAGTCAACATTGCAGAGGTCTTGAAAACTTTCAGCCTTCAAGATAAATCAATGCCCATAACAGGAAGAGTAAGAGGCAGCCTGAACGTCAAGGGAGCTTTGAACACTGCAACGGTGAACGCAAATTTATATGTCGATAACTTCAAAGCAGGTAAAGCAATTAACATGCCCAGTGCAGCACTCGAAGCAAGCGGAAATATGAATCGTGTAACAGTCCGAAAACTTCAAGCTAAGATTAACAACGCAGATATAAACGGTAATGGATCGATGTCGATTAATCCCAAAAATTTTATGAGGAGTACTCTTAATATTAATGCGAATGTGAGAAGACTTGAATTAAAGACTTTATTAGCCCAGTTCATGGAAAAGCCTCCTGTTACAGGTGAACTCAGGGGAAATATAAGCGTCAAGGGGACACTTGCACAGCCTCAAGCAGAGATAAAATTATCAGAGCCGTTATATTATGGCATTATCAAAATCGAGAATATAGCACTCAAGCTCAAGGCACCTGAAGAGAATCACTATGTAATCAACGCAAAGCTGCGGGCCAAGAACTTCACTCCCGAACTTGATATAGATTTAAAGCAGTCAGGCAGTAATTATCTTTATGACATCAGGACTAACCCTCTTGATATAAATAAAGCTATCGAAGTTCAGACAGCTTCAATGCAGGGTATCTTAAAGGGAGCCGCTACAGTCCGGGTAAATGGATCCGTCAGCACTAAATTTGATAAGTTCTCGCCTGTTAATATAAATGTCAGGTCGCCGTTAATAAAAGTCATTGATAAAATCAGCATAAATAAAATCAATCTGCCTCTTGTCTATAATATCTCGTCAGGAAAATTAAGCATGAAGAACGGCAAAGCAGTAATCAGCAACGGAGATATTAACTCACACTTTGAACTCGACACGAAAAAGAATTCATGGAACGGTCAGCTTAACGCAGCTCATCTTGATTTCGGGAAGCTCGCACAGCCTTTTTTACCAGAAGGCGAATTAATAGGACAGGTTGACGCAGATGTTACGGCAAAAGGGACACTTGGGACTATGCCTACAAGTTTTGCTAACGGGAAATTTGCAACGACACCGGGCTATATTCACAAGATGGCAGTAATTAACAGGGTATCGCCTACGAAAAAAATAACGTTCGAGAAGATTTCAGGTTCATTTTTCTGGAACGGCAGAGATTTATTCTTGAATCCAGGCACAGGAGCGCGCGCTGACAACAAAGAGCCTCTATACCGCTACGTATCGATTAACGGAGCTATGGGAATACCGGGCAAAGGCTTAAGACTTAACTTTGACGGACGCTTTGACTTGAAGATTCTCGATAGATTCTTAGGCGCAATGAAAGGAGTCTTTCAATACATGACAGGAGGACTCACGGGGTCAACTGGTTTCTTACGCGATGCAGCAGGACGAATGCTCGGGGTCAAGCGCAGAGATTATCAGAACGTTTCATTCACCCTTGCTAACTCGTGGAGTAATCTGCAATTCCTGGATCTCAAAGTTTCTAAGCCTATTGAAGACTTCCTGCCGATTAACCTGCTCAACAAGAATCCGGAAGCCCAGCGTTCAGAACAGAAATTCAAGTTACAGCTCAAGTTCCCTGTAGGTCCCGGAAATCATGACCCTGAAGATGACTCACCGGCTGACCAGTTCAAGCAGCAATTAATAGACAATTTATTTGACATGGGATTATAAGAGAGCATAAAAAAAAATTCCCCCTGAGATAAATTAATTCTACAGAGGGAATATATTAATTTCTTATTACTTCTTGAGCTGCCACTCTACAAGCAAGCCCGTTGCTACGAACATTGAGCTCCATGTACCTGCGATGATGCCTATTAACATTGCGTAACTGAAAGCCATTAACACAGGGCCTCCCCATACGCACAAGGCTATAACAGGAAACAGAGTCGTTAATGTAGTATTAATAGTTCGTGAAAGAGTCTGATTGAGCGATTTATTCACAAGACTCACGATTCCTTCACGTGATAAAGTTCCCCAGTTCTCGCGGACTCTGTCAAGAATAATGATCGTGTTATTCAGCGAGTAGCCTACTATAGTCAATATAGCTGCAATGAATGACGAGCCTATTTCTAATTGAGTCAAGCTAAAGAAACCTAACGCAATTATTACGTCATGGACAAGAGGTACAACGCTGACAACTGCAAATCTAAACTGGAACCTGAACGTTATGTAAATCAATATCGCAAGCAGAGCTATTGATGTTCCGATTATTGCCTGCCGCCTTAACTCTCCGCCTATGACAGGGCCGACCTTCTCAAAGCCTGTAACTTTCATTTCAGGATATGCAGCACTCATTGCCTTAATCACTGCTTCGCGGCTCTGTTCAGTGTCCTCGTTAGTTCTGATTATGATTCCTTTATCGCCGAAGTTCTGAATCATTGCACCCTTTGCGACTACTTCAGAAATTACTTTGCGAACTGACTCTATTTCAGGTCTGGTATTAAATTCAGTCTGAATGACATTGCCGCCAGTAAAATCGATTCCCAGATTTAAGCCGCGTGTCAAGAGCAAAATTATGCTTGCAATCACGAGGACAAGGCTTATAGTGAGAGCTATCTTTCTGTGCTTCATGAAGTCGATATTAAGATTTAATCTGCTCATCTCTTCTTTACTATCTCCTTTCCCCGTTTGATAAATAATTGCAGTATCGCACGTGTTACAACGACATTAGCAAAGACGCTTGCTACAAGTCCTACGCTTAACGTAACACCGAAGCCCCTGACTGAACCTGAGCCGAAATAGAATAAAACAAGTGCTGCGATTAAAGTCGTTATATTCGAGTCAAGAATCGTAACAAGTGCTTTTCTGAATCCCGAGTCAAGTGCTGCCATAGGAGTCTTGCCTGTCTTGAGTTCCTCGCTTATTCGTTCGTAAATTAAAACGTTGCCGTCTACTGCCATTCCAAGAGTTAATATAATTCCTGCGATACCGGGAAGAGTCAAAGTAGCATTGAAAGCAAGTAACCCTGCAAAGATTAATAAAACAGTAACAGCAAGTGCAAAGTCAGCCGCTAAGCCTCTGAACTGGTAATATAACAGCATGAACACGAGAACCATTGCTGCTCCGAATAAACCTGCTTCGAGTCCCTGTTGAATCGAGTCAGCTCCCAAGCTCGGCCCGACGGATCTATTCTCTGCGATCTCGACTGCTACGGGCAACGCTCCAGCCTTAAGCATAATTGCTAATCTTGAAGCCTCATCATTCGTGAATCTTCCTGTAATCTGAGCGCGTCCTCCTGAAATTCTATCCTGAACGACAGGTGCAGAGATAACTACATTATCAAGAACGATAGCTAACTGTTTGCCTATTAACTTGCCTGTAGCTTCTTCAAACAATCTTGCGCCCTGTGAATTAAATTCAATCGATACGCCCATACGTCCCAGACTGTCGGGAGCCATAGCAGCGTCCGTTAAATCTTTACCTGATAAGAGAACAGGGCCGAGTAAATAATATCTGCCTTCTTCTTCACCAGGTGCAGCTATCCAGCCGGGATTTTTCTTAGCGCGTTCGTTAAATTCATTGCCTGAAGTGCTGAGACTCTCCATTGCTTTTTTCCAGCGTTCCTGAGCGTCAATAAACTGCTTGTCATCGTCATAATTTTTTCTCTCAGGTGCAGGGGGAGCAGAGTTATTCGAGTCAATTACCTCGCGAAAATCCATCTGTGCAGTACGTCCGATTAGTTCAAGAGCTGCTGCGGGGTCTTGAATTCCTGGTAAATCTACAATGATTCTATCAGAACCTGACTTCTGAATAATTGGCTCAGCGACTCCGTACTGGTCAATACGATTTCTCAACACTGCTAAGAGTCTATCAATGCTGTCGTCTCTTAACGGATTTTCTGGAGTGTCCTTAGCCTGCAAGACTATGTGAGCACCGCCTTTTAAGTCAAGACCGAGATTTAATCTGCCAGTCAAAGGCCATGCATAGATCAACGCCCCTACAACTACGATTAAGACTATCCAGAGGCGCATTTTGTCAGCACGATTCATATTAGGATGCTGCCTCCTGCTTCTTTACGCGCTTGGTCTGAACAGCTGACTTGAGAATACTAACTCGTACTCCTTCAGCCAGTTCAATCTGGAACGTATCATCACGGACATCTTTGACTGTGCCTAAGAAGCCGCCTATCGTAACAATTTCATCGCCGCGTCCTATTCCTGCAATCATGTTATTATGCTGCTTATCACGTTTACGCTGGGGACGAATAATAAAGAAATAAAATATCAATACAAATATGGCAAGAGGGAATAACATTCCCATCAAGCCTCCCTGCTGAGCTGCTCCTTCTGTCCCTGTTCCAGAGCCGCCGGAACTTCCTGAAGGTGCACTGCCTCCGCAAGGTGATACTGCTGTTGTTGTTTCTGCCATTAAATTAACTACCTCCGAAAAAAATTATTCACGCCACGCAACTGCTTCGATTTCGATTTTGACTCCTTTGGGCAAATCCTTCACTGCAACGAATGAACGTGCGGGAGCTTCTTTAGTGAAATACTGAGCATAAACTTTATTCACTTCTGCGAAATCTTTTATATCAGCTGCAAAAATCGTAGTCTTCACGACGTTGCTTAATGAATATCCGGCTGCCTCAAGAATAGCTTTCAAATTCTCAAGACTCTGCTTGGCCTGAGAAGCTATATCTTCAGGAACTTCACCGCTTACAGGGTTAACAGGAATTTGACCGGAAATATAGAGAAAATGTCCTGCTTGAATAGCCTGTGAGTAAGGTCCGATTGCTGCCGGAGCTTTGTCTGTGTTAATTACGCGCTTGACTCCTGAAAGAATGAAATCCGGTTCAACTAATGCCATGACTGCGAGCCTTCTTACTTCTTACTTCTTCCACATGGGAGAATATCTCTTGAGACCTGCATAGCTTGATACGCCCTCGAGGTCTTCTTCGATTCTGAGAAGCTGGTTGTACTTTGCGATTCTGTCTGTACGTGCAACGCTTCCCGTCTTAATCTGTCCTGCTCTTGTCGCAACTGCTAAATCTGCAATGAAAGTGTCTGCCGTCTCGCCTGACCTGTGAGATACTACAGCTGCGTAACCTGCATCGTTTGCCATCTGGATAACCTGAAGAGTTTCGCTTACTGTACCGATCTGGTTTAATTTCACGAGAACTGCATTAGCGACTTTCTCAGAGATTCCGCGAGCTAAAATCTTGGGATTAGTAACGAATAAGTCATCGCCTACTAACTGGATCTTCTGACCTATCGAAGCCGTAAGAGCTGCCCAGCCCTCCCAGTCATCTTCTGCACAGCCGTCTTCAATCGAGATAACGGGGTAATCATTGACGAGACCTTCATATAGTTTTACGAGTTCTGCTGAAGTGTATTCTGCTCCGCCGCTCTTTGTGAAAATGTACTTGTTCTGTTTGGTGTCAAAGAATTCCGAACTTGCTACATCGAGTGCAAAGCTGACATCATCACCGGGCTTGTAGCCTGCCTTATTAACTGCTTCCATGAGCAAGTCAAGTGCTTCAACGTTGCTCTTAAGGTTAGGAGCAAATCCGCCTTCATCGCCTACGCCTGTTGAGTAGCCGCGGCCCTTAACACATGCTTTTAACGCGTGATAGACCTCTGCACCCATTCTTAACGCTTCTTTAAATGACGGGGCATTGTGAGGGACGATCATGAACTCCTGAAAATCTACTGTTGAGTCAGCATGAGCGCCGCCGTTAATTACGTTCATCATAGGAGTCGGGAGAAGATTTCCGCTTACACCGCCGAGCCATCTGTAAAGGGGAAGACCGTGACTCTCAGCTGCTGCACGTGCTACAGCCATTGAGACTCCAAGAATTGCATTAGCACCGAGATTTGATTTGCCGTCTGTGCCGTCAAGCTCGATCATTGCCCTGTCAACGAGTGCCTGATCATCAGCGTCAAAGCAGCCGACTAATTCCGGAGCTATCTTCTCGTTAACGTTATCGACCGCGTGCTGAGTGCCTTTGCCGTTGTAGCGCGCTTCATCGTCTCTAAGCTCTAAAGCCTCGTGGACTCCCGTCGAAGCTCCCGAAGGAACTGCTGCCCTTCCGAATGAACCGTCCTCAAGCTGTACGTCAACTTCAACTGTAGGATTGCCTCTTGAATCAAGAATTTCACGACCATGAACACCAACTATTAATGCCATAGAAAAATTACCTCCTGATAGAATTTTTTTAACACGGCTAATTATAAACGGGCAAGCTGAATTTTGAAAATTTTAAAACGGTTTTTCATCGGGCTTAACTTGTCTCTCGTCTAGCTGTTCCCATGAAATTACTTTAGGACGCTTTAATACTGCCTCATCTGCACACAAGACTTTTACTTTGAGAACTCTATTTATATATGCAATCTCGATTATATTCCCTTCACGGACTTCACTTGAAGGCTTGCACTCTCTGCCCTCGAGTCTCACAGCTCCCAACTCTATCATTTCCTGAGCTGCTGTCCTGCGCTTAACGAGTCTTGCGAGCTTTAGATATTTATCAAGCCTCATGATTCACTGCCTCCCCTCGTATGAAATGCACGTATTATTTACCCCCGAAAACTCCCATTAAGGACTTTTCTCACCCTGCCTACTCGTAGCCGTATGTTAAAGGCAAATGTTATTTACTCCCACCCACCCACCCAATCTACTGCGTAGATTGAGTAAATAGTAGAAGATTAGCTTACATCAAGCCCATTGAACTTAATACAAACGTCCACGCAAATATAGTGAACACTGATAACACAGTCGTAGTACATACTAACTGACCCGCTAACTGTCCGTCAGCTCCCATAGCTACAGCCATTGGATACGAAGCTACAGCAGAAGGCGCGGCAAATACTATCATCATTGCGCAGAGACTCTGACCCCTGAAACCTGCAAGAACTGACAACGGCATGAAAATTAACGGAATTACTAACATTCTTAACACTATGCCTAATGTTAACGCGAATTTATCAGTATGTGATTTCGCCATGTCAAGACCTACGCCTAATGAAATAAAGCTCACTGTTGTAGTAGAATTTGCAACGCTCTTAATAACAGACCATACAGGAGCAGGAATAGAAACAGCAAACGCCTTGAAGATAAATGCAATAATTGCGCCGACTATCATGGGATTCTTGAGTATCGCTATAAATAATTTTACAGGACTGCTCTTGCCTGACCTGTTGAGCTCAAGAATTACAGCTGAGAAAGTATTTATCGCAGGAATTACAAGAACTCCTAACATTACGACCATACCGGCACCGCCCTCGCCGTAGAGAGCTTCTGAGACTGCAACACCGAACAAAATATAATTGCCCCGCCCGATTGCCTGGCCTATGACGCTTGACTTATTGCCGTCCTTCACAAATATTCTTGGGACAATATAAGCAAATATAAATATTACGAGAAGACAAATACTAGCAAAGATCATCTCTTTCACTGCGAAGCCTTGAGAAAAATCCATGTCATAAATATTCTTGAATAATAACGTAGGCATGAAAATTTTGAAGATTAATCTGTCATATTCCTTCATTGAGTCACGCGTTATCATTCCCTGAGTCCTAGACAGCCAGCCTATTAACATTAATAACATCATGGGAACTACGACTCTTAGAGCCGCAAAAAAACTTTCTGTCATGATAAATAATTCACTCCCTGTTTACGAGTTCAATAGCTTTTCGGGAAATTGCAGGCAGTAAGTTATATTTCTCCGCGAGTTCTTCAGGTGACTCAGCGCGCTTGATTTCATCAACAAGAATATAACTCAAATCATTATCGTTATACTTGGCAGGAGCAGACTCAACAGCACACTTGAAAGCAATCTTCTCTAGTGCCTTATCACGAGTCAACGAGAGCAAAACTTTACGTTCTGACAAAATCTTTCTCACCGAGTCAAACATTCCCGCACCCCCGCAGAACAACGCAGCAGGCCTGATTATCCTGAAAGCTACAGGGTAATTATAAAGCGTTATCATGAATGTCAAAACGAGTCCGGCAAGAAATATAATCATGAACGGGAAAACTTTAACAAGAATCCTTCTGACAGGAAAAATAACAGCCCGCATCTCAGACTCAACGCAGGCCGTGTTTACGCTTAATTCTCGAAAGTCCCCTAAAGCCTGTACTATCTTCTCGCCGCTGAAATCACGAACATGAAGGGTATGAACTTCGAGGACTTGAAACTTGTAATCACTCATTAAGAAAAGTTATAACATACTCCCTAAAGTCGAAAGCATGAGGCTGCCTATAATTAATATAATTGCTCCTCCAAGTCTTGACGAAATCTGAGCAAACGGCATTAATTCCATTCTGTGAGCTGCTGACAAGACCGCAACGTCTCCAGTTCCGCCCATGTTGGACATGCAAAGCCCCGCCGTGATACCTGCCTCAACAGGATAGAAGCCTACAAGAGCTCCGATAACTGACGCGCCGATAAATGCCCCGATACATGATAAGAAGCACAGAAGCAAATATGTCATTGAGAAGCTGTTGATAACTACATCAAGGCTCAAATAGCAAAGTCCTATTCCGACCATTAACATAGAAGTCAAATTCTTCATTACGAACTGGAACCACTGATAACAGCAAATTTCTATGAACTCAGGCAATACTCCGAAGACTTTACATAAAGCAACTGAGATAATCATCCACGCATAAGCATGAATATTAACGGCAGGGACTAACTTAATCCAGATACCTGCAACTATATAGCCCCATGCAAAGAATGACGTTGCTGCAAGTAATCCGATTCCCAAATTAGTAACGCTGACCTTATCGCGCTTGGCCTGCATCTCCGGGGAAATCTCGAACTCTGCGGGATCGTCGTTAGCTCCTGTCTTCATGAGCGAGCCTTGACCGTTGAAAAATTTACCTGCAAGGACTTTCACGAGAATACCTGCTAAAACGATTGAAGTTGCGTTGCCTATAGCTACAGCGGGATTCATGATAGAAATTGCCTCTTCAGCTGTCATAGTTCCTGAAGACTCAAAAATTTTACTGAGGGGTACTGCTCCTGCTCCCATACCTCCGCCCATGATGGGAAGTGCTATTAATAATATAGACTTTACGACTCCGAAGCCTGAAAGATGTCCGGCCAGTGCTGCAAGACCGAATGAGACCGCAATAGCTCCGAATATAGCAGGGAAGTAACGGGCCGCTGCCTTAACGAGTAATTTGCGATTCATTCCAAGTATAGAACCTGTGATTAACGCTGCAATGTAGAAATCAAGAAATGCTCCTGCTGGCTTGAAGAACGTATCAATATTTTTCATGAGAGTCGCTGTGTAACCTGCTCCGCCTTTAGCAATTAACCCAGAGAATAAATCAAAGACTCCGAAAAAGTTCACGTAACGCAAGAAACCCATTCCGAAAATTATTACGACTGGGCCGCCGCCTAAGAAAGTATTCACGATAGGAAGATGATCGCCGAGTTCCTGCAATATAGCTCCGCACACTATCATGAACGCGAAACAGCCTGCCATACCGGGAGGAATGACTCCGAGCATAGCCGACAAGAGAACTATACACGCAAATAACGCAAAATATTTCGGGGGAAGATTAAATAATTTTAAAGCCTCTGTATTCGTCCATAGTTTACAACCTCGCTACTCCTGATTTACGTGCAGCTTCAGCAACTGCCTTCGATACTGCCGGGCCGACTCTTGGGTCAAACGCTGCGGGGATAATATAATCAGGGCTTAACTTCTCAGGTTCAACGAGTTCCGCCAAAGCATGGGAAGCAGCAACCTTCATAGCTTCGTTAATGTCGCTTGCTCTGACGTCAAATGTACCTCTGAAGATTCCGGGAAACGCTAAGACATTATTAATTTGGTTAGGGTAATCGCTTCGTCCTGTCGAGATAACTTTTGCTCCGGCTGCCTTTGCATCGTCGGGGAAAATTTCGGGCGTAGGATTTGCACAGGCGAATATAATCGGATCTCTAGCCATTGACCTTACCATGTCTTGATTAACTGAACCGGGGGCAGACACTCCTATGAAGACGTCAGCGCCTTTCATTGAGTCAGCAAGTGAACCCTTGAGTCCTTCAGGATTAGTGATTTCGGCCATCTCATTTTTGATCCAGTTCATGCCCTTTTCACGGCCTTTGTATACGATTCCTGTTCTATCGCATAAAGTTACGTTCTTGGCTCCTGCTGAGATTAATAATTTTGTGATTGCTATAGCTGCTGCTCCTGCTCCGTTTACTGCAATTTTTATCTCGTCAAGTTTCTTGTCTACAACCTTAAGCGCGTTAATCAATCCTGCAAGGGTAATAACTGCTGTTCCGTGCTGGTCATCGTGGAAAATGGGAATGTCGCACTTCTCCTTGAGCTTGCGTTCTATCTCAAAGCATCGTGGTGCTGCGATGTCCTCTAAGTTAATGCCTCCAAATGAGCCTGAAATGTTATAGACAGTCTCAACGAACTCGTCAACGTCCTTAGTCTTGACGCATAAGGGGAAAGCATCGACTCCGCCGAACGCCTTGAACAATACGCATTTACCTTCCATGACGGGCATACCAGCTTCAGGGCCGATGTCTCCGAGTCCTAATACTGCGCTTCCGTCTGTTACTACGAGACACAAATTATGTCGTCTTGTGAGAGTATAACTCTTGTTGATGTCCTTCTGAATTTCAAGACAGGGCTGGGCGACTCCGGGAGTGTAGGCAAGCGATAAATCTTCTTTTGTAGCTACCGGTACAGTTGCTATGACTTCGATTTTGCCCTTCCACTGCTCGTGAAGCCTGAGTGATTCTTTTGCATAGTCCATGATAATTACCACCCTCATAAAAAATTTTTTGGTACTGAATTAATAAGAAAAGTTGTGATGTGATTATTATACAGTAAATAAGCATAAAAAATAGCAGACCTGAATGACTCAAGCCTGCCTTTTGTCTAGTTGTTAATTAATAGCGGGTAGTGGCTAGAAAAAATCTTTTGCCTTTACTATCAACTATTCACTTGTTTATCCTCACTATCAACTATTCTTCATCCATGCCGTCCTGGTAGAACTCGCCGAATAATTCCTTAAGTGAAGGCATATCCTCTGGAATAGGACGCGCTACCCATGTCGTATTCATGTAGTGCTTCAGGGTAATATTTTCGCTGACGATGTTTCCGCCCCAAGTTCCGCAGCCCATTGAGTTAGTCGGAGGCATTCCGTTAGTTGCTGATCCTGCATTGCCGCGGTTATTAGGCTGTCTAATCATGCAGCGTGAGACCGGTGCACACATTCCAAGCCTGTTAATGTGGTCGTCATCGAACGAGTAAAGCCCGCATGAGTGTCCCTTACCGCCTGCTTTGTCAAATATCGTGAGCATAATATCTAATGCCGTCTGGAACTCTCCGCCGTACTTGAACAGAGTCAATAACGTAGTAAGTTTCTCGGTCGAGAAGAAATGCTCTTTGCCGATGCACTTTGCTATGTCTTCAGCGTTCCTGATTGTGAAGCCTTCCGGTTGTCCATTATTGGGAACTGCTATAAATTTACGGTCTGCGGGAATCTCAAAACCTGCTGCCTTCGCCAATGCCTGCGCACTGATTGCAACTGTGTCGGGGAGTCTGTGTCCTGTCTCGTCCCACATTACGCGCTTAATCTTCTCTGCCTCTTCCCATGTAGGAATATACGCGCCTTCCTTCACGAGTCCTTCTACGAAATCATCATAGACATCTTCATGAACGATTAAATTTCCATCGCATGAACAGCCAGAACCGAAATCAGCACACTTTGAAATTCTGGTGTTAGTAGCTGCCTCGTAAGCTCTCTCTTTAGTATTCGCAGTGTTGTCAACGATTACCGTAGAGTTTCCTGCGCCTGAACCGTAAGCCGGAACTCCTGCCGAGTAAGCTGCCTTGACCATAGGACGGCCTCCGGTTGCAATGATTAAATCTACGCGCTTCATTAATTCTTGAGTCAATGTGATGCTGGGCTCCTCGATGACCTGAATAATATCAGCAGGTGCACCTTCACGGACAAGGACATCACGAATTATATTAACTGTCTTGCATGTAGTCTTCTTTGCTCTGGGATGCGGCGAGCAGATAAGGACATCACGGGCTTTGACTGCATAAATTGCCTGGCCTGCAGGAGTTACACAGGGATTAGTCGTCGGGACAAGTGTTGTGATTACTCCGACCGGTTTAGCATACTTGACAAGACCCTTCTCCGGAATCTCTTCGATGATGCCTACGCTCTTATTTCTGAGACAGTCGCGTAATATTAACTTTAACTTGTTGCGTTTGTTGCGTTTAGTAACTTTATCGCCGAGTCTAGTCTCGTCAACTGCTTCATCGCAGATAGGCCCCCAGACCTTCAACGGGTAAACAGCTGCGCAGATTGCCTGACATAAACGGTCGACTCTTGCCTGATCGTAAGTAGCGATAACTTCAGCCGCGACTCTTGCCTTACGCACCATTTCTTCGATCATTGCGATTTCTTCGGGTGTTACTTCATGATGTGCCATTGTAAAAAATTTACTCCTCTCGATAATTATTATTATTTATTTCGTGATGTGTGATTTTGCGTGACTCGGAGGAACATACCTGCCGTTTTCCTTCTTGACAAGTTTACCTTCTTTGACGAGTTCGCTGGGTGTGTAAATATCGTTGATGTTCCAGCATCCGGGCGTAGGTACTGCGATATTTTCCATAATTGCCTCGACCAAGAAAGGCTTTCCTGCCCTGTTAGCTTCGATTGCCTTCTTCATTGCGGGTGCGAACTCTTCAGCCGAGTTGACTCTAATTGCCTCGACTCCGTAACCTTCTGCGACCTTTGCCCAGTTCGGCGAGTATGCTTTGCCGTCAGGAGTGTGGAAAGTCGTCCCGAACTTAGTATGATAATTCGCGTTCTCAAGTCCTGCGATAGTTCCGAATGCCATATTATTCATTACAACCCATGTGCAGGCGATACCCTCTTCAACAGCTGTAGCCATGCATGTAGGATTGACTCCGAAACCTCCGTCACCGATTAACGCAATGCAGATTTTATCGGGAGCTGCCTTCTTGCCTCCAAGTACTGCGCTCGCTCCGAAGCCCATTGTCGCAAGTCCTGATGAGTGGTGAACAGTGCCGGGAATTGTAATCGTGAACTGCTGGGCGACTCCGTTCTTGTTCCAGCCTACATCAGTGAATATTAATGCGTCTTCGGGTATAGCTTCCTTAACGTCCTTAAGAATTCTCTGAGGAGTCATCGGGAAACGTAAATCTTCTGTGATTGCCTTGACTGACTCTTTGAATTCAGCCTTAGCCTTCGCAATTTTCTCGCGTAGACCTTCGCGCTTGATTCCGTTCGGACAAATTGATTTTGCTGCTTCGAGAATCTGACCTAATGCAAGTTTCAAATCTGCAACTGCTCCGATTTCTACAGGGTAATTTCTGCCTATCTCTGAAGGGTCAATATCAATCTGTAAAAATTTCGTCTTCGTAGGGTCAAACGTTACTCCCTGATACCAGCTTGAAGAGTCTGCTTCTGCGAATCTTGTGCCGAGTGCGAGAATAATATCAGCATTCAACGTGAATTCATGAGTGTGAGCAAGTCCCCAGAATCCTGTCTGGCCTATCATTAAGGGATGTAAATCACTGACGCAGCCTTGACCCATTAACGTACGTGAAATAGGAATATCAAGAAATTCTGCGAGTGCTGCAAGTTCGTTCGAGGCCTGAGCTAAGAGAATGCCTCCGCCTGCATGAATGACCGGTGATTTTGCTTCGATTAACTTCTTAGCGATTGCCTTTGCACATTCGGGATCTAAAGCCGGTTTGACTGTAATATGACTGTCATTATATGTACGTGCAAATAAATCTTCTTCAATCTCGCGCGACCATATATCCATAGGCATATCGATTAACACGGGGCCGGGTCTTCCTGATTCTGCGAGCCTGAATGCCTTATCAAGAATATCGGGCAGGGCTTCGGGGTCATCGACTCTCCAGCAGCGTTTGCAGACCGGTTCAAGTAATCTGTACTGGGTAGCGTCTCCGTGCATGTTGACCTCTTGATGAGGGTGCTTGCCGTAGTAGTAGCTCGGAACATCGCCCGCAAATACGACCATAGGGATCGAGTCAAAAGCAGCATTTGCCACGCCTGTTAAGACGTTCGTGATTCCGGGGCCTAAGTGGCACATTACAACTGAAGCCTTGTGAGTTACCCTTGCATAACCGTCCGCAGCTGTTGAGGCGACTGCTTCGTGTCTGTTGGAAATGTAACGGAGTCTGCCGCCCTTCTCAAGATTACGGTTAAGAGCGTCGAGCATTCCAATAACAGTGTGGCCGCAGAGTCCGAAGATATATTCAACCTTCCTGCGCTCAAGATAATCAACTATGAGGTCAGCTACAAGTTTCTTACTCATAAAAGATACTTACCTCCTTAAAGGGATTTATATTATGAATATGCTAATATGTTAATTTAATTTGGATTGTGAATAAAATATTACAAATTTAATTTTTCGTCAATTGAATTTATACGTAATATGTTATAGAAAAGAAGTAATCTTAGTAAAAAATGACTTTCACCCTGCAATCGTTTATAATAATTAGCACAAAATTTCTTTCACACTCACTCAATCACACAGTTACTAATACATTTACTAATACAAACTCAGCTCATGAACTAAGATACGCAATATATTTATGTCTCATGACTTCTTGATTAATTCACACGAATATAACGGCTCTTACACCGGCACTTGGCTCGTTTATTTACCGCGTCAACAAGTTCACAAGTTTAACGAGTCTGCTTTCACGGAACTCAATAGCTTTAACAGGACACATCTCATGACAGCAGTAACACCTAATGCACTTGCTATAATCAAAGTATAAGTGTTTGTTCTCGTGTCTGAGAGCTCCTGCCGCGCACATGTCCTGACACCTTCCGCAGCCTATGCACTTTTCGGGAATATGAACGGGCTTTGATGTCATGAGTCTATCAAGAAAAGGAATCGAAGGCAGCAATCTCATCGTTCGGGTTCTTGGGAGCTTTACTCCTGAAAATACATGAGTCGAGTCAATGTCTCCGCAAACGTCTTCAGGATTCAAATTGCACTGAATTAAATTGCGTCTCTTAGCTGCGTTGTATAAATTATATTCGTTCAAGTCAGCACCAAGCATCTTTGCGAGCCAGAAGTCCATAGTAATTGCGTCCTGAGTCGCAGCGATTATTCCGAACTCGTAAGGTTCTCCTGAAGTAGGGCCGTCCTTGTGCATTCCGATGACTCCATCAAGAATAGTGAAACACGGCTTAACGTTGAGATAAATATCGAGCAGCAAGCCTGCAAATCTATCGCGGTTGAGTCCTACGTTGTAGTGCCAGCTCGCTTTGAGTCTTCCAGGTATGCACCCGAATAGATTCTTGACTCCCATAGTTAATAACATTTGGCCGTGAGTCTTTAATTTGGGCAGATTTATTATCTTGTCTGATTCAATAACATCTTTGCTCACTTGAATCTTGTGAAAGTCTGAGTCTTGACTAACCGGAAGCGTTACAGGTTCGGTGAGTTCCCTGCACTCTATGCCGAGTTCATTAGCTACATCAAGAAAACCTGCTTTCTTGGCCGCTGATTTGAAGTTATCGATTCCAGGACTGTCCGCTATAAAAGGAGTCGCCCCTTGAGAGAGTACTAACTTTGCAACGGCTCTAACGATTGAAGGATCAGTTGTAACCCTGCGCGTAATCTCATGACCTGCAACGAGATTCACTTTGAGCAAGACCTTGTCGCCAGGCTTAATGAAGCTGTCAATGCCTCCGAAGTAATCAAATGCCCTGAGTACTGCACTGTCGATGTTATGCTGTTCGTAATCTTTCTGACTGATAAATAAAACTCTGCTCATGTAATTATTAACGCTCCGACTGAAAAATTGAAAAATGAAAAATTTTTTGTGAGATTATAGCATTTCGCATTAATTACTCAGAAATTTTTAATTTAATCGCATTATTCGCAAAATATATACAAATGAGGTAATATTCACTTAATCATCAAGCATATATTATCAACATGAAAGGATGATTCACACTGTTTAACGGAACAACTATAGTATGTGTCAGAAACGGACGCAGAGTCGCAATGGCAGGCGATGGTCAAGTTACTCTTGGCAGTCAGGTAATCAAGGCAACAGCTCACAAGGTCAGGACTCTTCTTGACGGAAAGATTCTAGTAGGCTTTGCAGGTTCAACGGCAGACGCAATGACCCTTCTTGAGAAATTTGAAAACTGTCTCGAACAGGAGAAGGGCGACTTAATGAAAGGTGCTGTGAAACTCGTTCGCGAATGGAGACTCGATAAGGCATTAAGACGGCTCGAAGCAATGATGTTAGCAGCGAATAACGATATGACTCTTTTATTATCAGGTGCAGGCGATGTGTTAGAACCTGAAGGAGACGTAGCTTCTATAGGCTCAGGGTCAGGCTATGCACTGGCGGCAGGTCGTGCTTTGCGGGAGTCCACTGACAAGAGTCCCGAAGAAATTGCAAAACGCGCAATAGAGTTAGCTTCAGAAATATGCATTTACACGAATAATAATATTACAGTCGAGGTACTAAGCGAATAATCATGACAAGTAAAATAACTTCACCATTAACCCCCGCGAAAATAATCGAACACTTGAACAGATACATAATCGGTCAGGACAAGGCAAAACGTGCAGTAGCTATTGCCCTCAGGAATCGAATCAGAAGGCGCGCCCTTCCTCCTGAAATAGCACATGAAGTAATGCCCAAGAATATTCTGATGGTCGGTCCCACTGGAGTCGGAAAGACTGAGATAGCCCGAAGACTTGCGACTCTCTCAAATGCCCCGTTCGTCAAAGTCGAAGCTACAAAGTTCACTGAAATAGGCTATGTCGGCCGTGACGTTGAGAACATCATACGAGATTTAACAGAGTTTGCTGTCTCAATGGTCAGAAAGCGTTTAATTGAGGAAGTCCAGACTCCCGCACGTGAAAGAGCTGAAGAGAGATTGCTTGATGCGTTACTGCCCAGACCTGAAAAGAAATTCTCAATGCCGGATTTCATGAGAGCTTTTGCTGGTTCAGGCCGGGAGTCTGACTCAGACTCTGAGGACGATAAATCAGAGCAGGAGACTCTAGCTCAGACCGAAGAGAATAATAAGACCCGCGAAAGATTCAGAAAGATGCTCAAGGAAGGCAAACTTGATAACCGCGACGTTGAAATTGAAGTAAACGATAACATGACAGCTCTGCCTATATTCGGTTCGCCAGGCATGGACGTAATGGGAATTAATATCACTGAGATGATAGGCGGAATAATGCCCAAGAAGACCAAGAAGCGTCACATGAAGATCAAAGAGGCAATGAGATTACTTCAGCAGGAAGAAGCCGAAAAATTAATCGACACTGACGCAATGGCTAAAGAAGCTCTTGATATGGCTCAAGAGGACGGCATTGTGTTTCTTGACGAGATTGATAAAGTCGTTGTTAAGGGCGGAAGTTCTCATGGTCCTGATGTCAGCCGCGAAGGAGTCCAGAGGGATTTACTGCCCATAGTTGAAGGCTCTGTCGTTCAGACTCGTTATGGTCCTGTAAAGACTGATCATATTTTATTTATCGCAGCAGGAGCATTCAGCGGAGTCAAACCTTCTGACTTGATTCCGGAATTGCAGGGACGCTTTCCGATTAGAGTCGAACTTGAGCCGTTAAGCTGGGAGAACTTGCAGCAGATATTAACAGAACCTGAGAACAGCTTAATTCGTCAATATGAAGCGTTAATATCAACAGAAGGCACTGAATTAGAGTTCACGAAAGAAGCTACTGAACAGATAGCAAAACTCGCCCACAAAATGAATTCCGAAATGGAAGACATAGGCGCGCGAAGACTTCACACTATGATGGAACAGCTGCTTGAAGAAATAAGTTTCTCTGTCAGTGATATGGACGTAGATAAAATCACGATTACACCCGAAATGGTCAAAGAGAAATTAAGCCGTCTCGTTGAAAACCGCGACATCAGGCGTTACCTGCTCTAGTTGTAGGAGGTATATATTATGCCTGTGAAATCACGTTCTAATACAGAGACAGACAAAGCACTAAATGAATTACTGGCAAAGACTCGGCGTGTAGGTCGTGCTCTTCAGGCCAAGCAGGAAGGTGAGCCTCTTGATTATTTTCACCTGTCAGAAATGTTGAGCGAGTTCTCCACTGCAAATGTTTATATAGTCGACAGATCAGGACGCTTAATGGGTTATTACTGGCTGCCCGAATATAAATCTAAAGCCTTATCAGAGAGTTTCAGAGATGGAGTCATGCCCGAAGAGTTCGTTATAAGAATGAATCGCTGCAGAGATTCAGAAATCCACGATGAGGACGCATTCTTATTCGATGATGATTACTCAGGCGATAAACCGGAGAAGCATTTAATGTACGTGCCTATAATCGGTGCAAGTGCTGAAAGATTAGGGACAATTATGCTCGTCAGATTTCATGCGCCGTTCCTGGTCGAAGATGTTTTGCTCGCTGAATATCTGGGAATGCTTTCAGGTATAGAAATTTTGAATGAACGTGCAAAAATTTTAGAGCAGACAGCTAGAAACAGACTCAGTGTTCAAATGGCTATGAGGGCATTGTCTTATTCTGAATTAGAGAGCATGAAGCATATTATTACAGAATTAAACGGTTATGAAGGTGTAGCGATTGCCTCTCGTGTTGCAGATAGAGTCGGAGTTACCCGAAGCGTCATAGTGAATGCATTGCGTAAACTCGAGAGCGCAGGACTTATCGAGAGCAGGAGTCTCGGCATGAAGGGAACGTATATAAAAATTTTGAGTCCCCTATTGCTTGAATATCTTGATAAACCTGACAGCAATTTTATCTAGCGCAGTTCTTGATTATAATCCGGGTCATGAGTCATGAATTCACGGCCCGGAGTAATTTTATTGCTTCACCCAGTAAATTCTTTCTATGAGTCTTGCTATATCGTACGATCTTCCCGAACTTGATTTAACAGGCTCGAACACATGACCGTAAAAATGTCCGCCGAGCTTGCTGCACTTGGGAACAGCCCTGCCCTTGAGGTCAAATATATAATCCTGCTGCTTCTCCCAGTCCCTGATATTGAGTTCTTCGCTGCCCAGTGAGTAATAATGTTTCTTACACAGCACGCACTGCCATTCTTGAAGTTTCACGTTGAGTGAGCTGCCTTCTTTAACAGCTGCAATAGTATTAAGATAACGTATCAGATTCGAAATATTTTGACTGACATCTCCTGTCTTCCTGAACTTGTGAAATTTGTGTCCGTGTGAGCAGTCCGGGAAATTTTTATCTTTGTTGCCTAATTGAAAGACGTGTGAAAGCTGGTAATTAGGATCTTTCATGTTGTGAGTAATGCTGTCATCGATTGAAGTATCGCCCTTGAAGCCCATGAACTCTTTGCCGCAGTCAATGCACTTGTAGCGAATCATTTCGAGTTTAATATCACCATATGCAGAACTTGCAAGAAATAGAACGATAATTAATGCTGATAATTTTTTCATGATTAATAAAGCTCCTTTCGTAAAAATTTCGTTCATTATACAAGAAATAAACAGCGTGTTATAATTCACAGCCATAAAAGCACTTACAGCAGAAAAAAATTTCATATCGCAGGCCACAGGTTCGAATCCTGTAGATTTTCTTAGCTCAGAGGCAGAGCGGCGGAAAAATGTGCTTTGGAAATCTAAAGGCGCATACAGCAGACAAATTAGGCAGGAGAATTTATTTCTCAAAAAAACGCGCCTTGTTTAATTTCAGGAGGATATTTATTTCATGCTTCAACACCTCAAGGACGAATCAAATTTAACACTAACAGAGAACAACGCATTAACTTATAAATCTTCAGGCTCGGAATGTCTTGACTTATTCGCAGTCTCAGGAGCTTTGAGAAATTCTGACTCTCAGGACATAACTACGCGTTTCATGAGGGCTTTTGCAGAGAATAAAGACTTGGCCATGAAAATATTATTTTATTCGCGTGATATTCGAGAAGGTATCGGCGAACGAAAATTTTTCAGGGTCATAATTAAGTGGCTCGCTGTGAATTATCCTGACTCAGTGATAAAAAATATTGCGTTAATTCCAGAATACGGGCGGTATGATGACTTGCTTGAGTTAATTAATACTCCGTGCGAAAAATCTATGATAGAGCTAATAAAATCACAGCTTGAGGACGATATAAACTCTTCAACGCCTTCGTTATTAGCAAAGTGGCTGCCCTCGATTAATGCTTCGGATTCAAATACGAGACTCAAGGCACGAACTATAGCTAAATTGCTTAATATGGACTACAAGACTTACAGAAAGACTCTGTCAGCTCTCAGGGCGAAAATAAATATCATCGAGAATAATTTACGCGTTAAAGACTATACTTTTGATTACGAGAAACAGCCTTCACAAGCAATGCTTAAATATCGCAAAGCCTTCATCAGAAACGACAACGAAAGATATTCGCAGTTTCTTGACTCAGTCTCTCAGGGCAAGGCAAAACTTCACACAGGGACTTTGACTCCATATGAAATAATTCTGCCGTTAGTGAGCTGGGGCAAAGCGCGTTTAACAGAGTCAGAACGCAAAGCACTTGATGCAACGTGGCAGGCTCTCGAAGACTTCACGAATAACGAGAATGCTTTAGTTGTAGTCGACGGCTCAGGCTCAATGTATCGGGCAGACGGCATAATTTCTCCGGCAAGTGCAGCTCTCTCGCTGGGAATATATTTCGCTGAACGCAACAAAGGCAAATTCGCAAATCATTTTATAACGTTCTCAAGGACTCCGCAGTTAGTCGAGATCAAGGGAAGCGATATTTACGAGAAAGTTAATTACTGCAAGAGTTTTGATGAAGCAGCAAATACTAACCTACAAAAAGTCTTTGAATTAATCTTGAACACTGCAATAAAACATAACGTGCCTCAAGAGCAAATGCCCTCGAGCTTGTATATAATCTCTGACATGGAATTTGACTCGTGTGTTGATAATTCAAACATGACAAATTTTGAACGCGCTAAAAAATTATTCGCCGAACACGGTTATAACCTGCCTCGTGTAATATTCTGGAACGTTGACAGCAGAAATCTTCAGCAGCCTGTAACTATGAACGAACAGGGAGTCTGTCTCGTCAGCGGTATATCTCCCCGAATCTTTGCGATGATTAAGAGCCATGATTTAACGCCCTTGTCATTCATGATGAGCATTCTTGACAGTGATAGATACAAAAATATCACAGCCTGATAACTTGAATAACTTGACAGAATGAAACTTGATATGTAAAATTATTTCTCGTTGTTGATTGAATAAAGGCCGGTGTAGCTCAGTCGGTAGAGCAGCTGACTTGTAATCAGCAGGTCGGAGGTTCGAATCCCCTTGCCGGCTCCAGTTTCAAGAGATGATATTAACATGGTGGAATGGCCGAGTGGTCAATGGCAACAGACTGTAAATCTGTCGACGGGAGTCTACCATGGTTCAAATCCATGTTCCACCACTTTCACATTAATAAAGCCGATTTAGCTCAGCCGGCAGAGCACATCCATGGTAAGGATGGGGTCTTCGGTTCAAATCCGAAAATCGGCTCCATATATTAAATCAGAACATAACACTCGCTAATCACCAGGCGGGTTTTTTTATGCCCAAATGTAATATAAATAATATAAAAACGTGAGAGCTTTGATTTTACGCTATAATTACGTGAAAATTTTATAATAAACAGAAGGTGTAAAAACATGGCATTCACAGTTTGCGTATTAACCGCAGCAGTCAAACGCGACCAGTACATAGCAACTTATATAGCAGGCGGTGTCCCTGTAACAGGTCATGACGTTCTTGAAGAGATGATAGCCCGTCACGGTATGCCCCAGCGCAGAGTCATAGCATGGTTCGTGAATAATTACACAAGGCCCCTTGAATGGGTAATAGATGAAGATGCTACAGTTGAATTCATAATGACTAATTCGCCTACAGGTGTGAGAATATATCAGCGTTCACTTGGATTTATATTGATTATCGCATGTGCAAGAGTTCTAGGCAGAAAAGCAATTCTAAGGCACTCAATAGCAGACAGCCATTATTGGGAATTTGAAGACGGCCCTGTTACTCAAGCGGATATAGATAAAATTAAAGCCGAAATGAGCGAGATAATCAGACACGATACGCCTATAACGCGCGAAATATTGACGATTGATAAAGCACGCAGAGTCTTTCAAAGGCAGGGTGAGCCTGAAATTGCAGAATTATTCGTCAGAGCTAATCTTGATCCCGTTGAAGCATATAGATGCGGTGAACGTTACGGATATTTTTGCGGGGGGACTCTTGCGCCTTCAACAGGTATGCTGCGAAATTTTGACATAGTGCTTTACGAACAGGGTTTATTACTCCGGACTCCGACTGTAGCTTCACCTGATGAGATTCCGCCGTTGAGAGCCGATCCTTCAATGGGTAAAGTATTCTTTGATTATGCACACTGGCTGCAAGTTTTAGATTTAAATTACCTGAATAAATTACATCATAGAGTCACAGAAGGAAAGATTCAAGAGCTTGTATTAATTGCCGAAGCATTTCACTCTCAGAGACTGGGCAACATTGCAGAAGATATTGCCTCCCGTCCCGTCAAAGTCGTAACGATTGCAGGGCCTTCAGGTTCAGGGAAGACTACATTTTCAGAAAGACTCAAGGTTCAGTTAATGGTCTGCGGAAAGACTCCGGTTACATTGCCGCTTGATAATTACTTTAAGGAACGCGAGGACTCTCCGAAAGATGAGACCGGCGAATATGATTATGAAAGATTAGATGCATTAGATTTGGATTTACTCGAAGATAATTTGACTCGAATTCTAGCAGGCGAGGAAGTTATTACACCTGTATATAATTTTATTACCGGCAAAAAAGAACCCGGCAAAGTGGTAAAGCTCAAGCCTTCTGACGTGTTAATCATGGAGGGAATTCACGGACTGAATGACAGAATATTAAACATGCTCCCCGACAATGCACGCTATGGAGTGTTTGTATCGCCTTTAACAGGAATTTGCATAGACCCTCACAACAGGACAAGCACTAGTGATAATAGATTATTAAGGCGCATAATCCGCGATTACAGGACAAGGGGAAAATCTGCTCAGGTTACGTTAGAAGTCTATCCGAAAGTTATTCGAGGAGCCAAGCAGTATATATTTCCGTATAGAAACAGAGCCGACGCAATATTTAACTCAGCATTGCCTTATGAACTGGGAGTGTTAAAGCCCTACGTTGAGCCTTTATTGCATACAGTTGACGAGAATTCGAGCGTGTTTAGTGAAGCATTAAGATTATTGAATATTTTGCGGTTCGTTCCTGCGTTAAATAATGACGGTATACCAAATAATTCAGTTATTCGCGAATTTATAGGCGGGAGCTGCCTGGACGTATGAGCCAGCTTTTTATGAGTCTTCAGGATTTGCCGGAGTATAAATATGAATGCATTGATGCTCTTGAATTCTGCAAAGGTCTTGACTCAGAGTCAGCAGAGTTAATCATGACATCACCGCCGTATAATATAGGCAAGTCCTACGAGACTCGAGTAAATATTAATGACTACATAGCAAACTTTGAGCCGTTAATATCACAGCTTGTTCGAATTCTTGCATCTGACGGGAGCATTTGCTGGCAGGTCGGAAATTTTATCGAGAATTCTGAAGTCTACCCGTTAGATATATATTTTTATCCGTTGTTTAAGTCGGTTGGCCTGAAGCTCAGAAATAGAATAATATGGCACTTTGAACACGGTCTGCACTGCTCTAAAAGATTCAGCGGACGTTATGAAGTTATATTGTGGTTTACTAAGTCAGAAAATTATATATTTAATCTCGATGATGTCCGAGTCCCCTCGAAATATCCCGGCAAGAAATATTATAAAGGCTCTAAGAGAGGCGAACTCAGCGGAAATCCTAAAGGCAAGAATCCAAGCGATATATGGGAGATGACGTTATCAAGGCTCTATGATGACTGGGACGCACTAATATGGGACGTTCCGAACGTGAAAAATAATCACCCTGAGAAATTAAATCATCCCTGCCAATATCCTGTTGAATTAGTAGAACGCTGCGTGCTTGCTTTGACTAATCCGGGCGGTTTAGTATTAGATCCTTTTGCTGGAGTAGGTTCGACTCTGATTGCTGCATTAAAGAATAATAGAAGAGCTTTCGGCAGTGAACGTGAAAAAATTTTTGTTGACTCAGGTCTTGAGAGGATAGCGAAACTTCAGGAGGGAACACTAATAACGAGGCCGATATATAAAGAGATCTGGACTCCGTCAGTGAATGATAAGATCGCTCAAGTTCCCGAAGAGTGGAAGCAGTAATAAATCATGAAAATAGCGCAGGTATACAGCCATTTAAACGGTCTTGAATTCATGTTAGTGAGAAAGCCTGATTTGTGGCAGGAGATTCAGCAGTCAGTAAATAACGTTGATGCTTCTCTTGCATTTGAGAAAGTAAGCCGTGAAAAAACTATGACGGGAAAAATTTTATTATCGCCCTCAAAGTTAAATCAGTTGTTCAAGTCTGAGTTTACAAAATTCGGCTGGTACGAGTCCAGAATAGATTATTTCGTTAATGAAGATTTAGACACAGCGCGCGAAATAGTTCACATCAGAGATAAAAATATACAGAGAGAAATAATTACACAGCGGGGCTTCACTGCTTACAGGACGTATAATCAAGTTGACTTTGTGAAGGATAAAGCAGCCGTTGAAATTCAGTTCGTAAATATTTTTCTGTTCAGTATGATTTACACGTTAAGCACACTTTCTTTTATGAACGCGGTGATATTGATGTAGGCATTGAGATAATTCCTACTCACAAAATGATGTCCATGATGTCAACCGGAGTCGCATGGTATGAAAACGAGCTTGCTAATATTGTCCGTGAAGGTCGTTCAAATCCTTCTGTGCCGGTCATTCTTGCAGGTGTTGAGCCTTAATAGTGCTTGTGTTGTATATTTTCGTTAATAAAGTGTTAGAATATTTAAATATTTTTAATTAGAGTAAATGAAGGAGAATTGAATTATTTATGAAGAAGTTGCTTGTATTTATTATGCTGCTGGTTATGTGCGTTCCATGCAGTGCTGCGGATAAATTTCCTGCGGTCTGTGTAAACGGCACGTTCAACGGTGTCTTATCTTCTGATAATGTAATTACTTGGCTCGGTGTTCCCTATGCAAAACCTCCTGTAGGCTCTCTCAGGTGGAAAGCTCCCCAAGCTCCTGACGCAAGCTCACAGACTTTTGAAGCCGATACGTTTTCAGCAATGCCGATACAGAAAGTAAGTGATTCTAATTATTCTTCACTCATGCCTCAAGATGAAGATTGCTTGTATCTCAATGTCTGGAAGGCCAGCGATGATAAAGCTGCTTCTCGTCCTGTCATGGTGTGGGTTCACGGAGGTTCATTCAGAGCTAACGGAACCGGCGAACCTGAATGGCTAGGATATAACTTAGCGGCTGATAATCCTGATATTATGGTCGTTTCTGTCGGTTATAGGCTTGGCATTATGGGATTTATCGATTTTTCTGAAGTAAACGGCGGCGAAGATTTTCCAGAAAGCGGCAATTTAGGAATTCTTGACGTTTTGCAGAGTCTTAAATGGCTGAAGGCTAATATAGCTGCGTTCGGCGGAGACCCTGATAATATTACGCTGTTCGGGCAGTCGTCGGGATCGGCTTTAATCTCGCTGTTAATGACAATTCCCGAAGCTCAGGGATACTTCAAGAGGGCCATACTTCAAAGCGGTTCTGTCTCAATGTCAATGGCTAGAAAGAGTTCAGCAGAGGACGCTACACAGCTTGCCGCAAAACTTCTTGAATTAACAGGCAAAACAGACATGGCAGGCTTAATGACTCTTACTTCACAAGACCTTCAAAACGCAGCAGCAAAACTTGACGGCGCATTGAATTTCCCTGAACGTGACGGCGTAGTTTTGACCTCCGGAGATATTTACGAGGCTTTTGCAGAAAACGCGGGCAACTACGATATTCTAATAGGCTCAAATGCTGATGAAGCACGTTATTTCTTGGGAGCTATAGGCAGTCTCGATGTATACGCTGCTTACGTAAAGTCAGCTTACGGCCAGCTCACTGACGCAATGAGTCAAATACCTGACTACGGAGAAGCGATGGTCAAGGCTGCAGAAGACTTCATTGCTCTTCAGGGCGATATTGAACCGGTCTGGGCATATACAGAATTTCTGAATGACCTGCTTTTTAGAGTCCCTGCTGTAAGAATGGCTTCATCACGTTCCGGAAGGGGCAAAACATACATGTATTACTGGAATATTCCTACAATTGACCCGCTTTTAGCATGTCATGCTGTCGAGCTCCCGTTCATTATGGATATACCCGGCGTATTAATTCCTGCTGACTTTCTGAACACTGAGCAGGGACAGGGCATACGCTATCTTGTTCAACGAAATATATGGGTTGATTTCGCCAAAGACGGTGTGATAGACGGCATGAGTGAATATACGACAACTGACCGTTCTACGATAATAATTAGTCCTGATGTAATGCCTGTAAGCACAGAGAATGACCCGTTAAGTGAACAGAGAAAGTTAATAGAGCCTTTGCTTGCACTGGGATTTTCAGGACGCAACGTTATCAATCTTGTGAGCAGCGGCGGTGCAGATGACAAACCTGAAGATGACCCGACTGAAGATAGTAATAATATTAGCTCTTCGAGTTCAGGCTGTGATGCAGGAATGTTCTCGTTAATATTTTTACTGCCTGTAGTACCTGTGATAATCAGGAAAAAGTTATAATTTCAAGAAAATTTGCTCCTCTGAAGGTTTTATGATTCGGGGAGCTTTTAACTTTAACTTGCTTAAACGTTGAATTTCTTTTGTGAACGTCATTAATTCCCTCTTGATAAAAATTTATGCCCTGAAATAATTTCTCTTGTGTTCGGAGCATGTGAAGTCATCGTCAACTCATAATATAATACGCAAATAATTTTATTGTTTCAGGAGGTTTTATTTATGCGAGTCACAAAACTTTTTATAATCACGTCAATTCTTGCAGTAATTTTATGTTCGTCAGCGTTCGGAGCTTCTAAATCAGAGCTAAAGTTAATGAGCGTCTTTGTAAGCAACTTTATAGAAGTCGGAATGTCTAACTTTGAGGCGGACTCACTCTCA
>JAFSJJ010000002.1 GCA_017439345.1 Synergistaceae bacterium
AGTTTATGACCGCGAAATAGAGAGTCTTGCAGGAATGGAACACTTTACGGCTTTGCAGGAGCTTTACTGTTACGGCAACAAGATTAATGCTCTTAATTTGAGTCGAAATCGTGAACTTCTCTTGCTTGAGTGCGACAACAATACAATCACTAGACTTGATGTAAGCATGAATGACAAGTTAATCAATCTTGAGTGCGAAATGAATAATATCACTGAGCTTGACTTATCGAATAACGCAAATATCAGCTACATGAAGTGTTACGGCCAGACTAGAACCGGACTCGTGTCTTCACATGATAAGAGCGGCAGCACTTACACTGTTAATCTTGGCCAATACGTCAGCGATTTCACTAGAGTATCAAGCGTTAGTGCTTACGATGGGAACGGAGATATTATTAACAACGTATCATTTGACTATGAAACAGGAATTGCTTCAATGAGTTCGAGTCCTTCAAAGCTGAGATATATTTATGATATTAATTACGTAAATGATTCAGAACTTTCTATGGACGTTACTATAACGGGGACTGCAATGACTCAGAATAATACTTCTAAGAAAACTGACAGCATTGGCGGAAGTTCAAGGGGCTGCAATTTTGGAGTCAGTGCCTTTGCTTTGAGTGCCCTCTCATTGCTGCTCTTAATGCGCAGGAAATAATTTATCGTTCGTTGTATATGCTTCCCTGTCTTGAGTTTATTCGGGGCGGGGAAATTTTTTTACACGTATCATGAAGTCTTGCATTGAGCGTGAAAGATAAAACTTTTTGTATTAGTAAATGTATTAGTAATGAGTCCCCCTTAAGGTCCGGGGGATTTATTTATTTCTTCTTGATGATTCTACTTCGCGGGATATTCGTACCGGGATGATTCCTGCCTGAAGAGTTCTTCTCTGTGTGTTCAAATAACTTCTTCATCGAGGCCTTAATAATATTCTCGACTACTTCAATAGCCGGGCCTCCCTGATATTCATGATAGATATTATACGACACTGCAGCAACATAATCATCATTAGGGTACTCGGTGAGATATAAAGCAGGATCGCAAATCGTCTCAAGATACGTAACATCATGAGCAGGAATTATTTCAGTCTTCTCTTCGGGAATGCGTATAACTTCAATTATTCTGCCGTGACGGTCGCGCTTCTCGATCTCTCTGTATTCCGTGTAAGTCCTGACGCTTTCGGGAACATGTTCGGTCTTGAAGCCCTGAGAGACTCTAACATGAACAAAGACGTTATAGCCCATCTCTAAGGCCCGCTTATAAAAAATTTGTTCGTTCCAGTCGTTATTGTCGCCGTAGATAAAGCTCATGTCTTCTGCAACTTCGTCAAAGCTCTTGATAATAATAGTCGTTCGTCTCTTGAAAGCTGACCTGATTCCTTCTTTTGCCCACTCGTTAAGTTCGCTCTCTTGATGTCTTGAAGGCTTGAGTCTGTTTCGGGTCGCCTTGAGTTCTGATTCAACCGGCATGATGAGAATTTTATTGACTGAATTAAAATCAAATTTGGGATCCTGCCACACTTGAACGTCATTTGCAAAAGCTGCATTAAGAGTCAGAGTCATGAACACAGCTAACGTGATTATATATTTCTTGAGTCTCATAATAATAAACCGCCTCCCTAAAATTTACACGCATTATAGAATATAATTATAAAAATTTTTTGTGTGAGATTTATTTCTCAAGTCAATTTCAGAAAGGAATGATGATTCTCAAAAATGGCTTACACAGAAACTACTACAACGAGCTGGACGAGTCGTCTGGGTTCGTCTTTCAAAGGCATAGTCGGGGGCTTCGTGTTAATTACTCTTGGAACGTGCTTACTATGGTGGAACGAGGGCAGGACTTTCAAGACAGCAGGCGCAATCGGTGAGGCGGAACTCGTAACTCAGGCAGTGAATGACATCACTAAACTTGACTCATCACTTGAAGGCAAAGTTATTCACGCTGTAGGACGTGCAGAGACTCAGGAGACTTTGCGCGATCCAATTTTCGGAGTCGAGGCAAACGCATTAAGCATAAGGCGCAAGGTTGAATATTTCCAATGGAGAGAACACTCACGCTCAGAGACACGCAAGAAGCTCGGAGGCGGTGAAGAGACCATTACAACTTACACTTACGATACAGGCTGGGTGCCGGAACCTGTTAATTCTGACATGTTCAGAGATCCTGACTATAAAGGACGCAATAAAGTTCTCGCTGAGTTCAAAGACGAGAGACTCTGGGCAAAAGATATAACGTTCGGTGCGTACAAGCTCCCTGATTTCCTGGCTCACTCAATCGGAGGAGAGACTCAGCTCAACGCAGGCAGAATCGATGCAAGCTCAATATCGAGTCATATCAATGCACCTGAAGGCAGTTACGCAGGCCAGCTTATCAACGGCGACGAGACAACTATTTATATCGGCAGGAATCCAGGAAGTCCAGAAGTCGGCGATGTCAGAATAACTTTCTTCCAGATTCCTCCCGCTGAAGTATCGATAATTGCTCAGGTTACGGGAAACACTTTCAAGGCGTTCACAGCTTCAAACGGTTACACATTCAGCAGTCTTGAAATGGGCAGAGTCGACACGGCCGAGATGTTCAAAGATGCGCGCTCAAGCAATAATATAATGGCATGGGTATTGCGAGTCGTGGGCATTATAATTGTCGTCTGGGGCTTGAAGACTATATTAGCTCCGTTGTCAGTTCTTGCGGACGTTATTCCGATTTTGGGAACGATTGTAGGAGCAGGCACAGGCTTTGTATCATGGGTTCTGGGTCTAGCATGGTCGTTGATAGTGATTGCGGTCGCTTGGGTCAGATTCAGGCCGTTAATAGCAGGGTGCTTAATCGCAGCTGCAGTTGTGTTAATGCTCTTGCCGTTATTCAAGGGTAAGAAGGCTTCAGCGTAAAATAAAAATTTATTAACAGGAGGACTTTATATCATGAAAAAATTTTGTTCAGCATTATTATTAGTCGCAATTCTTTGCACATCAGCATTTGCCCTGAGTGATAAGGAATACGGGGCACTCTTGAGAAACAGCACGGAATTTTACGAGGCAGATCAAGAGCTTAATCAGGTTTGGAACGAACTCAAAGACGAGTTATCGGCCAGACAGTTCGCAAGGGTCAAGAAGGATCAATCAGAATGGATCAAGAACGGACGCGACTCTTATGCAAAACGAATGATGAGAAAAGAAGGTTACTCGAAAGCAGAAGCCTACACAGCAGCTACACGGGTAAGAGCAAGATATTTACGCGAAAAATATTTAGATTACTAATTTAATTTAGGAGATTTATTAATTTATCATGAAAAGATTTTATCTCGCAGTACTCTTAGTGTTAGCTCTTTGCAGTTCAGCATTTGCCCTGAGCGATAAAGATTACTTGAGACTCAAGCGCAATAATAAAAACTTTGCCCGTGCAGACGCAGAATTGACGGAAGTATACGAGTCTATAAAAGATAACTTGTCAGCCGGCAGGTTTGAACGCGTTAAACGTGAACAGAGAAACTGGATACGCACAGGCCGTGACGCATTTGCTAAGAGAAGAATGAGAGAAGGGGACTCGAAAGCCGAAGCCTACACAGCAGCGACACTTGCAAGAGCTCAGGAACTTAGAGAACGCTATCTCATTGATGATAACGGTGACGAAGAGCCGGAAGAGAATCCAATCGCAAGGAATAATCAGAGAGTCAGAATCCCTGACACTAACCCGGAGCCAAGACCCGAGCCTGAATACGAACCCGAAACTCCCTCGCGTCATGATTCAGACTCAAGGCCAAGAAGAGCAGGCATCTCAGTAGAAGACATTCAAGGCATCTACAAGAACCACGCAGGCACTGTCATGAAAATTGCGTACTTAGGCGAAACTGATGAAAACGAAGTCCAAGTCAGCTTTGAGTCTTATTCCGGAGACTCTCCAGAGAAATGGGATTCACGCGGAGTCTTTGACGGGGCTAAAATCGAACTTGACACAGAGGACAACGGCCAGGCAGCATTAACTTTCGAGAACAGCACTACGGTCAATGTGAAAGTTGATGATGACTTCAGGGATAACGGATTATTCACTGAGGAAGCAGCCAAGACTATCGGAGGGACGTATTACAAGCAGTAGGATTCGTGATAGAATTATTATCAACAGGGGAAGCGAAGGGAGTTTGCTGAACCCCTGAACAAAGACGTTAATTACACCCGAAAGTTACCGGGTAAACCATTCTATAAGTAACAAAATGGTCTTAACGACCCCAAATAAGGCAGCGGCGAGTTTATCAATCCAGGGGAGGATCGAATGCCGCTGTTTCTTTTTAGGTCGCTTTCTGGTCGTAGTAACACGCGCCATCGAGTTCACCTCAATTCCGCAGGGCTGCTCCCCGTTTGGCCGACGATCCTCTGCACTCGTCCGGGTCTCCCTCTGAAATATATTATAACAAGATATAATTATTATTATTTCGCTCATGGAGGGACATTCACACATGAAAAAATTTTTAGCGTCATTAATAATATTTCTCTCGTTTCAAGCCTCAGAGTCTCTTGCTGTTCAATCAGCTTATGACATCATTATTGCAGGAGCAGGAACAGGGGGAATCAGTGCAGCTATTCAGGCCTCAAGAATGGGTGCAGAAGTTCTCGTTATCGAGCCTACTAACATGATCGGAGGCCAGGCAACGGCAGCAGGGGTTAGCACTATGGACGATCTTAGCAATCAGATGAGCGGACTCTATGCAGAGTTTATTAACAGGGTCGAAGAGTATTACTCACAGCGTGGCAAATCAACGGGAACTTGTTACTGGAACGTTATTTACAAAGCATTTGAGCCTTCAGTAGGTGCAAAGATTCTCTCTGACATGGCACGAGGTGAAGACGCTCCGGACATTTTATATAACTCGCGTATAACAGGAGTCCAGACCGAGAAAATAATTGCTGTTGACGCTGATGACGTGAACGAAAATATTTGCGTTAAGGGCGTTATAGTTCAGACACCTGAAGGGAAATTAAATATTCCGTGCAAGATATTAATAGATGCTACAGAATACGGCGATATAATCCCAATGACGGGCGCGCTTTACCGAGTCGGCAATTCTTTATCTGATAATATGAATCTTGACTCGCTGATTCAAGATATTACATGGACAGCAGTAATTCGCAAATATCCTGATGGAATCCCTGCAAGATTGAGACCCCTGAAGCCTTTACCAGGCTACGACATGGCAAAATATAATTACGAAAGCTACGTAACTCCCAACGGCGCAGACTTCACAGGAACTTATCCCGTGAAATTACCAGTGAATTTTATCTCTCATAATGCTTATAGAGGGCTGCCTGATTCGTTTTTACCAGGAAATTATGACTCCGAGCCTGAGAACTGGAAATTAATAACTAAGTCAAGCGTCAACTGGGGCAATGATTACCCCGGCCAATACAAATGGCGCAATAAATACGGTCTCCCTGTGAGCTATCTTGAAGATATGAATTTACGTGAACGAGTCGAACGCGATGCATTAATAAAGACTCTTCACTTTATATATTACATTCAGAACGAGCTTCACGAGTCCTGGAGCATTGACGAGGACGAATATAATTATCTTCCTGAAGCCGCTAAAGACTTACCCAAAGAGTGGCAGGAAATCGCTAAACACATGCCGCCCGTTCCATATATACGCGAGTCAAGAAGGATAGTAGCTGCTCACACTCTGACTTCAACTGAGCTTTATAATAACTCCTTGAGCTATCATGATAATAATAGAAATCGCGAAATCAATAACTCAATTGCTATAGGCCGCTATATTCTTGATCTGCATCACTTAGAGTCAGACTCAGAGCTTGAGCAGGACTTAGGCGAGAAGGCAGAATATATGGAGTCTCATAAACCGGCAGGAAATTTTCAAGTCCCGTTAGATATATTAATTCCTGATAAAGTAGATGGATTTATTGCAGCCGAGAAAAATTTATCAATGACAAGATTAGCTTCAGGTGCATTGAGACTCCAGCCTATTACAATGATGACAGGACAGGCAGCAGGAGCACTCGCAGCACTTGCAGTTAAGAGCGAACTTCAGCCCAGAGCCGTTAAAGCAATTCGAGTCCAGAAGGCATTGCTTGACTCAGGAGTGAATCTTTCACTTTGCGAATATTCGGACGTTCCCAAGAGTCATAAATATAATGCAAGTATCCAGTTAATGAATCTCTATGACCTGATTCAACCCGAAGAGTACCCGGACTTGACATCAGGAGATATTAGCGTTAAAGGCAGGTTCGGAGTCGATGAGCCTTTGACCTCTGAGCAGTCAGCAAAAATTATTGAGAGATTAAATGCAATCACAGGACGCAAATTAACTGAAGTAAAAGAACTTGAAGAGACTGACGGATTAACTAAAGGCGAGGCAGCAGAGATAACAGCAAAGTTACTCGAACAGCTCTAAATATTATATTTAACTCCCTTGTCATTAACGGCAGGGGAAATTTTTTTTTATTATCCTGTTGACAAATTCAAGACCCTCTGCTAATCTTATCGGCGTTTTAAAGCTATTGGCACTCAGTGATATAGACTGCTAAGACAAGAGAGCCATATAAAATATAATCAGGAGGTGAGTATTAAATGACAGAACGGCAGTTAAGCATAATCCTTGCAGTAGTGTACGAGTATATCAAGACCGGAGAGCCTGCCGGGTCGCGGACTATAGTCAAGAAATATATTCGGGGCTTGAGTCCTGCTACGATTCGCAACGAAATGGCAGATCTTGAAGAGATGGGTTATTTCTATCAGCCTCACGCATCATCAGGAAGACTCCCTACTGCGAGGGCGTATCGTGTTTATGTTGATTCGGTAACGTCAAGGGCGCGCGCTCATTCACGCAATGAAGATATAAGACGCGAAATAATGGGCAGCCGCAGCGGTGTTGAAGATTTGCTGAACCACGTAACTCACCTCATGGCGAGATTGACTAACTGTGTAGCTGTAGCAGCTGTTCCGACTCTAGATGACGCGGAGATACAACATATAGATTTAATACTTGTAGGAGGCAGCAACGTTCTTGCTTTAATAGTTCTCAAAGGGGGGCTAGTTCATCATTCGCAGTTTAACTTGCCTTATGACATAGAACCCAGTGCCCTTGAAGAGTTGAGCCGCAGAATTAACACAGTGGCCTGCGGTCATTCATGGAGTGAAGTCCGTGAAGCATTGTATAACTATGTGTTGAACGGTCTCGAGGAAGCAGAGACTTCATGCCGTGAAGCTATAAATCAAATCGATAATTTCTTGACAGGACAGAATTATAAATTTTTCTCAAGCGGTGCAAGCCATATATTAGCTCTGCCTCATTTTCAGACTCTATCAAGATTGCAGGCGGTCTTGAGCTTGCTTGAACAGGAGAAGCCCCTTGCAAGATTAATCGAGAAGTGCAGAAATAGTAAAGCGTTAAGAATTTCTCTAGGCGACGAGAACGAGACCGAAGGCATGGAAGATAACGCAATGATTTTGATACCGGCGAGGCTCAGACAGCAAAAAGCAGTGTTAGGACTTATAGGGCCTCTTAGAATGGATTACGAGAAATCTATTAATGTCCTTGAGAGCGTTGCAGATGCTTTAGACGAAGAGTCAGGGAGGTGAACGACTTGGACGAAGAATTAACGCAGACTCAGAACGAAGAGATTCAAGAAGAGAGTCCTGATTCAAATTCAAGTTCAGAGCTTGAAGAGAAAATAAAGAGTCTTGAACATGATTTAGCGGTTGCAAGAGCAGATTTCTATAATTACAGACAGCGTGCAATCAAAGAACGTAACGAGACTCGAAAACGTGCCTCAGAAGATGTGATAATTGCTATACTGCCGGTGCTTGATAATCTTGACAGGGCATTAGATGCAGCTCATCACGGAGACGCAAATAATATTTTGTCAGGAGTCGAAATGGTTCAGCGTCAGTTTATCAGCGTCCTTGAAGGTCTGGGAGTCAGCGCAATAAAATCACAGGGCGAAAAGTTTGATCCTGCTCTTCATGATGCTTCGGGTACTGAGTTAGTTAATGATCCTGAATTAGAAGGCAAGGTCATTACAGAGAGATTAAAAGGTTACAGGACAAGTGAAAGAGTGTTAAGACCTTCACAAGTTACAGTAGGAAAGATAGATAATAAACAATAGCTAATAAATTTGGAGGAATGATTAATAATGTCTAAAGTAGTAGGTATAGATTTAGGTACAACAAATTCATGTATAGCAGTTCAGGAGGGCGACCAGACTACTATAATTGCGAATAACGAGGGAGCGCGCACTACACCTTCAGTCGTTGCATTCACTAAGGACGGCGAAAGACTCGTAGGGCAGCTCGCAAAACGTCAGGCAATCGTCAACGCAGACAGGACTATAATGTCAATCAAGCGTGAGATGGGTACTGATTATAGAGTTACTATCGACGGCAAGAAATATACACCTCAGGAAATCAGCGCGATGATTCTGCAAAAATTAAAGCGTGACGCAGAAGATTATCTCGGCGAACCTGTAACTCAGGCAGTAATCACAGTACCGGCTTATTTCACGGACGCTCAGAGGCAGGCAACTAAGGACGCAGGAACTATAGCAGGACTCGAAGTCTTGAGGATCATCAACGAACCTACGGCAGCATGTCTTGCTTACGGTGAAAATAAGAAAGATGAGCATAAAATCTTAGTGTTCGACTTAGGCGGAGGCACATTCGATGTTTCTATTCTTGATGTCGGCGAGGGAGTCTTTGAGGTATTAGCAACGGCAGGCGATAACAGGCTCGGCGGTGATGACTGGGATAACAGGATCGTTGAATGGATAGTCGAGGGCTTCAAGAAGTCAGAGGGAATCGACCTGAAAAATGATTCAATGGCAATGCAGAGATTAAGAGAAGCAGCGGAGAAGGCAAAAATAGAGCTTTCCAACATGACGGAGACGACTATATCACTTCCCTTTATTACTGCTAACCAGACAGGGCCCAAGCATTTAGAGATGAAGTTAACCCGTGCTAAGTTCGAGGAGATGACAGCGGACTTGCTTGACAGGACTATAAAGCCTACTCAGAGGGCATTAAGCGACTCAGGACTCAGCGCAGGTGAAATCGATAAAATATTACTTGTAGGCGGTTCTACTCGTATGCCTATGGTCCAGAAGAAAATTGTAGACTTACTCGGCAAAGATCCTACTAAGGGCATTAACCCCGATGAGTGCGTTGCTGCAGGTGCTGCTATTCAGGGTGCTATACTCAAGGGAGATCATAAAGACATCGTGCTTGTTGACGTTACGCCTTTGACACTTGGAATCGAGACACTCGGCGGAGTCATGACCAAGATGATAGAGCGCAATACAGCAATTCCCGCTCAGGCAAGCCAGATTTTCACGACAGCAGCGAACAATCAGCCTCAGGTTGAAATAGCAGTGTTTCAGGGTGAGAGACCTATGGCTCAGGACAACGTCAAACTCGGACAGTTTACCCTTGACGGCATAGCCCCGGCACCTCGCGGAATTCCGCAGATTGAAGTTACGTTTAACATCGATACTAACGGAATTCTTAACGTCTCAGCAAAAGATAAAGGCACAGGCAAGGAACAGAAAATAACGATTCAGTCATCTAACCTGTCAAAGGAAGATATAGAGCGCATGAGAAGAGACGCTGAAGCCCACGCTGACGAGGACGAGAAGAAGCGCACTGAGGCAGAGGCCAAGAACGAGGCAGACTCGGCAGTGTTCAGTGCAGAAAAGTTAATGAATGACTTAGGCGACAAGATGACTCCTGAAGAGAAGGGCAGAGTCAACTCAAAACTTGATGAGCTCAAGAAGGCAATTGAGAAAAACGACATTGCAGCCATGAAGAGCGGTAAATCAGAGCTTGAGAAGATCATGCAGGAGTTCGGCGCAAGGCTCTATCAGTCGGCAGGAGCTAACCCTAACGCAGGTTCAGCAGGACAGAATCCGGGACAGAGTCAGAGTCAGAACGACAACGAAACCGTTGATGCAGAATTCAGCGACAAGAACTAAACGATAAATCAGCAAATTATTATTATTCCTGGTCTTGAATCACGAGGCCGGGAATTTTTTTATGTTGTAGAATATAGCAAAATTTCTCATGAAAGAACGTGAATATTAATTGCACCCTAAAATTTTATCGAAAGCAGACTCACTTAAAGACTCAATGGTCGAGACGTTGACAAGACTTTGCAGGATACCAGCTGTATCACCTCACAACGGAGGCACAGGCGAAGAAGACAAGATTAACGAGTTACGCAAGATAATTGATGAACTTGGCCTCAGTCATAAAGCAAAGATTCACATTGAACGCGTTGATGATTCCCAATCTAAGACGGGCAGCAGACCTTCATTATTTCTTGAGTACCCAGGAAGGAAATCACAAAGATTATGCATTCTGACTCACGTTGACATAGTCCCTGAAGGCGATTTATCTTTGTGGAGCGTTGACCCCTTTAACCCTGTAATCAAAGGCTCAAGGCTCTACGGACGGGGAGTCAGCGATAACGGAACGTGTTTAGTATCGTCTTTATATGCGTTGAAGTCAGTAATTGACTCAGGCTTTGAACCTGAATATACGATTTTGCTTGCCTTTGTTGCAGATGAAGAGATGGGCAGCCACTACGGACTCGAGCCTCTAATGGAACGCGATTTATTCAGGAGTGATGATCTTGTTATAGTTCCTGACAGCGGCAATGATTCAGGAGACTTTATCGAGATTGCAGAGAAAGCCATGCTCAAACTTAATTTCACAGTTACAGGGAAGCAGGTTCATGCGTCATTGCCTCACACGGGAATAAACGCCTGCCGGGTTGCTAACATGCTCGCTTATGAGGTCGATGAAGCGTTACATAAAGCCTTCCCGAACGAAAATAAAATGTTTGAGCCTCCGTTCTCGACTTTCGAGCCTACCAGAAGATTTGCGAATGTCTCAGCCGTTAATATAGTTCCCGGCCGTGAACGATTTGATTTTGACTGTAGAGTTCTGCCTGAAGTCTCGCTTGATGAAGCAATTAATCTCGTGAAAAATATCTGCCGTGATATAGAAATTAAGACCGGTGCAAAGATTGAGCTTGAAGTTGACAGGACAGACTCAGCACAGCCTACGAGTCCAGACAGTGAAGCAGCAAAGTTATTAGTGAAGTCGATTCGTGAAGTCCTTCATGTTGAGCCGGTAACAGGAGGAGTCGGCGGGGGAACTTTTGCAGCGTTCTTCAGGCGTAAGAATATCCCTGCAGTAGTCTGGAGTCAGGAATGCGACGGAGTAGCACATCAGCCCGATGAGTTCACGGAGATAAATTATATTGTGAACAATGCTAAAGTCTTTGCTCTCATGATGGCCGGAGAGTAAATAAATTTACGTGAAAGGACGCTTGACAATGACGAATAAATCTGCTATCCTTAGACCAGACCAGACCAGACCAGACCAGCTATAATTATGCTCGAAATTCTTCGCTTGAGTTATTAAGAATCTTTGCGATGTTAATTATTATTGCCTATCATTTTTATTTGCACGGAGGTTTTAGTTTCCCGGTCAGCTCAATAACGTTGAATCGGCTTGCTTATCAGTTTTTTCTCACTGGCGGTAATCTCGGCAATGATATATTTGTGTTAATTTCAGGATATTTTCTCATTAAGTCGCAGGGTATTAAATTCAGCAGAATATTAAATTTATGGCAGAAGTTATGTGTTTACGCTCTGATAATTCTATGCATATTCACATTTTCAGGGCTTGAATCGATTACGAAGCTGGGAGTTATAAGAGTTATCATGCCTGTTTCTCATGTTAATTGGTGGTTTGCAAGTACTTATTTTGTGATGTATTTGATTCATCCGTACTTGAACATGTTTCTTACTAGGATCAATCAAGACGAGTACAAAAATTTTCTCAAGACAGTATTTCTCTACTGGTGCATTATTCCGATGATTACGAAATCAGGTTTTCAGGGCAGCCGTCTTATAGATTTCATGTGTTTATATTCGCTGGCTGGTTATATCAGGATTTATAAACAGGATTCAGAATTTGGGAGCAGAAAATATATTCTTTATGCATTCATGTTTGTTGCAATAAACTTTATGTCAGCAGTTATCCTTGATTTACTTGGCTTTATATATGCTTATTTTGCAGAGAGATCAACATATTTATATGACATGATGAGACCTTTCACTATTCTTGCGGCTGTATGTTTCCTGATTGGATTTAAGCACTTGAATATAAGCTATAACAAATTAATAAATATTCTGGCTTCGGCAACGTTCGGAGTATATTTAATTCATGATCATGCTATGGTAAGGCGTTTCTTGTGGCAAAATTTATTTCACAATGCAAGTTTTCAGGACAGCCCATATTTAATTATTTACTCTCTGGGAGTCGTCCTGGTTGTATATATTTCGTGTACTATAGTAGAACTTGCACGCTCAAAAATCTTTAAGACTATCTCAGGAGGCAGGTTATCATAATAATAAATATTAAGCAAGTTAAGAGCATTCTCACAAAATCAAATCTGCCTGTTTCAGACTTCTCCGCGAATCCCTACACAGGCTGCGCCCATGCCTGCAAATATTGTTACGCGTCGTTCATGAAGAGATTTACTCATCACGACAACGAGGACTGGGGAACTTTCATAGACGTAAAGATTTGGCCTGAGATCAAGAATCCTGAGAAATATTCAGGACGCGAGATATTTATTGCTTCAGTTACTGACCCTTACCAGCCTTGCGAAGAAAAATTTATGAGGACTAGAGCTTTACTCTCAGAACTTCAGGGTTCAGGGGCAAGAATAAGCATAGCTACGAAATCTGATTTAATATTGCGTGATCTTGACTTGATAAAAAGTTTTAAAGATTCAAGAGTCTCATTCTCGATTAATACTCTTGACGAAGATTTTAAATCCGAAATGGACTGCGCAGTAAGTATCGAGAGAAGATTGAACGCTATGAAAATTTTTCACGATGCAGGAGTCAGGACAACTTGCTTTATTTCGCCGATATTTCCGGGAATCAGTGATGTTAAAGCTATAATCATGCGCGCTAAAGATATTTGCAATTTAATATGGCTCGAGAACTTGAACTTGAGGGGCGACTACAGAGTCAAAATTCTGAACTGGATTCACGACCATCACCCGGAATTAGACCTGCTTTATCATGAAATATATTCGCGTAAAAATTATTCGTACTGGTTCAATCTTAATGATGAGATAAAAGCTCTTGCCGAAGCTCTTAATTTGCCATACGTCCGAAACGATGACAGCATGAAGCGTGATTTCAGTGCGCCTCCAGTAATCGTAAATTATTTCTTTCACGAACAGATTACGAGATAAATAAAAAATTTGCCCTCTGACTAACACTTATAACACAGCCGGAGGGCATAATTACATGCTAGCGGACTAAGCAGGGTCTCTTGTTGTCGAACTTCCAGCCCGGAATTAAATACTGCATTCCTTTAGCGTCATCGCGTGCTCCGAGTCCGTGTTCAAGATACAGTTCATTAGCCTTCTTGACCTGCGACATGTCAACTTCGACTCCCAGTCCGGGCTTCTTGGGAAGGTCTATACAGCCTCCGACTATCTGCTGAGGCTCAACAGTTAATCTCTCTCTGCCTTCCTGCCAAATCCAATGAGTATCTATGCCGTTCATCTTGCCTGGGATAGCTGCTGCACACTGGACGACCATAGCGAGCGAAATATCAAAGTGGTTATTGCTATGACAGCCCCACATCAAGCCGAAATCTGCGCATAATTGTCCGACTCTGACTGAACCGTTCATTGTCCAGAAGTGAGGATCAGCTAAAGGAATATCGACAGCCTGCAACGTTAAAGCATGACACATCTGCCGCCAGTCAGTATTAATCATGTTCGTAGCAGTGGGCATCATCGCAGCTTTTCTGAACTCAGCCATGACTTCACGGCCGCTGAAACCTGCCTCAGCTCCTACAGGGTCTTCGCAGTATGCTAAACACTCTTTGAGCTCCGGAGCAATCTCTAACGCTTCTTTCAGACTCCAGCAGCCGTTCGGGTCTAAATCGACTCTTGCATTCGGGAAAGCCTTTTTTATCGCCTGAACAGCCTTTAACTCTTCTTTAGGTGCTAAGACTCCTCCCTTGAGCTTGAAGTCCTCGAAACCGTATCTCTCGTGAGTAGCTTTAGCGAGTGCAACTATCTTTTCAGGAGTCAAAGCCTCTTCATGTCTGAGTCTGTACCAGTCGCAGGGAGAGTCCGGTTCTTCTTCGTAGGGTAAATCAGTCTTCTTGCGATCGCCGATATAGAATAAGTAGCTCAGGAATCTAACGCGTTCCCTTTGGACTCCGTCACCCATGAGGGCAGCTGCGGGGACATCTAAGAATTTGCCCATCAGGTCAAGCAATGGAGCTTCAACCGCTGTAACAACGTGAACACCTGTTCTCAAGTCAAAAGTCTGCAAGCCTCTAACGTCGTCTTTGATATTAGCATCGAGCCACCTGCGAATTTGATTCAGAGTGTTCTTGTAGTCCGCAATTCGAGTGTTAAGCACTAAGTGTTTGACATCTTCAAGAGCCTTAGTGATTTTCTGACCGCCGGGAACTTCGCCGATTCCAAGATTGCCTGAAGAGTCCTCGAGAATTACTATGTTGCGTGTAAAGAACGGTGCATGAGCTCCGGAAAGATTTAATTCCATGCAGTCATGTCCTGCAACGGGGTAAACGTCCATGCGCTTAATTACGGGTATAGCTGTCATGATTAAGTTACTGCCTCCCTATTGTATATATAAAAAATTTTGGAAATTGAATTAATTATATAATTTCGTGCATAAAAAAACAGCCTCCGATAAAAAATTAATTTCGCGTTCGGAAGCTGTATTTATTTCGTTATCATGATTCTTGTTTCACGGTTTAACCGTCTCCGAATAGTCCCAGAATGTCAGATAAATCTACAACGTCATTATTCTCTTCGACTCGTGAATGAATTGCTGCGGTCTCTTCCTCAAGTCTCTTCTTGGTCTCAAGAGTTATCTTTGCCTGCTCAAGCTGTTTGAGTGCTGCGTTCTGATAGCCTTTATCATATAGAAGCAATGCAGCGTTCGAGATATAGCCCCCTAAGAATGCCTCATATTTTCGAGCGTCTGCCTCTGACTCTGACTCGCCGTCTTCAGCCTTGAATTTGCCTGTGTATTTCTTTGCGAATCTCTCTGCCTCGTGTTCAAGAAGTTCTTTGCTGATGTTAGCAAGCTCGTCTAACATTTTGTCGAATTCTGTCTTAGTCGATACTAAATCAACGTAACGCTGTCCTGATGTGAAATCATATTGCAGCTTGAATTCGTCATTTTCAGGTTTTGACTCTGTTTCAGGAATTTCTGGAGTCTCAGTTGTCAGCAAGTTTAAAGAGTCTTCATTATCTTGTTCATGCTGTTGTAAATCTGACTCCGTGCCGATGTCCGAAGATCCTTCAGGAAGCTCTGAAACTGTTTGTTCTTCTGGTCTTGACTCTGACTCTGAAGTTGACTCAGACTCTGACTCTGATTCCTGCTCTCGTTCACTGTAAGACTCTGACTCTGAAAGATCTTCATGTACTCCTTGAGCATTAAATTCAGACTCTGACTCTTGTTCTTGTACTGTGCCTGAATCTGTTTGCGAATCTGACTCCTGAGCTGAGCTTGAAGGTTCTCCCTGCGAGTCTTTAGTCTCGCTATTTGACTCTGTCTCTGTCTCTGACTCTGAAGCTGCTTCTGCTTCTGAATCTGACTCTGAATCTGCTCCAGGCTTGGTTTCTGATTCTGACTCTGACTCTGATTTTGACTCGGACTCTCGTTCTGACTCTGGCTTTGACTCTGCTCTTGACTCTGCTCCTTGCCGGACAGAATCTCCGCTAAGAACATTATCATGAACACCACTGCCAGAATCGGAATCAGATACACAATTGCCGCTAATCCCTTCAGTGCCGTTAGCAGATTCGCTAGTGCTGATATTCCCATTATTAGCTGCATCTTCTGCCTCGCTTATCTTCACTATATTTTCAGGCTCTGACTCTGTCTTTGGCTTTAGTAGTCTTAGAAACGGCATTTAGTCCCCCAGTGAACTCGTCATTAACTCATCGATCAGCTTCACGAATTTAACCGGGTCTTCTGGAGCTGCACCTTCGAGAATTAACGACTGGTCATATAAAATCTTAAGCATATCGCTGACTTTCTCTTTATTGCCTGAATCAGATAACGCAATTAGCTTCTTTATAACAGGATGACTTGCATTGAGTTCAAGAATTCTCTTCTGAGCCGGAGGAGTCTGACCTGCTGCCCTGAGCAAATTTTCCATTTGAAGTGAGAGTCCCTGTGCGCCTTCCCTGAGTACTGCCGGTGATTCGATATTGAGAGCCGGTTTAACGTCCTCGAGCTTGTCTGCAAAAGTCTCAAGAGCAATTTTCTTGAGGGCTTCAAATTCTGACTCAAGCGATTTAATTTTCTCGTCATTGGCTTTCTTCTCGTCTTCTGAATAGGGACTAACGGAGTCAAGTGCGATATTCAATAACTTCTTTGCTTCAGCGGGTAAAATATAATTTGCGTCAGTCAATATAACTTCATCAACTGGATCTGTCATTAAAAGCACTTCATAACCCTTATTAATATAAGGCTCAAGTTTTGGCGAGGCTTTCAAGGCTGAGATGTTATCGCGTCCTGCCAAGCAATATATGCCTTCTTGATCTGGTTTCATTCTTGACTCATATTCTGATAAAGTCGTCCATTCGTCATTATAAGTAGTCCTGAATAGGGCGATGTCGAATATATTTTTAGAGTGTTCCCTGTCCTGAATGATGCCTTCTTTCATGATTTTGCCGAATGACACCCAGAACTTAATGAATTTCTCACGGTCTGACTCGAGTAACTTTTTGAGTTCGTTAAAAATTTTGCGCTGAGTGCTTCTCCTGATGACTCGAATTATAGGCTCATCCTGCAATATTTCGCGCGATATGTTCAACGGCAGGTCTTCAGAGTCAATTACTCCGCGTATAAATCTCATATAGCCCGGAATTAATTCTTTGCAGTCGTTCATGATAAAGACTCGATTAATATATAAACTTATGCCGCCGGATTCAGGATTCATGAATAAGTCAAACGGAGCTTCAGTCGGGATAAATAATAAGCCTTTGAAGTTCGTGCTGCCTTCAGCGTTGATCTTGATGTGAGTTAAAGGTTCGCGCCAGTCGTGAGTTAAGTGCTTGTAGAACTCGTTATATTCGTCTTCAGTGATTTCGCTTTCCGGTCTCTGCCAGATAGCTTTTTGAGAGTTAATGACTTTATCATTAAAGACTATAGGCCAAGAGATAAAATCCGAATATTTTGATATTATGCCCCTGATAGTCCATTCGTCAGCATAATTCTTTGACTCTGAGTCATTATCTTGATTAGCATTATCTTGCTTCAGGAATAATTTTACTGTAGTGCCGCATTCCGGTCTTTGTTCTGACTCGCTTATAGTGTAGGAGCCTCTGCCGTCTGACTCGAACTTGAAAGTTTCGCTTGTGCCTAATCTGCGCGTTATGACTTCGACTTTATCCGCTGCCATGAAGACCGAATAAAATCCGACTCCGAACTGTCCTATTAATTCGCTTTGAGTCTTATTTTCTTTCGCTGCTTTTAAGAATTCTTTAGTGCCTGATTTCGCGATAGTTCCAAGATACTTTATAAGCTCGTCTCTATTCATGCCTATGCCGTTATCGCTGATTGATAAAGTGTGATTATCTTTGTCAGCTTCTATTTTGATTTCAGGCTTTGTATTATCTGCAAGTTCTGAGTCTTTCAGGCATTCTATTCTTCTTTTATCGAGTGCATCTGAAGCGTTAGAGATCAATTCGCGCAAGAATATATCTTTGTTCGAGTACACAGAGCTTATCATCATGTTCAATAACTCTGCTGCCTCAGTCTGGAAATAAAATTTTTCTTCACTCATAATTATATATTTTCCCCTATCACAAAGCCGGAGACATGCGCATTACATACCTCCGGCCCTGATTAATTATTCTTGTCTTGATTAACCTGCTGCTTCTTCAGTTGACTTGACTTTAACGACCTGGCGATTACGATAATAACCGCATGAAGGGCAGGCATGATGAACGAGCGTTACTTCACCGCAGTGAGGACAGCTGACAGTCTCAGGTGCGGAAAGTGCTCCGAGCCAGTGTGCTTTTCTCTGTGAAGTTCTAGCATGTGATACTTTTCTCTTAGGTGTTGCCATGTTTATAAATCCCCCTGTGTATATTTACTCTATTATGAAATTCCGCAGTGCTTCGAGTCTCGGGTCAACGTCCTCATTGACGCATGAGCATGAACCTTCATTAAGATCAGCTCCGCAATTTGGACATAAGCCTTTGCAGTCTTCACGGCATAAAACTCTCATGGGAAGCAAAGTATAAATACTTTCTTGAATCTGAGGCATAACGTCAAGAACTCTAGCAAAATATTCAAGTTCTACGGGCATGTAGTCATCAAATCCATCAAGTGACTCTGACTCGACACCGTGCGGGTAATAAAGATACATTAATTTTTCTGATATTTCAAGATTAACGGGCTTAAGACATCTTGCACATTCGACAGTAATAACAGCTGAAATATTTATCTCTACAAGCAGTAAAGACTCTTCAAGCCATTTTGTGAGAACATCAGCTTTGAAGCCTTCCGGAAAAATAAAATCCTGTCCCCTGAAATTCAGACTCCCTGCAGGAAAACTGAAACTAGACTCAAGTTCTGACTCAGTATCATTTCTTGCAGGAAGATTTATTAATGCTTTCTGGCTCTCGTTGAAAATATTATTCAAAAGCGATTCTCTTCGTCTCTCTGGCGATCATTAACTCTTCATTCGTAGGCACGACAAGCACTTTAACTTTTGAGTCATCTGTGCTGATAACTGCTTCTTTGCCGCGAATATTATTTTTCTCATGGTCAATCTTTACGCCCATGAACTCGAGACCTTTGCAGACTCCCTCACGAGTTGCACCGCTGTTTTCGCCTATACCTGCTGTGAAGACAAGGACATCAAGGCCTTCCATAGCGACTGTGTAAGCTCCGATGTATTTCTTTATGCCGTATTCGAGCATGTCAATAGCAAGTCTTGCGCGGTCATTGCCTTTAGCTGCTGCATCTTCTACGTCTCGTAAATCGCTGCTGACTCCTGAAATTCCGAGTAAACCGCTCTTCTTGTTCATGAAATTATTCATCTCGTCAGCACTGTATTTCGTGATATTCTGGACGAACGGAACGCAAGCAGGATCCATGTCGCCTGTACGTGAACCCATCAAGACTCCTGCAAGGGGCGTTAATCCCATTGAAGTATCGATACACTTACCGTTTTTGACCGCAGTGATTGAGCTTCCGTTTCCTAAATGGCAAGTAATCATCTTGAGGGACTCTAGGGGCTTGCCTAATATCTCAGCTGTTCTTAAAGCTACAAAATGATGACTCGTTCCGTGAGCTCCGTAGCGTCTGACCCTGTGAACCTCGTAGAACTCCCAAGGAAGTCCGTACATGTAGGCATAATCGGGCATTGTCTGATGGAAAGCTGTATCAAAGACTACAACATTAGGCAGTTTCGGTAGGGCGTGCTGAATTGCTTCGATTCCCATAATATGACCCGGATTATGAAGGGGAGCTAACGGGATACACTGTCTCAAACCGTCCATAACTTTCGCGTCAACAAGAACTGACTCTTTGTATAAATCGCCGCCGGAGACTATTCTATGTCCTGCAGCCGAAATCTCATCGAGAGACTTTAAAACGCCGTGATTCTCGTCAAGCAGTGCATCAAGTACGAGCTTCATTGCAGCTTTGTGATCTTTAATTTCTGTCTCGATCTTGAAGGGTTCTGCTCCTGTCTTTCTGTGAGTAATATTAGAGCCTTCAATGCCTATGCGGTCAACAAGACCTTTTGCCGAGACTGACTCATTTTCCATGTCGAATAACTGATACTTGAGTGAGGAACTGCCGCAGTTGATTACGAGTATTTTCATGACGTTAAAGAATACCTGCCTTCATAATAATTAAATAATAAAATGGCGGAGACGTAGAGATTCGAACTCTAGGAACGGCAAGCCGCTCAGTTGATTTCGAGTCAACCGCCTTCGACCACTCGGCCACGTCTCCACATGTGATGTGTGTTGATTGATTGACGGCTAATTATAATCGCGTGCATATCAGATTGTCAATTAATTGTCAATTTGCAAATATAGTTTATTTACTCTATACGCTGCCAGTTTTCGGGCTTGAACAACGAGCCTTTGACCTGGTAGACTCCGCCGTCAGTACAAAAAAGAGTGCGTGTTAATCTATTAGCAGAATGTGCAATATTAATGCGAATTCTTTCGGAAGTACTCAGCTTCAAAAGTTCATCAAGCGTATAAATTCCCTCTGCCCTGTCTATGCCGTCAAGCAGGCGTGCCGGGACATCTTCGTTTGACATTAAGGCTTCAGAAATTTTTAATGCTCCGTGAGAATCATGCATTCGGCCAGTTATTAATATTAAGTGCGTTTCACTCAGGATTTAAGTTTAATATAGTATTAAAGATTAAAGGCTTTGGAGTATTCAGAGTTATTGTAACGAAACCTGCCACTATGAAGACTGCACGTTTTGCCCTGTAGGGTTCAAGAGCTGTCATGCCCTGAGGAGTGATATTGCTGCCTGATACGCAGCCAAGAGAAATTAATTTGTTCATTATGCTTTTGTCAGGTTCATGAAAATCTTTCTTCATTGCAAGACTTGAGAGCATATCAAACTGTCTGCGTGAAAGAGTAAAGTTATCAGCGTTCATGCTTATCACCTCGATTCTGTAAAAAAATTTTATTGACCGGGTTATTATAACGAATGAAGCTGAAAATATCTCATGAGACAGTCCCATGAATAAGAGTCTGCCTCATTTTGAATTAATGCGTGTTACTTCTTTGAGAAACGTTCAATATTTAACCTGCACGTTTGAAATTTGCCTTTGTCTACAACTTCAGCTTTGACTCCGTAGTCCTTCAGAATATCGCAGATTGACTCTAAAATTTTCGTGTCGTCGTAATTCTGGCAGGCTAACAGCATTCCATTTTCGCCCTGTGAAATTAAGAAATAAGCCGGAGTGTCTTCAAGATTGGTTAAATACATCATGAAATCTTTCAAATGAGCTTGAATATCATCCGGGAATTTTACGGCACCGATATTGCTTAATAAAAACGTCCTCATTACATATTTATACATGCTTTCGAAAATTTTTATCTGCTCGTTCAGCGGCATCTTCATAACTGCGTCCAGCATGGAGTTCCATCCTTTGGCACCGGCAGCTAAGTTATTAAGTTTCGTCTTGGCCTTGAGCTGACTTCTTAGGAGCTGGGTTTTCTCTTTCATGGACATTGACGCATAAGAAGATTCGTAATTCAGCGTAATATTATTCGTAAAATTCAGCTGAGATTTACTGTGCATCATGTCTCTCATGTCAACTGGGACGCCGGCAGCTATAATTTTATTCTGAACGTCATAATTTCTGTAGATTGCTTCAGCTATGACGGCATTCACGAAACATACAAAAGAGGTCTCTAATGAGTGAACGGCATTCAGCATTTCTGAATTTTTCCAGACGACAGCAAAATCTCTAGTGTATGCAGTCCCTGAGTATACGGGGTTCTCCGGAATTTTAAAGGCTGGTTCAGGAGTCGTATTATCAGCTTCATCGGGGACAGCTTGAATTTTTTCACAGGCATCACAGAAATTTTCATACGCGCTTTCATCGAGATTATCAGCTTCAGAATAAGGCACCAGAGCAGGATCTACTTCACAGCCTGACAATTTGAGATAATAATACATAAGCAGCCTCATGAAAAAGAATTCCCCTCTTACATCGCCTATGACGTGAGAAGCAGCTACAGTGAAAGCATTCTCTTTCTCATATGCATAGACGCAGAATAAATATCCGTTAGTTTCGTCAGAACCAAAATGAAAATATTCTTTTATGCTGCCTTCAACTGCGAACACGGGAACTTCAGAAGTATTCTCCTCGAAAATCAAAGCATCATTTTTCTCATCAAGAAACGGTCTGACTCTGAAATACGGGAATCGATTCAGCGTCATTCTTACAGCTTCTTTTAATTTTTCAAGAATTACAGGGACATCAAGAACGCAATGAAATTCTACAACTGCGGCTTTGTCGCCTTTACTGGTAAATAAAAATAATTTGTCATTGTATCCCAGTTCCATAATAAATAAACGCACCTCCTGAATTATTGCTAAAAACTTGGATATAGACCATCCCAAACGATATTATAATAATTTTTCCGGTCAGTGTCGCCTTCTGTTGAGAAGCATAAAATCTTTGAGTCAGAGTCAATCTTTATTAACTCACGCAGATAATCAAGACTTTCATTTTGCATTAACTCACAGACAAAACCCGAAGTACTTGCACCGCTCTCACCTGAAATAATGCGTGTATCACTGCCTGAAGGATTCCCTAAAATGCGCATTCCTTTAGCAGCTACATAATCAGGCATTGATATATAGACTTCTGCATAACGCCTTAACATGTCCCATGCAATAGTACACGGTTCACCGCAGGCAAGTCCCGCCATAATTGTACTCATGCTGCCTTTAACAGTGTGTAATGTCCCGTCATTAGCTCTCGCAGTCCTGTAAATGCAGTCAGCTTTATTAGGCTCTATAATCGTAATTAATGGCTTATTATCTCTGTAATAATCCGCAAAGAATGCTGCCAGAGCTCCTGCCATAGAACCGACTCCGGCCTGAAGAAATATATGAGTAGGGACAACGCCTTCAAGCTGCTGAACTGACTCAAGAGCCATAGTTAAGTAACCCTGCATTATCCAGCCCGGAATTTTCTCGTAGCCAGGCCAAGAAGTATCTTGAACGAGTACCCAGTTAAATTTTTTTGCTGACTCTGCCGCGAATCTAACCGTGTTGTCGTAATTGAATTCAGTGATTGAAGCGTCTGCTCCGAGTTTGCGAATGTTATTCAATCTCTCTGCTACAGTACCTGAAGGCATGTAAACGACCGCTTTATGTCCGAGTCTATTTGCTGCCCACGCTATGCCTCGTCCGTGATTGCCGTCTGTTGCTGTAACGAAAGTTATTTCACCGAGTTTGCTTTTTATGTCAGGACTCGTAATTTTCTCGTAACTAAGCTCTGATATATTGCATTCTAATTTTTCAGCTATGTATTTGCCGAGACAGAAGCTGCCCCCGAGACTCTTGAAAGCATTAAGTCCGAATCTATAGCTCTCATCTTTGACGTAAAAAGAATTTACTCCGAGTTCATGCGCTAGATTAGCAAGATTAATTAACGGTGTCGGCTGATATTCCGGGAAGCTCTCATGAAAGGCACAGGTGATTTCAGCATTGCTCAATGTGAAAAGTTTTCGTGACTCTGACTCTGCCTCTCTAATGTGTTCAAGTCTTACAGCTTTTATAGTTTCGTGCATGTTATAGCCTCCTGAAAAAATTTTGTTTACTTGAAATAATCAACAACTTCTTGAAGATCTTCTGCAAGTTCGTCAAGTATCTGCGTATCATCTGAAACTTTCTTAACATTACCTGCTATCATCTCGACTGAGGCCGCGACTTCCTCATTTGTTGCTGAAGTCTGTTCTGAAATTTCCGCAAGATTATTCACTGCATCGAGAATCGTATCTTTTATGCCGTCAAGTTTTCTTGTAATCTCTGAGACTGACTCAGTTTCTTTGACAGAAGCATTAATTTTCGAGTCAAGTTCTTTGAATTTGCCTTGCGTCCTCAACAAAACGTTGCGTTCTTCATCTAAGAGAGTTTTTATATCATCGGCTGCTTCGACACATTCACCGGACAACGCTCCGATTTCTTCTACTATGGCTTCGATCTGTTCGGCTGACTCTCTGGACTGTCCTGCAAGTTTCTTGATTTCAGCTGCAACGACTCCAAAGCCCCTTCCAGCTTCACCGGCTCTGGCTGCTTCTATGCTGGCATTGAGTGATAACAAATTCGTCTGAGACGCTATAGCCGCGATAATCTGCACCATCTCTTCAATTTTATTTATCGCTTCGTCAGTAGTCTTGATTCTGTCAGTTATAATCTTTGCTGCCTCCGCTGATTTGTCCGCTGAACTCTCGACTTCTTCTATGCATTTGAGTGCTTCTGAGTTAGCAAGGGTCATCGCCTGAGAGTTAGTATTGAGATTATCAACGTTATTTACTGCCTGAGCTATGACGCTTCCCATATCTGAAATATTTTTGCTTATGTGATGGACTCTGTCTGCCATTGTTACGGTAGTTTTTGCTAAGTCCTGCATTGATGCTGCTATCTGAGCCGCCGAATCTGAAGAGTCATTTGCAAGTTCTGCCGTTGATTTCACCGTGTCAGTAAGTGAATGTGCTGAAATCTGCATTTTGCTTACTGTATCGCCGAGTACTTTACTGATTTTATTTGCTGCGTTTATAAGCTGTGAAGTCTCGTAAATATTGCTCGTTGATTTAATCTTCACGTCTCGATTAACGTCTAATAAATGCTCGATTACATGAGCTACTTCTCTTAAGGGGTCAGCTATCCTCTTTGACTCAGTCCATGCAGTAATCATGAATAATAATATTAATCCTGCACTGATTGCTATTATCATTTTATAAATACTCATTACGGCCTGATGAATCTGAGTCGCGGGCTTCCCTGAGAACGCCATTCCTATGACCTTGCCTTTGCTTGTTATAGGCATGTAGTAGACGTGATAATCTATGCCGTTGATCTGCACATTGTCAGAGTAATATTCCTGCCCGGATTTTACAGCGTTCCATACTGAGTCAGAAGCAGGAGTGCCTTCTATTCGTCTGCCGTCAGAGTCTTTTATGGTCGTCATGAATCTCACATTGCCTTTGAATAGAGTCAAGTCAACATCACCGGCTGAATGAATCGAGTCAATATAGCTCGTATCATATTTAATGAAGCCGTCGACAAGATCATAGTCATTAGAGAAGTCATACTCGTAATATTCACGCAGACCTTTAGCGGCGAGCATGAGTTCTTCACGGGTGCTTTGTTTCAGGTTGCTTACTGTGATACTTGAAGTTACGACAGCGATAATTGTTACTGCTAAGATAAGGGGAATCAAGGCAAGCATAATAAGCACTGTCTTGAGGGTTAATTTTTTCTTCATAATAAAAAGTTACACTCCTGTTAAATATTAATTGCAGGATTTAAGATGCTAGTTATTAATTTCTTTAATTTTTCGCGTATCGTAAGGAGTTTCCTGATACACAAAGTAATTCAGCCAGTTAGAGTAAAGCAAGTTTGCACAGCTTCTCCACGTACAGACCGGAGCTTTCATTGGATCATCATCAGGGAAATAATTTTCAGGAACATGAATCGGGAGTCCTGCCTTCCTGTCGCGCCAGTATTCGATTGCAAGAGTCTCGGGGTCATATTCAGAATGTCCGGTTATGAATAGCTGCCTGCCTCCACTTGTAGAAATTGCGTAGACTCCAGCTTCATCGCTCTCGGCTAAAATTTTGAGTGCAGGAACTTTCTTAACGTCCCTGCGCATTATCGTAGTGTGCCTTGAGTGAGGAACCATGAAGACATCATCAGAACCCCTGAATAAAATCGATCCTTTGTGAGTTACCCTGTGCCTGAATACCCCGAACATCTTTTGAGGCAAATGAATCTTTGGAATCCCATAGTGATAATACAGCCCGGCCTGAGCTCCCCAGCAGATATGAAACGTACTGTGAACGTGAGATTTACTCCATTCCATGATTTCGCATAGTTCGTGCCAATAGTCTACTTCTTCGAATCTTAAATGCTCAACAGGTGCTCCGGTTATAATCATGCCGTCAAAGTAAGAGTCTCTGTAGCTCTCGAAATTCTTATAGAAAGCAAGCATATGTTCTTGAGGTGTATTCTTGTGAACTCTGCCGCTGACTGCCATTAAATCTATCTCGACCTGAAGAGGAGTGTTGCCCAGCAATCGCGCTAATTGTGTCTCAGTAACGATCTTGGTGGGCATGAGATTCAAGATTAATATTTTCAGGGGTCTTATATCCTGAGTCATGGCTCGGCGTTCAGTCATGACGAAAATATTTTCACGCTCCAGGACATGGACTGCCGGGAGGTCGCCGGGTATATTGATAGGCATTTATTACTCTTCGCTTTTCACGGTGAACATACTCACGAAAACTTTATGAGTCTCTCTGGGCAGGATTCGATAACCCTTCTTTTCTTTCGTCATCCAGAGCGAGTAATCTTTATAGAATCCTTCAGCAAGGGCTAATAAAGACTTTTTGCGGTTCTCTTTGATCTGCTGTTCGTAAGGAGTCTTGAGCTTTCTGTCTTCGTCGCTGTCCCACCTGAACGTAGCAAGGGCATAGCTTATAGATTTCTCTTCGCCTCCGATTGGGAACGCAGGAATTAATATAGAGTGATCATTCCAGTCATAAGTTCCCAGACCCTGACCAGGAACGAATATAGCTCTCGGAATTCCGTACATTCTGACTCTAGGAACGTTGAACATTTCCATATCCATAGAGTCAAAGTCTTCGAGAAGTGCATAATTTTTCGCGTAGTCTATGGGCATGGACTCGGGCTGGCATAAAAGCGACGTATCTGCACGGGCATTCTTGGCCGGGACTGTGAGATAATCGCGCTTCTTGACTATCATGTTCTTGAGTTCTCCGCGTCTCATCTGGGCAGACATTCCCGAGCAGGCATCAGCAATCTTCTTGACTCGTCTTGCAATTTTCACTGAGTCAATCTGCGAATATAAAATTTTCTTTGCGATAACCTTCGTCTTCTCGTGAAGAGCCATAAACTTTTCGGCCTTAGGAGCGGGCATAGGTTTTTCCTCGTTCTTCTGGCATGAGGAGATTAACAGCAGAATACTTTTCTCAGCGTCATTGTATGCTTTTCGTTCCTGAGCAAATTTTTGTCTCGTAGCATCGTCGCCTTCCCGGTATTCAGGGACTCGCATATTGACTTTCATAGCAGAGAGCAAATAATCATTCATGTTAGAGATCATTTGCCTGACATCAAGATTATTCGGGTACTCGTCATCTATATCACGTAAGAAATCATTGCGTTCTGACTGCGCTTGTTCAAGAGCCTCGTTGAGATAAGCAATGCGCTCATTGAGTCCCATGCTGATAACCGGTGCGGGAAGCGGTGAGCCGTTGATTGCTGCCCATGATTCTGCGATATAGTCAGAGAGAGTCATAATCGGGAGAATTCCTCCTGAACACTTGGCCGTGAGATAAGCATTAACGTCAAAATTCTTGCTGAGAGTCAAGACACCGGGCAAATATCCGAGGTCAATAAATAATCTCTCTTCGTCATCGAAAGTTAATACAGCGGGATTGCTCTTAGTCTGAGCGTCAACGAGTGCTAAAACTATCTCCCAGTAAGAGCTTGCCATACCCTGCCAGAGCTTGTTTGCCTGAATCTTGTCATCAGTCTTTCCTGAAGCGAGTAATTTCTTGTACTTGTAAGCTGCGTTGTCGAGCTTCTCTACAGCCTGAGAGACTTCGGGAACTCCCTTCCATCGTTTGAAACCTACTGCCATTTATAAAGCCTCCTTTAATAATTCATCGCGCATTATTGCAACGCCTTTAGACGCAACTTCCTGAATGATTCTGAAGTTCAGCCATGCAGGAACGTCAACTTCTTTAGGGTCAATGAGATATGCAAGAGTCCTGCCCCTGAGTTCATGAACGAGTCCCGCTGCTGGATACACGACAAGTGAAGAGCCTATGACTGCGAAAATATCTGCGCTCCTGACGAGTCTTGCTGCCGGTTCAATCATGGGAACAGCCTCGCCGAACCAGACTATATGAGGGCGTAATATTTCACCGTCTGAATTCTTTTCGTCATATTCGAGCTTTCGATAGCCTATATCTATAATTTTGCTTGGGTCTGAGTCATTAACTGGCCTTGCTTTCGTTAATTCGCCGTGTAAGTGCAATACGTGTGAACTTCCTGCGCGTTCGTGAAGATTATCTACGTTTTGAGTTATGATTTGGACATCAAAATATTGTTCGAGTTCAGCTAAAATTTTATGGCCTGCGTTAGGCTGTGCTTTCTCTAACTGAGCTCTCATGTCGTTATAGAAATCAGTCATTAATTTAGGGTTACGATACCAGCCCTGAATGCTTGCAACGTCTTCAACATTGTACGTCTCCCAGAGTCCGCCGGAGTCCCTGAAAGTCTGAAAGCCGCTCTCTGCACTTATGCCTGCTCCTGTCAGGACAACGAGTCTTTTTTTAGCATTCTCACTCATGAAAATTTTTCTCCCTGTATAATTTATAATTATTATGAATTGATTAATGATAGCACAACAAAATTTTTATTTATTTTATTTAACGGAGGAATGAATAAATTGCACCTCAAAGAAAGCATGACATTCTTGAAGCGTTTTGCGTCATCACCGAGACGAATAGGCAGCGTTGCACCGAGTTCAAAGTTTTTGACGCGAGCCATGTTAGACCGAGTGAACTGGGACGAAGCAAACTTTATCGCCGAGTTAGGAGCAGGAACAGGAGTCTTTACCCGCGAGATAGTGAAGCGTGCGAAACCTGATGCAAAAATCTTAGTGTTCGAGATTGACCCTGCACTGCAAAAAATGATTCGCGAAGAGCATCCGGATCACAAAGGCTTGAGTCTTCACAGCGATGCTCAGGAACTTGAAAACTACATGCACGACAACGGAATTAACGAGCTTGATTATGTGATTTCGAGTCTGCCGTTTACAGTCTTACCCCCGAAAATGACAGTGAGAATACTCAACGCCGTAAAACATGCCTTGAAGCCTGAAGGACATTTCATAGCGTATCAATATTCGTCAATAATGAGACATGTCCTGCAAAAAAAGTTTTCGAGCATAAAGACAAGATTCGTGTTACGCAACATACCGCCTGCGTTCGTGTATGACTGCATGATGTGAGCAATCTAAAAATGGGTGAGTAGTGTCATGAGTAGTGAAAATAAAAATGGCGGAAACGTAGAGATTCGAACTCTAGGAACATCACTGCTCAGACGCTCTCCAAGCGCCCGCCTTCGACCGCTCGGCCACGTTTCCACGCAACGAGAATTATAGCACAAAAAATTTAATATAGACTCCAAAAAATTTTTTATCTTCGTGAATGCTCATAATATCTATATTTTGTGATGATGTAAAAATTTTCAGAGTTGCAAATTTTTCTGTTTTGTGATAAAAATTACGTATCGTAGAAGTTAAGTAAATTAATCTTTAGGACGTTACCTCGTTAATCTTGCCTGTTAAAGACGCTTTGAGGGTTATACAAGTTCTATCTTTATTAATTTCGTTGTTTTTAATTTTTATATTTTATATTTCAGGAAGGAGAAATTTTATTATGAAACGTTCCATTTGGTTCGTATCTTTACTTGCGCTCTTTTTATGCCCCCCCCCCCCTAATCGGAGAAATTACTGATTTTAATGTAAGTGCGTGTGCTGCAGAAGATACAAATACTCTTCAAACTAAGATTGATAACACTAGCAAAAACGGTACGCTTACTCTACTAGAGGAAGATACTACCGAATCTACAACTCTTACCATAAAAAAATCAATTACCATAGACGGCGGTGGCAAGACTCTCTCAAGTAGTGCAGCAAGCGCAATAAAAATACAAGGCGAAAATAACACCACAATAGACGTTACAATCAAAAATCTCACCATAAAGAATACTAACACAGGCTCATCATGGACATATTGTCTTGAAGTTGATCCAAACTCTCTGAAAAGTTTAAAACTTGAGAATGTAAATCTACTTATTGAGGGTAATAATAACACATATCTTTGTCCGCTTCTTGTGCAAAATACCACAGTTTCCACAACAAATGTCCCAGAAATAACTATAACTGGCGGTAAGCTTCAAAGTAGTGAAAATTGTCAAAAAGGTTATGCTATCAGGAACTTTAATCCAGTAAAATGGAATATCACTGGGGCTACTCTCCAAGGCTGGGCGTGTTTGTACATTAAGCCGAAAGAATTAGGTAAGGAGGACCCTGGCAGTAAGGGCTCAACCTTCAATATAGATAAGAGCGAACTAATCTCAGCAAACTTAAATGAAGGTGAAACTAACGATTTCGGCTGTATTGTTGTCGCAGATGACGGTGTAACAATAAATATAACAAATACAAAAATAGATGCAAGAGGAACAAAGAACGATCACGGTGTAGTTACTTTTAACCTACAAGAAACAAAGGACGCTTCCAACAGCATCGTAACATTTGGTGCTGGAAATACGGTTCTTATGAAGGATAAGGCAGTTTTGTCCTTTATTGGAGGTAAAAACGATGGCCATCTATATGCAGGCACCAACAAACCAGGTAAGGTCATAGTCACCGGCGGAACCTTCGAGAAAGACCCCTCCGAATACGTAGACAAAACAAAATACATTGTCATCACCAAGGACAGCTCCTACACTGTAAAAGAACTCGTCACAAATGCAGTAGTCTCCGCAGACAACAAATCCAAAGTCTACGGCGAGGCAGACCCGACTCTCACAGCTTCCCTCGTGAACGTATCAGACGACGACAAGAGTTTAATCACATACACCCTTTCACGTGCAGCGGGCGACGATGCAGGAACTTACGCAATCACCGTAACAGTAGACGCGACTCAGGGAGACACGACAGCGAATTATTATCAGAATATCACCTACAAGAACGGAACATTCACGATAACGAAAGCTGACTCGTCATTAACGAAAGCTCCTGAAGCAATCGCAAATCTTGCATATACAGGCTCGGCACAGGCACTCGTAACGGCAGGAACTGCAACAGGAGGCACTTTGCAATATGTTCTTGGGACGGACTCAACAACAGCACCCACAAGCGGCTTCAAGGCGGATATTCCTACAGGCACGGACGCGGCAACTTATTACGTTTGGTACAAAGTAACCGGCGACAAGAACCATAACGACACGACTCCTGCATGTATAACAGTGAGTATATCTAACGTCCTGTCATCGTTAACTGACCAGTCAATAACTGTTACGAAAGGCACTACAAAGACTCTTGTGATAAAAGACTCTGCGGGTACAGGTTCAAGGACATGGGCTTTGAGCGACGGTGCTCCGAGCTGGGTAACTCTCAATCAGGATTCAGACGAACAGGCGACATTAACACTTGCTCCGGGTTCAGACGTTGAGAAGGGTAATTACACGTGCAGCGTTACTGTTACGAATGCAGACAGCAAGACAGCTACAGCAAAAATCAGCATAACTGTTACTGAGAAATCTTCAATAGCTGACCAGTCAATCACAGTTACGAGAGGCACTACAGCGACTCTTGAGATAAAGGACTCTGCGGGGGCAGGTTCAAGGACTTGGGAATTGAGCGACGGTGCTCCAAGCTGGGTAACTCTCAATCAGGATTCAGACGAACAGGCGACATTAACACTTGCTCCGGGGTCTGACGTTGAGACAGGCAGTTATTCATGCAGCGTTACTGTTACGAATGAAGACGATGATACTTCAACTGCTAAAATCAGCATAACTGTTATTGATCTTAGTGAACAGCTTGACGAAATGAGCGACGAGGAGAAAGAAGCTATAACCGATCTCGATGATTTATTAACTCCTGAGCAGAAAGCAGCATTAACGGATGAACAGTTTGAAAAGATTGTCGAACAGCTTCCGAATCTTGCAAAAGTTGATTTAAGCGGCTGTGAAAATCTCACAAAAGTAGACATGAAGGGCAGTGAATCTCTGACTACGATAAACCTTGAGGGCTGCAAGAGTCTTGCGAAAGTAAATCTCGGCGGATGCAGTTCACTTACTTCAATAAACGGTCTCAGCGGCAACACTTCAATAACAATAGTCGATGCAACAGGATGCTCTTCACTTGAGAGTCTTGACGTAAGCGGCTGTACGTCTCTTACATCTTTGGACTGTTCAGCAAGTTCGCTCAAAGTATTAAAGGTAACAAGCTGTGATTCGCTTGCATATCTTGACTGCAGCAGCAACAAACTTGAGAAACTCGAAGTATCAAGTCCTGCATTGGAAGAGCTTAATTGTTCCGGCAACGGTTTGCTGAATATGGACGTTAAGAACAGCTTCAAACTCAAGAATCTTGACGGCAAGGGCAACAGCATGGCAGCATTGGACATTGACTCTTCAAAATTCACGGCATTAGAGACGATAGACTGCTCCGGTCAGACAATTACAGATTTGAGCGTTACTGAAGAGTCAGGCTATCAGGTAGTTGACATCTGGGGATATATAGCGAAGTTCTTTGCAAGATTATTCTCTGCGTCAACGTCAACAACATCATCAACTGTAACAATTTCGTTGAATGCGAATACAGCAGCCGACTTAAGCAACATTGCAGACGTTAAAGCCTACGATGAGGACGGCAGGGAGGCTTCATTCACATACGATGAGTCGACAGGCTTAGTAACTCTTTCTGAAGTTCCGTCAAGTATCTCTTACAAGTACAAGACAGGCTATGAAAATGTATCAATGGACGTAACTATCGGCGAGAGCGTTACACCGTCTAACGAAGAGGAAGAAGAAGAGCATGAAACTTTAAGCGGCAGCAGCGGCGGATGTAATTCAGGATACAGCATTTTCTCTTTGTCAGCTGTGTTGTTAATGTTCGCAATGAGACTGAGAAAGATCGGCCGTAACTAAATAAAGCACCCTAATATATTTATTAATTATAAAATATACTCCCCTGATTCATAACGAACCGGGGGAGTATTACTTTATTTTTATGACTCGCTATAACTTCGCGATAACAGCTTCTTTCATCTGAGAGCCTGTGATTAATTTCGTGCCTTCGGTGTAAATATCGCCCGTCCTCAAGCCCTCGCGCAAGACTTCATCAACAGCGTGTTCAATCTTGTCTGCCTCAGTGCTCATATTGAACGAGTAACGCAGCATCATAGCACCTGCTAAGATCGTCCCTATTGGATTTGCTTTGTCCTGGCCTGCTATATCCGGGGCTGAACCGTGAATAGGCTCATAGAGTCCCCTGTTATCTTCACCGAGTGAGGCACTGGGAATCATTCCGATTGAGCCTACGATTTGACTCGCCTCATCTGATAATATATCGCCGAAAGTATTTTCAGTAACGATAACGTCAAACTCAGAAGGGACTCGAATTAACTGCATCGAAGCATTATCAACGTAAAGATGATTTAATTTCACTTCAGGATATTCCTTTGCGACTTCCTCAACGACCGAACGCCAGAGTCTCGAGCTTGTGAGAATATTAGCCTTATCAATCGATGTAACTATTTTGCGCCGTCCCATTGCCATTTTGAAAGCTACATGTGCTATGCGTCTGATTTCATGCTCTGAGTACTCCATAACGTCACGTGCTGCCCTTTCGCCTTCAGGAGTGGTGAATGACTCGTGCTTGCCGAAATAAATTCCTCCTGTGAGTTCGCGGACTATGATAAAATCAATGCCCTTGTCAGCAATATCTTTTCTCAACGGACATGCTGAAGCTAACGGAGCAAAAATTTTAGCAGGTCTGATATTCGCAAAGACCTTGAGTCCCTTTCTGACACCTAACAAGCCCTTTTCTGGTCTATTTTCCGGAGGCTGGTTATCCCACTTAGGCCCCCCGACTGCGCCGAGTAAAGTAGCGTCTGCGTTCTGGCAAATCTTGAGACTCTCAGCGGGTAAAGGCTCGCCGTATTTGTCTATAGCATTGCCGCCCATAGAGACTGACTGAAAGTTAAACGTTTTAGGTGAGACTTTCTCGAGAACTTCAAGAGTCGCATTGATTACTTCCGGGCCTATGCCGTCGCCGGGAATTACTGCAACATTTTTCACTGATGATTCCTCCCTGTAACTTGTAAAAACTTTATAAGCGCGAATAATATTAACACATGTTAAGAAAAGTATTTATATCAATATTTTTATGTAAATTTACTGATGACTTTTTCGTAGATAATTTCTGCAAATTTGTTTATTTTATCAAGATATTTAACAAATGGAGGAGTAAAACATTTTGAGTTACAGTATATTCGGTGGAGGTATCCCTGAAGGTTATTGCAAGCCTGATATTGAGTAAGATGTCTGTGATCCGGAAAGCAGCTCTCGCTGTAATCCCGTTGATGAGGATGAAGATAGTGAATTTCTGCGCACCTAACTGCGCCCATGACCATGACGTTAATTGTATGCCGTATTGCAATACTGAAGCTAATGGAAAATTTGCTGTATCTGGAAAATAACATCTACTTTGTTACCGGTAAAGTCAGGGCGGTCTTCTATGATTTCACTCATGGAAGGTTTGTTCATGTTAACGCGTCATCATAAGTTACATGCGACGTATCTTGAGGCCGAAGTATCAGGAGTAAATAAGTGGGTTGAGATCTATCATATTCACAATGCATTAAGGCAGCTTTTCGGAATGCCTAGCGTAAGGCTTTCATTAATCAGAACTGAAGGGGCAGGAGCGGCTAGAGCAAAGGGAATCTATCGAGTGGATACCGTGTAGTTACGTTATGCTTAATCGTTGTCCCAGAGCGACATTAGAGGAACAGAAACGAAATATATTTGTTCGTTGTCATGAATATCGTGAAGTAAGTTTCCCGGAGCCTAACCAGATAATCAGAATCGGCGATAAGCCGTTAGCTGAATGGACGTATCAATCAGTTTTGACTGGATTAGCGTTATCGAGGTGGCAGGATACTCAAGAATTTATTTGCCGCCACTTTAAGGACTGGGGAGCTATGGACGATCCTCATGCTGGGACCTTACCTTTTCAGGCAGAGCAACAGGCTCTAGAGGACACACAAAAACAGTTAGATTTATATATATTATGAGCGCAGCTCATTCTACCTTCAAACATATCATTTCTTGTTGCGTGTCTTTTATTTGCTGTCATTGGTGGTTATATAGTTATTGCGTGTTCTTAAGTGTTTGGCTTTTGTTTGGGGTGTCTATTTCAATTTTTACCGATTGCCTTTTGCTTTTGATCTTAAGGGTTCATTCAGGCCATCTTAAGCTTAAGTTCCTGTTCTTAAAGCGTAGAAGAGGTAAACGTAAGAGAAAACGTAAGCGTGTAAGTGATGCTCATGTCTCGTCTCTCGTCAGCGATGGTAGATTTGGGGTGTCTGTTACGTCTGTTGTCCGCAGTCTCCTCGTTACCATCACTACCATCACTCTGTGTAGCTAGTTCGCTTGCCCACCCGCCCACCTGATGAGTCACACGATTTGGAGTACCCGGTCTTACGGTTTTCAAAATCTAGCGCAGCTCCGGACGCGAAACTCTATAGCGTTCCTGATGTATTCGATGTATTCCATTTTTTATCGAATAATTATAATTTGATTTTCATTGTCGAATTCTGCCTGATAGAAGGTAAAGTCGCTGTATGTGTTTTTACGGTATATCAACTTTTCCATAATTTGCTTTTTATCAGCTTCTGGTGTACTAATTCCGAATATAATTTCCCTTAAGCATTTTGGGTTATACTGCAATTTACGGCTTTCTTGAGTGGAAAAATCATGAAAAGTATCAGTCAAAACAATGCGATATTCTTGCGCGCTCTCCTATGCTTTAAGTTTTTGGTAAGTTTTTATTTCATGTGTTTTACAGTATTCATGTTTCCATTGGTCTTCATCTTTGAACGCTACGAACGAAGAACTAATACTATCCTCTGCGCCGGTAAGCCATGCTTTTACTTCAGAAAGAGTTAATCTTCCAAAAGTTTCAAAAAAGTTACGTTCAATCAAGTAGCCCTCATATAGAATGGGTTTTGCTTGAAGCTTAAACGTATTACGCTCTACTCTGATTTGTATCATATTGTTTTCATCAGTTTCGTAAATGAGACAAATGCCTTTATAATAATTTGCGTAGTTTCCCCACATAGCTGAATTATTGTTTTTTCTTGAGAAACAAACAACATAGCTTTCTGGATAAATCATGTTTTTTAGTTGATTAACATATAATTTAGGGAAATCAACAAGTATTGTCATCCAGTTTCTGAATTGTTTTGATTCAGAACTTATGTCATTGTCGTTTAATCTTGATTGTATATAATGAAGTTCTAACAAATCATCAAGTAAGTTTATGTTAACTTGGGAAATTATATTTATAAATTTTGTGTCTGGTGGATTTTCATTTATCTTATCAAATGGAGATTATGTATTTCTAGGCGTGCTAAGTCTTCTAACGCCTTATCTGCATCTTCTTTTGGAACAAGATTAAGTTCGGAATATTTTGAAATACATAGCCTTAGTGCTTTGTTATGTACAAGATACAAAATAATTTGTACCCCATCTTCATTCACTTTAAGTTTTTGTTGTCCATAGAAGATAGTCAAATCTTCGATTTCGTTGTCAATAAGGAAAGTAGCTCCAAGCTCATGCAACATTTCGCAAAATGGAATATTGTAAAATTGCTTCATGTTAATTATAGGACTTACATGTATATCATGTTTCAAAAAGTATTGGAGAATAGCATAAGCTATACTATAAATAAATATAGTTCCGTAATAAACCCTCCCATGCAAACTTATCTCCCTACCAGAAAACTTTAATGTACCCTTCAATGGGGTAATTCCTCATGTGTAGCAAAATAGAACGTACCTTTCTCAATTTCTTCTAATGAGGCTTTAATGCTTCTGTAGTGATATAAAATTATAAATTATCCTCCTTAATTTTTATTTTGCATTATACTACTTACTTCGTTGGCTATGGAAAAAACTTACAGGTTAGGTTCCACGTTCCAGTATATGAGTTTTAATCTCTAAACCTTTATTCGAGAATTTGCTTTCGAGTGTGATAATCCAAAAAAGAAATATAATACCTGTTCATGCTCTCGCTCATTAGCTTTCATAAAAATGTCGTTGTAATAAAAATTATCTTCATTAATTATTGATTGATTAAAATAAAAATGACATTTTCAGAAAAATATTTAAATAACATGAAATTAATATTTCAATAATTAAAAAGATATTATTTTAGGATGGTAGTAAAGGTGAAAATTATATCATTTACCAATCAGAAGGGCGGAGTAGCGAAAACTACTTCAGCGTATAATATTGCTGTACTGAAAGCTATAGCAGGAAAAAGAGTTCTAATGATAGACCTTGATCCGCAGTCATCGTTGACAATTTTATGTAATTTTATGCCTGCCAAAACTGAATTTTCGGTCTGCAATTTATTTGATGGTAAAACTGATCCAATTGATTGCGGTTATCTTGTAAAAACGACAGGTCTTGAGAACCTCTACATTGTGCCTTCTGATATTGAACTTGCTGAAGTAGAACAAAATATTACAGGTAGAACAGCGCGGGAAAAAATTCTTAAAAAGGTTTTGAAATATTTTGAAGAATATTTTGATTATATTTTTATAGATTGTCCGCCTCAACTTGGAATTTTGACTACGAATGCTATAGTAGTAGCCGATAAAGTTATTACCCCAGCAAAAGTCAAGTATTTATCGTATCGCAGTATTCGTTCGCTCAAAAGGACTATTTAAAATAATATAGAAGAAAATCTTAATGAACTTAATGAAAAACTTTCTTTTGAAGGATTTATTATTACGATGTTTGAAAAGAACATTAACGACCAGAGAGACATTCTTGAACATTTTAGAAAAGAAGCTCCTATACTTGGCATAGTCAAAAAATCTGCGGATACATATAGGAATATTTTAGACGGGATTCCTGTTATAATGAATAATCCCAAAAGCAACGTTGCGTATTCGTATAAAGAGATTGCAGAAAGAATTTAATATAAAATTTAATTAATATTAAATGTGCATTATAATAATATTAATATAATATTTAAATATTATTTATTATTATAGTAATATCTACTTGCATTCTCAAGAAAGTGAAAATAGCTGGAAAGACATATATTGATAAATTTATGTTTTTACAAGCCTATACTATTTGGAAATTAATTTTATTGAAAGGATGATATAACGTTTTGTTAGAATTAGACTATGTTGATTATGTCATAGAACAAACACTTACTTTTTTGAAGAATATGCCTAAGAGTAAAAGAAAAAATAAGGGACAATTCTTCACGTCATCAAATATAGCTAGATTTATGGCTAAAATGTTCGATGCTAACTCCTTCAATAAAAATCATATTTCAATTCTTGATCCCGGAGCTGGCACAGGTATTCTTTCGGTTGCTTTCATAGAGAGGGTTTTGTCTATACGTCCAGATACAAAAATCTCATTGACCTGCTATGAAATAGATTCCGATGTTCTGCCGATATTGAAAAATAATCTCGAATATATTAGGTTAAAGCATTCAGATCAAATCTATTATCAAATTTTAGAAGAAAATTATATTACTTCACAGAGTAACGATTTTAATAATAATCTTTGGGCTTCAGGAAATCCTCGAAAATATGATTTCGTCATATCTAATCCTCCATATTTAAAAGTAATGCGGAATAGTGCTGAGGCTTTGACAATGTCAAAAGTGATTCACGGTGCACCAAATTTATATTTCCTGTTCGTTGCTATGTCTTTGTTCAATCTAAAAAATGAAGCTGAGATGGTTTATATTATTCCAAGAAGCTGGACATCAGGAGCATACTTCAAGGCTTTTAGAAAATATCTGCTGACAAATGGAAAAATAGAACAAATTCATTTATTTACGAGTAGAGATAAAGTTTTTAGTTCTGAAGATGTCTTACAAGAAACGATGATTATTAAGCTGAGAAAAAGTGTAAGAAAACTTGATACAGTGTGCATTACATCAAGTGATGACAGTAGTGATTTTGATAGTATTACGATTTTAAATGCTCCATACGAGTCTGTAGTGTCTGGAAATGACATGTATGTATATTTGCCAATTAATCAAGAAGAGATAAATATTATCAAGAAAATTAATACTTATAATTCCACGTTTGTTGAGGAAGGTCTGAAGATGAAAACAGGCATAGTAGTTGATTTCAGGCAGTCTGGCGAATTGCGTAAAGAACCTGGAGAGCATATACTACCGTTATTTTATAGCCATCATATAAGGGACGGTCGAGTAAATCATCAGCCGTCAGGAAAAGAGTATGATTGGATAATTGATTCTAAACCGGGACTTATCCAGAGGAATAAGAATTATGTGTTTATTAAAAGATTTACAGCTAAAGAAGAGAAGCGGCGTTTGCAATGCGGAGTTTATTCTCCGGCAGATTTTAAAGAATATCAGTACATAGGGACTCAGAACAAAATAAATTTTGTAGATAACATTGATGGAAGTGAAATGGATACGCTAATTACTTATGGTGTGTTTGCGCTTCTGAATTCTACGCTTTTCGATATGTATTATAGAATATTGAATGGGAGTACTCAGGTAAATAGTACTGAAATGAATAATATTCCAATCCCTCCCGCATGTGTAATTAGGAAGATAGGCGAGCAGTTGTTGATGTCAAATGATTTATCTACTTATAATTGCGATCGGATTATATCAGAGGTAGCTTATGTCTAAATCTAAATTAGATGAAGTAAAAAAATTTTTAAAAGATATTGGAATGCCTAAAGCACAGCAGTCTGATATTTGCGCTCTTAGTATTCTGGCTATGTCTGGAATAAAGCCTAACGATAAATGGAAAAATGCTACGAATGACTGGATACGGATTCACGACATTATAGCGTTCATTAGTGCAAATTATGGAATTGTATACGCAGAAAATAGCAGAGAGACATTTAGAAAGCAGGCTATGCACAGTTTCAGGACAGCTGCATTGATTGAAGATAACGGCGAAGCTACGAACAGTCCGAATTATCGTTATCGTATAACAGATGAAATTTTGTGTGTGTGTTACATTCAATCGGAACACGCGATTTAAAAAAGCAGATAAGTTATTTTTTGACGCAGCATGAAGAATTAATTAGTATTTATGCTTCCAAAAAGAAAATGGCAATGATGCCAGTAAAAATCAACGGTTCTGATTTCCAATTTTCAGCAGGTAAACATAATGAACTGCAAAAGCATGTGATAGAAGAATTTGCTCCACGATTTGCTCCTAATTCAGAATGTCTCTATGTGGGAGATACTATCAATAAAAGTCTTGTAAAGAATGCTGATAAACTAAGTCAACTTGGATTAGATATAACGCTTCATGACAAAATGCCGGATGTAATCCTATACAGAGAAGATGAAAATTGGATATATTTTATAGAATGCGTAACATCTGTAGGGCCTATGGATTCAAAGCGTGTTATCGAAATAAATGAAATGTCTGAGAGATTAAATGCGGAGAAAATATTTGTTACTGCGTTTTCAGATTTTGCCACGTATAAAAAATTTGCAGATTCTCTTGCATGGGAGACAGAAGTCTGGATTGCAACAATGCCGGAGCACATGATTCATTTGAACGGAGATAAGTTTTTAGGTTCGAGAAAAAATTAAATATGTAATAATTTAAAAACGTAACTTATTTAATTATTTTGAGTTTGCTTTTGCTCTATATAACGTTGTAGAACTGATACCAGTCATAGCAGAGACCTGTTTGTAGGAATGATTCTGAAGCAGCTCTAAAGCATGATTAATTTGTGCTCTTGAAAATTTTTTAGGACGGCCATCACGAAAATTCGGATTTTGTCGAGCAATGGCTTTACCCTCCTGAGTCCTTTGAATAATCATATCACGTTCAAATTCTGAGAACGAGAGCATAATATTCCAGATTAACTTCCCAGTAAGAGAACTGTCAATAATCCCCATGTTAAGCACATCAATAATAACGCCTCTATCGCCGAGACTTTCAATAAGTTGAATTCCATGAAGCAGACTGCGAGCAATCCTGTCTAGCTTCGTAATAATTAAAGTATCTTTGGACTGAATTATTTTCAGGAGCTTATCAAGTTCCGGACGGTCGCTCTTTGAGCCACTGAAGACATCAGAAAAAATTTTTTCTGCTCCAGCTTCTCGAAGAGCATTAATAGAGAATTACCGTCTTTTGCCTGTCCGTTAGTGCTGACTCTTGCATACTCGAAAATCATAAAAAGATCTCAACTTATGAATAAGAGTTATGAATATAATTTAATATATATTTAATAACGAAAAAATAACTTATTCAAAAGTGGGCCAATTCTGAAAAACAACGCAAAGCCATGAAGGACGCGGGAGTAGATTTTGCGTATCTTTCTATTTATGATATAGCATACACCTACGGGATAAAAAAGTCAGCTCCATTAATAAAGACTGATGGGAGCAGGCTGCTTACTACGAAGATTGGGTGCTTGAACATGGAATTGACACGGTGAAATATGGCAAAGACGGCAAAGCTAAAAACGTTGATTTAATTTTGGGAGCTACTATCGGTATTGATGACTTAATTTTAGCAGTTCTTGACGCATTAAAGGACGAAGCAACAATAACCGTTAAGCAGTGGAAACTGCGCAGAGAAACTTCTAACGGAATGCGGATATTCAGGGGCATACCTTACGCAGAGCCTCCCGTCGGAAAATTGCGCTGGCATTCTCCAGTTCAGGCCAAGTCATGGTAAGGCATCAGGGACGCAACGAAATTCGGAAACCGTGCGTTCTCTGCCCTCGCTAACGACCAGCAGCAAGGCTCGCCCGGAAATGAAGACTGTCTGTACCTTAACGTCTGGACTCCTGCAAAAGCACCGTCCGAGAAATTGCCCGTAATGATCTGGATACACGGCGGAGGCTTCCAGTTCGGCAGCGGTGAAGAACCTGCATACGAAGGCTCTAACCTCGCGCGCAAAGGCGTTGTTGTAGTAACATTCAACTACAGGCTCGGAGTTCTGGGCTTTCTAGCACACCCTGAGCTTGACCGTGAAGGAGCTTCGGGAAATTACGGTCTGCAGGACCAGATTGCGGCGTTGAAGTGTGGGAAGGAGAATATATCATCATTCGGCGGAGATCCTGACAACGTTACGCTGTTCGGATAATCTGCGGGGGCTATGTCGATCGGGATTCTCATGGCCTCAGCGCTGGCACACGGGTTGTTCCACAAGGCAATATGTGAGAGCGGTGCACTCTGGGACGGAAGATTCGGGCCTCTGGAGAGTTTTAGTGAAGCACACAAACGCGGAGAAGATTTCATGAGAACTATGGGCGCAAAATCTATAATGAACTGCGTGCTATAACTGCGGAGAAGCTCAACGATTCTGCACTATGGGATTTTAGCAGTCATCCTAATAGTTACGGCATTTTCCCCAAACGTCGATAATTACGTTCTGCGTGAATTCCCCGGAGCTATCTTTGCGCGGTGAACAGACGAAGATTCCGCTCTTAGCCAGATGGATGGAGGCAGAATATTTCCCGTTCAAGGCGTTTGCGCTGCCTCATAGCACCCCCGAAAAGTTCAGAGCCTCAGCCGCAAAAATATTCGGTGAGGACAGAATGCAGGAGTTCATAAAGCTCTACCCGATTAATGAGACGGAACGTTCCGCGTTTGAACTGACTTCTGGCTACACGATAAGCGGGCAGATATTCTACATTCTTGAACGCCAGAGCAAATTTGACGTACCAGTTTATGGCTACGAGTTCACATATACTTCACCTTACAGTCCTATAGCTTCGCACATTGTTAATATGCCGTTCGTCTTCGGGACGCTCACAAATCAGTATATATTCGGCGAAAAGTCAGCGCAGCCTGCACAGAGAGACCGTGAATTTTCTGACGCAATCATGAACTACTGGACAAATTTCGCGAAGATAGGAACCCCCAACGCTGACGGCCTCCCGGAATGGCCAGAGTATAAGAGCGGGCTGATTATGGACTTGGAGAACAAGATAAAGGCAAGGCAGAACAATAACCTTGACCGCTATAACTTCATAGGCAGTTTCAGGAGTGAGGGAGTTTTTCCGCTGAGGTGGCGCAATCCTGAGATGAAAACACTCATATCTTCCGACCACGAACCTTTGGGGAACATGCGCACACGTTTCCTGAATGATGTATTTTTCCCAGCCGTCGAGAAAGAATCAGGAGGACGCATAAAGATTAGCCCTCACTGGAACGGAGAACTCAGCATCAGCTACGAGAACTTGAACACGGTAAAAGACGGTTCACGCGCACAAATCATCGTTGTAGTTCCCGAATACAGCGTGAAGGAATTACCCCTACATCAACTCTTCAAGAGCTTCCCTGTTGGCTCGACAGGACAAGAACAGGTTAATTTTTTCAGAAGCATTTATGAAAAAATCCCAGCTTTGAAAGACAAAATCGAGAAGCAGAATTTACACGTTATCTTTGTAGCAACAGGATTTCCTGCAGCTTTTTTCGGCCATGAGCCTCTGAATGATTTAAGCTCGATAAAAAATCAGAACTGGCACAGCGCGAGTTTCTGGCACAAAGATTTTTTGAGCAACGCTTGGGCAATCCCCGTAACAATGACGTGGGGCAGCAAAGTCTTCGAGGCTCTTGCGGACGGCTAGCTTGACGGCTTAATCGTCAACATCGACAGCGGCTATGACATTAAAACCCACATAGAAGCTAAATATATTGCCGTGTCTCCAAAGTTATGGCTCGGACACGCCTACCTCATAGCCATGAACAAAGACGTTTGGAAGTCCCTTTCAGAAAAAGAACAGGAGGCATTCGAGAGAGCAGCTAATTTCGCATACGATCAGCTTGGTGATGTCGTGAACGCCGCGCTTCCGGAACAGATAGAACGTTTACAGGCTGACGGCGCGGAAGTCAGGATTTTGAGCGACAAAGAAGTTTCAGAATGGGAGAGAATAACAAAATACAAAGACATTCAGGACAAATGGCTTCAAGAAAAAATCGGCGCAGGTTCCATAAAAATGCCCGAAGTCCTTAAAGAAATAAGAAGATTGATTGAGAGGGATTAAATCATGAAAAAAATTCTTATTCTCGCGTTTGTGTTAAGTTTTCTGTTCTGCTTCGAATGTTTTGCGACATTCCGTGAAATGAACTTTGGAAGGTATATTCAAAACTCTTACTCAAAAACAGCGTCTCACATCGAGTGGCTCATTCTTGATGAAGATAGCGCGAAATTTTGCTAATGACAAAGAAATGCCTCGATGAAATTCCATATAACGAACACAGAGTTTTTGTTACGTGGGAAAACTGCTCTTTGAGGCAATGGCTCAACAACGAAATTTTTAACACGGCTTTTACTGATGAGGAAAAAGCCTCAATAATTTCTTCCGTCTTATCGGATAAAGTTTTCGTTTTAAGCCGCGAGGAAGTTTTGAAATACCTGCCTGACGAAACAGACCGTCAGTGTATTCCCACAGAGTATTCACTTAATCGCGGAACTTACGTCAACGACAGAGGTCTTTGCGCATGGTGGACTCGAGACTCAGCCCCGAACGCTAAGGCTGTGTACCTGAGTTCTTACTGAACTTTCGGAAACCATCCGCATTACGTTGACGATAAAGTCATCAGCGTACGTCCAGCAATACGGGGCAGAAAAAACTTTTCGGAAGCCGAAGCAGAAAGATTTTTGTACTCCGTCAAGACAAGTCCGCAGAAAGCATACGAGATAGAAACGAAATTACAACCCATCCTTGAACAAAAAGTACCGTTTAACGTCAAAGAGCTTTATGATTATTTTCTCAAAAATCCTCAAAAAGCAGTGAAGGAATTTGACAGAAAACGCATCGAACATCGAAGTTAAGGGCATTGTTTTAAGGAAAGTATCTGACAGGGTATTCGGTCAGCCGTCAATCGAACTTTCAGAAGCACCGACAGGAAAATGTTACGCTCTTTGCGTTTTTCAAGACGAAAGCGTCTATAACTCAGTTAAGCATGGCGATGAAATTTCAGTACGTGGCAATTACCTCGTAGTGTATGAAGGGTACTGAATAGTTCTGAAAATTTCCGAGCTGATTTAGAATAATTAAAAGGGGCTTTCGTGTAAAGTCCCTTTTTTCATCTTAATTTTGCTATATTTTTTAGTTTCATTTCGACCATTTTCAAGAGCCTATCCAAAATTTCTACCTATATTTTCAAATCTTAAAAATAAGTCATAAATCTTACGTTTGATTTTATATATAATATAATATATTTCTTATTAAAATTATAAGCAAAAATTAACACAAAAAAGTGGAAGGGATTTGTCAATAGGAGTGTCAATAGTTTTGTGTAATTAAATTTTTACTCGGGAATGTCAGATTTTTTGTATAAATAATAAATAGAATCTGAAATTCAGTATTTGCAAGGCTTCAATTTTCTAATTACACAAAATTTAGTACAAACCCCGTTATGGTCTCGACAAGTCCGTTTCTGAGATTTCCGAAAGTAATTGTAACCTCTTTGTCATTGTTGAGAAATAATACTGCCTCACTGCCTTCAGCTTTCATTTTGTTGATGTTGAAACTTGCCTTGATTCTATCATCGTGAGGAAAAATTTGAAGAAAAGCTGCCGCATTCTCGCGACTTTAGTCGTGAGTTAGGCAGCTATAAATTTTATTTTTTATATTTTTACTTATATTTTCTCTTCCCCTTTCTCATACATATGTTACAATATTTACGAGGTGAGAGAATGGA
>JAFSJJ010000024.1 GCA_017439345.1 Synergistaceae bacterium
CCTTATCCACGTTAATTAGTCTCAATGCGGAGCTTGCTGCTTAGGCTGTAAAGTTCTGAGTTCTGACCGTATGGCGGAGAGGAAGTCCGGACGATTAAGAAATTCGGAAGCACGCGACTTTAGTCGTGTGAGGATTCACGAGTTGACTAACCTGCCTCAAATCATCAGCGGAAATAATGAGCAGGCACTCAACAAGGCTGAAGCGTTATTCACTAAGATAACTCATAAGGTAATAAAAGCAGGCAGTCTCGAAGAAGCTGAACTTGCAAAATTATACTGCAACACTTATCGTGATATAAATTTTGCTATAGGCAACGCATTTTGTATCGCAGCACAGACTTTCGGAATTGACGGAATTCAAGTTATCAAGCACGCTAACGAAGGCTACTCACGGGCAAATATCGCTCTTCCGGGATTTGTAGCAGGACCCTGCCTCGAGAAGAACGCATATATTCTCGCTCATAATATGGCTGAATGTCCCAGCAAAAATTTTATTCTCAGCGCAAGGGAAATAAGCAGCTCTCTTGAAGATTCTGTTGTCGAATGGGTAAAGCGCAAAGTTCAGGGCAGAGTCATAACTCTATCGGGAATGGCTTTCAAGGGCAGACCTGAGACAAGCGACTTGAGGGGCTCATCATCTGTGAACATTGCACGGAGTCTTCATGCTCTGGGTTATGAGTTAAGACTTCATGATTTTGTTGCTGATATTGACGAAATGAACGCCCTTAATCTCGGCCGAAGTTTTCGTGATATTCGGGAAGCCTGCGGAGGGACTCAAGCTGTGTTGATTCTCAATAATCACGAAAAGTATATAAACTTGACCCGCTCTGACATGGGAATTGGCGAAGATATTATATTGCTCGACTCGTGGCAGGTTTGCAGAAGGATAAATAACTCTTTCACACTTGGAAATATGCTCTTATCAGGAGGTACAGCAACATGCGCATAATCGTAACAGGAGGAAGCGGCTTTATAGGCTGGCACTTGGCAAATTATTTAGCACGAAATAATCAAGACGAGATTACTATTATCGACAATCACGAACGCGGAGAAGCTGACTCTATGTTCCTTGAGTTAATTTCGCGTCCCAACGTTAAATTTATTAATCAGGATATGACTCAGAAAAATTTCTATAACGAACTTTCGGGCTATTATGACTGTGTCTATCATCTTGCAGCTATCAACGGCACTAAGAATTTCTATGAGCGTCCCTATGACGTAATGCGCGTTAATATTTTGTCGTTAATGAATATGCTTGAGTATTGCAATAAAGATAACTGCGGAGCATTTCTTTTCTCGAGTTCAAGTGAAGCCTACGCAGGGACAGTTGACTCAGAGCCTGACTCATATATCCCGACTAGAGAAAATATCCCGTTGAGCGTCAGTGATGTCATGAATCCCCGATGGTCTTACGGAGGCAGCAAGATTACAGGCGAATTATTGACTGTGAACTATTGCAGGACTCATAACGTGAACTTCAAGATAATACGCTATCACAATATTTACGGGATTAGAATGGGTTATGATCATGTCTTGCCGGAATTTTTCAGGAGGATTCTCCAGCGCGTTAATCCCTTTCCCATTTACGGAGGCCAAGAGACCCGGGCATTTTGTAGCGTTGATGATGCAGTCAAAGCAACTGAAGCTGTTATGTTAAGTGCAAAGTGTAACAGCGAAATCGTTCACATAGGAAATTCTTCACAGGAAATAAAGATTATTGACCTGTTAAGCCTCGTCCTTGACATAGCAGATTATCACCCTGAAATAAATATCGTGCCTGCCCCTGAAGGCTGCGTCGCCAGAAGATGCCCTGACACTGATAAATTATTCAGGTTAACAGGATTCAAAGCAGCAATTACACTTCAAGAGGCTTTACCCGAAATGTTTAACTGGTATGAAGCAAGATACAAGGAGCGTGAAAAATTATGATTAATAAAATGCATAAAGAAGCAAAAATTTACGTTGCAGGACATAACGGCATGGTAGGTTCTGCAATAGTCCGGGAGCTGAGAAAACAGGGCTATGAGAATATAATTACGCGTTCACATTCGGAGCTTGATTTGACTCGTCAGGACTCAGTCGAGAAATTTTTTGAGTCAGAACGTCCTGATTATGTCTTTCTCGCAGCGGCTAAAGTCGGAGGCATAGGGGCAAACTCTGCGGCACTAGCTGATTTCATGTACTTGAACATGATGATTGAGATGAACGTTATACACTCGGCATTTGAGAATAATTGCAGGAAACTTGAATTTTTAGGCTCATCGTGCATTTATCCCAGAATGTCGCCTCAACCCATCAAGGAAGAATATTTATTAACCGGCTCACTTGAGAAGACTAACGAAGCATACGCCCTCGCGAAGATTTCCGGGTTAAAGTACTGCGAATTTCTCAACAGACAGTATAATACGGATTATATTTCAGTGATGCCCTGCAATTTATACGGAATAAATGATAATTATCATCCTGAACACAGTCACGTTTTACCCGCTTTGATACGAAGATTTCACGAAGCAAAGATAAATAACTCAGAGTCAGTTACATGCTGGGGCGATGGCTCACCGTTGAGAGAGTTTCTCTATGTCGATGACTTGGCCGAACTGTGCGTATTTCTCATGAATAATTACTCAGGCAATGAAACAGTCAATGCAGGAAGCGGACGAGAGATAACTATTAAGGACTTAACGGGAATTATTGCAAATATCATAGGCTACGAAGGCAAAATTTTATGGGACACTTCAAAGCCTAACGGGACTCCGCGTAAAGTTATGGACGTCAGCAAGGCTGAGTCTATGGGCTGGAGAGCTAAAACGAGTCTCAAGGACGGAATCAGACTCGCTTATAAAGACTTCTTGAGCAGATATAAATAACGTTCGCCGGGCCGTAATTGACCCGGTTTATTTATTCGTTATGTCTCTATGACTGAACACGCACCCGCAGTAATTCTGACGATAGAGGCCAAGTTCCTTTGAAACTCTTATTGAACGTAAGAAGCCGTTATTTTTGCGCCAGATTCTATTTTGCCACTTTAACCCGTAATGACTCGAAATTCTTTCACCAAGTGAATTAATTAATGTAACATTTTTATGAGGGCTTATAGTCAGAGTCGTGCAGAAATTTTCACAGCCAAGTTTATTAGCAATCAATGCCCCTGCCTCAAATTGAAGCATAAAGCATTTTTCACAGCGTCTGCCTCCTTCAGGTTCATGTTCAAGCCCTGAAATGTTCTCGAGCCACTCTTCAGGATTATATTTCATGATTTCGCATTTTATTCCAGTGTGATTAATTAACTTGTGAAGAGCCTCAAGCCTAAGATTATATTCGCTCAAAGGGTGAATGTTGCTGCCGTAAAAGAATCCCCTAACTTCCCAGCCTTCGGAAATCAAATCAGGCACAGGAATAGAACCGTCAGGAGCGCAGCATATATGAAGCAGCAATTTCTTGTTCATGAAAAAATAAAATTATTAATCAAGATTTATGAACGTGAATTTGAACCTGCACAAATCTAAGCCCTTCTCGTTGACTATATCAGCATCGATATAATGAATCCTTCTGCCTGCCTTGAGAACTTTTGCCGTGCATATTAACTTCTGGGCATCACGTGAACCCCGCAGGTAATCAACATGTCCGCACACTGTAACGCCGACTCCTCCAGCGCTGATAAAAGCTACTCCTGCTGTATCGTCTGCCATTGTGAATAACACTCCGCCGTATGGAATTCCGTATGGGTTGAAGTGTTCTTCTTCGAGTTCAAGTTCACTGACTGCGAGTCCGTCTTCTATCTTGATGATTCTGAATCCTGTCTTGCATTCTATATCGTCCTTGAGAATCTTTAATGCTTCGTTATTAACTTGATTAACTTGTATTTCAGACATGAATTAACTAGCTCCCCGAAAGAATTTTTATAACATGAATTATACACGCTTAATTTGACAAAATAAAAACTTGCTTGTAAAATTTGCAACCGTTTTGAACAAAAATAAAGTAGAAAAATTTTAAATTGTCTAAATATTTTGAAGGTGTTATTTATGAGTGAAAGAAGAAAGTGCAACAACATTCTGCTTGATACTGCATTAAGAGATTTCTACGCTGCAGCAGATGATATGCATCTCGATGAAGGCTTAATCTCTATGCTCAGTTACCCCGAGCGCAGGCTTGATGTCTCTGTACCGGTCGAAATGGAAGACGGTTCTGTCAGAGTCTTTCACGGCCACAGAGTCCAGCACTCTACAGCGTTAGGGCCCTCGAAAGGCGGTATTCGTTACGCCCTTGATGTATCAGGTCAGGAATGTGAAGGACTTGCAATGTTGATGACGTGGAAATGTTCACTCGCAGGTATACCCTACGGCGGCGGCAAAGGCGGAATTTGCTGCGATCCCACAAGCATGACACGTAAAGAGAAAGAGAGAATGTCAAGGACTTTCGGAGCGAGAATTGCACCCATTATCGGACGATGGAGCGATGTCCCTGCACCTGATATGTACACAGGCGGCCAGGAAATGGTCTGGATCATGGACACGATCTGCAAGATGCTCGGACACTTTGAGCCTGCTATGTTAACCGGTAAACCCGTAGACTACTGGGGAGCTAGAGGACGTACTGAAGCTACAGGAAGAGGAGCAGCAACCTGCGGACTCGAGCTCATGAAGAAAAAAGGACTTGATCCGGAGAAAATGCGCGTATCAGTTCACGGTTTCGGTAATGTCGGAAGCTACACGGCCAAGATTTTACGCGATGCAGGCTGTACAATCGTTGCAATAAGCGATACAACAGGAACGTATTATAATCCTAAGGGCATTAATATAGATAAAGCATTCGAGTACGCTGAAGTTGAACCTGACAAGAGAGGCCGAAAACTTACAGGCTTTGAGAAGGAAGGCTGCGAGAAGCTCGGTGTTGATGAAGCGTTGTTCGTTGACTGTGATTTTCTGTTCCCCTGCGCAGTTCAGGCAGTAATTAATCAGGACACAGCTAATAAAGTCAAAGCAAAATATATTCTCGAAGGTGCAAACAGCCCTACTACTCCGGAAGGCGAAGAGATATTAAACGATGCAGGTGTTATCGTAGTCCCTGACTTCCTGGCAAATGCAGGCGGCGTTATAGGCTCATATTTCGAGTGGGCTCAGAACTTGCAGGGCTTCAGCTGGACTGAAGAGGAGTATAACAAGAGACTCGTTGACTTAATGACAGATAATTTCTGCAAGGTATGGGAGTACTCTCAGGAGCATAACAAGACTATGAGGCGTTCGGCATACATCGCAGCTATTAAGAGAGTCGCAGATATTCTCGCACTTCGCGGAGTCTATCTATAGGATAGGAATTAGGAATAAATAATAAATAAATTTCGAGCTTAGAATCAATAAATTCATGAGTGAGCATGTCTCGTTAAAGGGATATGCTCATTTTTTATGCTTTATAACTGAAAATATTTTTTATCACACGTGATATACTTCATGTTTAACATATTTTTTAGAGTCAAAGTCTTAACACGAAAGAAGGTTTTCACGAATTGAATGAATTTCCAGTTTTGCAGATCGGTAAATACAAGCCCCGTTATCCGTTAATTCAAGGCGGAATGGGAGTCGATATATCAGGCCCAAATTTAGCAGGACATGTTGCAGCACTCGGAGCAGTAGGCACAATCGCAAGCGTAGGACTTGCACACAACTCGCCTTTATTCGTCCCTGAGAAGCATAATTACTTTGAGGCAAATGAAATAGTCGTTCAGGAAGCAGTCAAGAAAGCAAAATCTATCGCAGGACCTGAAGGAATTATCGCAGTTAATTGCATGGTAGCACTTACAGATTATGACAGGCAGGTCAGAGCAGCAGCTCAAGGAGGAGCAGATATTATAATTTCAGGTGCAGGACTCCCCTTGAGACTTCCGGATTACACTAAAGATTTTCCTGATGTTGCACTTGTTCCCATTGTGTCGTCAGCTAAAGCAGCGAGCTTAATCACAAGGCACTGGGAGAAGAAATATAACAGGCTTCCTGATGCTTTCGTTGTTGAGGAACCTGCTACGGCCGGAGGACACTTAGGCGCAATGACTATCGAACAGGTTTATGACCCTGCGTTGAGACTCGAAAATGCTTTGCCCGATGTCGTTAAATATGTTCATGATGAGATGAAGAGCGATATTCCCGTTATTGCTGCCGGAGGTATCTGGGACAGGAGCGATCTTGAAAGAGTCTTTGCACTGGGAGCTAAAGGCGTTCAAATGGGTACGAGGTTCGCATGTACTTTTGAAGGAGATGCTTCAGATAGATTCAAGCAGGCATATATAGACGCTAAAGAAGAAGACGTTGTGTTGATTCACAGTCCCGCAGGCTTACCGGGAAGAGCTATTAAGAATCCATTTGTAGCTAAATATCTTGAAGGTCAGGTTGAAAGCAAGCCTTGTTTCGCAAATTGTCTGACTCACTGCAAATATAGAAAGACTAAAGAAACGTTCTGCATAGCCGCTGCCCTGGTTGATGCTCAAGTAGGAAACTGGGAGACAGGATTATTCTTCTGCGGAAGTAATGTCGTTAAAGCTCATAAAATCGAACACGTCAAAGATATTATTGCAGAATTATTCGAGTAGTGCGTTATCTATTGCCCGATTCGTGAATCCCCTGCTTCGGAGTCGGGCAGCAATTTTTCTCTCATCAAGTCCGTAATCTCTCCAGTTATCAGCAAGTTCGCAGGCTCGTTTTGACTCTGAGTCTGACTCATCAAGCGCAGAGTTAATAATTTCGCGCGAGACACCTTTAGCTGAGAGTTCATAAGAAATTTTCGCGTTTCCCCAGTGCAGATGTCCTTGAATAAATAATATTGAGTAAATAAAATCGTCAAGCAAGCCTGTATCATTTGCTTCGTGAACTAATAAATTTATAATCTCGTCAGGAGCTTTAGAGCGTGCTAATATTTCCCGTGCCTGCTTAACCGTAAAAGGCTTTCTCATTAACAAGTTATAAAACTTTTCCCGTAATTCATTTAATTCGTCATTTGTCATGATGTTATTGCGAGTTCGAGACTCCCTGCTAACCTCCTGAATATTTCGTGCTTTAACAAAGGCTCTGAGTCAAGTTTCGGGTCTTGATTGATTAATGCCCTTGCTTCGTTTCTTGCTAATAATAATATTTTCTCATCACGGATTAAATCAGCGACTCTGAATTCATTAATGCCGTGCTGCCTAGTCCCGCAAATTTCTCCTGAGCCTCTTTGTCTCAAGTCATACTCTGAGAGTTCAAAGCCGTCCGAAGTCTTTTGCATTGCATTTAATCTCTCTTTGCCTTCAGGCGTTATATTCGCTTCCTCGAGTAACACGCACACCCCTTGAGCCTTCCCGCGTCCTACACGTCCCCTTAACTGGTGAAGCTGGGCAAGTCCGAAATTTCCTGCGTCCTGAATTACTATCATGCTTGCATTTGAAACGTCAACACCGACTTCAATTATAACTGTAGAGACAAGAATATTAATTTTATTGTCAGTGAAGTCCTGCATTATTCTTGCTTTCATGTCTGGAGTCATTCTGCCGTGAAGTGCATCAATTTTTACATCAGGAAGTATTTGCGTAAGTCTTTCATATGTCTGATACACTGAAGTTAAATCGCTGTCTTCATTCTCGTCGATTAACGGGCAGACCCAGTAAATCTGCTCATGTCTTGCTAGAACTCTTTCACGGATCATGTTTATTAGCACGTTAAAATTTTCATGATTAAATATAATCGTCTGAATTGCTTTGCGTCCTGCCGGCAGTTCGTTAATTCTCGATGAGTCCAAATCGCCGTATAAAGATAATAATAACGTCCTTGGAATTGGAGTCGCTGTCATTGCAAGTACGTGCGGTGAGCTGCCCTTAGAGATTAATTCACTCCTCTGCAAGACTCCGAACCTGTGCTGTTCATCGATTATGACGAGTGATAAATCATGAAAGTTTACGCTTTCTGAAAATATAGAGTGAGTCCCTATTACTATATTAATTTCGCCTGTTGAGATTTGATTTAAGATTTCGCGCCTCTCTTTAGCCCCTAGACTTCCTGACAAGAAGCCGGCTTTAAGGCCAAGTGAGTCAAGACTCTTTATTAACTTGTTATAGTGCTGCCACGCAAGAATTTCTGTAGGTGCCATCAGTGCAGATTGAGTCCCTGAGTCCGCTGCCGTGAGTAAAGCTGCAAACGCTGCCAGAGTCTTCCCTGAGCCTACATCGCCCTGCAAGATTCTATTCATCGGCTTTTCGCGTGATAAGTCCTCGAGTATCTCATATATTGCTATTCTCTGAGAGTCAGTGAGCCTGAAGGGTAAATGATTCATGAACGCGTGAAAACTTTTTCCGGGCTTGAGAATCTTTGCGTGTAAATTCCCGCTGTCTCCTGAAAATTTCTGCCTGCGTAACAACATTCCTGTCTGAAGCAAAAATAATTCTTCGAAAGCTAATCTATTTCTGGCACGTATAAAGCTGGTTCTATCTTTGGGATTATGAATATTGATTAAGGCTTCAAGGTTTGACATCATTCCGAAACGCTTTAATATTTTTTCGGGCAAGAATTCTTGTATGCACTGCCTTGAATAGTATTCGAGTAAGCTCTTTATAATGCTTCCCAAAAATTTTGAGCTTATGTCAGCATTTGCAGGGTACACTGGGATTATTCGGCCGATTATAGAAGGTCTCTGCTCAGGTGATTTTATTATCTCTAATTCAGGATTTATAAACGAGTTCACACTATATTTATTCTCTACGTTCCCTGATAGTGCAAGAGTCATTTCTTCATGAAGATAATTTTTCTCACTGAACCAGACTGCCTGAGCCTTACCTGTGTCATCTTGAATTACTGCCTGAGTCAAATTCGGCTTAATCGTGAGCTGAGTAATTCTTGCTATGACGTTCTGAAGTTTTCCAGGTTCGATATTTCTTAACGTGTTAATAAATCTTCTGTCCTCGTAGCGTCTTGGTAACAAAAATAACAAATCCTCAAGCGTAAAGACTCCTAGTTTTGCGAGTGCTGCACTCCGCCTTGAGCCTATACCCCTGAGAATTTCTACAGGTGAACTTAATCTTATAGCTTCATATTTATTTTTATGGCTCCGGAGTCTCATTCATTGTAATTGAATTTGTCTCTAAAACTTGAGTCTGAGCTTGAGCTTGAGATTCAGATTCAGATCTTGATTCAGGTGATTCAGACATAGAAAATACTGATGCAGGCATATAATCATCGAGATTAATATTTTCGCGGCCGTGATTATGATTCTCGCTGCTGTTATTTTCGCCTGTCTCGGAGTCTATTTCCTGCTGGGACTTGTCTAATATCTTTACGAAGTCAGATACAAGAGCTGCTGTACTCTTGATAAATTGCTTTTTCTGGCTTCTCAGGTGTCTAATCTGTTCTTCATACTGGGCGGCCTGCTGTTCAGCGTCTGATATTAACTTTCTTGCTTCGGATCTTGCCTGAGCGATTATGTCATCAGCTCTGTCTTCAGCGTCTTTGCGGATTGAGTCAAGTTCCTGCTCGATACTGGCCCGGCTCTGTTCGGCTTTAGCGCGTCTGTCTTGGGAGGCTTGAATAATATCATCAGCGTTATTCTTGGCCTTCATGATTATCTCACTGGCTTTGCGTTCGGCTTCGTTAATTTTATCCTGATATCTGCTTTCGGCTTCGGCTAATTTTTTATCAGCTTCGGCTTGAGCGTCAAGAATAATTTTCTCAGTGTCATTCTTGGCCTTGTCCTCCATGTCCTGAGCTGCTTTACGGGCTAGAATCAATGCGTCTTTTATAGCGTCATTCATAGCTTCCTGCTTCTTGACGTAATCTTCAAGTTCTTGAATCCTTGCTTCTTTCTCGTCAAGCTGAAGTGTATATGCTTCAAGATCATCTGCAACTTGATTCAGGAAATCCTCAACTTCAGGCACAGAATAACCGCCGAATCTTACTTTCTTGAATTCCTTGACTTCAACATCTTTTGCTGTAAGTAAATCGCTCATTCGTCTTCATTCTCCTCGATGATTGGCCATACTTCAAACATATCTGCTCTTGGTGTAACAAGATATTGCGTATTAGAAACAGGAATTAAAGTCCCGTTGCGTGCAAAGGCTACTCCGCCCATGAATGTTATGAAATCTTTTCCGCCTGCCTGTTCATATTGGATCTGAGTCATGTCGTGAAGGTCTATTAATATCATTGCACCGTTGTTGAATGCTTCACGTAATTTGCGTTTCTCGTTATCTGAAGCTATGCCGTTGAATAATATTAATTTCCCGTTATTTGCTGACGAGCCGCCTGAAGGATTGCCTGAACGCTGCTGGCTGCCTTCTCTTCGTGATCGTGATGGCTTTCTGCGTTCTTCCTGTGTATATTCTTCACCCTCGTCATAATCGTCGTCTTCACCGTCAAACCCAAAGAATTTCATCAGGTTCAAGGATAACCGCCTCCTAAATTTATTTATAGACTCTCGGCCCAAATAATAAGCTGCCTATTCTGACCATTGTACTGCCTTCAAGTATTGCGAGTTCAAAATCGCTGCTCATTCCCATTGACAAAACCGGAAGCTCAAGACCTGTAATTTCCCGTGCATGTTCTGCGAGTTCCCGTAATTCTGCAAAAGCTCTTCTGACTGCATATTTATCTTCTGTCAGAGGCCCTACTGTCATGAAGCCTTCAAGCCCTAAATTTTCAAGTTCTATTACATTATCAACCAGTTCATTAAAATTTTGGCGGGATATTCCGGACTTAGACTCTTCGCCTGATGTATTTATTTCTATTAAGACTTTAACTTTTTTATTCATTTCACCTGCGATTCTATTAAGCCTGTTAGCGAGTTCAATTGAGTCCAGAGAGTCAATATAGTCAAATATTTCGAGTGCCTTGCGGGCCTTGTTAGCCTGAAGATGACCGATTAAACGCCATGGGATTCGCTTCTCACCGAATGAAGCATTTTTGCTCTCTGCTTCCTGAACGCGATTCTCTCCGAAATAGTCTATATGCATAAATTTTTCTGCCTCGTGCATTTCGTCTACATTACGGGTCTTGCTTACTGCTGTGAAAAATATTTTCTCTAAGTCAGACCTGCCTGCTTTGTCTCGTGCGTTATTTATTCTCGTGAAAATTTCTTCTGCTGCGTTAATAATATTATTATTCATGAATAAATCACCATATCCTTACGTTATCAGTCTTGAAATTAAAATTATGATTAATGCTGTCCGCGTTGAGAATTAATTTGCTGCCAGGTTCTACGCCCTTCTCGATAAAGTAATTTTTATCATCAGCCGGGAAGCCTTCTATAACTTGAAGTTCTGGACTGTTGCCTTTGACTACGAAGACCATATTTTTGCCTTCACGGGTAATTACTGCTGTATCAGGAACCATGACTCCCTGCTGAATACCGCTTATGACAGCTGCGAAAAATTTCCGGCTCCTCAGTGCTTCAGGTGGAAAGAAAGGCAGACGCAGATACACTTTTAATTTCTGACCTTGAGACTTTACGGCTACAACTTCAGCTTTTCTTTCTTTGCCTTCGAATTCAGTTTTGATATGCAAATATTTATTATCTTTATTGCCCAGAATTCTCACAAGTGACGGAGTAGCATCAAGATACGCGATACATCTTAAGATCTGAGGCTGAGGGATCAATTTTCCTATTGGGTCGCCCCGCTTTAACTGCGTACCGTTCTCGATTAATTCTGCATCGTGAAATTCAGGGAACGGAGCGAAATCCGGCCATAAACGAGAATAAACCCAGTTCCCTTCTTGGCCGTCTAATCCCGGGTAAAAATACGCTGGATAAGGGGCAAGAATTGCTGAACCGTCAATAGCTGCAAGTGCCTCACCTTTTGAGACCATATGAGGTCTTGGAGAAGGGTAATTCAACAAACCGCTTTTATTTGCGTAGACAAGCTGCTCATCCCATAACAATATGCCTTCAAGGGGCTGTTCTTCCGCGTAACTTACTGAAGCTGCCTCAATAAATTGCGGGTGTGAAAGTTTATAGTTCTCGTACCAGACTCTATAAAGCCTGTAGCCCATGATAAATATTATTACAAGGACAGCATAATATATTAATCTCTGAATTAACTTTATTAATGCCCTGATTTTCTTTTGCTGTCGAGTCATTTTATTTACTGCGCTCTATTTCTGCAAAGGCATCATGATTGTGAATGCTCTCTAAGCTCGTAACGTTGATCTTGTACCAGAGAATACGCTTCTCGTTATCAAGACTCAAGGCAAGTTCTCTCAGGACATCTTCGACAAATCTGGGATTCTGATATGCATGTTCAGTGATATATTTCTCGTCCTCGCGCTTCAATAACGTGAACAACGGGGCTGAGGCTGAACTCTCTATGACTGCAATTAACTCCTCGAACCATACCAGGCCCGAACACCTGACTTTTAACGAGACCAAGGCGCGCTGATTGTGAGCTCCAAATTCCGAAATTTCTTTAGAACACGGACATAAAGTCTGGACATTGAGATTAATGCCTATTATTAAATCAAAGTTTTTATTATCCTGATGAACTGCTTCAAGCTCTACATCACATTTTGAGAAGCTCTCGATTCCTGATACAGGAGCTTTCTTTCTGAAGTAATAGGGGAACTCGAACTTAACATGTCCTTCTGATGAGTTTAATTTTTCGCATAATCTCTTAGTAAAGACATCAAGATTTGCAGGAGATACACGCCCGCCGAACTCTTCAAGGGTCTCAATAAATCTGCTCATGTGGGTCCCCCTGAACTCTCGAGGCAACATTACGCTCATTGAGATATTTGCTATAGTGTTCTGAATTTTATTATCTTTATCGAGCAATATAACAGGATAGCTGACACCCTTAACGCCGACTCTGTCAATCTGGATATTTCGCGAATCTTTTTCTTTCTGAACGTCACGCATAAATTTATTATTCTCCATTGTAATATAATTCATTGCAGTCTAAATCTAATTCATCATTCCATATAATGCCGTAGCCTCCCGAGTCAACCTGCACAGCTTCAAATAAGCCATGAACATAATCAAGCATTTGAAACACAGGAATTTTCTGCATTAAAGGCTTGACATCGTATTTCTTTATTGAGCCGTCGTAAAACTCAGCAAGCAGAATTTTATCAGGAAGAGGCGTTATATTCTTTACTCTGTGAAATATCATGATGACAAATTTATTTCAGCGGAGGCAGCTTGCGTATATTCTGATTATTCCACATTTCAAGCAATTCTTTCTGGTGAAGTTCTGCCCACTCTCTAACAAGCTCTACTGCACGGGGCGGCAGGTCTCCTTCAAGCATAGAGAGTGTATTAATATCGAATTCCCCGGTGTACTCCCCGTAAAGTGCATGAAAGTGCGGAGGATTATGCTCTTTGGCTGCAAAGAACATTTTGATTATTAACCCGTAAAATCTGGCAATCTCAGGCAATTATAAATCACTCCTTCTTAATATTACGCAGCTCGTATCGGTCTCCCAAACGTGAATTTCATAAAGACTGCAATTACTGCGCACTAAATCATTATTAAGTTCGTTCCATATCCACAGGGCAATATTCTCCGCGCTGGGCTGTGAGATTATCTCGTTGATATAAACATGATCAAGACGTGAGATAACCTTTGCTTTGACTATGTCCCTAAGTTCACAGAAATCTATAATCATGCCTTCTGAATCAGGAACGCCTTCAATGACAACACGCAATTTATAAGTATGTCCGTGAAGTTTTTCGCATTTACCGTGATAGTGTATTAAATTATGGGCAGCGTCAAACTTGAAATCTTTGCTTAATAACATATTTAACTCCTCCATCTGTTATGAAGCCAGAACCAGAGTTCAGGCCTTGACTTTATGAATCTTTCAAGAGATTTATTGCAGGCATCAACAGCGAGTCTTAATCTCTGCTCGTGATTATTATTATCAGGAATTATCACCGGTTCAAAGAATTCTGCTTCGTGTTCAAACGGCTTTATTCTGTAACAGCAGGCAGGTATCACAGGGACTCCGGCAAGCATAGCCATAACAGCAGGGCCGGGCATGTTAGTAGCTTGATGACCCATGAAAGGCACTGTCATTTTTCCTGTTCCTGATACATCGTTCAATGCTGCAACGAAAGCTCCCGACTTCAATAAATGAGCCAGCTTCATAACGGAAATATCTTTATTAATCATTGTCATTCCTGCGCGTTCACGAGTCAATTTCACATAATCGCTTAAGTCTTTATCATGCATGTCTTGAAACAACACATAGAATTCACGATTATGACTCTGCAAGTATTGAGCCGTCCAGCTGCCTAATAATTCCCAGTTCCCAAAGTGAGCCGTGAGAAATACAGCACCTTTCTTGCTCTCAAAGACTCTTGTTACGTTTTCGAGTCCGTGAACTTTCTTAACCCACTTCAAAGCCTGTGATTTATCTCTCTGTAACGCAAGGGCTTCCGTTAATGTCCATGAGATTCCATCATAAACTTTATTGCGCAGATTCATTCGCCACTGTTCAGAACTTTCCGGATAAACGAGCCTTAAATTATCATCGATTCTTTTAGCACGCGGCTTGATTAACTTCAAGAGTCCTGAGAAAAACTTTGCTGTGATTCTGCCTCGAATGCCTGTATCTGCCAGAGCCTCGAAGAACTTTATTGCGTAGACTGCTGCCTTCATTGAGCAAGAACTCTCTTATAGACGCTTATCAACGACTCTGCGCACTTATCATGTGAACGTCTTGTCTTCAGGAAATGACGCGCTGACATTGCCATATGCCTGCCCTTTTCACCCAAGCCGAACTTGATTACCCTGCTCATGTCTGAATTATCATCAAGCATGAAATATCCGTCAGGGCCTAATATCTCATCAAGATAACCTGATTTCTGAGATGCAACAGCTACTCCCCTCATTGTTAATATTCCTGCTCTCATTGCTTCACGGGGGCCGGATTCAGAAGCTATATATATTCCGCTTAGGGCTTCAGGTCTCAAGACTTTGTGCGATATATCTATGACTTCATAATCACCTTCAGGCAAGTCAACTTTTCCCCTGACGAAAACGGCTTTATTAACGTCTTCAGTTCGAGAAGCTAAAGAGTCAAACACAGGATAAATAACGCCTTGTCCTGTCAATGCGCCCTCGTTAAATAATCTCGTAGGAAAGCCTGCCCATTTAGTGCTGTCAAGTAAAGTGTGAACAGTCCTTGAATGAAGCCTTACTATCTTCCACCAGAAAGGAGCATGTCCGAACAAGTGCCATATGCTTTTAGGGGCAAAGATATTTTTCATGCGTTCAAAGCCTGCCTGATAGCTCGAATCTTTTGCGCTGATTATGTTTATCTCTATGTCCTTAGCGTGACTCCTGAATGAAGCTGCCATGTCCCTTATGATCTGGTCGAATACAGGATTAACGGACTTTGCTATATACCAGTTAAAAGAGTACATGATAAATAATTAAGCGAACTCGGCCATATTAAATTTCTTGCGGCCAATTCTGACAAATAAATATTTCCCGTTTATAAGCGAGTCTTGACTCAGAGTTGCTTTCTCGTCTGTGATTTTATTTCCGTTAATAGAGACTCCGCCCTGACGAATTGCGCGCTTAGCTTCACCGTTTGACTCACATGCTCCGGACGATGAGATTATATTTACGACACTGACGGGGAATTCAACGCCTTCAAGTTTCTTGTAGGGAACTTCCTGCTTTAATATTCCGCAAGTAACTTCGCTGACTTCAGAGAAATTCATTGACGGGTTAAATAATATCTCGCTGACATTGACAACACTGTTTGCAGTTTCTTCACCGTGAACTGTTCGTGTTACTTCAAATGCTAATCTCTTCTGGGCGGCTCTATTCTCAGGCTTCGAGTCATGCTGAGTCATTAACTGCGCAATCTCATCAAGGCTCATGAAAGTATAGAGCTTCAATAATTTTTCTACGTCCCTGTCATCCGTATTGAACCAGAACTGATAGAATTTATAAGGACTCGTTTTATTCGCGTCGAGCCACACTGCTCCTGCCTCAGTCTTGCCGAACTTAGTCCCCGATGATGTTAATAACAAAGGCTGAGTTAATCCGAAAACTTCTGCTCCTGAAGTGCGCCTGATATAATCCGAACCTGCTAATAAATTCCCCTGCTGGTCATTGCCTCCCATTTGAAGCCTGCAATTGTAGTGTTCATTCAAATATTTGAAGTCCATAGCCTGAAGCAATACATATGAAAACTCGGTGTAAGATATTCCCTTCTCCGGGTCTTCAAGCCTTGACCTGATATATTCACGTGCAATCAAGTTATTAATCGAGAAAAATTTTCCGACATCGTGAAGGACTTCCAAGAAAGTTATCTTGCTCAGCCAGTCATAATTATTGAGTAATAACGCAGAATTTTCTCCGCAGTCAAAGTTCAAGAATTTCTGTAACTGTGCTTTCACTCCTTCTATATTATGCATAACTGCTTCAAGTGTGATTAAGTTTCGTTCCTTGCTCTTGCCTGAAGGGTCGCCTATGAGTCCTGTTCCTCCTCCTGCGAGTGCTATGGGTCTGTGTCCGAGTCTCTGAAGCCATCCCAAAGCCATCAACGGGATCAAGTGTCCGACGTGAAGACTGTCTGCTGTCGGGTCAAAGCCTACGTAAGCCGTTATCATCTCTTCTGACATGACCTGAGATAATCTCTCTTCATTGGTGCACCATTCAAAGTAGCCGCGCTGTTTCAGTGTCTCAAATGCATTCAAGATAAATAATACTCTCCTTACAATATAAATTATGTGTTTGGCGAGTATTATATAATATTCAAAATTTTTAAGGAGTTTATAAATTTCACATGGCAAAAAAAATTTTCACGTCGTTACTCATAATAATAATTTCATCGACAACTTCATTCGCAGAAAGTTTGCAGGAGCTTTTCTGGCAGCACTCATGGCAGGGACTCGAGGCAGCATTCAACTCACAGCGTAAACACTCAGAGCAGGACTATTCACTCATGGCAAACGCATATCGCTTTCAGGGCAAATGGTCAGAGTGTGCAAATATTCTTGAGTTACACGCTAAGAACTTTCCGGCCTCGATAAGACCATATGCAGAGATGACTTTATTATTAGCTTACGAGAACTTACGCGATACACAAAAGGCTTTGACTCTATCAGAAAATTTATTCAGGAATGCTCCCGAAGACCTGAAGTATTATGCAGCACTGTCGCAATATAGATTATATGAAGGCATGAATGACTCTCGCAACGAACTCAACGCCTTAAACAGAATGCTCAATCATGCAGCTACAGACGATCAGAAAATATATACTCTTTCAAAACTAGTGAAGGCTCAAGGCAACATGAACATCAATGCTCATGCCCTAAGATTACTCGAACTACAGCCAAGCAATAAACAAGCCGCAGAAGTCTTAGCTCGGGGCAGGAAACCTGATAACGATACACGTGTTGCACTCGGGGTGTATTATCACTCAGCAGGAAATAATAAATCAGCACTCGAAATCTTACGCAATGCAACAGGACGAAAAGCTATTTACTATAAGGCATGGGCGAACTCGAAACTCAAGAACAATAACGAAGCTCTTAACTTATGGGGACATCTCGCAATATCAGGCAATTCGTACTCTGCAAGTTCTGTAACTCGAATAGCGAACTTAGCAAAAGATAAAGGCATGAAAGAGAGCTGTATCGGAGTCCTTCAACGAATAGCACGCGACAGAAGGGGCAATGTTCAGGCAAGGGCATTACAGGCACTAATTAACTTAACTGATAAAGATAGCAGGAAAGCATACGAGTCAAAATTATTAAAGTCATTCCCTAACTCTAATTACTCATTCAATCTCTTATGGTCAAAGGCATGGGAGAGCCTCAACTCAGGAAACGCTGCCGAAGCTGTGAAATTATTTCGTCAGGCAGATGCACCGGGAATAACTTACTACAAGAGAGCAAGACTCTTATATTGGCTTGCATATGCTCAGGGACGCTCGGGACTCAGACGGGACTCAGAGAATACACTTGCACTGCTCAGGCGCAAATATCCTCTTTCGATTTACGGAATAATCACAAAAGCTCCGATTAAAATTATTGACGGCATGAACCCTAATTTGAATCTACAGCCTTCAGAACTCGAGAACTGGGGCTACATCTATCACGCGTATTTGAAGTTATCGACTCCCAAAGCTAAAACACGGGAATTATACAGGGCGTTAATGCTTTCACGATGGCTTGGCCTTGAAGAGAGCTACTCAGAAGCAAAGAGAATCGAAAACTTGATGACTTCAAACACTAATTTATACAGGGCAGACCTCGAGGCGTTATATCCAAGACCATTTAAGAATCTCGTTGACGATGCAGGCAGACGCTACGGAGTCGAGACTAATTTTATATGGGCTATCATGCGTCAGGAGAGTGCATTCAAAGCGACTGCAAGAAGCTGGGTAGGTGCAGCGGGACTCATGCAGTTAATGCCGGCTACAGCAAGAGAAGAGTCAAAACGTGCCGGACTCTCTCACTATGACTTGAATAACCCTAGTGATAATATCATGCTCGGGACTTCACATTTAAGCTGGCTGGGTAAGAACTTCAACCGCAAAGAATACATCATGGCAGCATACAACGCAGGTTCAGGAAATGCTAGAAAGTGGCTCAAGACTGTAGGCCCTAATGCAGACCTGGCACGCTGGATTGAAGCTGTAAAATTCACGGAGACTAACGGCTACGTTCAAAGAGTCAGCGCAAATCTTGAAATCTACAGAATGTTATATAAAAATGCGAGATAATATACCCTACGAATATTCAGATTATGTGCTTGAGAAATATTTTCACGATACAGGAACAAGTCAAGGCTGGCTTCCGGAAAATAATAAATCAGTCGGAGTCGCTGTCTCAGGAGGAGGAGACTCGATAGCTTTATTATGGCTGTGCAGTAAGTTCTATCACGGCAGGATATTCGCTCTTCACGTCAATCACGGAATCAGAGGCCAAGAGTCTGACTCAGATATGAACTTCACGAAAGATTTTGCGGACTCTCTTAACGTTGAATTCATTGCGAAATCTTCAAGCGTCCCATGTGAACGAGTCAAAGGCGAGTCACTGGAGTCAGCAGCAAGACGAATCAGACAGCGTGATGTTTGCAGTATGGCTCGTGAACTCAATCTTGACTCAATATTTCTTGGCCATAATAGAGACGACTTAGCAGAGACAGTGTTATTTAACATTCTGAGAGGCACGGGCATTAGGGGCAGCGTAGGCATAACAGAGAGCAGCGAACTTGACGGAGTGAAATTCTATCGTCCGTTACTTGGATTAAGGCGCAAATTCTTACGTGATATATTATCAGTCAGGGGCTTGACGTGGCGCGAGGACTCTTCTAACAATGATGACTCTTACACGCGAAATTATTTACGGCTGCAATTACTGCCATTAATCGAGAGCAAAATTAACTCTTCAGCTATAGAACACCTTGCAAATTTCGGAGTTGATATGCGCAGAGTCAGAGAACTTGAGGACTCAAAGAGTCAGGAATTATTTGACTCATGCATTGATGATAAATTCTCAGGTCTTGTATTCAACCGCAAGAAGCTCCGTGAACTCAATGAAGATGATATAACGCTCATAATTCGGGAAGCAGGCAGGAGACTCAAATTAAAGACTCTATCGCGCTCAAGGTGCCTTGAACTCGCAAAATTGATCATTAGGCCTCAAAGTTTTATCTTTCAATGGGTTCAAGGAGTCAGCATAATATCACGTCAGGGCAAAATATTTTTCGATGACAAACGAGGAGAAATAAATAATAATGATTCAGAAAGTCTTGAATGAATTAATAGACATCAAACGCATTTTACAGCACAGAAATCAAGAATTAATCTTGCAGGAGAAATTAAACGATTTGGACGCTCAGCGCAGCGACTGGGAGAAGAAAGCAGCGTTATTCGTCCCATCACAGCAGAGACTCGAGAAGGGAGGGCGGACTCTTGAACTCGGCGAAGACTACGAGGCTATCAAAGAGTTACGAACTGCACGGGAACGCGACAAGCTCAGACAGTCATCACTCAGGGAAGAGGCGGCAATTGCACGGACAGAACTTCAGAACGCAGGAGAAGCACTGACTCTAATCGAGATCGAACACAGGGACAAACTCGCAGAACAAACTAAACTTGCTAACACAGTCCGGAGGGTCAAAGCACTTGATGAGCAGATTATTGACCGTCAGGAAGCAGCAATAACGGCTAAATCAGAATTTGAAGAGTCAGAAAAGAAACTGCGTGAATGTTCGGCCAAAGTTGAGACATCGAGACTTGCACTTGAGAGGCTTGAACTTGCACTAAGGGAAGCACGTAAATTCTTGCAGATTCATGCAGTTGACGAGAAGTTACAGGCAGGACTTCCTGGAATTCAGAAATGCTTTAACATGTACTCTCAAGCTGAAGACAAGAGAATTGCACTCAAAAATTCTTGGGAGACTTCCATTTCAAGACGGCAGCAGGCTCAAAAGGTCATGAACGACAGAGGAGCCCTATTCAGTGACGTAATGGATAGATTCGCAGTTATCGATAAGAACTACGCACGGGCTAAGGCATTCTATGAAAGCACCCTCAAGGGCAGAACTATTCAGGAGTGGCAGGACATTTGCGAACGTAATATAACGAAACTCGCAGAACTTGAAGAGTTATATAAAAAATTTCAGGAGTTAAAGACTCTTGAAGACAAGCTCAAAAGTTTTCAGGACATGAGACTCAGAATGCAGCAGGAAACCCGAAGCCTTAACATCAAAGACGTAGAACAGTCTGGACGCATTAACGAACTTCAAGACGAGGTCAGCAAACTTGAACGCAGAGTCGCTTTACTCAGACGAATCGAGGACCTTGACGCAGTGAGAGAACTCTTGCAGGATAATACACCGTGCCCGTTATGCGGTTCAATGACTCACCCTTATACTTCCGGAGCAATAGTACCTGACCCTGAAGAAATGCATAATCAGTTACTCGAAGCGCAGGCAAATCTTGATGAGCTGAAAAATGAACTCTCAGCAAGACAGGCCAAGACAGGCAAATTAAACGATGAGATTACATCAATCAGCCACGATGAGATAGATTTACGGCGCGACGTTAACGAACTCAATGCCCAGATTTCAGCAAAGGTCTCACGAATGGGACTCAAGCTCAGTTCAGGTATATCACCATTTGAGGAACTCGACAGGGAACGCCAGAGGACTCGGGACTCATTGCAATTAGCGAGAAATGCTGCGGACACCGCTGAAGCTGCATTAAGGGACATGAACGCCGCACGTGATGAACTCGAGAAAATCACTCAGACTAGAGAGGAAATAACGAGATTTCATCAAGAAGCAATTTTCTCACATCAGAACGATAAATCAGAAGAAGAGCATCTTGCTAACGACGTAAAGACTCAAGAAGAGATAGTGAACAGCCTCAAGCGCGAATTATTATCTCAAATTATACCGTTTGGATATAAGGCAATTCCCGACAAGAACCCCGGCGAAATTCTTGAAGCACTTTCACGAAGATTAACAGAATGGCAGGAAGGCAGCATTAAACGTGATCAGCTTGAACGCGAAGTTTCTGTTGCCCAGACCAGATATACAGGACTCAAGAAGGAACGGGAGTCACTCAGAATTAAACGTGATGAACTTGCAAGCCGTCTCAAGGGAGTAGAGTCAGAACGCGACAGCGTCCAGCAGCAGAGAATAATATTATTTGCGTCAAGAAATCCGGATGATGAACAGGATAGAATCGCTCAAGATGTCGAAGCCTTACGAAAGCAGCTCAATGAACGCAGAGATATTAAACAGGAGAAGGCAGCCAAACTCGACAGACTCATGACAGCAATTCACTCACTCGAAACTCAAATGGCAAGGGGACGCGAGGAAATGCAGAGGCATGAATTGAACTTCGGCAAGAAATTATTAGCGTTAGGCTTCAAGAACGAGGACGACTTTGCAGCAGCGTGCTTGACCAGTGACGAGCGCAGGGACTTGCAGAACAGATTGCGGGAATTGACTCAGCGCGACTTAGATATTAAATCCGAACGTGAAAATACTAGAGCCAAATTAATCGAACTTCAGGGCGAGGGCGTTAATTTTGATCCTGATGATATAGCTTCAAGGCTTGAACACGTCAAAGACTCAATGAGTGAATTATATTCTCAGCTCAAATCAGAGAATGACGAGGCAAATTTAGCTCTCTATGATGATAAAATAAATAAAACTCTTGTTCCTGAGATTCGGCAGCTTGCATTGAAGTGCGGAGTTGGTGTAATATGATACGTAACAAACTTTTCATGACGTTCACAAAGACTCAAGTTACTAATACAATTACTAATACAAACATACGCTCTAAACATGCATATAAACTTAACAGGGAGTGAATCAATTGCGCAGTAAATTATTAATGTGGAACGAGTTAAAATTTTTCATCGAGAGCCTTAAATCATTATCAGTGAGTCAATCTTTGACTCTTGGCCGTGATGAGTGCTTCTGTGTGTCGACTAACTGCAGCTGGGAGAGCTGGGTCTGTTATCCTGACTCGATCAATAATGCTCAGGAGATACGAAATGCAGTAGACTTCTTCAAGGCACGTGATATTTCGTTCATGTGGCCGCTCTATGATGATAATGACTCGAAACTTCTCGAACAGTCAGGACTCGTCTACGCAGGAAAGCTCGAAGCTATGACCCTTGAACCTGACAAAGCAGTTACTAATAAGGCAAATCCTGATGTCATAATCAAGCCTGTAACTAATCACGAACTCGCAGGACAATGGGCAGAGACTGCGTGGTCGGCTTTCAGTTCATTCGGTGAGGAGAACGAGGAGACTTCAGCGAATTATTACGCCATGTTTGATGCTTTCTTGAGTCACGAAAATTTTTCGCTGTATCTTGCATATCTTGATGACAAACCGGCAGGGACATTCATTATTACTCACGAGAAGGCTTTAACAGGAGTATATTACTTTGCAACTCTTCACGAGTTCAGACGCAGGGGAGTCGCAGCTTCAATGATGCGCGAGATTTGCAGGTTGTCTGACGGGAAAACAATAGCTCTTCAGGCAACACCTATGGGATTTAATTTCTATAAGGGTTTCGGATTTGAAGACTTATTTGCTATAAAAGTTTACTCGACCGAGCCGGATATATTTTAATAAATAACCCCTGCCGTTGAGTCATGACAGGGGATAATTTTCTTTACTTATTCAGGGATTGCACCTTCAGGAATAAATATATTCTCGCTAGAGTCTTCCTTGTCATCTTTCCAGACAACAGCGAGTCCCAATGCTGTCAACGCAAGAGCAACTAACGGGTTAAGCCAGTTCATGAAGCAGTAGGGCAGGTAATCAAGAGTCGCAACTCCTAACACTGAGCTGACATAAACTCCGCAGGTATTCCAGGGAACTAAAACGCTCGTCATTGTTCCTGAGTCTTCAAGAGAACGCGACAACATAACAGGATGTAATTTCTTTCCGTTAGACCATGTGCGCTCATCAAATGCACGCTTGAACATTCGCCCAGGAACTATAATAGATAAATACTGCTCGCTTAAGAATACATTAGCCATAAAAGCAGAAGCTAAGACAGAAGCAATCATTCCAGTTACTGACTTAACATGACGCATTAACGCATCAAGAATTACGTCAAGGAATCCGCAGACTTCCATAATTCCGCCGAGTGATAACGCTACAACGATTAAGCACACTGTCTCAAGCATTGAAGTCATTCCGCCACGAGTAAATAATTGAGTGAGCAATCCTCCGACTTTAGCGAATACATCAGAACTTACGCTCAGAGCCGGTGACCCTGCCGTGAATGCCTGACCGAAAGACGCTGTTATGGCACTCATAGCTTCAGGTGTTGCTGCCTCAGAAAATGCTCCCAAATGCTGAGGAACGTATCCTGAGAATAATACGGTCATTGCCTCGCCTGCTGTTGAGCCTCTGACGAGTGATAATACGAGACTTCCTGCGATACCTGCGACTATTCCGGGAATTGCTGGAATCTTCAATGCTGCCATGACAAGAATTATCATCGGGGGGATAAATGCCCATAACGAGATATTGAATTCTGCCCTCATCATACTTTGAATTAATGCTATTCTGCCGCCGTCTGAACCTTGAGCAGAATCTCCCATCATGAAAGCAATTATTGCTGTGATTAACAAAGTCGGTACTGTAGTCCACATCATGGCCCTTACATGCTCGAATAATTCGCTTCCAGACACAGCCGGAGCAAGGTTCGTAGTATCTGACAACGGGGAAATCTTATCACCGAAGTATGCGCCGCTAATCACAAAACCTGCTGTTATCGGCAATGGAAGGCCAAGACCTGCGCTGATGCCTATGAGTGCGACTCCTACTGTTGAACTTGTCGTCCAGCAGCACCCAGTAGCAAGAGCAACAACTACACTGATTATTAACGTAGCTAAATAAAAATATCGTGGAGTCATGACTTCAAGACCGTAATAAATCATCGTAGCTACGACTCCGCTTTGAATCCATGAGCCTACAAGACAACCTACGAGAATTAATATAACTATTGCTTGAATCGATACTTGAATAGCTCCTGCCATACCGTTTTCGAGTTCTTTCCATGAACGTTTGAGATATAACGCCCCTACAAGAGCAGCAAATATAGTAGCGAATAATAACGGAACTTGAGCAGGAAGACCTAAACCGAAATGAGAGCCTGACTCTAACTCGATGTCAACGACTCCGAAAGTAACTATGAGCGCGCTAATACAAAGCACAAAAATCGAAAGTAAAAGACCTGGACGACGACACAATGAAACATTCTTCCTTTCACTAATAAAATATTAAAGCATCATGATGTGATAAAAACGCGCAAATTTTATAGCATTCTCACTAAATTGCAAGGAGAAATTTTCAGAATCAAAAACTGCCTGCCAAGATTTATTTCTCAGCAGACAGCCTTCAACTTCATGATTAAAAAGAATCAAAAATGTCAATTCAATAAAGAAGATTAAAGTACTCTAAGAAAATCATAAAATTGACAACATAACGCCTGAGATTTACTAATGTTTCGCCCAATTTGTCGCCTTCAACGTAATTGCCGTACGGTGTGCAGATTACAGCTGGGAGTGTACCGGCAGAACAAACCTGAGCTGACATAGCTGCAAACATAACGCATAGAACAAGTATTGCTGCAAATCTTTTTTTCATGGCTGAAATTACCTCCTTAAAAATTATATAAATTATACACAAGAAAACTTACTCCCAGTTTTTATAAATCCCTGCGTCCCGTTTAGCCTGAGCCTTCTTTGAGACATGAGTCCCGAGTACTATATTATTGAAGCCTTTGCGAGCTAATAAAGCCTTCATTCTGTTCATGAAAGGACAAGGAAGTCTATGCGAGTTGTCAGAACAAATGCACGTTGCGAAGTGAATAATAACGTCATCTTTGCTTAAGCCTGCCTTGCGTAATCTCATGCCCAAGTTTTCAAGTTTGGGAGTCAATAAATTCCCGCAGCACCCTCCGCAGGTCAGAGTCATATAGCGCGTATCGTCTGGGTAATCTGTGAACTTGCCGAGTCTCTCATAAAAATCATTCATGCACAGGAAGCCCGAACATCTTTTAACGACATCTTCACATTGAATAATAACGACAAGCATTAGAATCACTCTCCTGATTCAAATTTTAATAATTCATAATTTTCACGTGAACTGCATAAAATTTCAATGCAAAATTATAATTTAGGCTATAATTTATAAATTCATATTTTCCTTAACGATAAAAAGGGAGGTAAATTTTTTATATGTGGCTTTTCTTAGTATTCATAACTCTGGTATTCGGAGTCTTGGCCGGGTTATATGCCTGGACGGTCTACCAGAAACTTTCAGAGAGTCCTGTTGACAATCCCCGAGTCGCTGAACTCTCAGATATTATTCACAAGGGTGCAATGGCATTCTTGAAGCGCGAATATACTTGGCTTGCTCCGTTCGTCGGAGTCGTTGCAATATTGCTTGTCTCAGCACTTGGACTCGGTGCAGCATTTGCGTTTGCTCTTGGTGCATTATGTTCGGCTACGGCAGGTTATATCGGAATGTACGTAGCGACTCAGGCTAACGGCAGGACTACTTACGCGGCGGCGGCAGCTATCCCGGCAGCTCCTGAAGCTCAGACTCCAGTTAAGAAAGCAGTTGTTCTTGAGAAAGCGTCTGATTTTGATTCTGAATCTGAATCAGAAGCAGCACCTGTTGTAACAGAAGCTCCGGCTCCCGAATCAAAATCACTCTTGAGCGCAGCAGGTAACGCCCTCGAAGTTGCATTCAGCGGCGGCAGCATTGTCGGAATGGTCGTAGTAGGACTCGGCTTAATCGGTCTTGCAATCGCGTATTTATTCTTGAACGATGTTACGGCTTTAACAGCTTTCGGAATGGGTGCAAGTTCAATCGCATTATTTGCCCGTGTCGGAGGAGGCATTTACACTAAGGCAGCAGATGTCGGAGCAGACCTTGTAGGCAAAGTAGAAGCAGGAATCCCTGAAGACGACCCCAGAAACCCGGCAGTCATTGCAGATAACGTAGGCGACAACGTAGGCGATATTGCAGGAATGGGCGCGGACTTGTTCGAGTCTTACGTTAATTCAATTCTTGCAGCTATGGCAATCGGTGCAGTATATTCATTCACAAAGGACGGTTCAGCATTAGGACTCTGGGGAATAGGCTTCCCGTTGTTCCTGGCAGCATGGGGCGTGTTCTCGTCAATCATAGGCTGTATGATGATCTCCCGTAAAGCTCCTTTTGCTGACAACGTTATAGCTCTTGCCCGTAAACTTCCCGGAATGGAAGGCGTTATCAAGCGCATAGTTGACGGCGACGCAGCATTTGCCCTCAGAACAGGCACGTTTGTAGCAGGCGGTCTCATGATAGCAGGAACGTTTATATTAAGTATTCTATTCTTCTTCTCGAACTCAATAAGCGTCTTCTTGTCAGTTACATCAGGAGTCATTGCAGGAATCATAATCGGCATAGTAACGGAAATTTACACTTCAGGCGATTATAGATTCGTTAAAGGCGTTGCAGAATCTTCAAACACGGGAACAGCTACGGTCATTCTTTCAGGTCTCTCACTCGGAATGATGTCGGTCGGGATTCCTGTATTGTTAATCTGTCTTGCAACGTTAATCAGCTACTATCTTGCAGGAATGTTCGGAGTCGCTGTCAGTGCAGTAGGAATGCTTTCAATAACGGGAATTTCTCTCAGCGTTGACGCATACGGCCCAATAGCAGACAATGCAGGCGGTATAGCAGAGATGAGCGAGCTTCCTGCAGAAGTCAGAAAGATTACAGATCACCTTGACGCAATCGGAAACACTACGGCAGCAATGGGCAAGGGCTTAGCAATCGGTTCAGCAGCATTGACGGCACTGGCTTTATTCGTAGCATATGCTCAGGCGGCCAAGATTGACAAGATCGATATTATGAATCCCTATGTTATCGTAGGCTTGCTAATCGGAGGAATGCTTCCCTTCATATTCTGTTCGCTCTCGATTGACGCAGTGAGCAAGGCAGCAGGAGCAATGATCGAAGAAGTCCGCAGACAGTTCCATAACATACCCGGCATCATGGAAGGCACAGGCAAACCCGAATATGAACGCTGTGTAGAGATTTCGACTCATGCAGCATTGACTCAAATGATAGTTCCCGGAGTAATGGCAATTCTTGTACCTGTTCTTGTAGGCTTTATTCTTGGCAAAGAGGCTCTTGGCGGACTGTTGGGAGGCTCAATCGTAACAGGAGTCATGATGGCGTTATTCATGGCGAACTCCGGCGGAGCTTGGGACAATGCAAAGAAGTACATTGAAGAAGGACATTTCGGCGGTAAAGGCTCAGCTAATCACGCGGCGGCAGTTGTAGGCGATACAGTCGGCGACCCATTCAAGGATACAGCAGGCCCTGCACTGAATATCTTAATCAAGTTAATGACAGTTGTAGCGTTAGTGCTTGCTCCGTTGTTCTAGTTAATAATTTAATCGGGGAAAAAATTTTTGGGAGACGTTATATGCCTCCCATTTTTATTGTCCTGTATATGTGAACTGCAAGTGTCATTTATACCCCCGAAAACTCCCATTAAGGGACTTTTCCCTACCCTCTTGCTGCGTAGACTGTTAAATGCAAGTGTCATTTACCCCCACCCGCCCACCCAGCCTACTGCGTAGACTGGGTAAATGAGTAGAAGATTCGTTATTTAGAGTTCTTGACTGCTTCGTTTCTGTCTCTGAGTGCGCGTTCTGCTCTGGTACATGCATTTAATATCTCTCTCATGTCGTGTTCAGGCTTTGAGGCGATACTCTCAAGATCCTTTAATGCGTCATCTAATGCCCTCTCGATTCGTCCTGATGCCGGAGTAGGGTCTGAGTATCTTAATTTCTCTGACAAGTTCACGAGTGCTGACAAATCGCTCTGACTCAATCCTGCTGCTTTCAAGTCATCGACGATATAACCGACTCTGTTAGCCATGAAAGTAAGTTCCTGCCTGCCCTCCGACTGCTGTTTTCTGTCTGCTCCGTGCTGCTTTAACTTGAACATGTTGATTAACATCATCGGCACGAAGAATATTACAAGCCCTGCAATATGAATTAACGAGTACTTCAAGACACTGAAATTAACAAAGGCATTAACGACAGAGATAATAATTACAAACACGAAATAAATTCCTGCTAATATCACCTGAGTCATACCTACAGGAACATCACGCCCTTCATGTGAACGCATAGCAATCCCTGAGAACATGAGAGTTTCATAGAGAAGAGCGAATATCAAGAAACCTGCTGAGATCCAAAACGTTACGCCTCTCTGCTCAGGAGTAGTCAGGAAGTAAATAAACACAGCTGCTGCCAGACCGAATAATAAATTAATTAAGAATATGTTGAAGACTTGTCGGATCTTGTTAAAGAACTTTCCCATTAATGCACATCACCTTTCGAGTAAATTATATTTGCTGCCCGCACTTGGGACAGAAATTAGCTCCAGGAATTAACTCTGCCCCGCACTTAGAACAAGTGAGTCTTTGTCCGCAGTACATGCAGAACATCGCACCGAGTACTACAGGTTTCCCGCACTTGGGACACACTGAGCTTTGATTTTGAGTCTGATTCTGATTCTGAGTCTGTGCTTGACTCTGAGTATTAATATTTTGATTCAATTGAGCTGCCATTTGACCGATTGCACTGCCAAAGCCTAAACCTGCTCCGACTCCTGCTCCCATTCCGGCAAGAGACCCTGAGCCCTCGTTCTGAGCTGCTGACTCTAACACGTCAAACGTTCTTTTCTGCTGATAGTTATAGCCCATAACGTTCATCGTAGCGCGGTCTGCCATTGCTGATTTGAGCTTCTTTATGCCCTCGTCGTCATCGATAACGTTCACCGAACCGAAATAGAAATTCAGAGGCTCAATCCCGAAATTCTCGAACACAGGACGTAATTTTTCGACAGCTTCATTTGACATGTCCTCGAGATACGCATTAATCTCAAATATAGTAATATGCTTCTGAGCTATGTACGTTGCTATCATGTCGCCCATCTTGCTTAAGATTAAGCCCTTGAAGTAAGTCTCAATGTCATTGCGGGTGAGACTCGTTTTATTGCCTGCGAGCTTGATTACGAACTGCCTGCTCTCGTTGATTCTGATTCCGAATTGACCATAAGCACGAACATAAATAGGAATCTGATACTCAGGATCCCTTAATAATAACGGAGTCTGAGTTCCCCACTTAATATCGAGCAAATTAACTTTGTTGACGAACCATACACCGGCTTTGTATGCGCTCTCGCCTCCAGTGGGAATGTTGATTAATCTTCTCAATAACGGAATATTATCAGTCGAAAGGGTATGCCTCCCGGGTCCGAATAAGTCTAATGCCTGGCCGTCCCTGAATAAAATTGCTTCCTGAGACTCATACACGATTAATTGAGTCCAGTTGCCAAGCTCATCACTCTTTGAAGGGTTCTTGCGGTCGACATAACGCCATGCTAACACGTCATTAGAGTTTAAGTTCTCGTCCCATTGAACGATTTGAATTATTGCCATGATTTCATCACCTTTTATATAATTTAATTTATGACAGCGATCCCTAAAGAATCAGCTATACTTCAGATTGTGTCAGCTGATAAGTTGCTGATTTTCTCAATCAAGGACAGCGGAAGGTTCATCGCTAACATATCTTTTGCAACGCGTTTCTGCTCATGATTTAGCCCGCAGCTAATAATCACTTAAACAAATTTTGCAGCAGTATATCCCATACTCCGTTGAATTTTAGAATCAAGTAGCCTATAAAGACAAACAGGAACGATGCAGCCAGACTCTGCGATACTCCGTACCACCATGAAGGATTAACACTCTTTGCAAGTTCTTTGTATGTTTCTATATACTCCTGATTGAGACGCTGTTTCTCTTTGTCTATTTCCTCTTTGTACGAAGCATTGAGAAATTCACGCGATAAACTATCTGCTTGAGCCATATAAAGCTCCAAAGTATAATTTGTCTGATCTCTGATGAATTCATCAATCACTTCATCGGGTATACGATCCGTGCCTAATTCCGCCTGTTTACGCATTATAAATTCACGTTTGCGCTGTTTATAAATCGAGTAAGCAACCTGACCAAGAAAATCATGATCGCTTGACACAAGACGTTCATATATTCCTGAGTGTCTAATTTTTTGAGTCATGCTTTTCACCACCACCGAAGACTCTAATATGAGCCTCACTCCATGCCCTTGATATGTCTTCTCGTGAGAATCTGTCGCTTATACTGCAATCTGACTTGATCCCCAGTTTCATTTTCAAGCCCGCGCTTCTTACTGTGCTGAGACTGAAACCGTTATTATCCTGCATGTTCTACACCTGCTCTCTGACTTAAATAAATATAAATAAAAATTTTCACACATTATACAACGATAAAAAAAATGCCCCGTCCGATAAATAAATCAAATCAAACAGGGCAATAAATATATTTCATAAAGACTGAATCTGAATCTTACTGCACAAGCATAAATACATACATTCCTCCGTGTATTGAGCTGCCGTCAGTTTTAGTATGTCCGGTTTCGCAGTCATAGGGAGCAGAATCCGTTTCTCTGGTAGCTAACAGCCCGACTGACTTAGCACGTCCCGCAAGTTTTCTCCTTACAGCATTTGCCTCTGTACCCGTTTACGACTGCTTTATTGCCGTCACCTACATTGCACTCTACGAACCATGTACCTGCATTATAACCGGCAATTAATTTATAGCTGTCTTTATTCGGAATGTCCTTACCGTTGAGATAAACGAGCACTTTATCTACATCAATTGTAAATTCTTGTTCCCCTGAAGGCGGCGTATATGTCATGTAAGTATCAACATTATCCGCAAAGTACGCAAGAGCAGCTGTTTTCAAGTTGCGCATGTCAGCAATTATCTTAGTCGCCTTTGCAGTCGATACAGCCTCCGAACTTGAGAGCATCATCATAGCCGAAAGAATGCCGATTACAACAATAACGATTAACAATTCAACGAGCGTAAATCCCTTATGTCTTGAAGCAAATTTCCTCATGATTACAGCTGTACAACTCCTCAGGAAATAAATTTAACGAAATATTATACTTCTAGACAAATTTTACTGCAAGATTTACTGAACGAGCATAAAAATATAATCCCCGTTCGTGTACGCGCTTTTATTCTGTGAAGGTGCGTATCTGTCAGCCAAGAGTCCCACAGATTTAGCTCGTCCTGCAAGTTTTTTCTTGACTGCCTTACATTCGCTGTTGTTAGCATTATCATAAAGAGGAGTAGCACTGCCGCCGCTCTTACCAGATATGGAGCATTCTACATAAAACGCTACATCATTGTTAACAACATTACTGGTTATGATCTTGTAACAGTTCTTGTTGGGAAAATCTTTACCGTTAAGATACGTCATTATTATATCCCATTCGTTCTTGTCTTTATTACTTGAATCTTTACCGGAACTAATTTCATATCGTGCACCGCCCTTAGTCATGTACTCATCAAAATTATCTGCAAAGTATGCAAGGGCCGCCGTCTTCAGGTTGCGCAAATCCGATATAATAGCAGTCGCCTTAGCAGAAGATACGGCCTCAGAACTTGATAACATCATCATTGCGCTCAAGATACCAATTACGACAATGACAATCAGCAATTCAAGACAATCAGCAATTCAACCAGAGTGAAGCCTTTACGCTTTGAAACAAATTTTTTCATAAATGTAATAATATCTCCTTTTCATTTTGATATTATAAATTATAAATTACTGCACAAGCATAAGAATATAATCATACTTCCCGTCATATGGTGCAGGATTATTCCTCTCTTTTAGAAGACCGGCCGACTTAGCACGTCCTGCAAGCTTCTTTTTTACAGCAAGACACTCACTGCTGTTTTCATTACTATAAAGCGGTATACTATTGCTTGTTCCTGATATACTTATCTCTACAAACCATGCATCTTTTTTATCTGAAGGTATGAGTTTATAGGCTTTCTTATTCGGAATATCCTTGCCGTTAAGATACTGAAGAATATCATCTATTGGTATTGCGCCGGCATCGCTTTTGTCTTTAGGTGCAGAAGTCATCCACTCATCAGCATGATCCGCAAAATACGCAAGAGCAGCAGTCTTAAGACTCCGTAAGTCCGAGACAATAGCAGTAGCCTTGGCAGAAGAGACAGCCTCCGAACTCGATAACATCATCATAGCCGAGAGAATTCCAATTACAACAATAACAATTAACAACTCAACGAGCGTGAAACCTTTACGATTTGAAGCAAACTTTCTCATAAGAAACATCTCCTTTACTATATTTAAAAAAATACCCCGTCCGAAGCTCAGACAGGGTGTGATTTCAAGATTTTAGTGATGGTTACTGCACGAGCATATAAATAGTGTCTGGATTGCTTCCGGTGCCATCAAACGACTTTGTCTCCACACCAAAGTTGTACCTGCCGGCCAAAAGTCCAACAGATTTAGCGCGTCCTATAAGTTTTTTCTTGACTGATTCCGCCTCAGAACCTGTTAAGAGAGGGTTATTGTTACCGCCAACATTACACACTACATACCATGAACTGCCATCATCGCTGGCTTGGAGTTTGTAGCTTTTTTTATTAGGGAAATCTTTACCATTGAGGTAGTTCATGATTTCGTCCCATACTCCATTATCACCCTCAATTTTTTGACCCTTATCTGCTTTCTTGGTTATATAATCATCAGGATGATCGGCGAAATACGCCAGAGCAGCAGTCTTTATGTTACGCATATCCGATACAATCGCCGTAGCCTTCGCAGAAGAGACAGCCTCAGAACTCGAGAGCATCATCATTGCTGAGAGAATACCGATTACTACGATAACGATTAACAGCTCAACAAGGGTGAAGCCTTTACTCTTTTGAGTGATACGTTCTTTCATGTGAGTGAACCTCCTTCTTGTTTTACAGTTTTACAATTAAACATCTATCTAACGAACATACATAAAAACCGTATCTCCACCTGCATAAACTCTCGTGTCGCTTGTAGTAGGAACTTTAGCTTCTTTTAAAAGCCCCGTAGAAGCAGCGCGTCCAACCAACTTGGTCTTGATTTTATCCACGTTAGTCCCACTGATTGTATATTTTACGAACCAACCGTTATTAGATATATCAAGAGCATACCCATCGAGCTTATCATCCTTAACTTCCTTACCACTGGTTAAATACGGCTTGATAAGATCCATAGTAGGAGTTGCAGTAGTATCAGCAGTATCGATATGGTCAGTATAATACGCCAAAACAGCAGTCTTAATATTGCGCAGGTCAGCCACGATCGTAGTAGCCCTTGCCGACGACACAGCCTCCGAGCTCGACAACATCATCATTGCTGAAAGAATTCCGATGACGACGATAACAATTAACAACTCAACAAGAGTAAACCCCTTACGCTTAGAATCAAACTTTTTCATAAAAGATCTCTCCTTTACATAACATAAAAATATTAAATTCATAAAACTTGTGATTTCGATCCCGCCGGTGTTTACGTATTTCTACGCAAATGGGGGGGGGGGTAAAATACGCGATACACAAGGATCACTGCTAATACCTCTTGCCTCATGTATGACGTGAATTATATCACAGTTTTTATTTTCGTCTATAGAATCAAAAAGTTTAGCCTGTTAATTAATTTAGCGTATTTTCATGTATACAACGTATGAGCTGCCGTTATACACTGACTCATCATCTCGTCTGGCAAGAAGTCCTGCTGTTACGGCGCGTTCTGCAACCTTTCTGGCAACTGGTCTCTTCTCGAGGCTGCTGAGATTAGCGAATTCATATTTAACGAACCATTCATCATTATTATTTGATTCAATGCTGAAGTTTTCGGCGAGGGCATCAAAATTTGAATCAGAAGTCAAATAACTTCTTATGTCATTAAGATTTGGCGTGTTATTAGGCTTAACGTTTCTGTCATAAATCATAGCTGCTGTCCTGATGTGCTGCATGTCGATAACGATAGAAGCTGCTCTTGAAGTCATTATAATATTTATGCCTGAGAAAGCCATATATACACTGATAGCACCTACGACAACGATAATAATTAGTATCTCCATAAAAGTAAAAGCCTTGTAACGCGAAAAAATTTTTGCATTCATGATAATAATTCCTTTCAATAATAAAGTTTCAGGTCAAAATAAAACCCCCTTGCTGCAAATTTTACAACGAGAGGGCTTTATTATTAATGCGTAATATTCTACACTTTTATGATAAATTTACGATAATTGAACGATTGCAGAAGTTATCGGTGCAAAAATTGCTATTGCAATGACTGCGATAATTCCTCCGACAAAGACTATCATGAAAGGCTCAAGCAGTGATACAGTTGCTTTTATCTGTTCGTCAAGCTCCTGATCGTACCATGTTGCGACACGTTCAAGCATTTGGTCAAGGTGTCCTGTTTCCTCGCCGATTCTCATCATCTGAGATACAAGAACGGGAAATATCTTAGCCTGCCTTGCCGAATCACCTAATGACATTCCCCTGATTGCGTTGCGTCTTAAGTTCTCGAAGCCATCCTGAACAACGATATTGCCTGCCGTGCCTTCTGACATTTCGAGACTCCGGACGACCGTAACGCCTGCTGACACAAGAGAAGCAAAAGTTCTTGCCGAGCGCGCCATAGCTGCCTTGAACAATAAATCTTTCAGGACTGGAATCTTGAGCTCTACTTTGTCAACGTATCGTTTTGTAGCCTTGTTAGACATCAGGAATCTCAATAACAGAATCAAGCCTATAACGATTATTGCTATTATGTGCCAGTGAGCTTGAAACCATTCACCTGCCGCAAACATCATTAACGTTACTTGAGGAAGATCGATACTCAACGACGCGAAGACTTCCTGAAACTTTGGAACTAAGAACATAAAGAATAACACCAGAATCAACACTGCAAAGAGCATTATGAACGCAGGATAAAATAACGCACTGCGAATCTTGCTTCGTAACTGCTGCTGCTTCTCAAGTAAAGTAGCTCCTTGTTCAAGAGAATAATCAAGCATACCGCCTTCTTCTCCGGCCTGGACTAGAGAGACTAATAATTGATTGAATGCCGGGTGCTGAGCCATTGCCTGACTGAGAGTAACTCCCCTGTCGAGTCTGTTCTTGATGTCGGTTAATATTTTCTTGAGAGCCTTGTTGCTTTCCTGACTCGTTATAACATCAAGCGATGTAGCCAATGATAAGCCTGCACCTTCCATTGTAGCGAGCTGCCTGAAGAAGATCATTAAAGTTTTCAGCGAAACTTTTTTAGAAGTCGGAAGTAAGTCGCCCAAGTCCATTTGAAGCAGAGATTTCGCGCCTTTGGATTTTCCAGAAGATACTTTAGCCCCGCTCTGTGAACTGATGCTTATTACCATCATACCTTTGCCCTTGAGCTGGTCAAGAGCATGTTTTTGGGTATCACCTTCAATGAGTCCTTCAACAATTTCGCCGTCTTGAGTTCTTGCTCTGTATTTATAGTTCATGATTTAATTCTTAATTCATCATTAATAATCTATCAATTTCGGGCTGGTCATAAGCATAGCTCTTGGCCGTTGCCTTGCTGATTGAGCCGTTCCTGTAGAGCCTGACTAAGTCCTGCTCCATAGTGTGCATTCCTGTACTCATTCCAGTAAGCATTGAGTTTCGCAAACTTGCTGTCTTGCCTTCACGAATATTGCTTCTGACTGCTGGAGTCGACAATAACACTTCAGTAGCGCAATATCTGCCCTTAATATTTGCTGCCGGTAATAACTGCTGAGAACATATGCCTATTAACGTGTATGCGAGCTGCAATCTAATCTGATTCTGCTGATGAGGGGGGAATACGTCAACGATTCGTTCAATTGACTGTGAAGCGTCCTGAGTGTGAAGAGTCCCAAGCACTAAATGTCCTGTTTCTGCTGCCGTAACTGCTGCTGATATTGTCTCTAAGTCTCTCATTTCGCCGATGAGTATAACGTCAGGGTCCTGCCTCAAAACGTGCCTGATACCTGAAGCAAAATTTTCTGTGTCTGAGCCGACTTCTCTTTGGTGAATTACTGCCATTGCCGGTGTATGAACGTATTCAATAGGGTCTTCAATCGTAACGATATGACATTTTCTGGTATGATTAATTTCACTGACTAGAGCTGCAAGAGTCGAGCTTTTACCGTGTCCCGTAGGTCCTGTAGTGAGAAATAAGCCCCTGTGCTTTCCTGATATTGTCTTGAGGGTCTCAGGTAAACCCAGCTCATCAAGTGATCTTATTATCGAAGGGATTAGCCTGAATGTCAGCGATACCCCCTGCATTTCCCGATAAAGGCTGCCTCTGAATCTCTGGGTCTCATACGTGAACGCAAAATCTAAATCTCCGGTTCGAGTGAATCTCTCAAGCTGAGACTGAGTCAATATTTCAGATATGAACTTCTCTAAATCTTCGCGTGAAAATTTATCGAACTCTTCAATATAATCTAATTCACCGTGAACCCTTAGAGCCGGAAAATTCCCTGAGCTTAAATGAATATCGCTTGCTCCGTCTTCAATTGCCTTCTTGATTAAGTTTTCGAGTCTTTCATTATTAAAGTGTTGCACTTGTAACTTCCTCCAATGATGTATAGCCTGCAAGAGCTGCGTTGATTCCTGCACGGCGTAAAGTTTTCATGCCTTTCTTGATTGCTGTTTCGCGAATATCAATAACGTTTTCGTTCTTGATGATCATCTCGCGCAATTCGTCATCAACAACCATGATTTCATAGATTCCCCGTCTGCCTTTGTATCCATGCCTGCAGTGAGGACAGCCTACAGGTTTATAAACATGGGTCTTGGCCGGTATGTCGAGCTGTTCGCAAGTATGGTCGTCAAGCTCGTATTCTTCTTTGCAGTAGGGACATAAGCACCTCACGAGTCTTTGAGCCATGATTCCCGATAACGAGGCAGATAACAAGAACGAAGGTATTCCCATATCCATAATTCGTGAAATTGCGCTGGGGGCATCATTAGTATGCAGAGTCGATAACACAAAATGCCCGGTTAGTGCTGATCTTATAGCTATTTGTGCGGTGTCAGCGTCTCGAATCTCTCCTATCATGATTTTGTCAGGGTCTTGACGCAGAATAGAACGCAATGCAGTTTCAAACGTTAAGCCTGCTCTCTCGTTGACGTGAACTTGATTTATTCCGGGTATCAGGAATTCAACAGGATCTTCAACGGTGATTATATTAATATCCGGTCTGCTGATTTTCTTTAACATTGAGTACAAAGTTGTAGATTTCCCCGAACCTGTAGGACCTGTAGCTAGCATTATCCCCCAAGGCATTTCGCAGAACTTCTCGACTATTTTTATATCATCATTGTCAAAGCCAAGTTCATTGAGCTCAACAAATGAGTGATCCCTGTCAAGAATTCTCATGACTATTTTCTCTCCGCTCATCGTAGGCAGAGAACTTACACGCAAATCAATATGTCTGTTGTCTATAATCGTTAATATTCTGCCGTCCTGAGGCTTTCTCTTCTCTGCTATGTCCATACCGCTTATGATCTTAAGGCGCGATACTATCGAAGGGTGAAGGGTTATAGGGTACTCAAACGAGGCGTACAAAGATCCGTCGACTCTGTATCTGACTCGAGACATTTTTTCATAGGCTTCAACGTGAATATCAGAAGCATTTTCGCGGACTGCCTGAGAGATCAAATCATTCACGAGATCGATTAACGGTGCGTCATCCGGGTTAGCCGATGCATTTATAGTGCCAAGTGAAGTATATACGTCCTCTGTGTCGTCAGTATCTATCAGAGCTCCGGCCAAGTTCGTCTGGAAGTCGTAAATTCGCGATAGATTCCTCTTGATGTCGTCAGCCCCTGAGACAGCAATATGAAGATCATAGCCAGTAAGCTGCCTCATTTCGTCTTGAGTCAATAAATCCAAAGGGTCAGCCATAGTTAATAACAGCGCGCCTTCTTCGTCAATGCTCAAGGGGATTAGAGATAATCTTTCGGCTATGTTCTTGGGAATCAGCTTTATTGCTTCCGGTGATGCCTGATACCTGTCAAGCTGGATAAACGGGAGCTCAAGCTGGACTGCAAGGGCTTCTGCAACTTGAGTAGAGTTCAAGACTTCAAGCTCTATGAGGATCTCACCGAGTCTCTTGTCTGAAGTCTCCTGAAATTTCAAAGCCTCTTGTAATTGAGCTTCAGTGATTAAGTTATACGATAAAAGAATTTCGCCTATCTTGACGTGTTCAAGAGAAAAAACGTTTTCATTATCCATAATTTTATTTATCCGTCCTGATTTATAATATTTAAATTTATTATTAGTATCGGAGTGATTTGCGCAATGTCTATTATATCAGCACCGCGAGGCACAAGAGATATTTTACCCTCAGAAAGCTGGAAGTGGAGCTATATTATCAATCAGGCAGCATTAACTATGAAAGACTTCGGATTCAGTGAGATTCACCTGCCCATATTTGAACACACTGAATTATTCTCACGTGGAGTCGGCGAGACTACTGACATCGTAGAGAAAGAAATGTACACCTTCAACGACAGAGGCGGCAGGAGCATTACGTTAAGACCAGAAGCTACAGCAGGAGTCATGAGGGCAGCTATCGAGAACAATTTATGCGCTCAGGGTTCAAGTGCCAGGCTGTGGAACTGGGGGCCTATGTTCAGGCATGAGAGACCTCAAAAGGGACGTTATCGCCAATTCTACCAGATTGACGCTGAGTGTCTGGGAATCGCAAACGCATCTGCTGATGTTGATATTATTTCGCTTTCAATCGAGTTATTCAGGAGGCTGGGACTCAGAAATCTTGAAGTCGTAATTAATTCAGTAGGCTGTGAGAAGTGCAGGCCGGTATACCGCAAGAAGCTCATAGAGTATTTCACTGCTCATAAAGACTCATTGTGCGAGACGTGTTTAGCAAGACTTGACAGAAATCCATTAAGAATCCTTGACTGCAAGAACGAATCATGCGGACGTGTTGCAGATAACGCCCCGGATATTTATGACTCTTTATGCGATGAGTGCCGTGAACATTTTGCTCAGGTTCGCTTAGGACTCGAAAGATTGAACTTTGCCTACAAGATTAATAAACGACTCGTCAGGGGACTCGATTACTACACAAAGACAGCTTACGAGATTTTATCAGGGGACTTAGGCTCACAAAATGCAGTTGCAGGCGGAGGACGTTACGACAATTTAGCGAGTGCTATATCAAGCTCAAAGATTCCCGGCGTAGGCTTTGCTTGCGGACTTGATAGAGTCATGCTCGTCATGGAAGAACAGGGCTGCTCATTCGGAGAGAGTCCAAGAGTCAGCGTGTATGCTGTTGCAATGGATGAGGCTTCACGGGGAAATATTCAGACTCTGGCTTATGAACTCAGGAAAAATAATATATCGTGTGAATATGACTTGACAGGCACCAAGAGTTTCAAGGCTCAAATGAAGGCTTCAGGCTCTTGCAGGTTCGCATGTATAATCGGATCTGAAGAACGCGAAAATAATCTCGTAGCGATTAAAGATTTGAATAATTCTACTCAGGAAAGCATAGCACTTAGTGAGGCAGTAAATTATCTCAAAACAAGATTATAATCAATATCCCCCGGCCCTGAATGCTAGACTGGGGGAAAATATTAATACTCGTAAGACTCAAGAATATGCTGCAATATGCTTGAAGACGGTATATCCTTCTTATGGTACGTCAATTTGTGAAAATCGCTGATACTTGCAAAGTACTTCATCTTGTCGTCAGAGTAATCCTGATACATAGAGAACTGCATCTCGTGAGGCATCCTGTTAGATACAAAAGGAACGTGAGCCCAAATGTCATTATATGCCTCTGCTGCCATCTTGAAGAACATGTGAAATATAAAATAATGCATTAAGTGATTATGATCTTTCCAGTAAGCAAATAATAAATCCCGAGTCAATTTTATAATCGGATGATGAGAGTCTGCAACTATGAACCAGTTTGAAGCAAGGCTTGAGAAATGATTCTCACGAAATACAAATAAAGGCATGTGCATAATGCTCTCGTATCTTCTGCCCGTGCAGTACACTGTAGAGTCTATCCATGTTCCGCCGTGTTCATAAAGCAGCTGAAGCCTTATTAAGTCGCTGTAGTGGGTGTGTGAAATGATTCCGCGTTCGTGTTTGTCTTCGATGTAGTCAGGAAGTGTTATATATTGTGAGAGATTATCTTTATCCAGTGTTATAATTTCCCTGTCAGAGTGCCAGTGCCTTAATGACTCAAGACAGACTTTGCAAACTTCCGGAGCTTCGTCAACGCCTTGAAGCCATAATCTCCATATTATTGCTTTATGCCCCCCCCCAACGTACGTAAATTTACTTGACTGATTTGATCTTGCCTCAGACTTTATGAACGAACGATACTTCTTAGACAGATAAAAATATTTTATGTTGCGTATAATATTCGTGCGCTTCTCAAATTTGTAAAAGCATCGTCTTGAATAATATTTTATGTTGTTGAGTATCCTTATGAAGATTTCTATTAACTTCCCGCGAATGATTAAGTCCGTCAGCTTTGAAATTTTTCGCTTCAATGCATTCATGAAAATTTTTTCTCCCTTCTGAGATTTAAATATAACTATAATAAAAGTCCTCCTAACATGAATTAATTTTACTGCAAGGAGGACTGAATTTTATTACTCTCTTATCATGTCTTCAAGAAACGGCGGCAGGTCAAAAGCATTCTTGTGAATCTGACTCGTGTAATATCTCGTGTCATTAACGCTTCTCACAGGCTGTGAAGGGTCGCTGCTATGTGAATTAGCTGCTATTCCGTAAGTCCACATTCCTGAAGGATAGGTCGGCACTACTCCCCAGTATAATTTCACTAACGGGAAAACTCTTCGCATCTCATTAACTGCCTGAGTCATCAAGTCCGTATCTGTGAACGGCGACTCTGTCAATTCGCTCATCATTGCGTCAGGGTTCATGACTCGTTTAACGTCCTGATAAAAACTTGACTGGAACAAACCGGCTGCAAAGTCTACAGGGTCAGTGCTGTCGATTATTATTACATCATAACGCTCTGAAGTCTCACGGATATATTTTAATGCGTCAATGCACTTAACATCAGCCCTTGAGTCACTGAATGATGAACTGGCAAACGGTAAATATTTCTTGCTGCACTCTATAACGCGTTCGTCAATGTCGATTAACGTACACTTTTTAACGCACTCATGCTTTAACACTTCCCGCATTATTGCACCGTCTCCGCCCCCTATGATTAAGACTCTTTCAGGATTCTTGTGAGCACACAGTGGAATATGAGCCATCATTTCAGAATATGTGAACTCGTCGCGTTCCGTTAATTGATATGCCCCGTCAAGCATTAAGACTCTGCCGTATTCGTAAGTGTCTGCGATTAATAATTCTTGATACTGCGTTTTCTCTGAGTGAATATATTCTTTGACTCTCATTGAAAGCCTTAGATTGTCAGAGCTGTACTCAGTCAGCCATATATCATTAGTGCGCTTCGGCCGTGTTACATAATCGCTCATGCCATAGCCTCACCTAAGTTCATTCCTAACTCAAAGCATTTGTTCAAGTCTTCTTGAGTCGGTGAAGTATATACTTCGACTTCAGGATTGATTAAAGCAAGTTTGCTCTTCTCCGCGTAATCGTGCAGTGCTGTCAACACGCCTTTACTCCATGAATAACTGCCTGCTATACCCAAGAATTTATTTTTCGGCATACGATTCAATAATTTTGAGCATAGAGCTTCCATCGGGGGGAATAACTGGGTGTTATACGTACAAGCTAACAGGGCAAGTGATCTGAATTTCCAAATGTCGCGCAATATGATTGAAGTATCTGCTCTTGAGACGTCATATAATCTTACGTCTTTAATATTAGCTCCGGATAGACCTGCACACACTGCTTCAGCCATGTGTCTTGTATTTCCGTACATTGAGCCGTAAACTACAACTGCTCCGTTATCTGCGTCATGTCTGCTCCATTTGTCATAGAGATTAATTACCTGCTTAACGTCATGCCTGAATAACGTCCCGTGTGAAGGGAATATATTATTTATTTCGAGTGCGCCTAATTTCTTTAACGCAACTTGAACTATATTAGAATACTTTGCTACGATACATGCATAATATCTTAACATTTCGTCTTCCCAGCGCGAATTAACTTTTTCGTCATCGAATATGCCTCCTTCATGAGCTCCGAAGCCTCCGAACGAGTCATTAGAGAACAACACTCCTGTTGAAGCGTCAAAAGTTACCATACTTTCAGGCCAGTGCAGCATTGGAACAGTAAAGAACTTCAATATATGACCGCCGAGATCCAAAGTGTCGCCGTCTTTCACCGTGATAATATCTTCCTCGATACCGTGATAGCCTTTCAGCATGGGGACTGTCTTAGCGTTGCCGATAAATTTTAAACTTGGCCACTTAGTTTTAAGCTGAGAGATTAAGCCTGCGTGATCGGGTTCCATGTGATTGACGACAAGATAATTTAATGCCTTCCCGTCAAGTGCCTGAACGAGTTTATTAATATATTCATCTAAGAACGGGCCTTTGACTGTATCAATTGCTGCTGCTGCGTTAAGACCTGTTACGACATAAGCGTTGTATGCAACTCCCTGAGGCAGAGTCCAGAGTGATTCAAATAAATCCGTCTCATAGTCATTGACTCCAACCCAGAAAGTATCTTTATTGGCTTGAATTGGTTTGTACATGAAAAATTTTTCCTCCTGATTAATAATCTATAAAATTTTATCGCACTTTTCGTTTAACACACACTTTTTGCATTCGGGATTTCTTGAATGGCAGATTTTCCTTCCGTGAGCAATGATATTAACATGCCCTCCCAGACATCTTGACGGAGGAACGATACTCTCAAACATTCGCGAAATTTCTTCCGGTGATAATTTCTTATCTGCAATGCCGAATCTTTTAGCAACGCGTTCTACATGGGTATCAACGGGGAATGCAGGGAGCTTGAAATCAAACAACATGACACATGCAACGGTCTTAGCACCTACACCGGGTAAGGCACGCAGATATTTTCGCATGTAATCAGGTTCGTAATCCGCAAGTTTCTTTATAGAGTACTCGTGAAAGTCATGATTAATTATATTCAATATATCTATTATTCGCTTTGATTTCGTGTTAGCTAGTCCTGCGGGTCTGATTAAATTTTCTAGTTCACGCGCTCCGGCTTCGATAACCTGCTCCCAGTCAGGATAAACTGCTTTGAGTCTGGTGAAGGCTGAGTCCCTGTTCTTGTCGTTAGTATTCTGAGATAAGACAGTTAATATCAATCCGTCTAAAGGCTCATCGTGGCCAAGTTCCGGGGATTCAGCTTCGTTGTGGTAAATTTTTTCGAGTTCATCAAGCAGATAGAATATTTTTTGCAAGTTTACTGCTCCTGAGACTCGTTATTATTTGCATTGACTTTCTTAACGCGTTTCTTTCTGGTATCGCGGCCGAATTTCTTTTCAAGTCTAATGCTGTCAGATAACATTTTGCGCAGTTTTGCTTTGACCATTCCATGAACAGTATTTTCTGAGTATGAACCGTTCTTTTTCTGGCGGCCTGCTTTGACTCCTGTTAATAATTCTATGCCTTCGTCAATAGTTTTCACTGCCCAGACTGCAAATTTATTCTCACGGACAGCGTTAATTACTTCAGAGTTCAGCATTAAATGTCTCACGTTTGCTTCAGGTATCATAACGCCTTGAGTTCCCGTTAAGCCTGTGAGCTTGCAGTACTCGTAAAAGCCTTCGATCTTCTCATTGACTCCGCCTATAGCCTGAACGTTCCCGAACTGGTCAACCGAACCTGTAACCGCTATATCCTGCCTGAGAGCTAACCCCGACAAAGCCGAGATAATGCAATATAATTCAGTAGAACTTGCGCTGTCGCCTTCGATTCCTGAGTAATTCTGCTCGAACGTAATATGAGCACTTAAACTTAACGGCATATCCTGAGCATATTTACGGCCAAGATAACTTGACAGAATCATCAAGCCTTTATTATGAATCGGCCCTGTCATTCGGACTTCACGCTCAATATTAACGACTCCCTCTTGACCCATGAAGACATTAGCAGTAATTCTTGAAGGGTGTCCAAATCTGTAATCGTTTAAATCAATGACGCTCAAGCCGTTAATCTGACCGACTTTAGAACCTGTTGTGTCAAGATTAATAATGCCATCTCCGAACGCACGAATTAATTTATCATGATAGAGTCCTGATCTGTAATTCTTATGCTCGATAGCTTTAATAACATTCTCGCGGGTTACTATATTTTTACCTGCGATATTTGCCCATGCGTCAGACTCTAATAACAATTCGCGCAGCCTTCCGACATCGACAGCTAATAAATTCTGATCTTCTGCTTCACGTGCAGACCATTCAATAATTTCTGAGAGTGCATTTGCGTCAAACGGCTTTAATTTCTCACGGGTGATTATTTCAGCTATGAATTTTGCCATACGTCTTTCACTTGCAGCATTTCGTGGCATGTCGACATCAAAACTTGCCTTAATCTTGAAAATTTTTGCGAACTCAGCGTCATAATACTGCAGCAGCTCATAAATATACGGAGTTCCTGTCATGATGATTTTAACGCTCATTTTGATTGGTGCAGGTCTCAACGATGCAACGGGCAAAGCTCCATACTGCTCGCCAAGATTCTCTATTGAGGCTTCACCGGTTCTGAATATGCGTTTTATAGCTTCCCATGACATGAAGTTCATCAAGACTTTTTCAGCGTCAAGGACTAGAAAACCTCCGTTAGCTTTGTGAAAAGCTCCGGGCAGAATTCTTCTAAAGTCAGTATATAAATAACCTTGATGGCTCTCATATTCGACTCGTCCTGAAAGATTATAATATGTCGGATTCGTCTCCCAGATAACCGGCGCGCCCTTTGAAGGATCATTGCTGACGAACAAATTAGCCTGATAGCGTGTGAAGTCGACTTCTGCGTTATCTTCTCTGGCTGCTGTAACGAACGCCCCGAAGTTCTCGATAACGTCATCGGCGAGCTTGCTGAACCAGTTCAACAACGGCTCATTGTCATTATATTTCTCGCGCAGTTCATTCAATGAAGGTGTTATAGCAGTTCTGCAAATTTCGGCTTCGAGCTTGCTTAATGTCTCCTTGAGAGCTTTTTCCATGTCTCGAATCTCTCTCATTCCTGCAAGGGTTCTCTGCGATATTCTTTCACTAACTGCCTGAAATTTTTTCTGCTTCTTGTCATCGAGTGCTTCATATTCTTCGGGCTTCATCTCGCGGATTATCTTTTTGCCCTCTTCGTCCTTGTCTTCAACTAACGGCAAATTAATAAACCCTTGAGGAGTCCTCTTCAACGAGAATTTATCTTTTGCGGCGCGGGCTTTTAACTTATCCATTATGGCTCCGGCTTTCTCCTGGAATGCTTTGATATGTGATGCTTTTGCGTCCTCGTATTGCGATTGCTCAAATGCTTTGCTTATGGCTGCTTTCAAGTCCTTTAAGAGTTCATCAAGATCATCTGCTAACTTTTTGCCTTGACCAGCTTTGACAAAAATAGCGAGGGGTTCACCGGGCTTGTCGAAATTATATAAATACAGCCAGTCATCAGGAGCGGGCAAATTCTGGGCTTTGGCACGTAATCTTTCAAGAGCGTAACTAGTTCTGCCGCTTCCGGGCTGACCTACGAGAAATATATTATATCCTGTGCCGTTCACTGCGAGACCGAATTCCATTGACTCGACTGCACGTTCTTGGCCGGGTAGTCCTTCAGGCTTTCGGGAGCGGGTTAATTTTATGTCGTCAGTGCTATTTATATTCCAGCTGTCTGAAGGCTTTATTTTGCGTAACTTTTCTGGTTCAAGTTTATTATTCACTATAAGATTTTATCTCCTTGTAATAAATCATTAATCATCTCTAAAGAAATCATTTATATCCGTCAGTTTCAATTTCGGCTTACGATCAAGAGACGGGAATACTTTTATTAATCTGCGCTGTATCCTGTCTATAATCAAGCTGGGGTGCTTAACGAGTCCCATGATCCTGCTTGACAGGGTTCTAGGCTCGGGAAGTCCCCTCCAAAAGCATACTTCGTATATGCCTGGCCAAAAGCCTTTTGGGTGTCTCTTTGCCTTCTCAAGGGGCTGGGTAAATATATTCGTCATGAACTCTTCATAGCTCCTGCGTTCCAGTTCTGCTGCCCTTCTCTGCTCCTCTGTCTGCCAGGGCTGACTTACCATGTATGACCATAAGTCGTCGTCCTCGTCGATTTCACGAATGCGCTTTATAATCTCGTCAAAACTTGAGTAATCATGACAATTAATAAACGCTTCAGGATTATATTCTTGAGCTACTACAGGATTACCCCAGTAAATCGGCACAGTATGAGCTGAGAAACTCGTTAATAATTTTTCAGATGTATAGCCGTAATATCTTGCATTCTCGCAGGCAATCGAAAATTTATAATGACTCTTTAATTCTGCGCTGAAATTCATTGCATCGGGACTAAGCCTTAATCCCCCCCCCCCGTTTCGCGTGATTAACGTATTGACATTATTCAAGTGAGGGCCAAGAGATTCTACGCGCTTATATTCACTAACTGCATGAAATAACTTATCTCTATAAGGGTGTGCTTTGCCGTTCGAGTACAGAAAATTGCAGAAACGCTTCTTACTGGTAATTAAAGATTTTGCAGCATTGAATGTTAAGTCATTTATCCCGTCCGGAGTCCCGTAACTCGGAACAAAATAATATAGTCTGCGTGCAAATCTGTCCATAAAAGCAAAATCATAATTGGGAGTAATTGCGTAATCAAATATATTAAAATCAGGCAAAATAGCTTCTCCGGTCAAAAAAATTCTGATACTGTCAGGGTTATTACTCACAAGCTCAAGAAACTTTTGTGCATACCAGGCTTCTGCATAAATTTTATCGCTCGCTATTATGTAATCAGGCTTCACATCGTCCCAGACAAAATTTTTTGCAAATTCTAAATCACTAACTCTCAGCCACTTTATAGCCTTCTCAAGATTATTTATTCCGGGATACAGGGCATAAATCTTTTTAACGGACATGAATTAACTTAACCTCCTAAATTAATTATTACTCACTCAAGCACTTATGCGCCGCCAACGCCTCGATTATCGCCCTGTCGTCATTCTCTAATAATATCCTGCTCATCTTCTCGTACTCGTCCCAGCCCCCCAGAGCATCAAGGACATCAAGCATGTAATCACGCTCCCGGCCGTCAAAGCGGTTCGATAACAAGCCGAATAAAATCACGCCTCGGGTAAAGAAATCACGGAAATCATCAGAAATTGAGAGAATATCATAATATATCACTGCGAAATTGAATGCATAATACACTTCAGGCGACTCGTTATCGCCGGGTTCAGGGTTGTAACCGAGCATATAGAACGGAATCTCAGGAGATAATATCAGCGCGTCCCAGAACATTCGAGAGCAAATCTTTCTGTCATGAGAAATCATAAATGCTGCAATCAATCTCGAATATGCCCACACCGGAGTGTGTTCTGAATCATCCTGCATTGTCTCTGTTAATATCCTCTGCCACTCGTGACGCTCGATTAACAGCCTGTAATATAATCTCTTAGTGCCTCCGTCCTCTTCAAGCTCATTGTAAATTTTTTCAGGAGCTTCAAGAATCTTCATGCACGCATTCAACGCCTCGTCATACTTTCCAATTGAGTATAACGTGTACTCAAGACGCTTATATATTAACAGTTCTAACATTTGGGCTTCGTCAGGGTCAGAGATATTCTTGACGCTCTTCAATGCATGTTCAAGAATCTTAACGCGCTTTGACTCCTGATTCGTATTATCAGCCTTCAGGATTAACGCTTCTGTTTGATCCGGGTTAAGCTCTAATATCTGCTCGACTATGGCAAGAGTACGGGCTTCACTCTCGGAATTCATTGCCATTATTAACAGCTGTTCTATTCGTGATTGATTATTATTTTTCATGCTGACTTAATCCACATCCCATTGACCGCGGCTTTTATTATTGCCGTTATTATTATCAGGAGTATTATTGCTCCCTCCGCCTGAGTTATCACTCAATGAAGTTACATTACTGCCTCCGTCTCCTCCGTCAGACTGGTAATTGCGCAGCTTTCGTAATATCACCCGTCCTGCCCAGATGTAACCCCATTGACGAGCCAAATTCGCAGCCTCTAAAGGTTCGTCATAGAAGATAACACGATTCTTGCGTAACTCATCGATTATTAAGCCCTTCCATCTTAACAGCATCTGCCACACATATTCACCTGAGTTAGGCTCTAATCGTATCCAGCGGTCGCCAAGCCAGACTCTGAGCACAGGACTTGAAGTATGCCACGCTATTATAGTATTCATGCCGTCATCGTAAAGCCATCCCATTCTGTTAATTCTTGCTTCACGAATCTTCATGTATTCAGGAGTATGCAGGAATGCTTCATATAACGGAACTGCTGCAACACGCAATAAACCGGGCACACTTGAAGGAATCACAGAACCTACAAGAATATTAGTAGGTCTTATAGCTCCATCATAATTTAACTGGCCGTAGACCCAGCGATTCTCTGCAACCTGAGCCACTGGGAAGCCGTCAAATGTTGCGTACCATCCTGCGGGAAGATTCACAGGCCTGAATATCTCGAAATTCATTGCATAAGCTCTCTGGTAAGCCTGCATAACGGGACTTGAACACGCCTGAGAACATGCACATAAAATTATTATTAACGCTGCTATATATTTTCTCATGTAATAAATTCTCTCTGCTCCGTATAATTTTCATGTATTATAGCGCAAATTATTTATTTTCAAGCTCCTTTGCCTTGTCGAGTAAATGCTTTAACCTTCTTGCCGTCGGTGGATGTGAATTAAATCCGTTGGGACTCGTGATGATTTTATTATCCGCAAATGCCTTCATTGCTCTATATAATCCGTATGGTGAATAACCTGCCTTGACTGATAACGCTACACCGTAATCATCAGCTTCAACTTCCTGACCTCGAGAGAAGCCGCTCTCTGCTAAGTTCGCTCCGACTTGGCCTGCTAAACGTGCTGCCGTGCCTGCATTGCCTTTGACCATTCCCAGCAAGCCGCCTAACACTGCCCAGCCTACACCCCTGCCGACCCGCCTGTTATAGTGTCCCAGTCTTACGTGTCCTATTTCGTGGCCTAAGACTCCTGCAATCTGTTCTTCAGTGTCAAGAATGCGCATTAAGCCTCGTGTTACATGGACGCTGTAATTATTCTGAGATTTATATTTGACCCATGCATTCGGTGATTTCTCGTTCTCAAAATTTATCTTAACCGTAGGGAAATTGTCGGCCTCTGAAATTCTCTTCCATGCTGAGATTACAGTTCGTTCGCTTATTTTAGCATGTGAACAAGAACTTAATATCAACGCAAAGATTACACTCAATAAAAATTTTCTTGTCATGAATAATTCACCTCCATAAAAAATTTTACCGCCGTCATGATTCTGCCTCAACAAAACTCACGACGACGGCAACAAGTCAATTAATTATATTTTACAGGGGAGTTACTCCCAAAACGATACAAGCAACGATTGATAAAATACTGATTCCCCAGATCCACGGCAGTGAGTACTTGATGTGTTCGCCTACATCGATCTCAAGAAGTCCGAGTCCTAAATATGCGGCAGGGCTCAACGGTGAAATCATGACTCCTACGTTCTCAGCTACGAGCAATACGCACGCTACATCCTGAGGATTGACTCCGAACTGTGAAGCTATACCGACAACTACAGGCAGTAACCCGAAATAGAAGCTGTCTGTACCCAAGCACATAATCAACGGAACTGCGAAACATGCGACTATAAAATGAGTATATCTCCCTAAGTCAGGCGGAATTACAGTAACGACTGCGGAGGCCATTGCGTTTAACATTCCTGTTCCTGATAAGACTCCGGTGAAGATACCTGCTGCAAAGAGTGTTACGACCATTGACATTGCTGCAACACCGTAATTCTTGAGCTTTGCATTCTGTTCTTTGAGAGTCTTAATATTAAGAGGCAGTGAAATCGCAAGGGCTATCATGAAGACATATGCAGGATTGAAGCTGCCGAACATTAACGCGGCGACAACTGCGACAACGAGAACGAAATTATAAATCTGGAGCCACTGAGGCAGAGTCGATTTCTTCTCTTCAGCTTGAGCAACTTCTCCTTCATCTGCTGTAAGTCCAAGTTTCTTAATGCGTCTCTTCTGAATTCCGCTGAGCAGGAATGCTACTACGAACGTGATTACAAGCATTGCACCCTGAACAGGTAATAATCTATGCCATAAAATATTCGGGTCTGTCTCTAATACAGTCGCGGCTCTGATTGTAGGGCCTCCCCACGGGCAGACGTTCATGACTCCGATAGCAACGCAGATTAAGAGCATTAGTGAACGATTATCCATTTTTAATTTCTTGAACATAGGAAGCATTGCAGTAATCGTTATTATGAAAGTCGTAGCTCCTGAACCGTCAAGGTGTCCGATGATGCCTACAGCTGCCGTTGCTAACATTACAAGTGTTACGTTAGTGCCTGCCTTCTTGATTAAGAAGTTGACTATAGGGTCAAATACTCCCTGCTCGCTCATCAACGAGAAGAACGAAATCGAGAACACGAAAAGCGATACAGTCGAGACCATCTTAGAAATTCCTGACGCTGCGAATTTATTAACGGCTAACGGGTCAAAGCCTGCGATGAGAGCTGCAATAGTCGGAAGCAATATAAATGCAATAGGAGGAATAACTATTTTGCGGATTAAGCATATAATCAGGATTAAGACCATTACGAAGCCTATTATTGCAAGTTTGGGACTTGGAGCTGCTGCCGGTTTCTTTGTTTTAGAATCTTTTGCAGGCTTCAACATGTTCGTAAAAGTCTTGTATTCGTCATTAAGAATCTTGCTGTACTCTGCACCCTTTGCAAAGCCCGGTCTCTCATCATATCCTCCCTGCTGCAAGAAATCTTTCCAGCCCTGCGAGTCTGCAACTTTCCCGATTAATGCTTCAAGTGCATCAATGGCTTCCTGGGGAGTTCCCTTTTTAGCAAAAATTCCACGTTCAGATCCTAAAAACGCGTTGATGCCTAAATCTTTTGCACACTCTATATGAGGATAACGATTCATGCGTTTTTCAGCAAGGATTAATAACGGGATAATCTCTCCGGCTTCGATTTGAGGTGTTATTTCCTGAGTTCCTGTTACCATCAAGTCAATCTGACCTTCGATTAATGCCTTTGTCATGCCTCCTCCTGTCGGATAAGAGACTTCAAGTATATTAAGCCCTTCTGTAGCTTGCTGGAACGATAAGCCGTCAACTCCGATTCTTGTGAGCATTCCGATACTTATACTAAATGGATGAGCTTTCACATAATCGCGTAATTCAGTGAATGTGTTATAGCCCCGCTCCTCCATAGCTTTTCGTGAAGTAGCTATAACGTCAATTGCATGAACGAGTCTAGCGACAGGAACAAATTCATCAAGCATTTTGAATTTCATCTCGCCCAAGATGTCCTGAATTAATAAACTCTGAGTGCCGAGCATAAATGTATAACCGTCGGCAGGCTGTTCGCGGGTATAAGCTGCGCCGTTACTGCCATTGCCTCCAGTTACGTTTATGATATTGACTCCGAGCCCTTCTTCTTTGAGACCTGCTGCAAGTGCCCTGAGTGTCAGGTCTGCTCCGCCGCCTTCTCCCCACGGACACACGATAGTGATCGGCTTTGTGAAGGTGAAGTCAGCTGCTAAAACGGGACTCACGCAAAGGACTGCGATTAACAATGCGTAAAGAAACTTTTTCACGTGCAATAACCTCCTGTGATTATAAAAAATTTTATGGATGAGAATATTATAGCGAATCAATGCATGTTATACTATTAAAAACTTTTCGAGCTTCACAAAACTTCTTTCACGAGTTAATAATCAAGTTACTAATACAATTACTAATACGAATATCACTCTTAAAGCAATATCACAGCTTGATTAAATGCTTTACTCTTTCACGATAACTTTTCAGAATGCACGGCGTGTTATACTATTCAGCAAATTTTTGCGGTTTAACAAAAGGAGTGAATCACTTCATGCAAAAGAAATTACGCGTCGGAGTTCTAGGCGCAACAGGTATGGTAGGACAGCGTTTTATTCAGATACTTCATAATCATCCGTGGTTCGATATTCAAGTCATTGCAGCTTCACCAAACAGCAAGGGCAAGACTTATGAGCAAGCTATGCAGGGACGCTGGCTTCTCGATGAGCCTATTCCTGACAACGTTAAGAACATGACTCTTGATGATGTCAACGATGTGAAAGCAATTTCAGGACGAGTCGATTTCGTCTTCAGCGCAGTGAACATGACTAAGGACGAAATTAAAGCAATCGAAGAGCAATACGCAAAGAGCGAGACTCCTGTTGTGTCAAATAACTCTGCTCACAGATGGACTCCTGATGTTCCGATGATAATTCCTGAAATTAATTCAGAACATGCAAAAGTCATCGAGTTCCAGAGAAAGAGGCTTCACACTTCACGGGGCTTCATAGCAGTCAAGCCAAATTGCTCTATTCAGTCATATGCTCCGGCATTTGCTGCCTGGTCAGAGTTTGAACCCTACGAAGCAATAGTAACGACTTATCAGGCAATCTCAGGGGCAGGCAAGAACTTTTCAACATGGCCTGAAATGGTCGGCAACGTAATCCCCTTCATATCAGGTGAAGAGGAGAAGAGCGAACGTGAACCCCTGCGAATATTCGGCAAACTCGAGGGCGGAGAGATCGTCCCGGCAGGTGAACCAAAAATCAGCGCGCAGTGTATCAGAATCCCTGTTTTATATGGACATACGGCAGCAGCGTTTGTAAAATTCAGGAAGGCTCCCGGCAGCAAAGAAATCTTGATCGAAAAATTAAATTCTTTCACGAGTGTTGCTCAGGAACTCAAATTACCGACAGCTCCGAGTCAATTTATCAAGTACATGACCGAAGATAATCGCCCTCAAGTAGCTCTTGACGTTAATTATGAAAACGGTATGGGAGTAACAATAGGCAGGCTCAGACCTGATAATATTTATGACTGGAAGTTCGTAGGCTTGTCCCATAATACACTAAGAGGCGCTGCAGGCGGTGCAGTTGAATGCGCTGAATTATTAACGGCACTAAAATACATCGAGGCAAAGTAAATCATGATAAATATAGCAATCTTAGGATTAGGCACAGTCGGAGGCGGAGTAGCTGAAGTCATCGAGAAGAATCAATCAGAGATTAAGCGCGTTCTCGGTGATAATATTCACGTGAAATATATTCTTGATATTCGAGATCTGCCCGGTGTAGTTCGTGATATTAATATCATCGTCAATGATCCTGATATTAAAGTCATCTGCGAGACTATGGGAGGCAAGGAACCTGCTTACACTTACACTCATTTGGCACTTGAACACGGTATCAGCGTCTGCACGTCAAATAAAGAACTCGTTGATGCTCACGGTGTCGAACTCAGCAGGATAGCGCGCGAACACAATTGCAGCTACTTATTCGAAGCCAGCGTCGGCGGAGGTATTCCCATAATAAGGCCTCTGCGTGAAAGTGTTGCTCATGAGAAGATTACGAGAATAGCAGGAATATTAAACGGAACATGCAATTATATTCTCACTAACATGAAATCAGGCAAGAGCTTTGACGAAGCATTGAAAGAAGCTCAGGAGAAAGGCTTTGCAGAACGAAACCCTGCGGCTGACGTTGAAGGCCATGATACGGCACGAAAAATCGCTATACTTGCATCACTCGTAACGGGTAAGAAATTCTCATATGAACAAGTTCACTGCGAGGGCATTACGAATATTACTCAGCAGGATATCATCGACGCTCAAGCACATAACATGTCAATCAAGTTACTAGGCGTTTATCAGGACGGTTATATTCTCACAGCTCCGTTTTTAATTCCTGCTTCGAGTCCATTATACGGAGTCAATGATGTCTTCAACGGGATTATGGTAACAGGGACTCAAGTCGATAATCTCATGTTCTACGGACGGGGCGCAGGCAAGTTACCTACAGCAAGTGCAGTAGTCAGCGATGTAATTCAGTGCGCAAAGAATATCAACACTAACATTAACAACAACTTTGCAGATTTACAGCCTGTCTCGGACTTGGTCAAAGTCCCGGAAGTTCCTGAAGGTCAAAAATTTAGAATTCTGGTATAAAAAAATTCCCCCTAACGCAATGAGTCAGGGGGAGTTCTATTCATATTCTTAAGCTCTCTTCACGAAGCATACACAGCACGCAAGCAATAACCCTAATCCAAATGAGTTACAGCCTCCGCCGCCTCCTCCAGAGCCTCCTGTTGTAGTATTTCCCGTGTTATCAGGTGAAGTAGTAGTGTTATTATCTTCTAAATCAGGGTCAGGGTTCTCGCCAGTCGCAGCAATATAAAATTTCAGGTGCCATCCGTCGCCCTCAGTGCCGTCACCGATTATGATATAGGGTACATCATCATCTTTGAAAGTTGCTACATATGCAGTCTTGTCTTGATTGATGCTCTTTCCGTCAGCGAGTATAGCAATGAAATCAAGATATAAATCATCGCTGGCCGTGAAAGCGTTAATGCAGTCCACAGCAGAAATATTTTCAGCGTCATAGCCTCTCAGAGTCGTATTATTAATCGCAGCAAATAAATTCGTGTCCATCTCCCGCGCAGAGTCAGACCTGACCCAAACAGCTCCGTATTTAGCAAAGACGTTAAAGACAGCCTGAGAATTAGCAGCCTCTTCAAGTTCGTCCCAGTGAGAATTAATTAACGAGTTCTGACGCGATATAATGAACCTGAACGACACAGGCAGCAGAGCAATTTTTGTCGGAGCAGCTTCTTCTTCCTCTTCAGTATTATTATTATCTGTAGTCTCGTCATCTGAAGCAGCAGTCTTGATATTTATCTTGGCCGTAAGTCCTTCAATAGGATCTACATCGAAAGTGAATGCGTCAATAGCTGAACTGTTAATATATGTCTCTGAGTGGGCAGCGTTAGATACATCACTGTAATTAATCATGACTGGAGTCTTGCCGATTAAGTTCTTGAGTTCGTTCTCAGTGTTATTATTATTCTGAATCTTGTCAACGAATTCCATCTGGAACGTCTGAAGCCTCACACTTCCCCCGGTAAGAGAGCGTGTTACAGAAGGGTTAGCCGTCATTCCTGCGATTCTCTGATAGTTCAGTCTTAAATTTTTAGGGTTAGTCGATGAGTACTCATATAATCTAAATGACTCGCTGGTGTCATTGCTGGTGTCAAGGGTGCTGTATCCTTCGCCTACGTTATTCTTGTACACAGTAACGAGTCCCGGAGCTATCTGGCTGTGAGCATCGAGCCTGAAATATGCCGGCAGGGTCCCATACAAGTCCGGAGTCAAATCATACTTCCAGTAATCCGGGATAATACTTACATAACCGTTTCTATTAGGATTCGACTGCGAGCCTATTTGATCATATCTATATAACTCGTAGCGTGTTCCTGTTCGATTCGTTATGCGTGTCTCAAGAGTATAAACCGGTGCCGAGCTGTTATACGGTGTCATCATGAAGAACCTGCCTATGTCCTGAGTCATATCGCTTTGAGCGTCCCAGTCAAATTTAATGCGCTTTACGACATCAGAGCCGTTTTTAATCAGCATATCGAACTTCAAAGGGTTGTCTTCTGCATTCCCGTTAGAGACTTTTGCAACGACTACAGGAATTGGACTCGCCTCACGAAATGCGCTGTAACCGGTGGCCAAGTCCGCACGCTGTTTGAAAGCAATATAGCCCAGGGTGCTGCCGTAATCAGTATCGCCCTTTATGCTGATATTTGCCGTTAGATATGCACCGGGATTTATAACCTGATTTCTTGGCGTAAAGTTTATATCTACTGTGTAATCATCGTTATTAAGTGTAAAGTCAATCTCTTCATAAATGCTTCTTATCTTGCACAAATAGCGTATATTAGTGCTTGAGTTATTCTCGCCGTATTCAATCGTGTAGACTATGCTGCCTGCTGAGTTATAAACTATATCATCTGCGAAGGTGTAAGCAATATTTCCTGATGAGTTATAGACTGCATCGCCTGATACTGTGTAAATAGTGCTGCCGTCAGTGTCGTTGATTAAAGTCTTGTCTCCTGAGGCCGTCATGTTATATCTAAGCGGATAAGTTATCTTGCCGTTAGTATTAGTTCGAGCAAAGACTTCATTTGTAGATGTGTTTATGACATATTCGACAGGTTCATTGATAGAAGCATACTGATAATTTGAGTCGTAATCTTCCCACCAGTGAGATCGGGTCGTCCTGTTGTTATAAGAGTTCGTAACGATTCCCCAGCCGAACCAGAACGGAAAATGACGGGCGTAGGCATTTGCGAAATTGACATTGAAGACAGCCTCTTGACCTTCAGGAATGACGAGACAGAGACTCTCTAAAGGGTCAGGGTAAACGTCATAATAATTGGTGTTGATAATGCCCCTGTTAAGCCATGTGTCATAGGGTTCAGGCTCTGACGCAAGGACATAATTAAAGCCGTCAACAATATCACCAAGGACAGTTAAACTTATGTCAGGGATTTCGCCGCCCATAGTTCTCAAATAGGGAAATGTTACAGTGAAATCATCATCATCGTCGTCATAATAGAGCGCGTAATAAAAATAGTGAAAGTAATTCTCGTAGACAGTCGCGAACCATTGAGGGCCAGCAATCTCGTTAGGGTTAGTCGTTCGAGTTCCCGTGATGTCTCTTAACTGGTAAAAGAAGCCTAGTTCAGAATTATTGCCGTAAAGATTATAGATAGCTGCCCAGTCCGTATCATCGTCATCGTTATAGATCGGGTAAAAGTGATATGGATCATAGTTATTCGGCAGTGAAGCAGCATGAACGCAGCCCGACAGCACGAACGTAAATAAAATTAACGCAAAAAATTTCTTGAGCATGAAATCATCTCCAGATTATAAAATTATAAATTATAAATTAATTAGGAATGCCTATATAACTCACTGCAATATCGCCGCCGAATTCCGGAGCAATGTCAAGAGCCTTCTTCATTCTGTGAAATGTTACTGTCTTAGTAGCTCTTACAGCCGCCCCGAGTTCCTGACCTGTATCGCAGTCCAATCCTGAAGGAATATCGACAGAAACTATATGAGTTGCCAGTTTGTTAATTGACTCGATTATTCGTTTATATATGCCTTCAACAGGACGATTTAAGCCTGTGCCGAGTAAAGCATCTATGCATGTCTCGCAGCCTTTAAGCGCGCTCTCGAATTCAGAATAATTATCGTCATTAATCGTGTTTAACACTTCAGGAGCTAACTTGCTCATTATCTTCAAGTTAATCTGAAAGTCCGGGCTGCCCTTCTTAATATCGCCTGCAATGTAAACTCTAACGTCCTTGCCCATGATGCATAAGTGTCTTGCGATTGCGAGTCCGTCTCCCCCGTTGCTTCCAGGAGCACACACCACAGCGAACACGGCGTAATCATGAACTTCACGGATTACAGCGAGTGCAGCGTTTTCCATTAATAATATGCTTGGAATTCCGAAAGTTTCAATTGCGCGTTTGTCCATGTCTCTGGCTTCTTGTCTTGTTACTGCTTCAGGTGAGTAGACATCGTGATAAATAACTTCTCTGTGAAATTCTTCCGGGTCATAAAAGTTTTCAAGTTCGCTTTCAAATTCAGGCGGCAAAATATTTCTCTCCTTGTGTAAAATTTTTAAAATAAAATTTGTGAGATATTATATTACATGTTGCGTAAATAAAATTTTTGTGCTAAATTTCACTTCATGTCAAATAAAACTGTGAAAAGCAATAAGAATATCAAGACCGTAGCATTGAACCGCAAGGCACGTCATGATTATTTTATTCTCGATAACTTCGAGTGCGGGATAGTCTTAACAGGCACAGAAATAAAGAGCGTCCGTGCTGGTAACTTGAACCTGAAGGACTCGTATGCTTCAATCGAAAATGGCGAGCTATGGTTGTTCGGAGTGCATATATCGCCCTACGACAAGGGGAGCTACTATAATCACGAACCTGAACGCGACCGCAAATTATTAATGCATAAGCATGAATTAATCAGGTTACGGAGCAAGATGCGTGAGAAGGGATTAACTCTTGTGCCGTTGAGCATATATATCAAAGAAGGCAGGCGGGCTAAAGTTGAACTTGGTCTAGCGAAAGGACGTACTTCACACGATAAGCGGGACATGATAGCCGAGAGGGATGCGAAGAGAAATATTGCTAAAGCAGTGCGTCAAAATATCCGAAATAGTGATTACTAATTAATCAGCTTCGATTCATAACTCACTTCACGGGGGCGACAGGTTTCGACGGCGTGAGGAGGGTCTGAAGGAGCAGGCCGGGGGAAGTCTGTAGCAACCCGTAAAACTATCGGACGAAAAAATAAAAGTCGAAGATAATTTCGCATTAGCGGCTTAGTTTAAGCTGCTCGCCGAAGGATGGACAATGCTGACGGTTCGCCGGAGGTGTCATGAAAGTCAGCTCCCCACCATGTACAGAGCCGGGCATGGTGATAGACCCGTAAAGCTCTTGGAAAGTCAAAGGGTGTCTTTGACCTGAGACGGACGACAATGAATAAAGACTAAGCCTGTAGCAGCCATCACGATTGGCCCATGTCGGACGGGAGTTCGATTCTCCCCGCCTCCACCATAAAATAAATTTTTAATCTCTCACTAATTACATTAACCCATTCATAAAGCTACTTTATCAGGCAGCAGACGCACTCAAGGAAGCAATCAGCTCAGCAGTTTATTCTTGCGAAGATTACGCTGAAATTTCTGAAGACCTCGACACAGCTGAGAACATGCAGGAAACTTTCTCTAACTATGTTGATGAAGACTTCCGCCAAATCGTAGAAGACTTCGGCTTCAGCTCTAAACTTAAGGCACTCAAAGACAAATGCGCTGAAATATTAGCCGACAGAATTTATGACGCTGTTGAAAGTGCTTTATCTGTCGCAAGAACAGCACTAATCGATGACTTGGCAGAAATTGAGCAGGACTTATTTGACACCATCGACAACGACACTCAGGCAACAGGAACAGAAAATTAATTAATCCATCACTCTTTAAGGGGAGCTTTACGGCTCTCCTTTTTTATGTCTTGCATTCAGACAAATATTTTTTCATAGTCTGCAAAAGCTCTCGATTTCGCCGCCAGTATGTCGAATATGAAAGTCCTCCCTCTCTCATCACACCGTTCACACTGTATTTTTCAAAATATCTCAGACGCAGTATTAAATCCATTTGAGAAATTCTACAGGTAGTTTTATACCTTAGCTCTTCTAAAAGTCGCTCTACGGGGCTTATACGAAGGGCTATTTTTTTGATTTTCTTCTCTAGTGTGAGTTTTCGGGCTGTTACTGTCGCCACAGAATCGGAAATTGAATTCACTGCATGAGCCTCGTAGCTCTGAGCGTGCATTGAGCTGAGTAATTCTATTTCACTCTTAAGGGCTTCGATTAAGGCTAAATTTGAAATATCAGCAGAGTATCTTGACTCGCAGTCATGTTTGACACAATCATAAAACATTCTCATTCCGGCGTTTAATTCATTTATGGGATGACCTCTCATTGAGCCGCTTGTATCGAGGCAAAGTGTAATAGGAAGCTGTGAATATGCACCGGTCTTGTTAATGCTTGAAGTTTTTTTGAAAATATTTCGTCTTGACATGATAATTTTCCTCCGTTCGATTAATCAAAAATAGAATCCCAAATGCCTTTAACAACTGAACCTACTGCTACGGCCGCTCCGACTCCAATAGCTGCCGGAATCCAGACGGCGGCACTTATTGACGCTAAAACTGTAGCTGCTGATTTCGTCAGAGAGGCTGCTTTACCTGAGAAAATATTCGCCGGGTTGACGTTGTGAGCGTCCCTGACCAGAACTTCATGGACAATGCCTTTGAGATTGGGATTACGTCCTGCCCTTGCCACAGCTTCAAGACCGACTTTGCCCTCATAAGCAGAACGAGCCGCCGCTGTCATAGTTCCTGCGTTATTGTGATTTCTTTTCTCTGTCAACATCTCCGTTTATAAATTTTTAAATTGTGTGGAGCTCCTGTTTCTGTTGTCTGAACGATTTTGCTTCATTGCTTCGTTCGATGATGGAAATTTTACAGGAAGGGAAGGACATAAAACGACCGGTAATGAATCAATTTTTGAAATTTTTGGATTGGAGTAGAAAGTTTCAATCCCTCATAGGAACATTTCGTAACCCTCAACACCCCTTGCAATTACTATGTCGCGAATTTTAACATACTTGCATGAATTACTCAAATAAACGGTAACCCAAACTTATAAGATGCTGCTATCACTACAAAACACATTTTTTCAAGTTTCCGCACATGAATCGAAAAACGCAATTTTTTACACCTCTTTTTTGGGATTGGTCAAAGACGCAAAAAATTATCTTCGTGAATTATTGCATTAAAAGATTTTACGAATTTGACTATTTACCGCACATAATAGTCTGATAATTTAGAGTATTCACTAAATGCGAGCGTCAAATTATCCCCAAATCATTAATAACTTCACTGTTCAAGCCTAAGCATGTTCTATCTTGATAGTGTTTCTTAGACCAAACATAAAATAATATACTGTCCTCGCTCTCGTTGATAATTGCTCCGAGTTCGTTTTTCAGAGCTGTCAAGCGTCCCTGTGTGATTTCGCCTTCAAAGACGCTGTTTTGAACCCTCTGCAAGTAACGCCGTGAAGTCTTCAGAACCTTTGCTACACGCCTTGAATTTACGTCATAGACCATGATGACAAACATTTTGAAATTCGCCTCCTAATAACATAACTTACCAATCAAAGATAAACGGTTTATAGGGAATGCCCTCGATGATAAATTTTTGAATGTTCAGAGCTTCAGAACGAATAACTCGCCGCCAGCCCATTTTTTGACCCGTTGCAGGATATGTGATTGTATTGCGCAAAGATTTTTCCCAAGCTTCAGTTATAATTTTGCGTGCATCATGAGAAGCGTATATACCTCCGTCCCTGCCTGGTTCAAAGTCAGAGGGCGTTAACATGCGTTTGTTGATCAGTGAGAAAATTAAACGGTCAACTAAAATCGGCTTGAATATTTCTGAAATGTCAAGGTTAAGGCTTATCCTTCTATCAGACGGCGAATGAAGGAAACTTATTCTAGGGTCAAGATATGTATGGTAAATTTGAGTCAGAGTCCCTGCGTAACACATTGAGTTAATGAAACTTATTAAAGCGTTCATAATGTTGTTCGGAGGTCTGTGTACTCGTTTTATGATCTTGAAATTTGCATCTGAGATTATTTTGTCAAAAAATTCGTAGTACTTGTTTCTTGCAGAACCTTCAATGCCCATGAGAGAATTTATATCACACGTGTTCGGAGCCTGAGACATACAAAAATTCAGGTATTCTGTGATGTCCTGAGAGTTAATGTGCTTGTGTCGTCTTTGATAGTAATTGATAAGCCCTATCATATTTTTTATAGCACCGGTTACGAACATTGAAGCCAGTTCATGACGTTTGCGTTCATCAAGGCAGAAAGCAGCCTGAGCCAGAAATACTTGGCCTGAGTTTTTGCTTTCGGGCGGGTAATAAGTCCCTGCGTAAGAGCCGTAATAATCAAAGAAGTGAATGACGATTCCCTTTTCGGTCAAGAGTTCCAAGAGGCTTTTGTTGATCTCTACGTTGCCCATGACGAAAATTTCCTCGACAGCTTCAATTGGAATATATTGAATGTCTTGATTCTTAATGCTTATTATAAGCGTGTTATCCTTTCGCTTAAGGGCAGCAGAACTGAAAATATATAAAGTTTTTCTCATAATAAAGAATGCTCCTCAAAAAGTTTTGTTAAAGTTAAATTTGTGTGAATTGCTTTGTACGCAGCCTGCTTAAGAAATCTTGAGTCTTTTGCGAGAAGCTCAGCCATTGACTGCAATCATGTAAAAAGCTGTCTAAGTCCGCTAATCTGTAGTGAGTAATCCAAGCCGTAAAATATTGTTGAAGTTTTTCTGTCTCGTGATGTTTAGCTAGTGAAATGGCTCTTTCTTTGAATTTGCTGATGGATTCAGGGTGAATTTTGATCTTGTAGCCTTCAGGTGTCAGAAAAAATCCGTAGCCAAGAAATTTTATATTTTCAGCGTGAGAGATAAAAGTTTTCTCAGCATTGATTCTTAACGACAAACATTTTTCTATGTAGGGAGTAATGTGTTTCAGGGCATTGCGTGCTGAAGCTTCGTTCCTGCAGAAAATAATCATGTCATCAGCGTAACGCACAAAAATTTCGCTCCTTCTGGTTAATTCGTTATCAAGTTCATTAAGCATAATATTAGCAAGTAGAGGTGAAAGTGGCCCGTCCTGAGGAAGTCCTGCGTTAGTGTGAATGCGCCTGCCATTGTCAATGACATCTGAATTAATGTAAGCATTTATTAATTTCAAGACTCGTTTATCATGAATATCACGTATTAAAATCTGCAAAAGTTTTTCACGGCAGACAGAGTCAAAAAATTTTTCGAGATCCAAATCAACAGCCCACTCATAGCCATTATTAAGATGTTGCAATGACTTTTTTACGGCATCTTCAATACTGCGTTCTGGTCTGAATCCGAAGCTGTGTTCAGAAAAAATCTTTTCGTAAATCGGTGTTAAAACTTGGACTATTGCACGTTGAATAAATCTGTCTATTGCTGTAGGTATGCCGAGAGTCCTGAACTTGCCGGAGGATTTAGGAATTTTCACTGCTCTGACAGGCTGAGGAGTATAATTTCCCGTTAATATTGTTTTCCTGAGTTCTTCGCCGTTGCGTTCAAGGAATTGCATAAGTTTATCTGCGGTCATGCCGTCAACGCCGTAAGAACCTTTGTTTTGAGCGACTTTAGCATAAGCTGTGTTGAGATTTTCCGGTGATAAAATTTTCTCCAGCATTGATATAAATTCCTCCTGTTATGATTATGGAACTTTAGTAGGCTTTAACGAGATTCACGAGCGTAAATAGACCTGCTTGTTATTCCTGAGAAATATTTTTGAGACATGAAGATTATAGTAGTGTAAACGGACATTAAGTGACTGGAAAAAGATATTTCAACAGAGACAAGGTGTGTAGTAATATACACGACTAACGCAATTGAGTCTTTGAATGTTTCAGTTCAGTAAATTGCTAGATATAATATTTTATAAAACTCTGCAGGAAAGTCTTCATTTTTCATCACAACCTAGCGCGCTGCTTGTAGACTGTATATTAAGTTTAGCAGTGCAATTTTTCATTGCCTTATGTTACGCTTGTAATATATTATATACAATATACTATTAAAAATAAATTAATAAACAGTAGGTGAGAATACAAAATGCTTCCTTTAGGACCATTGGTATTGATCGGACTTGCGAAGGCTTTTCCTTTTGTTGCACGAATGGCAGGAGATTTCTTAAAAACACCAGAGGGTAAGACTGCCCTAAAGCTGGGAGGTACAATGCTAAAGGATAAAGGTGTGACCGAACATATCACAAAATCTGTGAAAGATGCTATTGATGATATGGGAGAGGGTCATTATATAAATGATGGTTGGACAATATGTAGCCCTGAAAATCTACAAGGAATAGATATAATTGACGCAGGAAACGGTATTCTAATACCGATACCTCATGTTACTACAAGATTATTCAGGACATATTCGTTACCGTCAGGAGCAACAATTGAAGGCGTGAGAAACGTTATCGAGTCTTATTTTCGTAAGTGTTTAAACACGGGAGTATCATCGGTGTCTTGTGATTTTGATTCATATTTAATAAAAGCAAAAACAAAAATCAAATTACTTGCTGCATGTACAGATTTTAATGTTGAGGTTTTTCTTTCTAAGGGAAATAGCAGTGTTGAAGTGCATTATTTAGAGGGCACAAATAATTTAGAAAATACTTTGCAGGCTGCTTTTTTAGATAATCCGTTAAAAGGTTTGTGTAAACTTTTTGGTGTTGCTTCTAGGCGAGATATTCCGCTTGCTATAAATGAAAGTGTGCAGGCGTACTTAAAAGAAGTTAGAAGATCAGAAGCAGACAAAAAATGGGAAGTATGGTTGAAATGTTACTCAAAATAATTTGCAGAAGTTGAATGAATATTGTCTTCATAAGACTTGCTAAGATTTTTCATTACCGCCTGAACGGACGATAGAGCGGATTTCGAACTTCACTATATATTCCCGTTTATCCTGAGTAGCAATAGATGTAGTGTGTTCCTTGTAATATTAGGACACTATAGTTTTAATGGAACTGTTTTTTTTGCAATGTAAGAATAAACATAGTTGACTATGCGACGCTGAGAGGACATATCGGTGATGAGGGTCTTGAAGTTGACGAAGAAGCCACCGATAGTTGCAATGACGACTCTAGTATCAAGCAACTGCGTCCTCCTGATCGGACTTGACAGCGACAGCGTAATAGTGTTTATCAATCTGTATGTATAATATTATTGACACAGTTAAATTTTTATGATAGGTATTCAAAATAAAAAAGTAGGCTAAGAAACAGTTAATAAAAAATTATTAAACTATTGCAAGGAATTTTTAAATTTTTAAGAAAGGAAGGTGTAATCCGTTTACTGAAAAAATTTGCCCCGATTTAATCTATCGCGTATAACTCCGCACATTGGTTAGCTTTTGGGAACTGAGCGTTGTTGCTTTGACAGAGAAAATAAATGCGAAAACCAAGCAGCCGGTTCTGTCTGGAAAACGTTCAACCATCAATGGGCAATGAAATTATGTACCGATTCGTTAGTCGGGTAAAACGACAACAATTTGTCTTTTTCAAGCCTTCGGAACGTTATACTAAACATGAGTAGTAGCTTTATCACGAAAATGGAAGCGTTGAATAAGGAATGAAACATAAGAGTTATGTTTATAATTTTTTATAAGTTTTCAGTAACGGTGTATGTTTATTGCAGCCGCTTTATGCTATTCAAATTGGTCTAGGTCGACAAGAGCATTCAATTAAAGTTTACGATGATAGGGTAGTCATTCAAAAACCTGAAGATGAATACATATCCCCTATGGAATATATACGTCCAGATTTAAAAGATTTTGCTTTGAGGGCGGTTCGTAAAGAATTGCAGATGCAGGGAATTCAGTTCTCCGGAAAGCTTGCTTCCTTAAACGCAAAGTATATCGGCATTGATGTACCATTCGATCAAATAGAAAGCGTTGATTTGCGTTTCTCAGACAGTGAGATTATGATGAACGGACTTATCGTGATTAATCTTAAGGGTCGAGAAAAAGAACGTGTAACTTTTCTGAATTATGCTAAGATAGCAAATGCGATAAAATTCAGGTCTGATGATAATGAGACAGCAAGACAGATAAAACAGTATATAGACATGAAGATTGGGAACGCGCCCAATTCAGGACTGCACGATGTGTTTTGCTGTGATGGATGCGGATGTCAGAAAATGAGATTCTTCTATCAGGGTGATGCTATAGTTTCTCGTTCCATAGGCGATGCAGCAAGAGGTTCTATCATTCTTAGTACGTCAGGCAGACCCGGAATATTCCGTATAAAATTTACAGATACTTCAGGAAATATAATCGAGAGCTGCGGTTTTAACTTAAATCCTGATGATGTGAATGCCGGAAAAAAGAAAATTGAGTACACAGAATTCATCTATGAAGGGGAAAAACATTCATGCCTTGTTTGCTTTAATACCGACGATCATATTCTGAAACAATACATTTTCCCAAGTCAGGAGAAATTGAAAATTTGTGCTGAGTACATCGGCATCTCACAGATAACAACAAGAGATATAAAAACTTCTGAAGTTATAGGGACAAGGGCACTATAAATCACAAAGGAGGAGCATATAGTATGGCAATAATTCTTAGCTGCAAAAACTGCATAGGACAGCGTTTTGATTTCATTCAGCAAGATGGTGAAATACTCACCAGACCAAAGGGAAATCAGGTTCAGGGGTCATTGATGCTTCAACAGTATGAGCAGGGCAGTGATAAACTTCGTATAACATTCAATGCTGTAGAACATCCTGTAAGCAGCTTATTGGGAGCATTCATTCCGTTTACAGATCCGTTGTGCCATTTCGATTTCAGTCAGCAGGAACTCAGATCAGGCATGAAGCAGATAAAATTCGTTCAATGGATGACTATAATTCCTCCGTTGACGTACACACTATTATGTTACGACTTCAGCAAAGGAGAAGGACGAGGATATATTTTCCCTGATGATGAGAACGCAAAAATGTGGGCACTTGAAAAACTGAACATAGGCCGTTGGACGAAGAAAAATTATAAGCGAAAACCAAGCAATAGGTTTTGTCTGTAAAATATTCAACCATAAAATGAGCAAAAGAAATTATGTACCTATCGCTACTAGGGAATTAAAGCCTGTAGAGAGCTGCTCCAAACGAAAGTAGCCAGTAACATCAGCAAAATCGGGTTCGATTAAGCAGGAAAGCATATCGCGAGAATGCCACGTATAAATAGTATAACTTTGATTAAAATTGTACATATTTATCGTAGCTGAAGACGAGAATAATTTTCTTGATAACCTTGCATTAAAATAACTCCCCTGAAGAAAATTTCAGGAGAGCCGCGCTTTTATTTCTATTTCTGATTTTTCTTGAGTGAAGCCATTAATCCGCCGTCAGCTATCATGTTCTTGATGAATTCCGGGAAAGGTTCGGCCTTGTAAATTTTATTCTTGGTCTTGTTAGTTATCTCGCCGGTATCAAAATTTACACTGACTTCATCATTATCTGCAATATCTTCTGCTGCTTCAGGACATTCAAGAATCGCGAGGCCTATATTAATTGCGTTCCTGTAAAAGATTCTTGCGAAACTCTTAGCTATGACGCACGAAATTCCAGAAGCCTTAATTGCAACAGGAGCATGTTCACGACTCGAACCGCAGCCGAAATTTAATCCTGCAACGATAATATCGCCGGGGCTGACTTTAGCATGAAAGTTTTTATCTATATCTTCCATGCAGTGTGAAGCTAATTCCTTCTCGTCCTGTGAAGCAAGATAACGGGCAGGGATTATTACATCAGTGTCAACGTGGTCGCCGTATTTGTGTGCCTTCATGATTAGATTACCTCCTTAGGGTGAGCTATATGTCCTGCTATTCCAGACGCTGCTGCAACTGCCGGAGATGCTAAATATACTTCGCTCTTAACGTGTCCCATTCTGCCGATAAAATTGCGATTAGTCGTAGAAACACAGCGTTCACCTTCTGCTAACACTCCCATATGACCGCCAAGACACGGCCCGCACGTTGGAGTCGACACTACACAGCCCGCATCAAGAAATACATCAACGTAGCCGAGCTTTATGCATTCACGATAGACGCTCTGAGTCGCAGGTATGATTATCCCTCTTACTCCTGAAGCTAAGTGCCTGCCCTTGAGAATTTCTGCCGCTGCCTTCATGTCCTCGATACGTCCATTAGTGCAAGAGCCTATTACGATTTGATCAATTTTGACATCATGGCCTTCTATTGCAGGTTTAGCGTTCTCCGGTAAGTGAGGCCAAGAGACGGTACAGTCAATTTCATTCAAGTCGAGATTAATTACGCTCTCATATTCTGAATCAGGATCAGGTTCGTACGCTGTCCATTCACGATTAACGCGCCCTGATAAATATTCACGTGTTATATCATCAACCGGGAAAATTCCGTTTTTAGCTCCTGCTTCGATAGCCATATTAGCAATAGTTAATCTGTCTGACATCGTTAATTCTTTAAGTCCGTCTCCTGAGAACTCAAGAGATTTATATAACGCTCCGTCAACGCCGATTTTGCCGATTAAATATAATATTAAGTCCTTGCCTGACACATAAGGACGCTTCTTGCCTGTAACGTTCACTTTTATAGCCGCAGGAACTTTGAACCATGTATAGCCCGCCGCCATAGCTGCACCCATATCAGTAGAGCCTACTCCGGTCGAGAAAGCATTAACTGCCCCGTAAGTGCATGTGTGAGAGTCCGCGCCTATAATTGCCTCGCCTGGAGCAACGAGTCCCTGTTCTGGTAATAAAGCGTGTTCGATTCCCATAGTTCCGACATCGAAAAAGTTATCAAGATTGAATCTCTTCGCGAATAATCTGCACTGTTTGCACTGAGCCGCTGATTTAATATCTTTATTAGGCGTGAAGTGATCCATTACGAGGACAACTTTGCTTTTATCGAATATACTATTAAAGCCTGCTGCCTCGAACTCGTTAATAGCTACTGGACTCGTTATGTCATTGCCAAGAACTAAATCAAGTTTTGCCTGGATTAACTGCCCTGCGTGGACGCTCTCAAGACCTGCATGTTTCGCAAGGATTTTCTGAGTCATCGTCATTGCCATGAAATTAATTCCCCCCGTGAAATAAAATTTGCATTATTATACATAATTACATATCATAGACGTTACACTTAGCGGACGGATTGATTTTCTTAACTGTATTAATTATTTTATCGATCCAGCCGCCTGAATACAATTCGCACATCACAGGAGACTCGTTAATACAGTTCTCTCTGTCAAGCTCAAGGAATATAGCATGGCAGCCCCCGTAACAATGCTTTGAATATTTACATTCGCGGCATTCCTGATTCACTGCAAAGAAATCACTGACTCTCATATCAATTAATTTCATGAACTCAGGAGAACTTACGCACTCGGCTAAACTCTTCTCAAAGACAGTCGGAAATTTATTCTGAACGTCCATTTCTGATACACTCATGCAGACTAAGACTCGGCCTTCAGGTGAAATATAGCATGAACTTCTTGCATGAGCACAAATTAAAGTCTCCTGAGGGTCATATTCTTTCTTGTAATTTATAATTTCAAAATAGTCCGGAGCTTCAGGATAAGCAGCAAAAAATGATGACAGGGTTAAAATTAAAGGCATTCCGTCCTGATAATAAAGCGGGATATAATCGAGATATATTTTAAAGAGTTCTTGTGTGCTTAATGATTGATCCAGTAAATTATTTTTCTTCCATTCACCGACAAAACTTACAGCACCTGTCTTAAGGCTTTTAACGCCCAGTGAAGCAAGATGATTGACACTTTCACGCAAAGTATAAGCATCGCACCTGTGAAGACACATAGCAGCAGATGTCTTGAAGCCCATATCTCGGCACACTCTGAACGCATTATTTACTTTCTCCTCAGCTCCGTCAATGCCCCTAAGCCAGTCATGCCAGCCGGCACCGTCATAGCTCATTATTTATTATGGAAGGCTTAACGTGTCTTTTCTGGAATTCAGATAATAATTTTTCGTTCACTAGAGCTCCGTTAGTATACAGCTGCTTAATTCGTATTCCCTTGTCAATTAACTCGTCTATTATGTCAAGAAAATCACTGCGCGCTAGAGGTTCTCCGCCTGTTAAATCGACATCTATGACTCCGCATTCACTCATCTGGCGAATAATTTCTTTTATCTCATCGAACGAAAGCTGCACCGCATTTGCATCAGGAGCAGACATCAAGCAGTGTTTGCATTTATAATTGCATTTGCCTGTTATGGACCATTGAATTTCTTTGATACAGCGTGATTTGTATCTTCTATATTTCTGAATTCTCGTTGAGTCCCTGTCCCGGTCTGCACGGTTCGATAAAGACTGACTGTTCAGCTGCAGTAATATGCTTATTAATATTATCCGGTATGAACGGCATAGCAAAATCTATACTTCCATCACACATTTCAAGAGCTGTCATAGCTTCAGAGTCAACAAATTTCACGTTCCCTGTTTCAGTATTAACAAGAGCGTAGGGCAGTTTATCCCAGCCCCTGAGAATAATATTATCTTTAAGTCTGTAATACATGTAATTAACCCTCTCCTGAATAACATATAAATAAAAGCCGCTGCCTCAATCATCTATCAATTAAGAACAGCAGCCTATTAAACGTTATTCAAAGCTAAATGACTGACAATGCCTGACAGTGAAAGTTACGCATCATAAACCATCATAGGACATTCGCCTTCAGGATACTTAGGAGCAAAGACAATCCTTATCCCTCACGAACTGCTCGAGTGCTTCCCGTACAGAATGTTCGACTTCAAACGCAATTCTTTCGTCTTTGGCTGCGAGTTCAAATAATTCTTTCATCGCTGACATGATATTTTTCTCCCTTCTTAGAGTAAATAAAATTTAGAGATTATAACATAAAGAATAACTAATTTATCTGCCGGACTCTTCCTCGAACATCTTATTTATTCCTGCGATATATGCTGCAAGAGACGCTTCTACAATATCAGTGCTGATTCCTGAACCTGTGTACATTTCGCCGCTCGCTGCACTGGAGATTTTCACGACCGCTTCACCGATTGAGTCCTCGCCTTCTGTTACGGCTCTTATACTGAAGTCTTCGAGTCTTGCTTCTACTCCGAGCATTCTGTTAATCACTTTAAAGGCTGCATCAAGGGGGCCTGCACCGGATTCGACTCCGTCCATTAATTTGCCGTCGCGCTTAATCTGAACATATGAAATCTTGGGAACTCCGCTGCCTGAAGTTATAGAGTGACTCACGAGCTGACATGCAGGGGCTGAACTTTCTCCGGACGCTGATTTAATGACTCTTGACCTGTGAAGGGTCAACGCCTCTAAATCTGAACTTGTTACAGTCTTCTTTTCATCAGCTAACTTCTTGAAGCGTGTAAAAATGTCTTCAAGCTCATCATCTGGAATCTCGTAGCCCATTGACTCGAGTCTCTCTCGTAAAGCGTGCTTGCCTGAGTGCTTACCCAATACTAACGCCCTGTGAGGTATGCCTATTTCGTCAGGATTCATGATCTCATAAGTCTGTGCGTTAGTAATCATTCCGTGCTGGTGAATTCCTGCTTCATGGGCAAAGGCATTGGCTCCGACTATGGCTTTAGTAGGTGCAATAGGGACTCCAGTTATATTGCTTAATAATCTGCTGGATTTATATATTTCCCGTGTATTAATATTTGTGTCTGCATCATAGAAATCATGGCGGGTTCTCAAGGCCATAGCAATTTCCTCAAGGCTTGCATTTCCTGCGCGTTCACCGATACCGTTTACAGTGCATTCGACCTGAGAAGCCCCGGCTTTGATACATGCAAGGGAGTTCGCTACACCCATACCCAAGTCATTATGACAGTGGACAGAAATATCAACGTTTTCAATTCCTGTTACATGTTCACGCAAATAATTAATTAACTCGCTCATTTCCTGCGGAGTCGAATAGCCTACAGTGTCAGGAACGTTAATAGTGTTAGCACCTGCTGCAATTGCATTCGAGAAAGCCTGAGCAAGAAATTCTTTATCAGAACGCGAGGCATCTTCGGCAGAGAATTCTATATCTTGGCATTTTGACTTTGCATAGCCTACCATGTCAGTTATAGTCTGCAAAACCTGCTCAGGTGTCATGCGTAATTTATATTTCATGTGAACTTCACTTGTTGCTATAAATACGTGAATGCGGGGCTTCTTAGCGTCCTTAACTGCTTCCCATGCTGTGTCTATATCATTCTTGTTGCATCGTGCTAAACTTGCTATAGTGCATTCGGGTGCTGCCTGGGCGATTGCCTGAACGCTCTTGAAGTCCATAGGCGATGATATTGCGAAACCTGCTTCGATAATATCTACTCCTAATTTCTCAAGCTGACGTGCCATGACTATTTTTTCACTGAGATTCATGCTGCAGCCCGGGGACTGTTCGCCGTCTCGTAAAGTGGTGTCGAAAATCTTAACTGTACGCATTAAATATAATTCCTCCTGATTAAAATTAAATAAATAACTGCTCATAAAAAAACGGAGTCTGAAAAAAATTTTGTCTTCTCTCAGAATCTCCGTCTTATATGTTCTTGTTGTGTTGTTATGAATTATAAAAGCGTGTAGTATTAACAAGCACACTCCGGAGACTCCGCAGCATGTCTTGATAGTAGTGCGAGTGCTAAATTAATAATCATTCTGCAAAAATCTCCTTTCACAATTTTACGTTTAATATTTTTATTAACATTCAAGAATTCGAAGCGTGAAATATTTTACATGCAAAAAATTATCGTGTCAAAAATTTATTATTAATCATCATCATCATCATTATAATCACGTTCAGAGTCATAATCATCAAGTTCATAATCTTTCAGTCTTTGAACGAGTCTTGTATTTCTCTGGGAGATCTTATTATTCTTGACTGCGATGTAAACGGCTTGAGCTTCTCCTATCATGATTAACTTATTCTTAGCCCGAGTAACAGCTGTGTATAATAAATTTCTTTGCAGCATTATAAATTGAGCTTTCATAATCGGCATTATAACAGTCTCATACTCGCTGCCCTGTGATTTATGAATCGTAATTGCATATGCAAGCACTAAGTCTTCAAGTTCTATATACTCATAATCTACGTTTCTGGCCTCGTCAAAAGTTACGGTGAGCTTGTTATTTTCCCTGTCGATATTGCTGACTCTGCCTATATCTCCGTTGAAGATGCTCTTGCTGTAATTATTTCGAATCTGCATAACTTTATCATTGAGTCTGTACTCTGTTTCACCGCGTCTTATTAACAGGGGATTGCCGGCTTCGTCATGGAGAACAGGATTTAATGCCTCCTGAAGTAAGATATTCAGATTATTAATGCCTACGATACCTTTTCTCATCGGCGCAAGAACTTGAACGTCTGGATATTCGCAGGTAAAGTCATCGCGTTTCATGAGCTTTTCACACTTAGATACTATCTCAATTGCTGCTGTATCCTGATCTTGAATCTCAGTAAAAGCAAAGTCTGACTCGTTATTATAATTAACATAAGGCATATTACCTTCATTAATTCTGCGTGCATTAAATGCTATTCCGCTGCCTTCGCCCTGCCTGTGAAGTGCTGAGAGTCTCGTGCATTCAACGAGTCCTGAGTCAATAATGTCCGCGAAGACTCTTCCAGGCCCTATGCTGGGGAGCTGGTCAATATCACCGACAAGAACAAGGCTCATCTCTAACGGTACAGCTTTCAGTAAAAGATTCATGAGATTTATATCAATCATTGAACACTCATCAACGATTAATAAATCGCCTTCTAACGGGTTATTCTCGTCCTTGTCGCATCCTGCCGGAGAGAAGCCTAACAGCCTGTGAATAGTCGAAGCCTCTCTGCCTGTAGTATCAGCAAGTTTCTTGGCCGCACGTCCTGTAGGAGCTGCTAGGAAAATTTTTTCACCGCCGTAAAGTTGAATTATGCCCTGAATAGCCGTAGTCTTGCCTGTACCGGGGCCGCCTGTTATGACAGAGACTTTGTTATTCACTGCAGAGCGTATTGCTTCAAGCTGGTCATTATCAAGAAAATGGCCTCTAAAGTAACCTCCGTTAAGTTCTTTCTTAATGTCCTTGAGAGTATAATTTTTCCTAAAGCCGCTGCTTGCAAGTCCTCGGAGCTTTCTTGCTACTTTTCGTTCAGTGAAGTACATTACTTTTAGATATAATGCATCGTCCTCATCGCGTATAATTTGTTCTGCGTCTATAAGCTCATAAAGAACTGACTCAATAAGAGATTTGCTGACTTCAAGAATTTGATGAGCTGCCTCTAATAAATCTTTCTTGTAGACAAAACAATGTCCGTCACTCTCAAAAGTCTTCATGACGTATATTATTCCGCTGTTGAGTCTATGCTTGTCTTCTAAAGCAAAACCCATTTTCCTGGCTGCACCGTCCGCAGTGATGAAGCCTACTCCTTCAATTTCTGTGAGCCTGTAGGGATTGTCTGTGATTATCTCAATGCTTTTATCGCGGTATTTTTCGTAGATTTTCATTGCAAGTGAAGTACTGATGTCATGTTCCTTGAGAAATATCATTATGTTCTGAAGCTCCCTGTAGTTTGCCCAGCTCTCTTTTATCTGTGCGAGCTTCTTTTCGCCTATGCCTTTGACTTCGAGCAACATTTCAGGTGAATTGTCGATAATCTCGATAGTATTTTCTCCGAAAGTGTCAATAATTTTTTTGGCTAAATCCGGGCCTACGCCTTTAATCAGTCCGCTTGATAAATATTTTGCTATGCCTTCAACAGTAGTAGGGAAGACTTCTCTAAAGCTGTCAAACACGAACTGACGGCCGTACTTGGGATTAACTTTCCATTCGCCTGCGAAGTCAAAAGTGCTGCCGGTTCTTGGCCCGTTCATGCTGCCTACAACGGTGATTAGAGACGTGAATTTGTCATGCCTGCACTTCATAACAGTGTAGCCGCTGGTCTCATTGTGAAATATAATTACTTCTATAGTACATTTATTAAGCTGCTCTATCATATATACATATAAATTCCTTTGGGAAATATTTTAGTGAATTATATATCATATTCGCTTGCAATAGTATTTAATACTGTTTGTGCTGCAATATTACTCTTAATGCTTACACTAACACAATAAAGGCTAAAGGAGGCAAAAATTTATCGTGATATACCCTTTCATTGCTCTTAACAAGAAGGAGTAGTTAGTGCCGAAGACTTTTAGAGTTGGCCGTTATGTTATTTATGTCTGAACGAATCGGTGTGATGAGTTCATGTAAGTCACTACTTGACAATACCCCCACCCATTTACGTATAATTTATGTACTTTTATCGTTATATTTTATTAACACTAAAGAAAGGAAAAATTTTTTCATGAAGCGTTCTAAAATTGTTACCGTAATTGTTATATGTGCGTTGTGTATGTCATCTGTTCAGCCTGTATTTGCACGTACTTGGGGTGAATTCTTTACTGATACAGGAACAGGAGCTGTCTTAGGTGTAGCTGCAGGAGGTGCTTTGGCATTCTTTACAGGAGGAGCTGCCATCCCATTTATAGTTGGCGGAGTTGCTGCGGGCAGTGCTTACGGTATGGCAGATAAGAAAAAAAATACTTGGAGTGAATTTTTCTTCGGATCTGAGCCTGAGCCTTCATGGTGTGAATCTTACTGGTATATTACAGCAGGTGTCGTAATAGGTGCTGCCGCTGGATGTGCATTAGCTTTCTTCACAAGTTTAGGTGCTGTTTTATGTGTTACTGTGGGAGCTCTAACAGGCGGTGTTGTAGGTGCTGCGCCGTCTGACATGAGAGAAGATATGGCAAAGAAAGCTCTTATCTCTGCTATAGGTGCTGTGTCTGCCTTCTTTGTCGGGAAGCTTCTGGGAACTGCAGCAGGCATTACCGCAGGAGTAGGAACCGGAGCCGCAGGTCTTGCCTTAGATCGTTAATATAAAGATATAATGACGAGCCGGATACATTTGATAACCCGCTGTCGCACACTCGTGATTTTAATCATGAGTTAGACAGCCTAATTAAATTATTATTGTTGTCTTTTCTTTTCCCTCGTGTTAGACTTCTTTTATCGTATGCAGCTATAGACTTGCGCAAGCAGGCACTAG
>JAFSJJ010000003.1 GCA_017439345.1 Synergistaceae bacterium
ACCTTATCCACGTTAATTAGTCTCAATGCGGAGCTTGCTGCTTAGGCTGTAAAGTTCTGAGTTCTGACCGTATGGCGGAGAGGAAGTCCGGACGATTAAGAAATTCGGAAGCACGCGACTTTAGTCGTGTGAGGATTCACTATTCCACCGGAGGCACTAAAGGAAATGAACGCGAAAGATTTCACGAGGTTAATAAATGAGACGTTAATTTTTTTAGCAGTTTCGGACTCGGAGTCGGAGTCAAGTCTTCCATCAGCGAGTCAATAATCAGATTAAGTGTGAGGTTATCGCGTCAGGAAGTAGGCTTAAGTGTTACGGACTGGCTGAATATGAGTCTAGTAAGATTAAGGCAGATAATGAACGTGATAATCAGCGAGAATGCTATAATAAAGTCAGAGTCAAAAAATTCGAAGTAATAGTGCAGTCATCCCGGAAGGCTGTTAAAAGAAGTTCCGGGTTAATGAAATCAAGACTTCAGCAATAATATAATCAAGATAAAGATAATTCCTCCGAAGAAAAATTTCATGATAAAAGAATTAATAGAGCGTTTATTATTCGAGTAAAGAGCCTTAGGCTGCGGGTAGTGAACATGTTCAAGAGGCTGTGAATTTTCCTGGTAATATTCCGGTGCAAGTTCATGCTGAATATGTTTGAGTTCGTTAATAGCATTATCGATAGCTTCGCATTGTTCGAGACTGCGGGATTTATAAAACGGAATGCCTTTCATGAGTCATAAAATCCTTTCTAAGTTAAGTTAATATAGTGAGAGTAATTATATAAGGAGCTGAGGGAGTAAGCATGAGTAAGACAATAGAACTAGGAATAAAGCTATCAATGTTAATGAGCGGGAACTATAACGCCGGATTAACGAAGGCTTCGAAATTAATAGGAGAATTAACGCGCAAGACTCAAGGATTGCAGAAGCAGAGTCAGTTAATCAAGAATTATAGGACCTCGAGTGCAGCATTAACATCAACGGTACAGAAATTGAATGAAAATCAGTGGCAAGACTCTGCGTTATTGAAGCAGTACCAGAAGCAAGAGTCAACGGTAGCGAAATATAGGCAGCAATTACAGGCAGCGGGTATAGACGTAACGAAATTAGATAGTTATGAACGCAGTTTAGGCTACACGTTAGATAGTCAGAGCAGCAAGTTAGAACGAATCAAGAATGCTCAAGCGAAATATAATTCGATACGGGAGCAGTTATTTAACTGGGGCAATATCAAGATGGATTTCATAACGTCAGCGGGATTAGTCAAGGCATTCAGTCAGCCAATGAAAGCAGCAGCTGATTTTGAGAGTGCGATGGCGAGAGTCCGTGCAGCAGGATTTTCGAAGAGAGATGCAGATATGAGCGGTTTTGAGGAGTTACGCAAGCAGGCAATTCAATTAGGACGGGACACGCAATATACAGCTGTACAGGCAGCGCAGACTCAGGAGAATTTAATTCGTGGCGGAATGACCTGGAAGCAGACACTAGCAGCGATGCCCAGTATTATGGCGATGGCAGCGGCAGAGGGCATGGACTTAGCGCAGAGTGCGAATATGGTAGTAGGAGTATTAAGTGCTATGGAAATTCCAGCGGAAATGAGTCAGAGAGTAAGCGATATTCTAGCGAATATGAGTGTGAGTGCGAAGGCGAATATAGCGACGATATACGAGACAGTATCGAAGGCAGCACCGATGGCGCATATACATCATATGCCGTTAGAACATGTAGCAGCGATGGCAGCAGCAGCACAGCAGAGGGGTATAGATGCATCGACAGCCGGAACAGCAATCAGCACTGGATTAATTCGATTGTCAGACGCAAAGATTCAAGGCAAGTTATCTAAGATGGGAATAACAGTAAAAGATTCGACAGGTATGTTGCGCCAGATAGATGACTTACTAAGCGATATATACAGCAAGATAAATAAATTAGGGTCGACTCAGCAGGCTGACTTTTTAGGGAATATATTCGGAAAGCACAGTGTCAAGACATGGACACAGTTAGTAAATTCGGCAGGTTCAGGGGATTTGCAGAAGTATATAAACTCGAACTATACGGAGGCCGATGGACTGAGCTTACGAATGCAGAATATAAATCTTGATACATACAATGGTCAAATAAGTTTATTAACAAGTGCCTGGGCGGGGCTCCAGCAGAAGATAGGGGACGCAATCGAGCCTATAAACCGCTATGTAGTGCAGACGTTGACTCGAGGTATCAATGCAGTGACGGAATTCATGAATAAGCATGAAGGTTTAGCGGACGTATTAATCAAGATCGCATATGCAGCAGCAGGGTTAAAAATATTCATGACAGTATATAAATATGCGAAATTGACAGTAGGTCTTGTATCGTCATATTTAGAGTTACAAGCAGCTCTAGGAGGAGTAAGTATATTCACGAAGTTAGCAGCCGGAGCGCAATGGCTATGGAATGCAGCACTGAATGCGAATCCCATAGGATTAATAGTAACAGGTGTAGCCGGATTAATAGCAGTAGGGACTTTGTTATATCAGAACTGGGAAAGTGTTCGAGCACTAGGAACAACGATGTGGGGAATGATTCAGAGTGCAGTGCAGAGCTTTAATGCATGGTGGGAGTCATGGAGTCTGAAAGATATATTTTCAGGGATATATGAAAGTGCAGTAAGTGTAATCGAGAGTGTGAAGCAGCCGTTTATAGATTTATATAACTGGATAAAGAATTTATTTTCGAATTTGAATCCGTTTAATTGGTCAGTGCCGGTGCCCAAGATGTCGACTGATCAGCAAGTAAAGAATGCAGATGCAGCGCTAAACAGCTGGGGAATTCCCGACATGAAGAAGCGGGCGTTAGGAGGGTTAATCACCCGGCCAGAGATAGCGTTAATCGGAGAAGCAGGTCCTGAGGCAGTAATTCCTTTGAGTCCCGGAAAGAAGACTCGTGGCTTGCAGATGTTGAACACGGCAGCAAGTTCGCTGGGAGTAAATATAATGACTCCGGAGATGCAGAATATAACGAATCAGGGAATAAGCAACACTATGCAAAACGTAACAGGTTCAAGTGATTTAATGACTCAAAGCGAAAATTTAATCGTGAATAATAATAATAATCGAAATTATGAGAGCGAATCGAGTTCAAGAATAAATAATATGAATCCTGCGATAAATATAACGGTGAATGCCTCAGGGAGTGAGATGACTCAAGATAACGGGAACTCAATAGCGAATAATATATATGACCGAGTGAAGGAAGCATTAAGCGAGCTGATGAACAATGAGTCAAGACTGAGTTACGCATAGGGGAGCGAGTCCCCTAATTATTTTTTATATCGTCTGAAACTTGAGAAAAAGAAATTATTAACCGGTTGTCTATTTGAATTTGATTGTTCTTTAGAGTCTCTCCAAGCCCGCCAAGTAACAGCGAAAGTTAAAGCAGCAAGGATAATTCCCCCGCCTGCGAGAGTCATATCAAGTTTTGTGTCAGTTTTAATATGCAGTTCAGCGAGTTGTTGAACGAAACTGCCTAGTTCTCTAATTTCAGTTCTAAGTTCATTACGAACGTCTTTAATCTCATTGCGAACGTCCTTAATCTCATTCTCGAGTCTTTGTTGACCTTGTTTGAGATAGTCAATATTGCTTTCGATTCTGCCTAATCTGTAATAAATATCGTAACTGGTCATAAAAGAGTCCTCCTGACGTCAAAAGAATTCTGAGTTATTATAACATTATGAAGACATACAGAACGATACAAGGCGACACATGGGACATAATTGCATATCATGTATACGAGACTCAAGGCCGGGAGAAGCGTCTTGATGCATTACTTGAATCAAATCCCGAATACAGAGAATATGTGATATTCCCCGCCGGAATAATATTAGAGATTCCAGAAATAGATAACACGATAAGTGAAAGCCTGCCCCCGTGGAAGAGGTGATAAGAGAATGGCACGCTATGTAGAAATCAAGATAATTTATGAAGGAGTGAATATAACGCAGGACCTAGAGCCTTATTTAATCAATTTCACATATAACGATAACTCAGGCGATAAGGCCGATGATATAAGTCTGACTCTTCAAGATAGAGACTCGCAGTGGTTAAAGGAGTGGTTCCCGAGTAAAGGCGATAAGATAAAGGCGAGCATAATAGTGCATGACTGGTTCAATGAGAATGAAGTGAAAGAATTGCCGTGCGGAGAGTATGAAGTGGACGAGATAAGCTACAAGAGTCCGCCGAGTGTATTAGAGATTAAGGCGACAAGTTCGAAAGTGAAGGGCAAAGCGATTCGAGAGAAGCATAATAAATCATGGGAGAACACGGAATTAAAGACGATAGCGAGCGATATAGCAAGCGATAACGGACTTGAATTATTTTATGATTGTAACGAGTCATTCCAGATAGAACGCAGAGAGCAAATAGAGTCGAGTGATTTAGAGTTCCTGAGAAAGTTATGTGCGAATTATGATTTAAGCGTCAAAGTGAATGATAACAAGTTAATAGTCTTTAACGAGTCAGAGTATCAAGAGAAATCGAGTGTATTAACAATCAATGCAGATACAGATTACATAATTAATTATTCGTTCTCGAGCAAGAGTTCACAGGTCTACAGCAAAGCGCATGTGCGATATCATCATGCAGTGAAAGATGAGTTATTTGATGTTGAGGAAGAAGATGACTCAGTGGAAGGCAGTGAACGGGTCCTAGAGATAAATGAACGTGTAGAGAATGAGTCCGAAGCCCGGAACTTGGCCAAGAAGAAATTAAGCGAGACGAATTCGCGAGAGATAACCGGCAATATAACACTGATGGGGAATGTGAACTTGCTCTCAGGAGTGAATATAACCTTGCAAGGTTTCGGAATGTTTGACGGGAAATATATGCTTGAGAGTGTGAGTCACAAAGTAACACAGGGCTATAACACGACGTTGAATATTAAGATGGGTTCGAGTGAGAAGAAAGCAGCAAAGACTCGCAAGGGTAAGAAGCAGACTAAGCGCAAAGGCAATGTTCGAGGAAGTGTGAAGCCTTCACAGCCTGTATCGACGGAAGGAATGAGTTTTTATGAGTGAGCTTAGGACCGGATATATAAGTGCGTACGATGCAAATAGACACATGGCGAGGGTAATTTTTCCTGATAAGGGCAATCTAGTATCAGGCTGGCTCCCTGTGAGCGTCCGGAACAGTAAGAAGAATCACGATGAGCATCACTTAGATATTAACGAACACGTAGCATGTATCTTTAACGATAACGGAATCGAAGAAGGAATAATAATCAGCGCGTTATATGACGACAAGAATCCGCCTCCGGAGTCTGACTCTGATATACGCAAAATATTATTCGAGGACGGAAGCGTTATCACGTACGACAGGAAATCGAACACAGAGAAGCATTTATATTGTGATGGAACTGAAATAAGCTACAATGCAAGCAGCGGAGAATACAAGATGAACTTTGCAGGCGGAGAGTCAATGAGTTACTCGCAAAAGAGTCATGCGATCAAGTTGCAAGGTTCCGGAGGGACAGAAGTATTGCTTGATGATAGCAAAGTAATGCTGACTGATTCATGGCAGAGTCATATATACATGAATAATGACGAGATAGAAATCAAGGCCAAGACAGTGAAGATAATCGAGGGTTAAAGATGATAGGGACATTAGGAGACATAGCGTTTGAAGTCAGTGAAGAGAGAATTCGGACGTTCAATAATTACAAGTTCAGTGCAAGTGCGAATTACTCGGAGCATAATATTCACAACAAGAAGAGTTTATTAGAGTTCACAGGATTAAAATCGAGCAGTATAACTCTTGATATAGTACTAGATGAGTCGCTAGGCTTAACGGTTGATGAGGAGCTAGACGAGTTATTGATATTATTAGACACTCATAAGCCGGTGAAATTTATTCTAGACGGGAAGATTCAGGGCTGGGAGTCATGGGTAGTGGAAGGTGTAGACGTCTCGCACGAGGTAATCAACAACAAAGGCAGAACAATCAGAGCGAGTGTGAATGTGAAGTTAAGGGAGTATGTAACTAAGATATGATAACGAACAGCGAGATAGCATTATTATTGAACGCAGATAGTGAGATAAACTTTGCACCGGCTACACTTGAACAGGAGATAGCGCAGAATGTGTTAACGATATTCCTGACTAGCAAGTATAGTGTTCCGTTAGATAGAGAGTTCGGACTGAATATGACTCTAGTAGACAAGCCTCAATCAATAGTGAAAGCATTACTAATCAACGAGATAACGGAGAGTCTAGAGCGTTACGAGCCTAGAATTAAAGTAACGGGCATAGAGTTCACAGGGAACGCAGACGGTTACACAAAGCCGTTGATAAAATATATAATAAGGCAATAAAAAGGAGTGAGAGAGATAGAATGAACGATACAAAGAATTTCAAAGTCAAAGAATTTGCATGTCATCATTGCGGAGAGAACAAAGTCAATCAGGAATTAATAAACTTATGTCAAAAGATTCGCGATAAGGTCGGTCTCCCAATCAGAATCAATTCAGGTTATAGATGTCCTGCGTACAATGCCTCAGTCGGAGGAGTCAAGAATAGTTATCATGCTCAAGGATTAGCAGCAGATTTGTCATGCTCAGAAGGTGAAGGGGTAATCTGGGAAGCAGTGAACGAGTTATTCAAGAGTGATAAAGAATTTCATGACAAGTTAGGTTATGCGATTCGATATATGAGACGGCATTTTGTTCACGTAGACATAGGAGCGAAGCGGAAATCAGGCAATGTATTCGAGATAAGAAAGAACGGGTGATATAAATGGCATTTCAACACGGAGTATACAAGCAGGAGATACCGACGTCATTAATACCAGTTGTGCAGATGGAGTCCGGTTTACCTGTCATAGTAGGAACAGCCCCGATATATTTAGTGAATAATGAGTCAAACGTTAATCGCGTCAAATTAGTATATTCATATGCAGAGGCAGTAACTGAATTTGGATTTGATTCGGATTGGGAAAAATACACGTTGAGCGAATTTATTTATAGTCAGTTTGCGTTATATGGAATGGCACCGGCTGTATTAATTAACGTGTTCGATCCTGAAGTTCACAAGGAAGTCATAGCGCCATCAAGCTACACAGTAACGAGTCAGAAAATAAACTTAGGTAAAGAAGTAATCATCAGTGCAGGAATAACTTTTTCAGGACTTGAAGAGTCTCATGCGGACCCTGTGAAAGGAACAGACTACACACTAAGCTATGACTCGAATAACAACGCAATACTTTCGATTATAACCGGCGGAAAATTAGACGGTCTTGCAAGTCTTACGATAGGATTTACGAAGGCCAAGCCCGAACTAGTAACAAGCTCTGACATAATCGGAGGCGTAGACGTTCAGACAGGAGACTATAAAGGACTTGAGTTAATCAATTCAGTATTTCCGAAATTTAGAATAGTTCCGGGATTAATAGGCAGTCCGAAATTCAGCGAGAACTCAGGAGTAGCAGCCGTGATGAGAGCCAAAGCAGATAATATAAACGGTTGTTTTACGTGTTGCAGTGTAATCGATATCCCATCAGACAACATAACAGGAGCAGCGAAATATAGCGATGTTCCTGAATGGAAGAATCAACATAATTACATGGCCGAACGTCAAATAGTATGCTGGCCAAAGGTCAAGTTAGGTGATTATGTATTTCACATGTCGACTCAGTTAATCGGAGTCATGAACAAGACGGACAAAGAACGCGATGATATTCCCTACAAGTCGCCTTCAAATGAAATGTTCCAGATGGATGCATGTATCAATGCACAGGGAGATGAAATAAACTTAGGACTCGAACAAGGGAACTATTTGAACTCTCAAGGAATAGTAACGGCTATCAATTGGGTTGGAGGCTGGAGAGCGTGGGGTAACAGGACGGCAGCATATCCTGCAAGTACGGACGTTAAGGACGTGTTTATACCGGTTAGGCGAATGTTCGATTTCTTAGGGAATCAATTTATATTAACGTTCTGGCAGAAGGTCGACGAGCCTCTAACAGTGAGATTGATCAGGACGATTATTAACTCATTTGATATATATCTTAATTCACTTCAAGCACGGGACATGATACTTGGAGGACGAGTCGAATTTCTTGAAGACGAGAATTCTATCACGGACCTAATGGACGGAACATTAAGGCTTCATGTGTATGTGACTCCGCCGAGCCCAGCCGAAGTCATTGAAGGAATATTCGAATATGATCCTGATTATATAAAGACGTTATTTGAAGCAGTGAGATAAGAGCAATAGAAAGAGAGTGAACGAGAGATGGCGAACATAATCCCCGAGAAGGGTATAAATTTTGACGTATATATAAATGGGTCCTTAGACAGCGGACTTGCAGAAGGTAATTTCCCTAGCCTTGAAGCCATGACAAGCGAGGTCAAAGGAGCGGGCATAGCAGGAACTGTAGACTCAATAGTCTTAGGACATTTCCAATCAACAACGATAACCCTAAAGTGGAGGACTCCTCCGCGAAATTTCTGGGTACTAGCACAGCATATGACTCACACGTTGGACATGTACGCAGCAATTCAGCATTTCGATGGCTCAAGCGGACTCATCACAGCAGTACCGTTGCATGTGTATGCCCGTGCAGTAACTAAGAAGAATACGATCGGTGATTTTGTAGTAGGAGACGGCATGAACAGCGAGACCGAACACGAAGTATATTATCTCAAGGCAGAATTAGATCATAATGTAATGTTAGAGCTTGATAAGGTGAATTATATTTATAAAGTCAACGGAGTAGATTACTTGGCCGGAGTAAGACGGGCATTAGGGCGCGGATAATGTTATATAATGAACGTGCATTGTTATATAGACATAGAAAATTATAAAAAGAGTAAGAGAGTTCCTTTCATAATCCGGTTGAGTAACATCAGCCGGTTAAATTTTATATAAAGGAGTGCATAACATGGCCAAGTCTTCCCTATTCCCAGCGTTGAACGAGATAATCTTTGCCGGCAAAGACCCCTCAGCAATAGAACGCGAAATAATTTCAAATTACGAGTCTCTAACTAACCGGACATTAAGCCGTTCGGACCCTGTGAGATTATTTTTAGAGTCAATAGCATTAATAATCATTCAACAGAGAAACATAATAGACTTTACAGGTAAAATGAATCTCTTAGCATATGCAAGCGGTGATTATCTTGAACACATAGGAGCGTTATTAAACGTAACCAGACTTAAAGCTACACCTGCAGTAACTACGATGTCATTCACGTTAAGCGAGCCTCAAGCAGTGAATATAATCATTCCCTCAGGTACTCGAGTAACAGCCGGCGATAAAATAGTATTTGAAACGAACGAAGATTTAATAATCGAAGCAGGCTCATCAGCAGGCAATGTTAAAGCATCATGTACAGTGTCAGGAACATGCGGTAACGGTTATCTAGCAGGTCAGATAAGGAGAATAGTCGACATATTCCCGTATGAGATGCAGTGCGTTAATTTAACGGACTCAGCCGGCGGAACAGATATAGAATCAGATGAAAATTTGCGCGAACGAATTCAATTAGCTCCTGAGTCATTTACCACAGCAGGAAGTTCTGGAGCATATAAATACTTCACCCGAACAGCTAACTCTGATATAAGCGATGCAGCTATAACAAATCCAAGTCCCGGAGTCGTGAACATATACCCTCTGATGAGCGGAGGAGTATTGCCTCCTGCAGAAGTATTGAATCAAGTCCGTGAATTATTCAGTGCAAATGACATAACGCCTGATACAGATTTAGTGAACGTGTTGACTCCGGAGGAAGTGAATTATGATTTAAGCGTCAAGTATTATATTTCCCGTGAGGATGCAGCACAGGCAAGCTACATAGCAGTACAGGTTCAAGCGTCAATAGAAGAGTGGATAAAGTGGCAGCATGGAAAGTTAGGACGCGATATAAATCCTTCAGAATTGAATTATAAGATCATTCAAGCAGGGGCCAAGCGATGCGATATAACGAGTCCGGAGTTCAGGGTATTGACCGGGTACGAGATAGCGAAATGTGTGAATCAAGAAATAACGTTCGGAGGACTTGAGGAGTCATAATAATAAAAAGAATCCCCTAACCCGCCAACAGGATTAAGGGACTTTTAATTAACTTTGAAGGAGAACAAATTTTTATTTAGGCTTATGCACAACTTACAACAACAATTTTTTTATTGATTCAGAAAGGAATCTCTTCAAGGTTATCGTTATCATTTGACTCATTTGCAGAGTCCTCCGCAGGATTATCGGAACTATCGTAGAACTCTGCTAACGTGTCTTGCTCATTCAATGTGGAGGTCTTAATATCATTCTCAGTATCATTTACTGTGTCAAAGTTAAACGTATAACCATATTTTCCGCGAGTAATTTTAGCATGAGGAGAATGTCTAAGCAAAACATTTTTGAACGACCGAGTGAACTTATTGCGTGATTGAATCTGATGACCTGAAGCTTTGCACCACTCAACATATTTCTCGTAGAGTTCTTTAGCGTCATAATTACCTGAATAGCTAACAGCTTCTTCAATATAGAACACTTCGACAGGATCAGACTCATTAAGGAAGTCTTGAATGAGCTGTTTATTTTCGCTTGTAACGGTGAACGCTAAATTCTGCATGAGTCTTTTATAGCCTTCATAGACCCAGTTAAATATCCCCGGAAGTTCTCCGCAAAGTTCCTGAGTAAGATTTTTGTTAGCGTCCTTGCCTTCGAAAGTCCTCAAGAATCGAATGAATATAATACGTCTAATCATGCCTTTAGAAGTATCACTTGATTTAAGCTGTCCATTAGTAGACATGATCTGCACAGACCTTGAGGAGAATTCAATAGCGTCCTTGCCTTTGTGAGCAGCAGAAATGACATCGCCTGCAACGAGAGCTTTAAATATTTGCTCAGCGCCTTTGAGATTAGTCTCAGTTTCAGACGAGAAATTGACTAGAGAGTCTTTAGTCCTGATAGGTTCGAATTGATTGCCTAACATACTCATTGATACGTTAGTGCAGTTTTCTTCACCGAAGACTTTACGCAGGACGTTGATCAAGACGCTTTTACCGTTAGCGCCTTCCCCTTGCAGGACGAAACATTTTTGAAGTCTCAAATCAGGGAAGAGGACATAACCGGCCATTTCTTGAATTAAATCCATTTTAGCTTCATCGCCGTCCATGATTTCATAAATAAATTTTTCCCATTTAGGGCAATCTGCATCAGGTTTGTACGAGTAGTTCATTTGAATGCTTGAGAGATAAATTGCAGAATGTTCTTTTAGTTCGCCTGATTCTAAATCAAGGACGCCGTTAGGGAAATTGAAGACGTTCTGACGGTTAAATAATTCTTTGGTCGTAGTCTTGGCCTTAAGATAGCTTAATATAGTGCTGAGTCTTCCGCCGTTAGCATAGACCCCCAGAGCTTGAGCGATGATATTCTTGACTGCATTATCAGTGTAAGACTTCCAATAACCTGCACGGTCATAAATATAAAAACTTTCGCCTTCACTGTATTTAATCATGTAGGACTTCAACAGTTCATCAATGATAATTTTCTCGCTAGGAGCCTTAAGGCATTCTTTCTTGACAGCCGTTAGCCATAAATGATCGAAATGATTCAGATCATCGACGTAATCGAATAATTGAATCAAGTCCGGTTTGTCGACGTATCTAGCAGCTTTATAAATGAACTCTTTGAATTCGTTTTTATCCGTGATAGTCTCAGCAAGAGCAATGATACCATCCTGAGCGTTCTTAACAAGTTCGATTAAATCTCCTCCGGCGGTGTAATAATCACTGACATCTTTAATCTTTTTACCGTTGAGATACTCTGGAAGCCTGCCGATCACAAAAGGGACTCTGTGAGAGAACATTAATTTAGCCATGCTCATATTGAAGTTAGAGCCCGGACCGTCAGAGTCAAAGCAAATAAAGACTCTCTTGAACTGTTTAGCAGTATCAACGACGAATTGATTTAATTTCTTGCTAAAGAATCCGCCGATAGGACTCAAGCAAAAGAAGCCTTCTTGTTCGAAGCTGATAACGTCAAACATACCTTCAAGGATGCTGAGAATATCTTTAGCCTGAGGGAAGCGTTCGCACAGAGCTGCATTCTTTGACTTTCTGAAATCCGGCGCAAGAGTATGCAGACCCCAAGGAATATTTTCATTGTAGCCGTCAAGCGATAATTTCTGATACTTAGAGCGATTGAGCTTCAAGTATGCGTCATATTCAGGGTTATTCTTGACGCCGTCAGGGAGCCTTTTATCTTCTTTGAGGGTATGCTCGACGATAAATAGATTCATTTCGCCGTCGATAGGATTGCCGTTTGAATCAATATACTTAGCAGGTACTGGATATCTGTCTCTGCCGGCTGCATAAGCTGCGTAACCGTTCTTGAAATATGGGATCCATATGCGTTGGGTCTGATAGTCATAACCGATTTTCAAGCGTTCGATAGTCTCGTCATTGATTCTGCGTGAGTGTAAATATTCTATATCCTCAGGTCTTAATTGAGTATGCCAGAATTCAATCTTGTTACATAGTGTCTGAGTTTTAGCCTTCCAGTCCGACTCGTCCCAAGAGCCTTTAAAGCCCTCGCCGAGTTCCCGAATAGCTGCACCCTTATCGCCATCATGACGGGCTGCGGCACATAAATCGATAACATCACCGCCCCAGCCTGTTTTGAAATCGTGCCATGATTCAATGTGCAGAACTAAAGCTGTAGGGTTATCGCTTCCAGGAGCTAGAGAAATGTATCTATCTCCGTCATTATTAACAGGCCAGCCAAGAATACACCTCGCATACGTCAAGCAATCATGATGAGCCTTGATATATGCGATCTTGTCCTTGAAGACCTGATTGCGTGAACTCATTTAGAGCATCACTCCTTTTGATTAATAATTTTGTCAATATCGAACTCTGAGCCCTGATCGAAGCCCAGAGTCCTGATACGGTTAATTAGAGAATTATAAACTAATTCAGCGTCATACATCACGAGAGAGTAAGGCAATAAGTTAGACTTATTATTAAAGGCAACGAGAAAGAATGCTTCAGCACCGTTACGCTTGCAGTTCAAGAGATTGCTAGCCTGCTTTAGAATTCTTGCGTTAGTTTTAGCCCCTCTTGAGCCTGTTAATCGCAGGCGCCATACGAGTCCTCCGCTCATATTTTCTTTAGCATCGAAGCAGTAGACCTTGCCGTGAATGAAGAACTCATAATCAAAAGGTTCACCTTGAATGTATTTGCCTTCGTAGGTTCTCAAGGGGTTATTCTTGTGAGCGTGAAAGCCTGCTCCGTTGAGAAAACCGCAGAGCTGATTTAAATAATTTTCTAACATATTACCGGGTCTGTCTTCAAGACTATCGGCAAGCTCATAAAAATCCACGTGATACTGCCACGCTAACATATCCACTACTCGTTCATCAAGCTCATCCAGCCGCATCATGATTAACGCTTCCCGACACACCTGCGTTACCCTTTGCAATTCCGTATCAAGACTCCGACTCACTGCTAGAACATTCGAATCTCGAGTCAGACTCGAGGGCATAATAAACTCTAATTTACTATTCTCTATTTTCTGCATTCTATTTCTCCTAATGCGTAAATTCCGATCCTTTTTTGAACTTTTTCACCAAGTTTACGACAAGTTTACGCTAAGTTTTCACCGCTGACTTTTCTTAACCTTTCACTACTCCTATATATCTATAAACCCTTACTACTTCTATATTTTTTTTTATTATTATTATTAT
>JAFSJJ010000025.1 GCA_017439345.1 Synergistaceae bacterium
ATAAATATAAACTAGTAAAAAAACAATCAAAAATCTATATTATAAACAATATATAATTTTTTGCAAAATGTATAATATCATTTACAAGTACTTTTAGATCTTTTATTAGTAGGTGCAATATTCAATAATTTATGCAAATTAAATTCTTATGTTAAGGAGATGTTTATTATGTCAGAGGAAAAATCAGAAAACGAACTTGCAGGAGGTATTGGCGCAGTAGTAGGGACTGGAGCAGGCATCGGAACTTCTGTTGCTGCTATATCTGCTAGCGGTGCTGTTGCCGGAACTTCAGCCACAGGAATTACTTCAGGATTGGCCGCTATGGGAAGTTTAGTCGGCGGAGGAATGTTAGCAGGCATTTTTGTCGCTGCTGTACCAGTTGTAGCTGGCGGATTCATAGGCTATCAGGCATTCAAAAAAGTTTTTGGTAAATAAAAGGGGATGAGTTTGTTGAAAGCTATTGTTTCTAGTGTTTGTGCTCTTGTTGCTTTTCTTGTTCCGTTTATGTTACCTACTGCGGATGATTTTATAGTAGCTATGAATTTTTCAGGAAGCGCACGTCCATTGGCTTTACTGGGTGCGATGGTCGTAGTGGTACTGATTGCAATAGCTTTAGCAGTTTTGACAGCTTGGCTTTGTCTCTTGATTACATCAAAGTTCAATACTAAAACTGCTTAGGTTAAAAGCGTCGGTCATTTAATACTAAACAGCGTTATACGTCAGAGCGTGTTCAATAAAACTCCACATGTTCATGGCCAGCAAGCATTAATATTTATTATATCCTGTTAAGAATTTTTCTCGCCGTAATCTTAGCAGCAATTGTAGAATCTGAATGCTCCAGTAAAAGACACTACGCAGGCCTCAGATGCTAAGAGCAGACTGCCGCCAGTTTAAAATTATGAGAAGAGAGGAAATTTGCTAGAGTTTAGTGAGATTCCTCTTTTTTATATGTTCGTGTGATATAATTTTTACAACTTTCACTTTAAGGAGCAGTCCAACGTGGCAGAATTAAAAGTAGAGAAGAAAACTATCAAGCAGCTATTCGCAGACGCAGGCAGAAATACATGCTTTCTCATTCCAGACTATCAAAGGCCCTATGCATGGGAAGAGACCGAATGCTCAACTCTATGGAACGATATTTATTCTTTCGCTTTCCCAGATAATGACTACACAAAATTTAATTCAGATAATTTATATTTCTTAGGCCCTATCGTTACGTTCAAGAATAACGGCAAACTTGAAGTCATTGACGGACAGCAGAGAATCATAACTCTTATGCTGTTGTTAAGAGCTCTATACGAGGCATACGGAACAACATCAAGAGATGAGAATTCCATAAATACAAAGCGCACTATATCTCAATGCTTATGGAAAACTGACGAGTTCGATAACCCTGATACGTCAAAATTAAGAATAGAGTCAGAAGTTGCGACTGAATTATTAAAAGAGGAATTCACGAAAATATTATTAACCGGCGAAGCTCCTGACGAGTTCAAAAGCAACTACGCGGAAAATTATAGATTCTTTCAGGATAAAATCACGCAATTACTTCAAGAAGCTCCAGTGCATTTTCCGTATATGACAGCAAGAATACTCAAAAATTGTATATTATTTCCCATTGAAGCCGATTCTATGGACGATGCCCTCAGAATTTTTTCAACGCTCAACGACAGAGGCAAGCCCCTATCTGATTCCGACATATTCAAAGCTCAGTTATATAAAGCATTCACCGATGACAGCGAGACTCAGAAGGAAGAATTTATTTCCAAATGGAAAGATTTAGAGAGTACGTGCTATAAAATATTCAAGTCCGGAACTGATAACCCTATGGACGAACTTTTTACGCGCTACATGTATTACGAACGTGCTAAAAGAGGCGTTAAAGTTTCGACTCTTGAGGGACTGCGAAAATTTTACGAGACCGATAATTACAAGCTGCTTCGAGAAAATCACTCTCAGACGTTCAATAACTTAATTCTGCTCGCCGAATTCTGGAACGATATATCTAAACAAAACCCTGAAAGATTCGCTGATAGAGTCCTGCGAAGACTGTTCGTTCTTAATTACGCTCCTAACAGCATGTGGACTTATATCACGTCAGTTTATTTCCTGCATAATAAAGACATAAATAACAAGCTCGATGATGAAAAATTTTATAACTTTCTCAATACAATAACTGCTTTCATATGGGCATTCACGATTATAAGGCCGGGCGTTAACCAGCTCAGGACTCCTGTTTTTAATGAGATGGTCAATATAGTAAATAATAAAGAAGTTACTTTTCAGGATTTCAAATTCAACACGGAAGAGCTTGAACAAATTTTGAGCATTTACACTTTCAATCACAATAGACCCGTTACAAGATCAATGCTAACATGGTACGCATTCAATGACCCTAAACAAGAACTCATTCCGATTGAGACTATATTAGAGATCGAACACATATACGCTAAGAACAGGCAGCCAGTTCCCGCAAATCTTGAGGCAATAGGCAACAAGTCTTTACTTGAGAAAAAAATTAATATTCGAGCGTCTGATTATAGATTCGTTGACAAGAGAAAATATTATAAAGGTGAAGTACCGCGAAGACCTAGAACACAAATTCACGAACTAATAGAACTCGCAGAACAAGATGACTTCACGGAGTCAGATATTCAGGCTAGAAATAATAAAATCATTCAGAGCTTCATAAATTTCATTATCAACAATAACTTAGCAAAATAAATCATGACAGGCAATGAAATTAATTTAGCACAAATGCTCTCAAGACGTGAAGCAAGAGTACTCGAACAAAAAAATTTTCTGACAAAATATAATTCACCGTTAATTTCTTTCTCTATGAACATTCCAGGACCGATTAAGACTAATGAAGCTATACGCAGGGCATTCGACATCGGAGAAATTTTATTGCTTGACTCACTCGCTAAGATACATGCAGAAATTCTTGACTTTCACGAAGTCCATGAAGACACAGGCGATGAATTATTACTGGCTGTGAAAAGCGGCTCGCCGGAAGCTCTGAAAAATTTAGCAGTCAAGATCGAAGAGTCATCACAGATTGCAAGATTGTTTGACATTGACGTTATTGACTCTCAGGGCAATAAATTATCGCGTCAGACTTTCAGGAAGTGCATTATTTGCGATAAACAGGCTCAGGAGTGCGCGCGCTCAAGGACTCACAGTGTAAAAGAAATGCAGGATGCTATAGAAAAATTATTATCATGAAGAGAAAATTTAGCGTAATAATTATATTCATACTCATTGCGAGTCTATTTGCGGCTCAAGTTCAAGCTAACAGCAAGAAAAATTTCTATCGTGAACTCGGTAAGAAGCTCAGCAAGAACAGACAGGATTATATTTACTTGACTGACTCGGAATTTGCGAACTTCCGGGAAATTCACACTACAGGCATTAAGCGCGGTGTGCTATATCGATCATCTTCACCGGTCAAGACATGGGGCAATCGTAATTTCATAGCTGATAACGAGTCAAAACGAGTCGGAATCAAAACTTTCATTAATCTCGCTGATAACGTCAAAGACATGAAGGCTTGCAAGGGTTATCCGGGAAGCTATTACAGCACTCAAAATGTTATATGCCTTGATTTAAGCACTAAGTTCAAGAGCAAAGACTTTCGAGAGAGACTCGCAAGGGGAATTAAAGCAATGTCAGAGAGTCAGCCGCCGTTCTTGATTCACTGCGACTTAGGCAAAGACCGTGCTGGTTTCGTATGCGCTTTGATTGAGTGTTTAACGGGAGCAAGCCTTAATGAAGTTGTTCAGGATTATATGATTTCGTTCTATAATTATTTCGGAATTCAACCGGGCTCAAGTGATTATGAATTTGTAGCAAATAATGAGATTCGCGCTTTTCTTTCTCAGGCATTCGGAGTAAAATTAGGGCAGCTTTCAAAGATTAATCTTATTGACGGTGCTGAAAGATATTTTATGAGTCTTGGACTCAGCGTGAAAGATATTGAGGCTCTGATAAGTAAACTTGTCAATTGACGTACCCCCCCCCCCTTTCGCGTATAATTACTTAATGTTTTACCCGCAAGTATTTTTTCATTAATTAATTAACTAACTTAAACTTAATCAAGGAGGATTAATTTACATGTTCTATTTTAAGCGTCTGTTAAATTTTCTTCTCGTTGCGGGATTGGTGTGCGGACTTGCATTAATTACAGCTGGTCTCCTGCGCAATAACGGCTTCTTGCTCATGGGCGGAGTCTTGTGGTTTATTATTTCTGTGAGTAGATTTATCCCGAAGCCTAAGAGACCTGAGTCCGGTGAAGAACGTAAAAAGAGGATTCATCTTGAACGAGAAGAACAGGAACGACTCAGAAAAGAAGCTGTGATTAAATCGTGGGACATTCCTAAACAAGTAATAGCAGCTCAACAGGGGGACGCTCAGGCGCAGTATTTGCTCGGCAGGGCTTATCTAGAAGGCATAGGAGTAGAACAAGACCCGCAGAAGGGACTCTACTGGCTCGAACAGGCTTCAGAGCAGGGACATCAAGAGACGTATAAATATCTCAAGTATCTTGACACAAGACAGGATAAAATAATTAATGAGAACTTAATACAAAGTCTACGTGAAATCATAGCTAAGAAACGTAATAGGGAACTTGCAGACATCATAGCAAATAAAATTAACGAGAGTCACTAACGCATAAAAAAAAATTCCCTCCCGACTCGTAATGCTTCAGGAGGGTTTTATTATTAATTATTCTTCCCAGAGACGTTCAAGCCTGTAGAATTCCCGTCCCTTGTGGCTGAACACGTGAACTACGACATCGCCGCCGTCAAGTAATCTCCAGTTCGAGCTCTCAGAGCCTTCAATCCTGCACTTACGCCCGGACTTGTCAAGAATCTCTTCTGCTGTCTCGGTCAAAGTTTTCATGTGAACTTCAGAGTTTCCCGTCACGAGAATAAATGCGTCCGCCAAACTGCCTTTGTTGCGTAAATCAAGAGTAATTATATCTTCGCCGCTCTTGGCCTCTAATGCTTCTGATATATCGTGTAGAATTTCTGTTAATGTCATTCTAGCGTTTTACCCTTGCTCCTGCTCCGCCCATGATGGCTTCAACTTCTTTCACGTTCGCCATTGAAGTATCGCCCGGTGTAGTCATCGCGAGTGCTCCGTGTGCAGCTCCGTAATTAACTGCCTTCTCAGGGTCTCCGGTCGTCATTAAGCCGTATACAAGTCCTGAAGCAAATGAGTCACCGCCTCCGACTCTGTCCATTATTTCGAGTCCGTCATATGCCTTTGACATGTAAATTTCTCCGTCTGCCCAGCATATTGCCTTCCAGTCATTAACTGTAGCTGTTCTTACGGTTCTAAGAGTCGTTGCTACTGCCTTGAAGTTCGGATATGTTTTAGCAGCCTCGCCGATCATCTTTTTGTAGCCGTCAAGGTTAAGTTCTTTCAAATTAGCGTCGTTGCCCTCGATCTGGAAGCCTAAGCACGCCGTAAAATCTTCTTCATTGCCTATCATGACATCAACATATTTCGCGACTTCCTTATTGACTTCCTGAGCCTTTGCCTGTCCTCCGATTGCGTCCCACATTGAAGGCCTGTAGTTCAAATCGTAGGAGATGAGAGTCCCGTACTTCTTTGCGACTTTGCACGCTTCTATAACAGTCTCGCAAGCCTGCTCTGATAATGCCGCGTAAATGCCTCCGGTGTGAAGCCATCTGACGCCGAGTTCTCCGAAAATATGCTCAAAGTTAAGATCTGCAGGAGTAGCCTGTGATATTGCGGTATTTGCCCTGTCCGAACAGCCTACTGCGCCTCTGATTCCGAAGCCTCTTTCAGTGAAGTTGATTCCGTTGCGACAAATTCTGCCGATTCCGTCTGTCTTCTTCCAGTAAATAAGACTCGTGTTGACTCCGCCCTGTTCGATGAAGTCGCGCATTAATTTGCCTACCTCGTTATCAGCAAATGCGGTGATTACGGCCGTGTCCATTCCGAAGCACTTATGAAGACCGCGAATTACGTTATACTCTCCTCCGCCTTCCCATGCCCTGAAAGATCTTGCTGTCCTGATTCTGCCCTCGCCAGGGTCAAGCCTTAACATTACTTCGCCGAGACTTACTGCGTCAAATCTGCACTCACTCTTAGGCCTTAAATTAAGCTGCATGAAACTTTACCCCCTAATCTCTTTCACTATGTCTGCTGCCTCGCGTACCATTGCTGCGAGTTTGTCCCATTCTCCGGCTGCGATTAAATCCTTCTTGACCATCCAGCTGCCACCGCACGCAATAATCTTGTTGTAGTTCAAGTAATCGCGAACGTTCTTAGCGTTGATTCCGCCTGTGGGCATGAACTTTAAATCAACATAGGGGGCTGCGACTGCCTTAATCATGTTGAGTCCTCCGGCAGGTTCAGCAGGGAAAAATTTCACGACCTTGAGGCCAAGCTCCAAAGCCTGCTCCATCTCGCTGGGTGTCTGGGTTCCGGGAGTTATAGGCACGCTCTTATCAAGACAGTACTGCACGATCTTGGGATTGAGTCCGGGTGATACTATGAACTTTGCTCCGGCATTGATTGCTCGGTCAACCTGATCTGTCGTGAGGACTGTACCGGCTCCAACTAACATATTAGGGAACTCGCGGGCCATAATACGGATTGACTCTTCAGCGGCTGCCGTCCTGAAAGTAACTTCTGCGCAGGGTAAACCGTTCTCACAAAGAGCCTTTGCAAGGGGTGCTGCGTCCTTCGGGTCATCGAGAACTACTACGGGAATGATTCCTATTTTTGCGAACTGTTCAAATATCAATTTAACATCAGCTCCATTTTTTATATTTGCGAATATTATATTAGATTTTGCGTGATACACTAACTGCGAAATTATATATTTTTTTACGACAGCTAAGAGCAGCGGGTAAAGGCAAGCGTTATTTACCCCCTAAAACTCCCATTAAGGGACTTTTACCCACCCTACTACTACGCAGCTAGGGTAAATTAAGTAGAGAAGAGAGGAGCAAAAATTTTTATGTGGCACGGAAGATTTAAACACGATACGGCTAAAATTGTTCAGGACTTCACACAGTCCCTTGACATTGACTGGAAAATGTACGAATGCGATATTCAAGGCAGTATCGCTCATGTCAGAATGCTAGCTAAGACAGGATTACTCACTCACGAGGAGTCAGCAAAAATCGAGTCAGGATTAAAGCAGGTACTCAACGAAATTCACGAGGGCAAATTCACTCCGTCAGAAGATCTTGAAGATGTTCACATGAATATAGAGTCAAGACTGACTCAAATCGAACCTTTAGGAGCTAAGTTACACACTGCGCGCTCAAGAAATGATCAAGTTGCTGTTACGACAAGATTATATTTACGCGAGAGACTCAAAACTTTACGTGATGAGCTTCATGAACTGCTAACAACTTTCGTCAACAATTCAGAACGACACATAAATATAATTATTCCCGGATATACTCACATGCAGCAGGCTCAACCGGTCTCAATGGGTCATTACTGGCTTTCATGGTTCGAGGCATTCTACAGGGACTCAAAGCGTCTTGATTATGCACTTGACTCGCTGAACGAGTCGCCATTAGGTGCAGGAGCTTTAGCAGGTTCGACTCTGCCGATTGACAGGGAATTTACATCACAGCTCTTAGAGTTCGCACGTCCTACACGCAACAGCCTTGACTCTGTAGCTAACCGGGACTACATGCTTGACTTTCACTATTTCGCAAGCGTCTTAATGATTCACTTCTCGAGACTCTGCACGGATTTAATCACATGGAACACTCAGGAATTCGCATTTATTATATTACCTGATGAGTTCTGCACTGGTTCTAGCATGATGCCTCAGAAAAAGAATCCTGACGTATTAGAACTTACCCGCGGTAAAACAGGCCAAGTTATAGGGAGTCTTCTTGATTTACTCATAAACCTTAAGGGGCTGCCTATGACTTATAATCGCGATTTACAGGAAGATAAGCGGGGACTCTGGGCTTCTCTTGATACGGTCGAGAGCGTTATTAACATCATGAATGCATTGTTATCACGTGTCGAAGTGAATCAAGATAAAGCTCTTGCAGGACTTGAGAAGGGCTATTCACTTGCTACGGACATTGCAGAGTATCTCGTCATGAAAGGCGTTCCGTTCAGAGAAGCTCATTTGCAGGTCGGCAGACTCGTAGGCTGGTGCATTGAGAATAATTTAGCGTTCGATGAGTTGACCCTTGAACAGTGGAAAGAACATATTAATCAAGCTGATGAAGATTTACTCAAGATTTTATCACCCCGTGAGAGCGTCAGAAGGCGGAATGTCTACGGAGCAACGGGCTTAGAGCAGGTGAAGAGTCAAATTATTAACGCGCGCAAATTGTTGATGTGAAGCAAAAAATTTTTCTGCGTGAATGAAGTTATTGAATGAGTTAATCGCGTGAAGTTGTATTAGTAAATGTATTAGTAACTAAATCCCTCCGGGCCGTGATGACTCAGAGGGAAAATTTATTATTATTAACGTCTCTTATTGAACATGAACGCGAACGCTGCAAGAATTAATGACGAGAAACTTAACCCCGCGTTACAGCCCCCGGAGTCACCGAGATGATAATCAGCTTCTTCTTTGTAACCTGAAGAGTTAATCGTTACGTCCATGCTTGAGTTCTTGAAGTCCGTATTATAAAAATATTTTATCACAGCCGGAGCACTCTCAAATGTCGCAATCCCAGTGTTTGAGTCATATTCTGATTCTATTTTGCTGCCATCCTCATTATAGCCCGTGATGTTATTGACGCTGCTCACATAAGCTGAAGCCATAATCTTAACGCCTGCTGTAGTTACGTCGCCGGAGTTAAAGAAATTAGCAAAGTTGAAGGTCGTTTTGCTCTCCCAGCCTTGAATGTCCTGACTTGAACACTCGAAAGAATTTAATGAACTGTCTGACTCGTCATAATCGAACCATCCGAAATGATTCTTGCTGATGTCAAGAGAGCTTAGACTCGAACAGCCTTCGAGATTCAGATAACCGGAATAAATATCACACGATGAGCAGTTAAGGACTTGAAGATTTACGCAGTTCTTGACGTTAATAACGCTGATGTTTGACTCGCTTACGTTTAATTCAATGAGTGAGTCGTTATTCTCTGCGTCTATATCTGTGAGTTTTTTGCAGCCGTTAGCGTTGACTCTTTCGACTGTGCTGCCATCGAGATTCAGCGAAGTAATATTAGTATTCTGAAGACTGACATTTTTAACGTTCTCAGGAAGTATGCTCAAATCAGCTTCTTCAAGATTCTTTAGTCCTGACAAATCAAGAGTATTAAGATTAGTGAAGTCAGTGAAGTCAATCTGCTGTAAGTCAGTAATCTTGTTGTCTGGATTGTCGCTCAGTGCAAGATATTCTATAGCGTTCTTCTCTTCAGTAGTCATGCTGTTAAGATAGTTTGCGTCAGTGGTCTCTTCTCTTTTGTAGACATAAAGCGTTATATTCCTGGCTCCTGAACCTGTTATGCTGCCCTGAGTCGCCGTTGCTGTTATCGTGAGTTCGTATTCTCCATGTAGTGTTGAATCACTAACGCTGAGAGTACCTGTGCTGCTGATCTGGATACCTGAAATATCTTTGTCAAGAGTCCATTCAAGCGAGTAATCATTTGCGTCAAGAGTCTTAGTTGAGCCGTCCGAATATGTGCCTGTAACGTTTGCCGTGTAAGTTGAGGTCATAGCCATATATTCTTTCGTTGATGGTTTCTGTTCGCCAGTAATTGACACTTCAAGAGCTGTGAGAGTTCCCGAGCTGCTCCCTGAGTAGTTAGCTGTGTAAATTCTATCACCTGTTGAGCCTTTTTTGATCTCTACAGTTTGAGTCGCTGCCGTTAAGTCCGTGCCTGTCCATCCGTTGAAAGTATAGCCTTCCTTAGTGGGATTATTGAGAGTGAAAGACTCTGTCTCTATCGTGTAGCTTGTAGGGTTAGCCTTAGTTACTGTGCCTCCGTCAAGGTTGTATGTTATCGTGTAAGTTACAGGAGTCCAAGCCGCCGTTAAAGTTATGTCGCCAGTTAAATCTTTAATTTCTGTAATAGTCTTGCCGTCAAGAGTCCAGCCGTTGAATGTGTAGCCTGTCTTAGTCGGAGCTTTGAGGGTGATTGCGTCTTCAATCGTGTAGCTTGAAGGATTTGCAGAATCGTCAATAGTTCCTCCGTTGAGTTCGTAATTTATATTGTAGCTCACCGGAGTCCACTGAGCATAAAGAGTCAAGTTTTCTGTGAATGTTATCTGCGCCCCGTCAGCGTAAGAAGTCCCCGAGCCGTCCTGCTGAGTGTTCCATTCTTTGAAAGTGTAGCCGGTTCGTGTGAAAGCATTAGCCGTGAGAGCCTGAGCAATACCTGAAGCTAACGTTTGAGGGTTCATCGTACCTGTTCCGTTATTCGCGTCAAAAGTTACGGTTATGAGGGTTGCAGGGACTAATTTTTTGCCGTCAAGTTCGTTAGCTTTAAGTGTAGTACTAGAATCAATTATTTTTTCGAACGTTGTAAACTCGCTGCCCGTCATGACTGCGAAAGTTTTTCCTGCTGCAATGGTGGGAGTGAGCGCTGTATAGCTGCCGTTGCTGTAGCTGTAGTAGCCGGGAGCCTGTATAAAGTCAGCTGCATTAGTGTAGCCCAATGTTATCGAGCTGCCAGACCCGCAATGTATTCCTGCATTAGTGTCTTGGCCGTTTACTGTAACTTGTCCGCCGCTGATTGTTACGCTGCTGTTGTTGCTTCGAATGTAAGCATTTTTGTTTGTGCTGTTGACGTTGATCATGCCGCCGCTGATCGTTACGCCGCTGCTCTGAATGTAAGCACTACCGCTTTTGCTTGAGATGTTGATGTTGCCGCCGTTGATGGTTACGCCGCTACCGCTATAAATGTAAGCCATCCTGTTAGATGATGTACTTCACCACTTCCTTCAATTTGAGCTACATTTACAGAATTACTTACGTAATACCATCCTTCTGAAAGTTGACTTGTGCTTGTATCTATGGCTGTTGCGTCTGCTGTCTTCTCTGTTCCGTCAGCGTCAATGTATTTCACCGAGTCCGCTTCAGCTCTAAAGCCCCCCTCCCAATCAGCATAATTACTGACAAGATTAACGCGAGAATATTTACTCTATGAAGTCTATGAAGTTTGAGTCTCATAATAAATAATCGTTCCCCTTTCATGGAAAATATGAATGTGAATTATAGAGCAAATAATTTTTTGTGTCATGATAAATTCTCACAGTCTTTATGATAAACTTTTCACAATTTCACACACTCGAACGTTATAAATTTATAAATACGAAAGGAGCATTAAACTTTTACATGAGACATAAATTTTTGAGACTATTAATTATTTCGCTGCTCGTCATGATCCCTGCTGAATCTTCTGCCCTCGATGCTTCACTGCCGGACAAGGCGACACTCTCAGCTAACAGAATGAGATTTGATGCCTACACCGGAGATTTTCTCGCAGATGGGAACGTTAATATTCAGGCCGGAGAGTTCAACGTCAAAGCTCCGATTGGAACGGGAAACGTCGAACGCCGCGAAGTGAATTTCGACAGAGGCATAACAGCTTCAGGGAAATGGGCAGGCGACAAAGTTGATCTCAAAGCAGGGAAATTATTATTATCGTTCGCAAATGTTCCGACTTGCAAATTTCAGAACGGAGTCAAAGGCGGTATAGGCTCAATGAGGATAGACGCAGACAGGTTGACGGTCTCAGGCTTCGGGGGAGTCGATGAACCTTCAGGAGGAGACAGACAGACTAAATTTTGGCTCGTGAAAGTCCGCAATCTCGAAGATATATCTCAAGGAATGTCTTTCGGAGCAGATTCAGTTGAAGGAGTTCTCAAATACGGAGAACTTCAGGAGATGACAGCAAAAACAGGAGTCTGGCTCAGGGGCAAGCCTAAGAATAAGGGCGATGCAGTCAGCTTGAGGGGAGATCACGCTCTCTATTCACTTGCAAGGGGAAGCGTTGTAGTAAGCGGTCATGTCGTTGCAGTTCAGGGAGGGCGGACTCTCAGGTCTGACTCAGTTGTATATTTCCCTGCTCAGAACAGAGTCGAAGCTCTAGGAGGTATTACACGAACTAGGGACGGACAGACTACTACAGACAGGGCTGAAATCACGATAGATTTAACCCGCGAACGAAGGAATAACAAGAAACCTGCAGGGACTCAAATAGAAATTCAGCCTAAAGAGGACGAGAAGACTCAGACTCAGAATAAGACACGAAGAGTGAGGACTCGCAGAAAATGAAGGTTAAGGGACTGACAGCTACAGATTTACGAAAGAGTTACAGCGGCAGGCTTGTCGTCGGGGGAGTCAGCATTTACGTCAAAGAAGGCGAGGTCGTAGGCTTACTTGGCCCTAATGGTGCAGGCAAGACAACTTCATTCTATATGATAGTAGGACTCATAAAACCTGATTCGGGGAGCGTCATGATTGATGACAGAGATATAACGGCTCTACCTGTCTATGAACGTGCAAGGGCTGGCATTGGCTATCTTCCTCAAGAAGCGTCTGTGTTCAGGAATTTAACGGTTCGTGAAAATATTAATCTTGTCTGGCAGGAAACAGGTAAACAGAGATTCGCGAAAGAATTAACGGAGACCCTGCTCGAACAGTTCAAGATTACTCACATTGCAGATACTAAAGGCTATGCACTCTCAGGCGGTGAAAGAAGACGTGTTGAGATCGCAAGGGCGTTGACTCTGAAACCGAAATTTATTTTACTCGATGAACCCTTCAGCGGAATTGACCCTATTGCAGTTGCAGATATTCAATCAATGATTCACGAGTTAAAGCATCAGGGCTACGGAGTGTTAATAACAGATCATAATGTTAGAGAGACACTTTCGATTACGGACAGGACATATTTAATTCATGACGGACAGATATTTTTATCAGGTTCTCCCAGAGAAGTAGCAGGCAACGAATTAGCACGCAAATTCTATCTGGGTGAAAATTTTCAATGGGAAGGAGCAGATCCAAAACGGAAATCAAACACGAATACGAGTGCAAATACAGGGTCGAACATGACACGCTCGGTGAAGTCAAAGTCAGGTCAGACAGGTACTGGGGTGCTCAGACCGAAAGAAGCAGGCAGAATTTCAAAATCGGAGCAGGAATCGAAACAATCCCCGCAGAAATTATAAGGGCGTTCGCGTATCTCAAGAAGGCTTGTGCAGCTGCGAATAATATATTACTGCCTCAGAGAATGACTCAAGAAAAACTTGATGTTATTTCACGGGTCTGTGATGAGATTCTTGCAGGTGAACTTGACTCTCATTTTCCGTTAGTCGTCTGGCAGACAGGTTCGGGGACTCAGTCAAACATGAACGTTAATGAAGTTATCTCGAACAGGGGCAATGAATTAGCAGGCAGGAAATTATTACACCCTAACGATGACGTTAATATGTCGCAGTCTTCAAATGACACTTTCCCTTCAGCAATGTATATCGCGGGAGTCTTGAGTGTTCGTGATAAGTTAATACCTGCTGTGAAAGAGTTAATTAACACGTTCACGAGACTTGAATCAGAGAACTCTGACATAATCAAGACGGGAAGGACTCATTTACAGGACGCTGCGCCGTTGAGATTTTCTCAGGAAATTTCAGGGTGGCGCAACAGCCTTGAAGTAAATCTTGAAGCCTTGACTCAATCATTAAATTCATTAAGCAATCTTGCAATCGGGGGGACTGCTGTAGGAACGGGACTTAATGCTCCGAAAAATTTTGACGTTGAAGTTACGAAAGCACTTACTCAATTAACAGGACATAAATTTTCTCCTGCACAAAATAAATTTCATGCGTTGACCTCAAAAAGTGAGATAGTCTTTGCTCATGGTGCAGTGAAAGCTCTTGCTGCCGATATGATGAAAATTGCTAACGATGTGAGATGGCTTGCTTCAGGCCCTCGCTGCGGTCTGGGTGAAATCTTTATCCCTGAGAACGAACCGGGAAGCTCAATCATGCCGGGGAAAATAAATCCTACTCAGTGCGAACAGGTTACTATGGTCGCCGTTCAGGTCATGGCTAATGATGTTGCAGTGAGTATGTCTGCTTCACAGGGAAATTTTGAACTTAACGTGTTTATGCCGGTGTGTGCTTATAATTTCTTGCAGTCAGTGAGATTACTAAGCGAGTCAATAACTTCATTTAATAATAACTGCGCGTCAGGAATTAAGGCGAATAGAGACAAAATGCACGAGAACTTGACACGTTCATTAATGCTCGTTACGGCTTTAAATCCTGTCATAGGCTACGAGAACGCAGCACGGGTTGCTAAACTTGCCCATGAGAAAAATATTTCGCTGAGTGAGGCATGTTCAGAGCTTGGCCTGTTGAGTCCTGAAGAGTTCTCTGAAGTCGTCAATCCTGAGAAAATGGTTTAATTGCTGATGAGGAGTATAAAATGACATTATAGGACTGAATCAGACTATATACACGATACACAGATATATTGACGGAGCGTTAAAGCGATTCGATGACGGCTCGCATATAATATATATCAACGCTTCAGCAGAAGACGACGGCACGGACATATGGAAATTAATTCATGACCTGCGATGTCCTAATGCTGATGATATGTATCTGCCGAGATTGTCAGAACGCGTAAAATTTTTTTAAGGAGGATGAAGCCGGAATGCTTACAATAAGTAATTATTTTGAAGAGCGGGAAGCTAAGGCCGAACAGAGAGGCGAAAAGAAAGCCAAAGAGAGACTTGCATTAAAGTGTTTAGAAGCAGGCAAAATGACATTTCAGGAGATTGCTGACTGCTTCGAGCTAACGTTAAAACGGGTGCAGACTCTGGCGGCCAAGATAAAATAATGAAGCATAATCATAACGAAACTTTAGAGCTAAAAATTACAGCACTCTCAACGGACGCAACAGGCATAGCAAGGACTAATCAAGGCGTTGTGTTCGTTCAGGGAGCTTTGCCCGGTGAAGTCGTTAATGCTGAAGTTGTCTCTCGCAAAAAAGATTTCATGATCGCAGGCACTCTTAACGTCATAAAATCATGTTCAGGCCGAATAAGTCCCAGATGCAAATATTATTCACGCTGCGGGGGATGTCAGCTTCAACACGCAAATTATGAGACGCAATTAATATTAAAGGCTGCCATAGTCCGAGATGCAATGACTCGAATCGGAGGCTTTGACTCAAAACTCTTTGAGCATTTAACATGTGAGCCTTCTCCAAGTTCATGGGGTTATAGAAACAAAGCTGCTTTCCCTGTTCAGGACTTTCACGGCAGAATTATCACAGGCTTTTACAGGGCAGGGACTCACAGACTCGAATTAATCAGGCAGTGCCCGGTCAACGCTAAGAGATTAAATGAAATCTACGGAAAAATTTTAGATTCACTTGATAATAACAATTACCCTTTCGATGGCTATAACGAACTCGAAGGCACAGGAAAATTACGGCACATCATAGCGCGGACAGGAATTAATACGGGTGAAAGTTTATTATCATTCGTGATTAACGGCAGGCTCTCAGCTAAAAGCGTCAAAGCTCTTGTATCTCTAGGAAATTCGGCGCGTCCTGACACTTTAACTATAAATCACAACTCGAAGCAGGGAAATGTCATATTAGGCACTTACACAGAAAATTTAACCGGTACAGGCTTAATCAGTGAAAGACTCGATAAATATAAATTAATGTTCGATACAGCTTCATTCTTTCAGGTCAACACAGGCCAAGCCGAGAAATTATTTACGTATGCAAGCTCGCAGGTTCAAGACGCAAAAAATGTTCTCGAACTCTACAGCGGAACGGGTTCGCTTACATGCTATCTTGCTGAGAACGCCTCACACGTTACAAGTATCGAAGAATGGCGGGGAGCTGTCAAAATGGCTGTGAAAAATCTTCACGCGAATAATTTTGCTAACGTTAATGCCCTTTGCGGACGTTCTGAAGAGATTATAGGCGACCTGAACGAGTCAAAATTTGATGCAGTAGTTCTTGATCCTCCTAGAGACGGCTGCGAGAGACGAGTTATTGACGCAATAAATAATTTCGGAATCAGAAAAATAATTTATGTATCATGTAATCCTGCGACACTGGCGAGGGACTGCAAAATTTTATCTGGTTACGGCTACAGGCTTGAGAGTCTCAGGGCGTTTGATATGTTTCCTCAGACTGCACATGTTGAGAGCGTATGTGTTATGTTCCGATAAAAATAAAATTATCTAGGAGATGACGGGAAAAATGCTTCAGGAGTCAAGAATATCTAAAATATTTAACGACATTGCACTTCTACTAATAATGTTTTCACTTATTTTTTATTTGCGCTGTATATTCAGAATACATAGAGAAACACTTATCTCAATTACATTTGCTGCCGGGATATTATGCACTGTTGTTCTTGTTTATATAGTTGCTGCACTCTCAAGGCAAATAAAAACTGATACTGCATCGATAACTTTTTTGTTATTAACATCATTGATTATGCTTCTGATCTGGAATTATTACGTACAGGCACGGCCGGTCAGTGATTACAGAGTTCTTTGGGAAGGCGCAGGACAAATTGTTGACGGGACATTTCATGAACGCGCTCTGAGAAAAGATGATTATTTCTGCATGTTTAATTATCAGATAGGTTATGCGTTTTACTTGTCTATACTATTCAGGCTCTTTCACGGGAGTCTTGCTGCAGCTAAAATAGTTATAATAATCGTTATAGCACTGACAAATATTATAATTTACAAGACACTTCGCTTATATACAGGAATCAGGACATCTCTTTGCGGAGCAACTCTCTTTATGTGTTATCCGTTTATATTTATGGGTTCAGGAATTCTGAATAATTCACATGAAGCTATGCTGTTTGAGGCACTGGCAGTTTATATGTACCTGAAATACGCTGATAATTTAAACTTTAATAGATGGTACGTATGGATAATTACAGGATTATTTTTATATCTTGCTGTGTTCATGCGTCCAACGGCAATAGTCATTGTAATTGCAATTTTTATTCTCTCTATTTTGAAAGCACTTCTTTATAGAGATAAAGCATATATCTTAATTGCAGTAATTACTATAACAGCGTACTTGATCATAAACAGTGCAGTAAATAATATATTCATTGCTTCAGGTCTTGCACCTTATGGACTGAATACTAATAATTTGTGGTTCAAGCTGTCTCTCGGTCTCACAGGGAACGGCATTACAAATCAGTATACAACAAGTGCAGAATATACGAATCTTTATTATGATCTCAAATTTTACGGCTTTAATTACGATGCGTACAAGGCTGCTGCTCAGAATTATATTAATACTATATTACGGACGAAAACTTTTGACATCATCAAATTTGTATACAGAAAAATGGTATACTTCTCCGGTTCATTTGATAATCAGTTCGGTTACATAGGTATTGACTTTGCTAGACGCTATCCTGTAATGATAAATATATTAAATATTTCCGGGATATGCATATATTTTTTGAGCGTCTTGTTTTCTGGTATTCGGTGCTGCACAAGAAAGATTCTGAGACTAAATGAAATTGCGCTGCCTGCATTAATCTTCGGCGGTTATTTTATCACATATATATTATTCGAGACACAGACCAGATACAGATATGAACAGTATTATATGCTATTTCTTATGGCGGTTCCTGCTATGTCTAATTTATGGAGAAGATTTAAATCTTAAAGAAAATTTTACCGGCTGGGTCAATGAAGGCTCAACCGGTTTATTATTTACGCTAAGTACTTGTGAAGAGTCTTTCTCACTGCTCCGACTCCTGCAATTTCCTCACTGAACATTAACTCAATCTTTTCACCTATACCGGCCTCATAGAGATTTACTCCGAAAATATTTGCGTTGCTAAGTATCGGCTTAAGCTGTCCTGTTAAAGTCTCAGGCTTCCCAAGTTCGACTCCTGCAAGCTGTTGAGTCAACTCCTGATTCAATGGATCCGGTGAAAGTTCGTAATTCCTGCCTTCATCATCGAGAGCTAATAAATATCTCAGCCACCCCGTTATAGCAAGCGGTATAGCCTTCAACTTCTCTGCTGAACCGTAACGCGAAACGTAAGCCTTGATTGTCTCACCGAATCTGAATGCGAGTCCCTGTGAAATATCCGTAGCTATTCTTGCGCTGGTATCGCCTAAATAGGGGTTAGGGAAGCGGACATTCATGCACTCATCGAGAAATTTTGCGGGTGAAATAATTCCGGGATCTTCAACAACGGGCAACGCTTCAACGTAACCGACCTGACGCGCGAGTTCTGCCAAATCTTTATCGTGCATTCCATCAGCAAAAAACTCATAGCCTAACATTCTGTCATAAGTACACAAAGCCGAATGAATAGGATTCAAGCAGGCAGTAACCTTCATGCGTTCTGACAAGTTCACGGTCTTGCGGTCAGTCATGTAGACTCCAGCTCTTTCAAGGGGCGGTCTTCCGTTTGGGAAGTTATCTTCTATTACGAGATATTCAGGGGCTTCTGCATTGACAAACGGAGCTATATACGTTCTCTTTGACGTTATAACCGTGTTCATGTCCTCAACGCCTGAGTCAGATAACATTTTGCCTACATCATCAGACGGCCGGGGCGTTATCTTGTCTATCATAGTCCAGTTAAATGCAATCTTGCTCTCATCTTTGACGTAAGCAATAAACTCACTGGGAACGAAATTTTTAGCCTGCCAAGTTTCAGCGGTCTCTATGATGCTCTCGCGTAACTTTCTGCCGTTCTGAGATACATTATCCATTGAGACGAGCGCGAGAGGTTTTGCTCCTGCCTTGAATCTCTCGAATAACATAGCCGTAACTATTGCCATTGCTCCGGAGGGCTTATCGGGGTTGTTCATGTCGGACTCAACGAACTTGAAATATTTGCCGTCCGAACCGTGAAGAGCGTAACCCTTCTCTGTTATCGTGAATGATACGAGCTGCAATCCGGGATTCGTGAATATCTGCTTTAATCTCTCCCAGTCTTCAGGAGCTTTCAGAGCCTCACACAATGAGCCGAGAACTCTTTTATCTGTCCTGCCGTCCTCATGAAGAGTCACTGACAGAGCAAGATTATCAAACGGTTTATAAATTTTATCTACAACGTCATAGTCAAAAGTCTCAACGCAGGTTATTCCCCTGTCTAATAATCCTTCACGAATTAACTTATCAGCTATGCCCCCGATAAAGATTCTAAATATGTTGCCGATTCCAAAGTGAACCCATTTAGGATCTCGTCTCGTGTTCTCTGCTAACTCTTCAGGATTGTACGAGGGAAGCTCAATATTTGCAGCCTTCCATGAGTCAGAATCCTTCAAGCCGTCATAAGTCAGCTTCATTATTCGTCGTTCTCCTCTGGGTCAACGTCAACAATAACTTTCATAGTATTTTCGCGATTATTGTCAATGAACTCATACGCTTTAGGCCAGTCCTTGAATGCAAAGTGGGCAGTACGTAAGGGCTTGAGCTGAATCTTGCCTTCCTGGACGAATTTTATAGCGTCAACAAAATCTTCATGCCTGTACATCATTGAAGTATTCAAATCTAATTCTGAGTCATTGAGCTTGGCCAGGTCAATATTAGCCTTTTTCCCAAACACTGCGACTAAAATTATAGTGCTGCCTTTGCGTGCGTTCTGGATAGCCTGATCCATAGTTATATCACTGCCTGCACACTCGTAAGCAACATCGTATTTATCAGGGCCGAATGTATCAAGTACTGCCTGCTTGTAGTCATTTTTTATGGTGTTGACAACTACATCAGCTCCGAGAGATTTTGCAAGTTCAAGCCTTCCGTCTGAAATGTCCGTTGCCATGACCTTAGCAGCTCCCAAAGCCTTTAACGACTGAATTAATAATATCCCAATAGGTCCGCAGCCCAGAACTACAGCGTTGCAGCCTTTGACATCAGGGAATCTCTTTGCAGCATGAACGGTAACAGCAAGAGGTTCCATCATTGCGCCGTCAGAATAGCTTAACTCATCGGGAAGGGGTGTAACTTTGCTCTCATCGATTGCAAAATATTCGCTGCCTGTTCCTGTGGTCTGGAAACCGAAAACTTTAAGACTCTCGCACAAATTATATTTTCCGTGTAAACATGGGTAGCACCTTCCGCAGACTACTTGAGGCTCAAGGACTACTCTGTCGCCGGGCTTGAACTTCTTTGCATACTCTCCGCACTTGACAACCTGAGCACTGACTTCATGACCCTGTACTATTGGATATGAAGTATAAGGGTGGGTGCCGTGATAAACGTGAATGTCAGAACCGCAGATACCTATACGCTTAATCTTGACTAGTACTTGATCCGGGCCGGGTTCGGGTACGTCTACTTCTCTGAATATTATTTTCTTGGGTTCAAGCATTACTTCTTGAGTCATTTTCTCTGACATGATAAAAATTTTCCTCCTTAATTAATCATTTACTGCTTAACCGCGAGTATTCCAGCTTGCAGAGTGGATCATAATTAATAAGCTCATCATAAAGTGCCTTAATCCATATCTGCATGTTATCCCGCAAATTTTCCTGACGCGCTATGCCTTCCGACATCTGCCAAATATCAAGACACGCTTTAATAACTTTCTCGTCATCGCTTGCCTGTTTCAGTCCCATTAAAGAACTCGCGTAACCTGAACTCTTGCACGTAGACAAATAACGCCTCGCAACGTTTCTATATTCGCGATAAATAAATTCATGATGTGAGTCATTATCTGCGTGAAGTTCCTTAAGAATTCCCCGGACTTCTTTATTTCTCGATGACTTGAACAGCCTCCATTGTCCGTATAGCATCTCAAGACATATAGCGCGCCACAGCCATACGTCTTTATTATCTCTATAGCGTTCAGAGTAAAGCCTGTGCAGATATTGTGAATCTTCATCGTCCTGCATAGCGTTTAGAATTTCGAGTCGTCTCGCCGGGTCTAACTCGCTGAAATAGTCATTAAATCTTGCGTCAATCTCGTACATGTTAAACATTGCTCCTATCAAAAAATTTTCGTGATTAATTCTACATGACAGGAGCATGAAATTTTATTATCCTGCGTTGCGTTTCTTAGAGAAGCAGTCAAAGCCTACAGCAATAGCAAGCACCAAGCCTTGAACTACCATTTGAGTATATTCGCTGACGTTCATCATGACCATTCCGCTTTTGAGTGAGCCGATTATCAACACGCCTGCAATGACTCCTGACATATGGCCGATACCTCCTGCGACTGAGACACCGCCGAGAACTACGCAAGTTATAACCTCGAACTCAAAGCCTACTAACGATGAAGCCTGCGCCGAACCTGTACGCGATAAAACTATAATGCCTGCAAGTCCTGCAAAGAAGCCTGATAACGCGTAAATCAAATATTTCATTTTGCTGACTCGAATTCCTGATAACTCCGAAGCCTCTTCATTGCCTCCGATTGCATAGAAGTAACGCCCGAAGTATGATTTATTCAGAATGAAACTGCCGATAGCAAAACATATAACCATGATTATTGCACAGACAGGGATTAAGCCTATACCGGTTTTAGGGAATATTGACCAGTGATTGAGAGTCCATCTTGCAAAGAAACTCAGTGTCGGATTACCGTTGAGTCCTACTTCAGGAGCATATCTCAAAACGTCAGGAATAGGGAGACCTCCTGATAATATATATGCGAGTCCCCTGAATATAGTCTGTGAAGCAAACGTTGCTATAATCGCAGGGATTCCGATTGTCGAGACCATGAAGCCGTTCAAGACTCCGATTAACGTAGCCATGATGATAGATACGAGAATTGCAAGCCACATGTTCCAGCCTAGATTCATCATTAAATACGCGCAGACTACATTAACGAGAACGACTATTGAAGCTATAGATAAATCAATGCCCGCAATGAGAATAACGAACGTCATACCGATTGAAGCTATACCGTAATAAGAAACCTGGCGCGAAATATTAATTATATTGGGAAGGCTCAGGAATTTAGGATTAAAGTACGCGAAAATTGCTATCTCTATTATGAACACAAGCCATATTGCATTTTGCTTGAATGCTGCTGCGAATCTATTTTGTTCCATTTACTATATTGCCTCCTTCTTGTTCTCTGGGATGACTCCTGAAGCGTAAGTCATGATTGTATCTGCGTTGAATTCGTCCTTGTGAAGCTCGCCCATCATTTTCCCTTCTGCAAGAACAACGATTCTGTCGGACATTCCGATTAACTCCTCCATTTCAGACGAAATCATGAGGACTGCGACTCCGTCTTCCACTAAGTCATTAATTAACTTGTAGATCTCGAACTTTGCACCGACATCAATACCTCTTGTAGGTTCATCGAATATGATTAGCTTTGACTGTGCAGCGAGCCACTTTGCTAATATGACCTTCTGCTGGTTGCCGCCTGAAAGATTCTTTACAAGCTGATGAATACTCGGACACTTAATTTGAATATCTTCTCTATAACCTTCTGCTATTGAGTGTTCACGCTTTTTATTTATCACAGTAGCTTTTGATATGCGCTCATAAATCGGCATTGAAATATTATTCTTGATTGAATTTGTGAGTAATGCTCCGTGACGCTTTCTGTCTTCAGGTAATAAAGCTATACCGAGATTAATTGCTTCTCTGGGTGAGCGCGGGTTAATCTCCTGACCCATGAAAATTATTCTGCCTGAATCCTTTGGTCGAGAGCCGAATATTACCTGTGCTATTTCAGTCCTTCCTGCTCCGACAAGACCGCCGAGTCCTAACACTTCACCTGCATGGACTTTGAACGAAATATTTTCATCGCCGTTGCCTGAGACGTTATCAAGCTCAAGGACAACTTCATCACGTATACAAGGCTGACGGGGAGGATATTTCTGAGTCATTTCACGGCCTACCATCAGCTTTATTAAATCATCGACTTGATTCGGAATAGTAGCGGGGTCTTTGTCAGTAATCAGCGTGTCTACATATTCGCCGTCTCTGATAACTTCGATTCGGTCGCTGAGTCTGAATATCTCTTCTAGTCTGTGAGAAATATAAATTATTGAGACTCCTTTTGACTTCAACAGCTCGACTACTTTAAACATGCTCTCAACTTCATTAGTAGTAAGGGGCGCGCTTGGTTCGTCCATGATTAGGACTTGAGCATTTTGCTGAATGGCCTTCGCTATCTCGACCATCTGCTGATAACCTACCGACAAATTTTTAACGAGTGTTCGGGGATTAATCTTTATATTAAGCTGCTCGAATGCCTTTGCTGCCTCTTCTTCCATTGCTTTACGGTCTATGATAATTCCGTTTTTCTTGAGAATGGGACGGCCGAGAAACATATTTTCTGCTGCTGAGAGTTCGCCGACGTTGTTAAATTCCTGATAGATAATAGCAATTCCGTTTTCAGAAGCAAGCTGTGGAGTCATCCGCGTAAATTCTTTGACTTCGCCGTCTTTATCCTTCTTGACTTTTATCTTGCCGCTTGTAGGGATAACTGCTCCGGAACAGCATTTTATGAGAGTCGATTTACCTGCGCCGTTTTCGCCTATGAGTCCGAGAATTTCACCGCGTCTTAATTGTAACGTAACATCTTTCAGGGCGATTACTCCGGGATATTCTTTGCGAATGTGTTCGAGTTCAAGAACATAATCTTCACTCACTGTAAATTTACACCTCCTGCGAAAATAAAGACTCCTGATTCGCACCAGGAGTCAGGAAATTACATGATGCTTATTTCATACCTGCCTGAATCTTTGCGACTGTCTCAGGAGTAATAGGAGCTACACCTCTGAAAACGTTTTTGGCTCCGACTTTATCTTCAAGAATTAATGCGAACATTGAAGCACATGACCTGCCCGTGTCCTCGTCTGAACCCTCAAAGCCGATAATACCTTTTGCCGGATACGTAGGATCTGCGAGCTGTCCTAACTGCTGCTTTGTAACGTCCGTTGTGAATACGCCCATATCTTCGGGAATTTTGCCGCCTGTTGCAATCTGAAGAGCTTCATCTGCTCCGATCATTGCGCCTGCTCCGATTCCTGTGAAGACTTTGCAGTTCGGGTGAGCCTGTAAAATCGTCTCTACAGCGTTCTGGGCAACGTTTGCTTCAATTGCTGCTGTTTCTGCAACGATGTCATATTTACCTGCTGCCTTGTTCTCAAGTCCTATCTTGATTCCGTTAGCGCGCTCAAGTAATATAACCGTCTGAGGGTAGCCGATTATCGTAACTTCTGCCTTCTTCTCTGAGCTGTAGTGCTGATTAATAAAATCTCCTGCAAGTTCTCCGATTGCTATTCCGAGATTCGTGTTATTAAGCACCCAGTTTGCGTCAGTGTTCGTCATAGGATCGTCCCAGCACATAACTTTGATACCGAAGTTTCTTGCTTCTGCACATGCGTCTTCTACTGCATTAGCGTCTGAAGGGTGAACCATTATTAAATCACAGCCTGCTGACACAAAATTTTCAATCTGGGAAATCTGAGTCGCTGAACTGTCATTACATCCTACAATCGTGTACTCAGCCCCGGCGGCCTGGAGAATTTCACCGAGTGCTGTCATGACTCCTGCCCAGTAAGCATTTTGTAATGACTGAATAGTGATACCGATTTTCTTACCCTTGAGGACTTCAAGATTTGCCTTTGCGTAAAATTCCGGGCTTGCCTGAACGCCTTCAGTCTTGCCTGTGTCTGCTGCATAGAGAACTACGGGAGCTGCGATAACGAGAAGGGCACATAACAACGCGATAATACTTTTCTTCATGATAAAAAATTTCTCCTTTGTGATAAAAATTTATTAATTAGCGGACTAGAAGCAGGTAAATGCTCCGTCAAGAATGAAATCTGATCCTGTAGTGAAAGTGCTTGTGTCTCCGGCCAGGTAAACGCAGATTGACTCTAACTCTTCAGGCTTGCCTAATCTTCCCATAGGTGCCAGCTCGTTCCATTTTGCAATTAGGGGCTTCAAGAATTCAGAACTTAACGTTAAATCTGTGCCGATATAACCTGGACTTATTGAATTGACTCTGACTCCGCGCTTTGCCCACTCGATAGCAAGTGATTTAGTGAGCTGTATTACTCCTGCCTTTGACGCGTTGTAGGCGCACTGAGGCTGGGGAACGTTGACGATATGAGCAGACATTGACGCAGTATTGATAATCGAACCTCCGCCGTGTTCGAGCATGTATTTGCCTGCTATTGTGTCAGTGAGAAATACGCTGTTGAGATTGACATCAATATTCTTTTTCCACTGAGCATAAGTCATCTTTTCAGCAGCTTCGTTGATGCAAATTCCTGCGTTGGCGTGGCAAAAGTCAAGCCCTCCGAGTTCAGCCACGACCTTGTCAACCATTGCTTGAACCTGTGCTTCGTCAGTAACATCACACTTGATGGCTATAACTTTGCGCCCTGTTGACTCTGCAATTTCCTTAGCTGTCTTCTCTGCTTCGGTTATGTCCATGTCAACGATGGCAATATCTGCTCCTGCCTCTGCAAAAGCTGTAGCCGTACATTTGCCTATGCCGCGTGCTGCACCTGTGACGAAACCTTTTTTGCCGTCAAGACGCATTTTTTCGACAATACCCAAATAAGACCCCTCCCAATAAAAATTTAATTATGCAAAGAGGAAGTTACGAGGAATATATTATTTAATTATGTAAAATGGTTTTGTAAAATTGGTTGACATAAAGATACAAGAATTATTATTATTTGTCAACGAGAAAATATATAATATACACATAAATTTTCAGGAGGTTTCTTATTCACTCGCAGCATGAAGAAAAGCATAACGCCCGGACAAATCAAACAGAATAACAGAAATAGAATCTACGAATGCATTTACAGACGAGGCACTAAAGGGATCTCGCAGCAAGAAATTTCTTCAGCCCTCAACATCAGCCGCCCGACTGTAGCATATAATCTCCGTGAACTCGAAGAAGACGGACTCATAATTAAGAGCGCACTGCCTGACTCGAATCAATCCGGTCAATCCGGGAGAAAGCCTTCTATATGGTCAGCTGACTCTGATTATAAAATTGCTGTAGGAGTCGAAATATTAATTAACGAGATAAAGATAATTGCGATAAATTTATACGGCTCAAAGATTAAGCGTGAAGTCATAAAAATTAATTTCACTAACGATGAGAAATATTATAAATACATCAGCGAACGTGTTAAAAACTTTATTGACTCTCTTAATATTCATGACGCTTCAAGAAAAATTTTAGGGATAGGCTTTGCTCTTCAGGGGCTCGTTTCAGATGACGGCAAAACTGTAATTTACGGCGAAATATTAAAGTGTACGGGACTCAAAATAGAAGTGTTCACTAAGTGGCTTGATTATCCGTGTATATTCGTTCATGAACCTGACGGGGCAGCTTTGTCTGAATTATGGGTGTCTCCTGAATTGACGAGTGCAATTTATTTATCATTAAGCGTTCACTTAGGAGGCGCAGTTATCTATCACAGAAAAATTTTAAACGGAATGCACAGACACAGCGCAACTTTTGAACACATTCAACCTGAAGGCGAAAATAATTTATGCTATTGCGGTAAACGGGGCTGCTTTGAGACTGTCTGCTCAATGTCGGCATTATTGGGAGACGATGACCCCGAAGACTTTTTTAATCATGTCAGAGAAGGGAGAGTCAACGAGTCAAAACGCTGGGCAAAGTTCCTTGACTATCTTGCGAAATTAATAGCAAATCTTCATTTATTTATAGACACAAAATATATTCTCGGCGGACACTTAGCACCCTACTTCACAGAAAATGACGTTAAGATTTTATATGACAAAATAAGAGAAAGCACCCCTTTTGATGAAAACGATGATTTCATTCTCATAAGCAGGATGCCTTCTCACAATATTACGATAGGAGCAGCTCTACCGTATATTATTAATTTCCTGAAAGATGCCGGAGTCTCGTATTAAGCCTTGTTGCAGCTCCCTAGAACATGCATTCTTTCAATGACATAGCGCGTTACTTCTGTCATTCCGACTGCGCCGTATTTCTTAGGGTCAAAGCCTTCCGGACTCCCCTGCAAGTATTCTTTTACGCCGTGAGTGTATGCTATTCTCAAATCAGTAGCGTAATTCACTTTGCACATTCCCATATTAATGCATTTAATAACTTGATCGTCAGGGACTCCTGAAGTTCCATGAAGGACAAGAGGCACGCTTACCAGTTCATGAATCTTGCTCAAGACTTCAAAATTTACCTGAGGCGTTCCCTTATAGACTCCGTGTGCTGTTCCGATTCCTACTGCTAGAGAATCACATTTTGTGCGTTCAACGAATTCTGCTGCTTCGTCAGGGTCTGTGAATGGGTTATGAATGCCTGTGTTGTCAAGATCGTCTTCTTTGCCTCCGACTCGGCCAAGTTCGGCTTCAACAGGTATATTCCCGGCGTGGCAGACTTCTACTACTGATTTAGTGAGCGCGATATTATCTTCAAACTTTAATTTGCTCCCATCAATCATGATAGACGTGTAACCGGTGTGAAATGCTTTTATTGCTATATCGAATGAATTTCCGTGATCCAAATGGCAAACTACAGGAATATTTGAACGTTCAGCAGCAGCCCTGATATTAGCAAAGTAAAAATCTGCACCAGCATATTTCAGAGTCCCCGGAGTCGTCTGCATTATGACCGGTGATTTTGTCTCCTCGGCAGCGTTCAAGACAGCAAGAACCATCTCCATATTTTCGACGTTGAAAGCTCCGACAGCGTATTTATTTTTCTGGGCATCGAGCAAAAGTTCTCGTGATGTTACAAGCAATTTATTATTACCTCCTGAGATAATTAACTTTAACCGCGTAATTATAATCTTCTGCGCATTCTCTAACGCAGTCTTTTACAAGTTCAGCAGCTTTCACCTTGAGCATTCCCCCGCGAATCCGCAAATATTGAAGGGGCATGTACTGTCTTAACATTCCGGCAGGTATTTCATTAAGAGAGTCAATATTAGCAAATAATTTATTAATAGCTGCTTTAATCTCAGGTCGAGTCATATAATATCTGCAACGGTCTGAATAGCTGTATTTTCTCGCGAGCCTTTTATCTTCGTCCGAGCCGTGATAGTGCTTCTGCCAGTTCTCAGGACTCTCAAGCATGACTCGTTCTAATACTTCGATAAAGTTTGCGCGCTGACTCTCATCGTGAATTAGCTCTTTCTCAATCATGCTCAGGGCAAATAATCCCTCACGTAATGCGAAAGTCAGAGCCGGGCCGACCTTCAGAATCGCGACTCCGTCCTCGACCATCTGTCTTAACTTCTCCGGTGATTGATAATCCGTTGAATGTCCCTCGAAAACTACATCAGGATAATTTTTGAGACTTGCACATAACTCACTCGCAGCAGCTCTATTATATTCGTGAATATCTTTGTCTCCGAATTCGACTCCTGGCTGAACTACGACAGCGATAACGTCCTGTAATCTCTCTGAAATTTTATGCTCTGAGAATTTGCGCTTGTAGGTGTTAATAGTGTTCTCAAAGTCCGTGACTCTTGTAACCTGAAGCCCTGAATCTTCCTCTTGAGTGCCTCCGGGTATGGGAACTTCTGAGCCTATTATATAAACCGGTCTCATCTCGTCAGGGTTAGATTTTAACAGCTCTTGATAAGCCTTCTCGCACTCTGAAATCAACACTGCCCCGCGTTCTGCAATTACTTCATCGGATAATTTCTCATCAGGTGAATCGCTTGCAAGTTTCATGCTTGTATCAATGTGAATTTTCTTGAAGCCTGCCTTGACTGCGAGTTTCACGAGTTCTTTTGCGTTAGTCATAGCTTCTGACTCATCAAGATTTGCCCAGACCAACGGCCCGAAGTGATCTGCTCCCAGAATAATTTTTTCTCGGTCAAAGTTTATTCTGTCAGCGATCGCGAAAACGTAATCACGAAAATCTTTCGGAGTCATTCCTGTGTAGCCTCCGAACTGGTTAATTTGATTCGCAGTGCCTTCGATTAAGATATGCTCGTCAAAACGCTTTGACTGCTCTAATAATGCTTCGATGACTAACTCATTAGCCGTGCAGTATGACGCAATGCCCGTTAATATTCCTTCGCGCCTGTGTTCTGTAATTGCGAGTAAAGGGTTCTTCATGGTGATTAATTATTCTCCTCTCTGAACTATAAATATGAGTCTATGAATTATGATTATAATCTATGCGATATAAAAATAGACCGCCTGACTCGATAACGGGTTAGACGGCCTTTATTTTACACGTAAAGTTTTTTACTTAATTAACCTCTTCGCCCCAGAGTCCCCTGTTAGCTTCTCTTGCTTCTCTCTGGAATCTAACGAATATTTCACTGTATCTTGAGTTCGGCTGAATCGTCATAGCCTGAGCATAACCGTCAAGCAATAACTTAGCGTTATACATCTTGGCCTTGATTGCGTCCTCGTCGTCCAAGTCTGCCTTAGAAGGTTCCTCAAGCCACACATAAGCAAGCATTCTGTTATATCTGTCATATGGATTAACGTCCGTCTGAAGCCATACTGTTTTGCCTGTTAGCTGACTCTTTGTGAAGTCGCTGGCCTCTTTGCCGTAATACTGAACCGGTTTATTAGGGTGAACTGTCTCCGGTGTGTCGACTCCTAAGAATCTGACGCGTTCGTTCTTATATTTGACTCCGTCATCAGTTATGAACGAAACTATAGCCGTATCGCCGTCAACGACTCTGACTATTTCGGCCTTGTAAATCTGGTTGCGCCTGATCTCCATGCTTTCGGCTGCGTTGGGGCCTTTGTGATAGTGATAATTGCCGTCCTTGTCGTAATGTCCTCCGTTAGCGTCGAGCTTTCCGGGGTGAGCTAATGCCGTTGACGACACTGCGAGAATGAGAATTACTGCAAGAATAAATTTGCGCATGTGTGAATCAAATCCTTTCACGTAAATTAAAATAATAAGTCATAAATTACCCTGACGAAGAATAATGATAGCACAATAAATATAACAGGTCTTACAGCTTTAGAGCCTCCCTTTTCAAAGAAGCGCGCTCCGATATAATTTCCTGCTATGCTGAAGAGTCCTGCTGCAAGTCCAATCGGCAAAATAACTTTTCCTTCTGTGAAATATACTGCAAGTGCTGCAACGTTCGTAGCGAGATTGATTGCCTTAGTGACTCCGTTAGCCTTCTGGACGCTGAGATGAGCTGCCCCTGCCATTAGTAATAACATGAATGTCCCTGCGCCAGGACCGTAAAAGCCATCGTAAAAGCCCATAGTCAACGCAACAAGCATACAGATTATATATACCCGCCCTGTTATAGCATTCTGAGTGTCCCGCTCTTCTGTCAAGATATTCTGACTCTTGAAGACGTAAACAGCAGTAACAGGCAGGATAAACAGCATAGTAATCTTCAATATTTTCTCATCGATTAATAAAGCTGTCTCTGCTCCAAGTGAAGAGCCTATAAGAGCGCATATTATCCCTACGACAGAGAGCTTCAGGGGCATATATCCGTCAAGCATGAATTTTGTCAGAGCTACTGAAGTTCCCATTGATGAGCTTACTTTGTTCGTACCTATTGCGAAGTGAACAGGCAGCCCGGCTATCATGTATGCAGGAAGGGTGATTAAGCCTCCGCCGCCTCCGATTGCGTCAACGACTCCGCCGATGAATATCAATGGACATATTATTAATAACTGCGAAATGTTCCAGTCCAATTTTTGATTACTCCTGATTCAATTGTTTATTATAAATATTCACGCGATAATATAATTTATCGGTCTGATAGAATTAATTTTGCATAATAATAACGAGGTGGATTTACATGCAAAAATTTTCGTCACCAAGAGTAAAGAGAATCACAGGAATTCTTTACCCGTCAGATAATCCTGATTTATTAACCTGGAGCGTCAACGAGCTTTCAAAAATATGGGGAGTTCCTGAACTTCAGAGCGACTCTGTTCCGTTTGACAAGACTAATTACTATGACGATATAGACAAAAATTTATCGCGAAGATTCTTTTGCTTCCACGGTCTGGTCAGTGCAGGAGGCCTCGCAGATTGGAAGCATCAGGCAATAGAGATCGAATCCCTAAGCCGTAAGCCTGTCAGGGCAGTCAACATCGATCCGGGCTACGTAGACGGGGCGAGATTAATTCTTGCGTCAACTAAAGATCATGCTCACAGAATTTATTTGCGCGATGGAATTTTCGCAGAAGTTACGCTGCGATTCAGATTCAAGCAGTGGCAGAGCTTCGATTACACATTTCCTGATTTTCAGAGCAGGTGTTATGATAATTTCTTGAGTCAAGTCCGAAGATTATGGCTTCAGGAGGTCAAAGGGTCATGAGAAAATTTTTAGCAGTATTATTAGTGTTAGTATTTCCGTCATTGTCAGCAGCCTTAGAGCTTCCCAATAGAGTCGACGGCTGGGTGTCATCAAGCAAAAATGAACATATCGTGCCGTTAATCACTGAACCTGATAATATAAATCTTGGCCGGTGTGTCTATAAAAATTACGTTAGAGACATTCCCAAAGAAGAGCTGTTGATTATATTAACAGAAGGCAAAGGCACAGGGACTCTCTATGTTCCTGATAAAGACAGCGTTCAGGGTTCAGAAGGACTACTACCGTCAAATTCAGGCTATAGAGTCATGAGCATATCAGGGAAAAAGGCAGTGCTTGAGACAAATGAAAATCTGCCTCTATCGCTTGCAGTAAGATATGATGAGAATATAACTCTTACGATTGAGACTAACTCGCTTAGTGAGCATGAAATAATTATGTTCGCTGAAAGTTTGCTGGCTGCCCTGTGATTCGTTCGCAGGGTTCCACTGCTTCATGAAAAACACTGCAAGATATGTTATCACGTTTGATCATGAAAATATTCTGCTTCAAGCTATATAATTCAAACCGCAGCAAAAACTTTAACCGTTTGATTCAGTATAATATATATATATGAAATGTGAAAATTATGAGAAAAATATTATTAATAACGTTAATATTATTCGTTTCATCATTCAGCGCATACGGTGCAGAACCTGAAGCCGAATATGTCCGCAAAGGTGTATTTGAAGCGTACATGCAGACTAGTGAACTACCCCCGCTTATAGAAGCAGGAGATTCCTATTTCAACAAGGCTGCGCTCCATTCGTGCTGACTGAAGTCGTCTTACGTCCTTTCCATAGCGTTACTTCCAGTAGTCCTTACGGTAGTTATTCGTTTTCCTTCGTTGCGAATATTTATAGCTGCGTTGATGTCTCTATCATGTTCTGCTCCACATGAGGGACATTTCCAGCTTCTTATCGACAAATCTTTGACTTGGGAATTCTTGTAACCGCATACACTGCAAAGCTGGCTTGACACAAACCATTTACTTATTATGATTAACTTTTTTGCCTCAAAAATATAATTTGTAATTCAGCATTTCACGGAATTTTCCAAAACTGTTATCCGCTACCGACTTCCCTAATCTCATTTGACGGCTCATTGAACGCATATTCAAATCTTCTACACATACTGTATCATATTCTTCAGCCAGCTTATATGACTTCTTGTGCAGGTAATCTTTTCGTTGATTAGTTATTTTCTCGTATACAAGGCACATTTTTTGACGTAACTTTTCACGGTTCTTGCTGCTTTGTTTAGTTCGTGAGTGCTGTCGGCATAAACGCGATAATTTACGTTCTAATCTGCGATAATTCGCTCGTTCTCCTTTGGAAGTTACATATAAATCGTGCATTGAAAAATCGAGACCGACAAACTTTTTAAGAGCTGCTTCGGATACTTGGCTTTCGTATTCTGTTAGTATGCTCGCATAATATTTACTTGTCGGAGTCTGTTCTATCACTACACTCTTGATTATACCTATTATTTCACGATGCTGAACGATTACTTTAGGTAGCTTTATTTTTCCGTTCTCTATCCTTACGCTGCCCTTCTGATTATTCGTAGTGTATTTCTTTCGGATCGTCTTCTTACTCTTGAATCTAGGGAAGCCGGAACTCCTGCTGCTGAAAAAGTTCACATACGCTGACTGCAAATGTAACTGGGCATTTGTTAGAGCTAGGCTGTCTACTTCTCTGAGCCATATATATTGAGTCTTATATCGTGCAGGCGTTATCATTGGTGTCTTGCCGGTCTCTCTATAAGCCGCTATTTTATCCGCTAACATTCGGTTATATATGAATCTCACGCACCCAAATGTTTTTGCGAATAAAACTCTTTGCTCTTTATTTTGGATATATTCGAAATTTATATGTCCTGTTCATAATGTGATTGATTTTATCAGCTCAACTTAATAATATACAGCGCAATTCATCTCACACTTATAGAAGTGGGAGAATTCTTGCGAGTTTAGGTTAAGTATTAAGAGAGATTTAAAACTTTCAGATAGAGTTTATTACTGTAAACATTGCGGAACTGTAATAGACCGGGACTTAAACGCCAGCATAAATTTATATTCTTACGGGAAAAAATTAATCATTAATCATTAACACGAAATTATTAATATGTACCGATTCGTTAGTCGGGTAAAACGACAACAACTTGTCGTTTTAAAGCCTTCAGAGCGTTACACCAAACATGATTAGCAAGTATCATCAGCGAAAATGAACGCGATGAACAAGGAATGAAACATAAGAGTTAGTTTATAACTTTTTGTAAGTTTTCAGTAACGGTCCATACTTTGCACGTTCTTCTTGTTCCCTGAGAGCCTCTTCACGTTTCTTGATGTCAATATGAACACATATAAGCATTACGAAACTCGCAAACAGCATTTCTTTATAATTTCATGCCAAGTCAACATCAAGTATAAATAACCTGAACATATAAAGAAGTGCGCTTATAGAGATCAACATTCGTGAACCTTCCCGATACTTCCACGCTTTGAAGCTGCCTGCTATTAACATAAAACATGCTAAGCCTCCAGTCATCATGGCCAAGACAAACACATGACCTTTGATAAACTCGAGCATATAAAGAGGATATGCCGTGATGAGATCGAATACTAAAGAGAATAACGCTGCAATAATCGTAATAATAAAGCCGAATAGTGCCATGTCCTAAATCATCAGTCCATTCATATTTGTATTTGCAATAATAATATATAAATCATGTAATATAATTAATTTTACGGTCAGAACTTTACAAAATCGAATGCATCCGGCTCACGTTATAAATTCTTCAGGAGGTGAATCAACTTGCCGTCGTTCAGGTTAAGCAAAGAGAGCATCAGGAAATTAAATCTACGCTTCAAGAGATTCAAGAGAGTCCGCGAACTCATTCACAGAAATATAACAAGCTACATTAACGACTTCATGAACTTTCAGGGGGACTCACACGAGCGCAGAGAATATCTTGAGAGAAAATATAAGAGACTCGCTCCTCATGAAAATTATTTATTGCATGACTCTAAATCTCAAAAAATTTTATTTCACGTTCAGGATATTGCTTTATTGACCGGCCGGGATCCTTCGAGCATATCTAGAACACTTGCTAAGATCAACGCTCTTGACGGCTGGTGTGTCAGACTCTTAGCTCTTCGCAGTGAGACTAAATCCGGAAATAATAATAAAATCTTCGTGTATGATTCAAAAATTTTTGACCTGATTATAGACTTTCGAGAAGCAAAATATCTTGAACGCTTTCAACTTTACGGGAACTCAGATTATCAAGAAGTCCTGCGCTACTGGGAATATCTCAAGCAGCTTGACGAATTAAAGACTCAATCTAAATCACTAAATCGAGTCATAGAAGACGAGTCAGAAATATTCAATGCCCCTGAATTGCCGTTAATGAGCGTCCGTGATGTGTTAAAGCTAATCGGCAGCAAGTTATTCACCATCAAAGTTGACATGATCTTTGCAATGACATTCGGAATATGCTTCATGTTCGCTAGAAAGTGGCCCGCGTTAATTCCAGTGTTTGCCGGAGTATCTTTCACTTCATTGATTTCGTGCATGATTATGCTTCGAGTCAGAGCCGGCAACGCAAATTTAATCTCGGACATAGGAGCCCTCAGCACCCTTCTTGTTGTATTCTGGGGGATAAACTTAACGATTAAGAACGCAATCTACACGCCGGGAGGAACTTTCTTAACTCTTAAAGAACGAACGCCGTTAATAACTCTTCAGGCAGTCAGGGCTTCAGGAGCAAGGCCTTTAGCATTTCACATCAACGCAGAGAATCAAGACACTATCAGCGAAATTTTTTACAAGTACGACTCTCAGCGCGAATATAAATCAACGGGCTTCACGTGGTCAGGAACTCCGATTTTACTGCTCGAACCTGAGAAACAATCCGGAATGCTGAATATAACTCTCAAATATAGAGACATTGACAACAACGAATCAGAACCGTTAGCGTTTGCGTTTGACTTAGAACGGGAATATTTTAACGCGTCGAAAAATTTAATCCTGAACGAAGAAAATTTTATTATGATTAAGAGAGCCGGTGAAGTCATAAAGATTGCAGCTGTAGTGAATGACTCTGTCAAAGCTGTCGTCTATGGCATTAACACTCGTAAGCCTAACGCAATTCATGAAGTCGGAAAGATTGACTCAAAGTATCAGCTCAAGAACGAAAATATTTTAACGAGTCAGAATTCAAGCGTTGAGTATATAAGCTCATATATTATTTTTCGGGATAATACTTCTTCGGATGTGAGAATAAAAAAAAATCCCCCTGCCGATGACTCATGACTCAAACAGGGGGAATATAATTTAATTAGAACTTCACTATAACTTTCATGTAATTGCCGGGATTCTTCTCGATGTCGATTATCGTAGCCGGAGCTTCATCAGCTGTTACAACTTTCGTTAATAGCTTCTCCATGTCAACGCGCCTCGTGTGAATGAGTTCAAGTGCTTCCTCAAACTCTCCTGCGCTGTTACGGCCTCCCCTGATGTCTAATTCTTTTTTCGTAATCATGTCAGTGGGCAGACTCGTTTCTTTCTTAGGCCATCCGGTTAAAGTAATTCTCCCTGCGTTGCAAGCGTAATCAAGTGCTGCTCTTATCGCGGAATTTGCTCCCGAACACTCGACGACTAACTGGGCCATTGTTCCGTTAGTAATCTCGCTGATTCTCTTCACAGGGTCTTCAACTGACGAGTTAATAACGTATTCGATTCCTGCAACGTTCTTTGCGAAGTCCAAACGTTCTTGAACTATGTCAATTAATATTGCGTGACCGTTATAAGCCTGAGCAGTCATTGCCGCCGCTAATCCAATCGGGCCTGCTCCTGTAACAACGCAGTATTCGCCAGCCTTGAAGCCGCCTCTGTGGATTCCGTGAAGACTGATTGTCAAGGGTTCAGCCATTGCAGCCTGTTCCCATGTCATGCCTTCTGGAATCTTTACGAGCATGTGTCCGGGGTGGCAGAAATATTCGCACATTCCGCCGTCTGTGTGAACGCCCAGAGTCTGAAGGCTTGTACAGCAGTTCGTACGCCCTATACTGCAAGGGTAGCAGTGATCGCAGTGTAAGTAAGGCTCAACAACGACTCTGTCACCGACTTTGATATTTTTAGGGTTATTATCTTCAGGAATTGACTCAACGATGCAAGATAACTCGTGCCCTATGATTCTGGGATAGCTGACAAGATTATTTGTGCCTCTGAACGCTCCTATATCAGAACCGCAGATACCTGCTGCCATAATCTTTAACAGTGCCTGACCCGGTTTAGGTGTCGGCTTGGGAACGTCAATACATTCTACTTTGAAAGGCTCGATAATTCTTACTGCCTTCATGATTGATTATTTAACTCCTTCCATTGCGTGAATTAAATTTACTATGAACTCATGACACGGGACACTGACTCCGCATTTGTCTGCTGCCCTGAGAACTGAACCGCTTATAGTGTCGACTTCTGTTTTACGGCCTGCTCTTAAGTCTGCGCAGATTGAAGTTATCCCGTGAGGTGAATTTTCTGTTACGGCTTTGATTTCGTCAAGCAATTCTGACTCATCGGCTTTGAGTCCCAGTGCGTGAGCTGTGTTGACTGCTTCATGTAATAATTTCTTCGTGAGGTTGAACGCGTACTCATTACTTGCAATGTAGCCAATTTCGCATTTAAGAATACCTGTTACAGCACTTAAAGCAACGTTGACAAATAACTTATTCCAGATTAACTGCTGAATATTCTCGTGAATCCTGACGTTGAACCCGCAAGAGTCAAACGCTGACTTTAACTCGTTTAGGAAGCCCTGAGAATCTTTTACGAGCATTCCGACATTTGTATTGCCCTTGCCTCCGTGCCTGATATGACCGGGAGCTAAGACCGCGCCGTTATCTTCAGTAGTGCCGATTATGATTCTCTCAACTGGTGCAAAACCTGATAATATATCTTCATGCCCTGAGCCGTTTTGAAGAGTCATTAAATACGTGTGAGAGTCAATCAAATTTTTATTGCCCTCAAGAGCTGCCTTCGAGTAAAGAGCCTTCACGAATAATATAATCAGGTCTACAGGCTGTAAATTTTTTGTGTCAGCAAGTGCCTTCGGATGAAAAGTTATATCCTGTCCGTTCTCTTCGAGTGTCAAGCCGTTATTATTCACAGCTTCGATTACAGCCGGGTTTGTGTCGACAAGATAAACTTCATTGTTCTGCGAGAGCCTGCCCCCGTAGATTGAACCCATTGCACCCGCACCTATTACAGCAATACGCATTAGTCTGAGAACTCCTTTAGGCCTTCGATTGCATAAGCATGAACGGGACTCGAGTCAAGACCGACTATAGGCAATGGCGAGAATGACATAAAGAATACATCGCGCTTTAAGTCTTCAAGGTGCTTGAGGACTTCAATAAAGATAATGCCTTCAGCTAACAAAATATCATGGAAGGGTTTAACGTCCTCGTTGCAGTTTTCGATAGAGACTCCATCGCCGAAACCTACTGCTTTGACCTTCTTGGCCTTGAACCATTCAGCTGTCTCACCGTTCACGAATAATCTTTTATCTTTCTCTGTGTTAGTATCAGGCGTAAACGGGTTGAGTTTATACGATGAGTCAATAATTACAATGTCGCCCTCGCGGACTTTCTTGGCTTCTCTGTCTAAATCTTTTGCCGTAATGTGAGAGTTAGGCTTGCAAGTCTCTTTGAAGTCAACATAAACGCCTCGTCCTACAAAAGTAGTTAACGGAATTCCTGTAACGTCCGGCCAGTCGTCATTATGATGATAGGGGCATTCAGCGTGAGTCCCTAAGTGAGTCATAATGTCAACATTAGTGTGAAAATCCGGAATAGGGCCGCCTGTGTTGAATCTGTGGAGTTTGCAGCGTCTTGTTTCTGTCGCAGGGTCTACGAGCTTTGATAAATCTACGAGCCTGAGACCGTTACCCATATCGTATACTGTCTGCATGATAATTTTTCCTCCTGTTAATATAATTTACACTCTGACTTTGATAACAACTTTTCTGACTTTAGCCGGTTTGCCTGCTGAACATCTGGGCTTGTGGGCTTCTTCAGGAGCAACAACGATTAAATCTCCCTCTTCAAGTAAGACCATGCTGCAGCATTCAGGATCCTCGAAAAATTTTAAGTCCTTGCCATCCGGAGCTTCTTTGAGAGTCAAGCCTTCTCTGTGGCATACTCCGAACATTTCACAGCCTGAAGCCATGTACTGAATATCAAAATATAAGTCATGAGCTTCAAACTTGCGCTTCTCTGCGGGTTCAGTCTCGTAGCTCTGGACATCTGCGAAAACGTCCTTGCCTATAATCTCATATTTGCCGTCCTGCATTGAGTTAATATCGTGTTCAGCGAGCCATTTATAGCCTGCTCTGAATTTCTCTGCAAGATAATCATACTTCTCTGCTAATTTAAGACTGCTTGATAACATGTGATAAATTACCCTCCTCAAAAATTTTTATTACTCGATGTGTCCTGATAAATCTTTACCTTCTGCGATTGCCTGAACCTGACTCCAAATTGTGTCGTCAACCTGGACTCCTTCGGCCATACTCTTTTTACGTCTTGCAATAGTGCTTTCACCGGGGCATTTAACGGGGTGCTTAGGGTCAATCGGGTGGGCACTGTCTGCGATTTTAACGCGTCTGTTCAACATTTCCTGAATCTCTGCTTTACTTCCGAACATATACGGATCAATAGCAATAAATATCTGCGAACAGCCTGTACAGCTTCCGTTATTATTAGCGTCCATGTCTGAACCGCAAAGACCGTTAGAGATTGCTGCTGCTGCGAGGTCAAGGGCTATTGCGAGGCTCGAACCTTTCCAATAACCTGTTGGGAGAATGCGCCGGGACTCTTCGATTGCTCCGGGATTTGATGTTAAATTGCCATCCTTGTCAAAGCCTCCGGGGTAGGGTAAGTCTTTACCTGCAAGACGATAAACGCCTAACTTGCCGTAAGCGTATTGACTCATTGCCATATCAACGACAATCTGGCCGTCATCTCTTGGAATTGCGATACAAAAAGGGTTATTGCCTACGCTCTGGGTATCACTGCCCCACATCGGCATACATGACTCTGTGTTTATCCAGCTGATTCCGATGAAGCCCGCCTCCGCGATTTTCCATGCGTAAGTTCCGCCCCTCATCCAGTGAGTAGTATTCTTTAACGCAACGAGTCCGATTCCGTGTTCCTTAGCGAGTTCGATTGCACGCTGACCGCAGAATAAAGCGTTAATGACTCCGATTCCTAAATTGCCGTCATAGTTCTCTGCTGCACCTTTGGCTTTCACGAGTTCGGGCTTGCCGTGAATGTTAATCCAGCCTTTTTTCACGTACTCTGCAAATCTGGGAATGCGATTCATTCCGTGACTCTCGACACCGTCAGCACTTGATGAGCAGTGAATCTGCGCGCATGTTTCGGCCTGTTCGTCTGTTAAGCCAAGATTCAAGAAAGCCTTCTTTGTTACTGCCTTGAGTTCGTCAAATTTTACTAACAACTTTTTTGCTGCTCCTTTCGTGATATTGATATACAAACCGTGCGTTATTTACTAAATGTTTTCGCTTCAGAGTAACATAACTTTACAGCTTGTTAATGAACTGCACCTGTTTTACCCCCGAAAACTCCCATTCAGGGACTTTTCCCCACCCTACTACTGCACAGACTGGGGAAATAGGTAGAAGATTTACGGCTCTAACCCTGCAAGCTGCATCATCTCTTCATAGAGTCCGCTAGCGTCTTCAGCCGAATAATCATAAATCAGAAACATATCCATTACATACGGAGAGTAAGCAAGGTCATTCAACGTTCTAGCAAACGACATCGCAGCAATCTCACCGAGTGCATATATACCGGAGTCATTATGTAGAAATCCCAAGCTCCAGAGTCTTACGCGTTCGGTTCTGGTAAAAATCTCGTGCTTGTATCTCTCCTCGATAAAGTGAAATATCTCATGCGACAAAATTATATTCACGAGCTGTAAATTCTCCGTCAAGACTCTTTTCACTGAGCGTTTCTGCAATAATCTTTCAGCCCTGTAAACTGCATCCATGAAAATATTAATCTTGTTTGGCATCGTGAAATCTGCAAATAATACCCTGTCAGTTTTATCGGGATATTGAGGATACAAGACTTCAAGAGCTAACTTACTTGCTAATAATTTTGCGTCACTCGTTCCGTACTCAGAAATTAATCTTTGCGCGTAACTTTCTCCGCACTCGATAGACTTTGCTGCCCAGTTGAGTCGCTGCTCATCGTTGAATTTGCCATTTAACGGCTCACGTGAGAAAGCATAATTACGCCACTCAAGAGCAGGAATTCTCACAAGATTAGCAAGCATGTAATCAAGTTCGCGAATTTTATAATGCGGCTTCTCGTAGCGTGTGATTCTCTGCTTCCCAAATAAACCTTCTGCTATGGGCCTTAACTTCTCCCGTATGTAATGCCAGTCCATTTTATTTATTTATAATTTATACTTCAGTGATTGACCCGACAATAATTATTTCCTCGTCTAAGTCCCTGTCTCCGATGTCAAGATCCATCAATAACTCGACATGTTCAAGGTCTACTGCGCTGTAATCGCTGACTCTCGGTCCAAAGCAAATAAAGTAATCAGGTCTCAAAATCGAGTCCGTCTTGAAAACCGCTGTATCTTCCCAAAGTCTGCGGACTTCATCAAGATAATCACTGACCTTGCACTTCACGACTTCAGCCTGTGAACACTGAACGCGTATAAATCCCTTCTTATCAACGATTCTGACGGGGTGCTTCTCGTCCTTGTCGCCTTGATAAACGTAAAATTTATCTGTCTTGGCCGCGAGGTGAATATTACTCACTTTTGAGCCGAAATCTTCACGCGCTAACTCTTCTGCTTCTGACTCGTCGCACTCTTTCAACAAGTCCGTAGTCTTCACTTCCGTTGAACCCGTAGCAATCGCCGTAACTTTTCCGGTCTGAGAGTCAATTTCAATGTGAACCTCGACAGTGTCAGGGGACGCTCCGGAACTCACAGCAGCATCAACAGCTTCTTTCTTGAGTTCTCTTATATCTTCCTGAGTAGGATTAGGGATAACTCTTTCAACGACATCACGAACCATAGATAACGCTACTCCGATTGAAGATATGACTTCGGCATTTTCCGGGATACTGTACTGCAATCCCATTTTGTTGGCACAATATGGCACGAGTGAAGCTGCTCCGCCCCCGCACCCTACGAGCTTCATACTCTCTTGATCTAACTGATACTTATCGGCCAATGCATTAATACACGCGCTGACTTTCTCGTAATCCTTCTCTAAAATCTGAGTCGCAAGTTCTTCTATCGTGATTCCTAATTTATCCGCAACAGGTTTCATTGCTTTACGTGCTGAAGCTGCGTTCCCGTGAGCAAAGTATTTCTCATCGATTAAGCCGAGAACATTAGCCGCGTCAGTGTTAGTGAAGCAAATTTTCTTACCGCTCTTGAGCCTGATTATTACGTAGTCATTAGGATCGCCGGGCTTGGGACTTACCATTTCAATCTGTGGGTCTTCGATTTCGTCTTCAGGTGTAAAGCAAGCATATTCACAACCTGCAATGTGAGCAGATCTTGGCCCTACGTCAACTACTTCTTTGTCGTCGATTCTTACCATTGAACCGCCTGCACAGCCCAGAATTCTAACGTCAAGAGAGCTTATATATGTGTCATGGCCTCCGATTTGAGCGTAGTCGACTCCGGGTCTGCCGTTCTTGATGACTCCGATGTTAGTTGTAGTGCCTCCGACCTCGAAATAAATTGCGTTTGAAGCACGTAAATACATCAATGAACCCATAACTGAAGCCGCAGGACCTGATAACGCCGTGAGAATGGGACGCTTTCTCATCTCGTTAATTTCCATGACTCCGCCGTCTCCGCGCATTATCATCAATGGAACTGTAACGCCCGCTTTTCGTACTGAGCTTTCAGTTGCGTTTGCAGTAGCTATCATCTTTGGCAGTATCGAAGCATTTATCGCCGCTGTTCGAGTCCTCCGCGTCAGTCCGTAGAGTTTCGTTATATCTGAAGCCATCGTTGCAGGGACGTTCTTGCTTGCTGCTGCATCGTGAATCATCTGCTCCTCGTTCATGCTGTCGACTCCAAATGCCATTGAAGCGACTATGACTTGAGAACCCTTCTTGATTAATTCGTCAACTGTTGAGTTCACAAGCTCAGGAGTCAAATCTTTCTTGCGTGCAAAAGCGTTGAATATCTTGATAACTTTCTGAGTCTTAGGGTCAAGAACTATGTCATTCAGGGCAAGCTGTCTCTTAGCTAAGAAGCTCTCAAACCATCCGCCTGCGACTCCGAAAACTCCGACATTTGCAACGTCTCCCTCGATAAATGCGTTAGTTGCCTGTGTTGTAGAATGCGCAACAAATACTACATCTTCGGGCTTAATGCCATTTTCGGCCATACAGTTACGGAACGAGAGAACTACTCCGGCAGCGACTCCGTCTTTGTCATCGTGGGTAGTCTTGACCTCGTTCTTGCCTATGATTTCATGAGTCTGATTATCCATAGCAACGCATTTAGTATACGTTCCTCCGACATCTATACCCATGCGGACTTTTCTTTCTCTTAATTCTTCGGGCATTGAGTTAATTATCTCCCTTCAAGCATTAATTTCACTATCTGAGCACTTAATCTCGCTGTAACTTCTGTGAATTCTTGAAAGTCTATAGTCGCCTGAGAATTTGCTTTGTCAGAAACAGCGCGTACTATCACGAACGGAATTTGATTCAGATAACACACCTGAGCAATTGCCCCGCTTTCCATGTCGCAGCAGTAACCGCCGAAATTGTTAGTAATCAAGTCCTTCTGAGCCTTAGTGCTGATAAATTGATCACCTGTGCAAATTCGTCCTTCAACAATATTTCTGTCAGGAGCAGCTTTCTTTGCAGCATGTAACGCTTTCTGACGCAATTTAGAGTCTGACTCAAAGGCAAATTTCCCTGTGTAGGGTATCTCGCCTCTTGCAAAATTTATCGGGGTAACATCATAATCATGCTGGACACAATCAAGGGCAATAACTACATCACCGATATTTAACTCAGGATTCAACGAGCCTGCAATACCTGTATTTATAATCTCGCTGACTCCGAAATGAGTTATCAATAACTGAGCGCAAATACCTGCGTTTACTTTACCCACTCCGCATTTAACTATGACAATTTCAGAATTACCGAGCGTACCTTCACAAAATTCCATGTCTGCAATAATTTCTTTACGGGTTATCGAGGCAGCTTCTTTCAACAAAGCGACTTCAACGTCCATAGCTCCGATTATGCCGGTCTTGTTTTGACTCAAGGCTTCAGCTTTAACAGGAACGATTAACACAGCAAGAATTATTACAGCAAGCAAAAATTTTCTCATGACTTTATCACCTGTTATACTTGCAGTTCGTATCATCGGCTTCAACGTCAAATAGTGCCGGCTGACTCGAGACTTCAGCAAGAAAAAGTTCTCTCATGACTTATTAGCCTACCATCCAGGCACTGCCCAAACCGGTCAAGAACAAATACACAGCAGCATATTGCAGAATTCCTGTTGCGTATGCATTCGGTATTGAGAGCTTCAGGAAGTCGCGCGATTCAACTTTAGTGTAGGCAAGTCCCCACGCTACCCATGATTGAGTTATACAGCAGCCTATATTTACTGTTATAGTAGGAATAGCGAACACTCCATACAGGAACGGCACGGAGAATTTAGCAACGTTCGATAACACTCCCAGAGTCGCAGCACCGCAGCCTACGAGGGTCATAGGGCCTCTGAATAATCCCATGAATAGCAACACGGCAAAGACTACGCACACGACTAACTCAGACTTTGGCATGATCCCGCCGATTACGACATTGAAATACGGTGAAGCATACACTGCAACTGCATTAAACATGGGAAGAGTTAATAAGAAGCCTACTAACGGGGCAGTATCTACAACACCTTCATAATATAATTTGTTGACGAGCTGGCAGTTCTCCCTGAAAGTTCCCGACATTCTACCGCATAAGAATAGAGCCGAGAAACCTGCAATTACAAATCCGCCGATGACAGAGAAGTTAAATGCAATGTTAAGAATAACAGGTACAACCGGTAATATTAACGTGTAAATCGGTGCGTCCTTCTGTGCAGCCTGAGGAGTCCTTGTCTGAGCAGCCCACTGCCTGTGAGTCTTAGCCCGGCCAAGATAGAACATAGCAAGCAGAGTAGTAACGACTAACATTATTGCGAGTGCAGCATATCCCCAGTGTGAAGCGTACCAGCCAAGTGTGAAATCAGGCATATCTGAAGGCTTAATGAAGAAGGCTCTATACTGTGCGAAGTTTACGGGATTTAAATATATTCCTGAAGCTACAGCTCCCATGAATGAGAACATTGCTATTGCCTTAGGAACTCCCAGAGACATCAAAATCGGCAGAACGATAACACCGATTGCTATAACCGGGCCTGCTCCTGTCATTGAAGTGAATATTAATGCTGTTACGAGGTTAAGCAGTGAAATTGTTACAACAGGTTTGTCGCCTCCAAGTTCTACGGTTTTACGAATCAGAGTCGAAGCTATTCCCGTATCCATTAAGACTCTTCCGAACCATGCACCCCAGCAGACATTTACGAGCGTAGTTCCCCAGCCTTCCGGTGCAGACTGATAAATTCTGTTGAGTATCGCAACTAGACCTTTACCGCCCTCGAACATCAAGACAGGGTTAGCCTTCAAGAACTCTTCAGAGACGAACAGAGTCCCGAACAGAGGCAGTACAGTCCATAAAATCGTGATGACAAGAAAGCCTATCATCAGGTTAAAGCCCTTGATGCAGTACCATGCAAGAGCAAAGAACGTGAGAAGCAGAATTACACCTATAGCGAAATCCATTTAGAAACATTCTCCCTTCATGAGAAATATTTGACATACTCCCCATGCCTAAAGGCAGGGGATTCTGGCCTCAACGAACCTTGCCTGCCGAAACAGGTCTTACGGGTTCTCCTCCAATGGCTGATGCCCCAGCCATATTTTATAGCTTCATATTCCAATATCTTCACGAATTCTGAGAACCCTAAGCTATGAACTTTTCGTCCATACCTGCGGGCCATTCCCTTCATGTTCAGGTCTTCAAGGCATATTACAGCATATTCTTTGCACAGACTGCGCGCTGTCTTAAAGTGAAAATCTTTACGTTGATTCTCCATTCGTCTGTAGGCTCGTGCTAAATCTTTACGGGCTCGTTCGCGGTTATGTGAACTTTTCTGTTTATGAGATAAATTGCGACATTTATTCTTGATTTGTTTGGCGTTCAGCATGAAGAAATATGGAGACTTTATATTATGGCCATCACTGCCTGTGAGAAATCTCTTCAGCCCGAAATCGAACCCGACGCTTTTACCTGTTCGCGGTTCAACCGGTTTATTCTGAATTTCACAGCTTAGATAAACATATATATCTCCTACTGCATCACGCTTCACTGTTACTGTTTTTACTTTTCCCTCTATGTTCCGTGACTTGAAATACCCGTACCACTTCTTGCCAAGTCTTATA
>JAFSJJ010000026.1 GCA_017439345.1 Synergistaceae bacterium
ACCTTATCCACGTTAATTAGTCTCAATGCGGAGCTTGCTGCTTAGGCTGTAAAGTTCTGAGTTCTGACCGTATGGCGGAGAGGAAGTCCGGACGATTAAGAAATTCGGAAGCACGCGACTTTAGTCGTGTGAGGATTCACTGATTGAAGCTGTAAATATTATACATGATTCATGATTATAATCACTAACGAATAAGACGCGAATAACGAAAGATTAATAACGTCATGAAGAGTCAATCTCATTGAGTCAGTCTGTCTGAAGCCGTCAAAGCCTCCCCTGCAAATTATTGCTCTGGTCATACGCTCTGAATGTGAAGCACTCTGAAGCAAAACTGAAGCCGTTATATATGCAAATGTCTTGAGTCTCATCATAACGCCCAAATCAGGAGCCCTAAGCCTCAATGATATTAACGCAGAGTCAAGCCTCTCACGCATGATATTTATTCCCCTGAACGTCAATAATAATAATATGCATAACTTCTCAGGAACTCTCAAGAATACAAGCGAATCATAAAGTTTTGACTCACTCTGAGTGAAAATTAATTCAGCAAAGATTATATATATCATGTTGACTCTTAACGCTATTATTATTCCCGTGATAAAGCCCTCGCGAATATCAGGCCAAGTTAATGCAAGAGTGATAATCATAATCAGGTTGAACGCATTTATTTTCACGAGAGATTTAATTATTTCAGGACGCTTTATAACTAGAGTCAAAGGCAGCATAGACGCAATTATCAACGCATAGGACTTCACGCTTAACGATACACTTAACGCATAGAGCATCGCACATACTATAATCATGACAGGAACTCCGGCGCAGACTTCTTCAGCCACGCAATAATAAAACTTGTAACGAGTCCTTCAATCAACGCCAGGGGAACATGAGCAATGACTATTAACTTTGCAGCATTAATAAAATTAGAGTCGCTCAGAGTCAGAAATAATCCGACTAAGAACGCTGCTATAATCACGGCTAAAGCTCCTGAGATAAAAGCTAGAGTCGTAACGAGAATTTTATTGCTGGAATCACGAATTAATCTGCCGAATAAAATATATATAATCAGAGAAGATATGCTCATGATAAAGTTATTTGCGCCGAGAACTAGAAGCCCTCCGAAGTGAAATAACAGAGCCTGAAGCAATAACGCAATGAATACAGCAGGAAAGACTCCCCAGCCCAGAATTAAGCCCATAGGTGCAAGAAGAGATAAATGAGTCGATGACGGCCCGAGCTTTATATTCACCAGTGAAGCAAGAAAGAATCCTGATGATAATAACGCAGTCCGTGTGATTTTATTCATGTCTGTCTTCTTGAGTCCTATTGCAAGTCCTGCGCAACTTCCTGCCCAGCCGGTGATTAACATGCCCCCTGATAAAATGCCCTCGCTAATGTGCATGATGTCTCCTGATTATTAATGCAAGATTAAATATTAAGCTCACTCCGAGTAATGCCCTGATGAATAATTCTAGTCCTTCAGGTGAGTCGCTCTGAGCGTTAATAATATTTTTCCCGTGATTTGCAAGCTGTTCTTCAGTGATATTAATTTCTGCCGTGCATTGATGTCCTTCTTCATCACGAACTATGACGCGCCACTGTCCGATTGAGTCAGGAGTGAAAGCAAATCTCCCGTTTTCATCAGTACGTCCTGATTGAATCGCAAATTTTGAATCTTTAGGCGAGAAGACTTTAGCTTCACGATAGCTCATTTTTTCACCGGTTGAGTAAAAGAATTCAAGACTCACAGCTTTTAATTCAGATACTTTGAAACCTGTCCCATGTGCAAAGAGTTCACCAGCTGCGAATAGAATCACAGCCAGTGCTATAAAAATTTTGGATCGCATTATTTGACTTCGAATAATAAGAATGCCCTTAAGTTTACGCTGTCATAGTCGCCTGATTTGCCGGGTAAGCCTCCCTGTGAAGCGCGGACTCCCCACCAGCCTGAATGAGTTATCTTGATGTGAGCTTCTCCGTTCTCTGCCTCTGTGTAATAAGCGTATGTGTTCTCGTACTCAGTAACGAAGCCGTCATAGCTCGCCCATACAGGCCCGGTGTAAGGCTGACCGTTGAGCATGATCTTGACGTGAAAATATTCGCCTGATTTTACATCAGCAGGGTTAGTTACGGGAATGATCTCTAACGGATGATTCAAGACTTGAGCAAAAGTTTTGTCATCGTGTGAAGCGTTGAATATTGCCTTTGCGTACTTGTCGTATTTATTCGCTGAGATAACCTTCAAGCCTTGAGCCTCTAATTCAGTTCGAGATCCAGACTTGCCGCCCTCGTTCGTAACGCACCATGACTCGCCGTCTTTGATTGCTGCAAGAATGAACGTACCTTCAGGAGGAGTAACAGTGAAATCAATGCATAAGCCCTTCTCGTTAGCCCTGAGTTCAGACTCTATTAATTTGCCGTCTTGAATAATACCTGCTTTGACTCGTGAAAGAATCTCTACTTCTTCAGGAACGATAAATCTATGAGCCGATTGAACCTCAGCATTGAACTTTTCGCCGGCAGGAATGTTTGAATACTTCGCTGCTTTAATCGTGAGTTCGTGAGCTGCTGCCGTGTTGACAAGAAGAGCGAGAATAAATAAAGCTGTGAAAAATTTTGTGTAGCGCATAAAAAATTCCTCCGTCTTGAATAAATTTTTTAACGGGGGAAATAATAACACAACTAGTTATAAAAGTGTTACCGGTTTAATTACGCAAAATATTATTCACTGACTCTGCCCAGAACTTGAATGCGTCATCATTACCCATTAAGACTCTTGCTTCTTTGAGTCTTGAGTCAATCTCGCGCTTGTTGTCATCATCGCACAAATAATTTTCGAGTTCATGAACTATTCGTGACGGGTCAGCTTCTTTACACAATAACTCAGGGTAAACGGGCTTTGATGTCAAGTAATTAGGGATCGAAATTTTTTTCACGTGAACAAGACGCTTCAATATCTCGTAAGTGAGTCTCTTCATGTTGTAGATAACGACCATATAACGGCCAAGCAGCATAGCTTCAACCGCAACAGTTCCCGAGACTCCTGTTACAGCAAGAGAACCTGCCATTAATTCGCGTCCACTGCCCTCCCAAGTGTCAAAGCCTCTGACTCTATCACGCAATAAATCAGCAAGATCAGCACTCAGACCCGGAGCAATCGAGAACACAGGACAGTAATCTTTATCACGCAAAATTTTCGCTGTCTCGAGCAATATATCAATGTGAAAGTTTATATCGTATTTACGGCTTCCGGGCATTAAAGCAATGACTCTCTTACCTGCAAATTTATTCGCGAACTCTTGAGAGACTCTGACATCACGAAGCTCATTAACTAGGGGGTGAGCCTTCCAGAGTGAATTAACTTGATGATCTAACAAAAATTTATGCTCGAAATAAAATAACGGCAGGCATAAATCATAATCGCGCTTGAGGTTCTTGACGCGTCCCGGTCTCCATGCCCACACTGTAGGAGGAATCAACGAGATAATTTTATTTTCATAACCTGCTTTTCTGAGTGAACGTGCAAGCATTAAGTTAAAGTCAGGGCTGTCGATTAATATTGCTGCGTCAGGATTAACTCGAATCACTTCGCGGACTATAGAATTTTTGAGCTTGAATATTCTGGGTAAAGCCGGAATCACTTCAAGGAATCCCATGAGCTTTAACTCTTCGTAGCTCCAGACTTCACGGCCTCCGGACTTGACTGACTCACTGCCCATTAAGCCCCATATATCTGCGTCAGGGTTCATGTTAAGGAACTCTCGAATGAAGCCCCCTGCGTAAATATCTCCGCTGACTTCGCCGCAGGATAAAAATATATTCATGGCTTGTTATACTCCTTAAGGTCAATAAGATTTTCACTCTTGGCAGCGAGGGTCATAGCTGTAATATTACCCATACAGTTCGCAGGAGTCTCGAACATGTCCTCAATTGAAGTTAGAGCCATAAGAGCTCCCATCAGGTCAAGGGGCAGGCCGATCTGCATGAATAAGACTGATAAACGGGCAATCCCTGCACACGGCATACTCGGAGAGACAGAGAGAAGAATTATTATTGATACAGCTAGAGAAATTATCTGCGGGAAAGAAATATTAAATCCGTATATATTCATAACTGACAAAAGTATAACTGACAGATAAATACATCCGCCCTCTTTGTTAAGTGATGTCCCTATTGAGACTGCGAACGGATAAAATTTTTGAGAGATTCCCATTTTGTTAGCTGCTGTCATAGCGTCAGGAATAGCTGCGTTGCTTGAACACGTGCTGAAGGCTGTTATTATCACGCTGAGACATTTTTTATAAATCAATGCAGGATTGAGTCCGGCGCAAAACTTTATAAGCAGAGAGTAAATTATATTCATCAGGGCATGACCTAATAAAATAGTTAATAATATTCCCAGAAACGAAGCTATTATGTCAAAGCCCATAGTAATTATCGTTGACGATATAGAACAGAATACGACCAGAGGCACGAACTTGACCAGAATTTTTGTTATCCCGATAAAAGTTGCGTTTAAGTCATGGCAGGCTCTCAGAATTGATTTTGCTCCTGATGTACCTGCTTTCTTGATTCCGCTGAGATTTCCCACGTCTGCAAAACATAATATAATCGAGAAAAATACAATAGGAACAGCACACATCTTGAGACCGTTTAGAAATACAGCAGAGACGACTCTGAAAATGTCATTGTTAATAGTCATGCATAAATCTTCAGGCAGAAACGCACGCATTGTTAATCCTGTTATTATCGCGAGAATTAATGCACTCAAGACTTTATATAATCCCGAATAATTAGAAGTCAGGGCAGTAATAGTTATCGTGTTAAAATCTCTCAAATGTTTGAAAGATATATTGCTTGTGAACGAACGTAATATTAAATTCTGTATAGCTTCTTGAGATTCCGGTGAAAATTCGCTGTCGTCAGGAATGTCAATAAATCCCGAAAAATTAAACTCTTTGCCCGGTACTGATAAATCAATTAAGATATTGCCGAAACTCTTTCTGACTCTTATCATGAAATATTTTTTCCTGCAAAAGTCAGCATGTTTCATCAAGCGCAGTAAAGACTCTTCGCATACAAGATCAGCACGCGACAAATCTTTATGAACGAGTTTCAAGGCTTCAAGATTCTCATGAATAAAGCTCAAGGTTGAATGTATATCACCCTCGTGAAAATTCTTTTGCAACGTTACAACCCCCATACAGCGATATTATATTTTTCGGCAAGGGCAAAGAATTTCTCAGGTTCAAGAATCAGAGTCCTTGATGACTCGACAGCCAAACACGTTAAGCCTGACTGGTGCATGTTCTCAAGCGTTATAGTTCCTACTGTAGGCAAATCGTAGCGCAAGTCCTGATCTTCACGCATCATCTTGACGACGACTCCCCGTCCTGCAAGAGTCCCTGCCCTCTTGATCATCATGTCAGTGCCTTCCATAGCTTCGACTGCAACTACTGCACCTCCTGCGACGCATACAGCTTGACCGAACGAACACGGTAATGTTACGCGCAGGACTTTGACTCCGTAATTAATATCTGCAAATTCGCTTTCATCAGGCTCACGACTCGTTAATTTCCCGGCAGACGCAATGAACTCCGGCAAAATCTGCCAATACGGAATAACTTGAATATTTTCTGACTCAAAGACTTTAACGACAGCTCCTAATAAAGAATGATCATCGCGCAAAGATTTTTTCAGGACAGAACGACTCAGAGAGTCAAATAACAACGGCAGACAGTAAATTATTTTCTTGGGAATCCTGCCTGCCATGATTAATTTGTCAGCTCCGAAAGTTTTTAACTCCTTCAAGCCCCGGCCGAGATTAGGGGTTCTCATCTTGATTAACTTTGCTGCATAAGGCTCTAACTTTTCAGGATCATCACGAAGGGTAAATATGAGCGTCTTATCCTGAACAGTGTTTAATTTCTTTGCTATCTCAATTGGTAAAATGCCCTCGCCTGCTATTAATGCGATATTCATGTTAAAGTCTGTCAACCCTCCATGCAAAGAATACGGCTATAAAGAAAAATACGATATTAGGCCCCCAGCCTGCTATTGCCGCGTGAAGATTGCCTGACTCGCCGAGTGCCCTGCATAATGACATGACGACATAATACGCGAACACGAACACTACACTTATTCCGAAGCCTACGCCTCCCCCTGAACGCCCGCGCCTTGAAGCTCCGAAGCCTGCCCCAAGTACTGCCATGATGACACATGCCCAGGGGACAGCAAGTTTCAAGTGAAACATTACCCATAATTTAGATAAATCAGTGCCTATGCTCTCAGCTTGATTGATATAGCTCCAGAGTTCATGTGCGCTCATGTCCGAAGGTCTCCGTGTACTTCTCTGCAATTGAGCCGGTGATAATTTAATTGCGAGTCTCTGTCTTTGGAAGCGTAATAATAAACTTATCTCGCCTTCACGTGATACGCTGTAAATTCTGCCGTCCTCTATCCACCATTGGGAATTCATCCACATTCCTTTACGTGCATTAAGGGTGCTGGTGAGTCTGCCGTCTTCAAATTCATGCATCATGATTCCTGACATTGTGCCTTTGTCGGGGTCGAGTTCGTCGATATAGAGCACTCGTTTTAACTGTCCGTTCTCCTCTTCTCTCAAGAAGACTTTCTGTTGGACTGCGCTGGCTTGGTTCTTCATGATCTCATACTTCATAAGTCTATCAGCTGCAATCGAAGCAAACGGTACGATCGTCTCATTGAAGGACAACGCTATAACAGAGATCAACACGGACGCTAATATTATCGGCCTTAATATTCTCCTGAACGGAATTCCCAAAGACTTCAACGCAATTAACTCACTGGCAGAGTTAAGGCTTGACATTCCCAGCAGAGTCGATAAAAGCGAACTCATAGGGACGGTCATAATGACGACTTCAGGAAGCCTGTAAAAGAACAAACGGGTAACGACTCCGAAAGCTACTCCGCGTTCAATTATTAATCTTGCAGCCTGAAAGAGTAAATCACCTGCAACGAATATCAGCACAAATATCAATATACCGAACATGAAAGGCCCGGCACATGCTCCGAGTATTAATTTGTTGAGTAGTCCGCGTCTCATTGTGTCAGTGCAGTCGCTGAATATTTTCTGGTCATTGCGTGAGTCATCCTGTCAATAAGTTCCTGAGCCTGAGGAATATTATTAGGATCTTCTATGCTTTCCATGACGTTAAGGACGGTTACGCGCAAAAATTCTTCAAACGTAGGGCACAAAGCATTAACTAAAGAAATGAATCTCTCAACAGCTGTCTCTGCGTCTCGTGCCTGACATTCTGATAACACGATTAATAACTGGAATTCGCCGGTCTGAATAACTGTATCAGTCTGTCTTGTCTCTTTCTTGACTCTTTCACAGTAAGCTCTAAACGGTCTTATATACTTTTCCATGTCCTCATCGGGTAAAAGCTGAGGGAACACTATGCGAATCATTATTGCGCTGACCGGATGACCGTAACGCCCTGCCCTGTAGAGTTCATCTGATATTCTTGCAAAGCCGTAATTGTACGTGTGCAGTTTAGTATCAGGGTCAATGAATTGAATATCATGTCCTGCTTCTGTGCCTTCTGCTTCTGGAGTCTCTGCACCTTCTGAGCCTACAGGAAGTCCTTTAGGGTTAAGCTCGAAATAGAATCTATGACCGTTATCAATGCTTTTGCGTTCGATGTCCCAGATCTTCTCGTTAATTTCTGCTGTCTTGGCCACAGGACTGAACCATTCTGAAATATTTTTTCCCATGATGTCGGCTAACTCGATATTCAGAAGGCTTAGCATGTCCTCAGAGAAATTTAATATTGCTCCGGTCTCGTCAGTTATAACGAAATTTAACGGGAGTCTTCTCATGTCGTTTTCTACTTCTTTGACGACTACTTTATATTTATCGAGCTGAGTCTGATTATATGCAACTACAAGAGCCGCCGCCCCGCAAACTGCTAATAACACTCCCAGCCATTGGAACATTCTAGCCCCGTAAACTATAGCCATAGGACATAAGATAATTCCCTGTGCCACTGCCTGAAGTGATGGAAGTCCGACAGTGAAGCCGTTAGTGATAAACATTCCGTAGAGAAAGCTCAAGATGATAAACAACAGCCATACGAGTCCCCATATCGCTAAGTCAACCTCGCCTACGATAGAACCTGCACCCATTGAGCGGGCAAGCATTATCGTCAATATCGAGACTACAGGGGGAAGAGTTACCCATTTGAGAAAGTTATTTTGTCCCATAACTCAGTTCTTCTCCTGAAGGGTAGCTCAAGACATAGTCAACGATGATATTAACTGTCTCTCCTGATGGTACTTCAACTTTCCAGGTGTATCTATTCTCGTTGTCTTTCTCTTTCTGGACAGGTTCAATGCGCTTGACTTCTAGCTTGATTTTCTCATCTGTAGGAATTGGCAGCCTGTCTCTGACTGTGATTAATCTTGACTCGCTAGTCCCGTTAGTGATTTCGAGTTTATAGCCGCTGGTCTGGACTCCGCTGAACCATGAGACTCCTGTCTTGCCTATGAGAGATTCTTTCTTAATCGTAATTTGTTCGATATATCCGAATGGAATTCTGCGCTGGCCTTCTCCGTATTCTCTGAGATAGATTTTCCCTGAAGCGTGATTGTCTACTCTGAGTTCGCAGTCTCCTGGTATTAAGTGCTCGTTGTCGTCTGCCATGTTAGCGATGATCCATGCGTTATTTCTCTGTTCTGGAATTAACACGATGTCAGGGGAACTCTTGAGGATTAATGCTTCTTTCCTGATGACTTCAAACTCTGACTCTTTGCCGTCTCCTGTAATTAAGCCTTTGATAGTGATGCTTCTGTCTGAAAGGGTCTCGGTCATCGTTGCAATTTCCGGAGCTTCAGGAGCTTCTTCCATCATCATAGTATCTTCGTCAGCTTCTTCCGTTGGAACTGGAACTGCCCTATCAGCATACATAGCGGCTTCTTTGCGTGCTGATCTGTACATGTTGTTATTGCGCGAATATCTAACGTTAGGAAGTGAACCCACTGCCTGCTCTTTTGGTTTAATGCCTACTGTTAGAGCCTTTAATTCAGGAGTCGTAATGCTCTCATCTGGAGTCTTTGTGTGAAGAGTTATCGTGCCGTCATATTCGAGTCCTGTTTTCTGAGAAGCCCGAATGTACATTTTTACGTCAATATTTCCCGTCTTGCTGTCAAGGTTCATGATATAGCCAGGCTTCCATGCTGCTGAAGTTGTGAATGCCTCGAACGTTACAGGTTTATCTGCCTTGCCCGATATGACTAGATAACTTGTTTCGCCTCTAGGTCTTCTTGATGTAAGCTCATTGCGCAGCATAGTTAATTTCTCTTTCTCTCTGTTAATCTGAATCTTTATGTCTGCAAGTTCATTCTCAGTGCTGAGTCTGATCTCCTGAGCCTCCCTGATAAATCTTAATAACTCTTCAGGCTTTGACTTATCGGGAACGCTTTTATTGAGCAGTTCAAGGGTCTGTTCAAGTGAAATTTTTCTTGCGTTGAGTTCGTCAACTATTTTTGCCTGAACTTCTACTTGATTATTGAGTTCTTGAAGACCTTCCGGAATCCATCGAGTTCGTGAAAGACTCTCAACTTTTATATTTCCCCTGACTGCTTCAGGATTGATTAACCTGATCGAGTCAGCTTTGAAAGCTCCGGGTAATACTGTCTCGAAAGTGTTATCTTCGTCCGGCTTGACTGTGAAGAAAAATTTTGCCCCCGAAGGAAAGAATTCAAGACCTGTTATATTGGCCGCGTAGTTGTCGGGAAGCTCAAACGCAAACGATGAGCCTGCAAATGCTATAGTGAACAACAATGCTAACAACGTCTTCATAATTAATAAATCTCCTCTCGTAAAATATCGCGATATTAATATTATCTACAGAGTTTGCCTAAAAGTTGCAAGCTGCAAAGAAGTCCGGGTCCGTAATATTATTTGCGTATTTCTCCGGATTTAATGCAGGTTTCCTGTTATGTAATGCTGCCATGTATAACTAAGACTCCTTTCAAGTTATAACGTTATAAAGTTTGTGTGTATAAAGAACGCCTCGTAAATTTTGAAATATTATAGTGTATAATGAAAAATATTTTGCGCGCCTGCTTTATTATTTTGCACGAAAAATTTTTGTGATATTTATTTATAGCCTGTAAAAATTAAAGCATTATGGGTGTAAAATTAGCGTATTAAACGTGAAAAAATTATAAAGGGCGAAAGATTTTACAACTGGGACATGAAAGCAGGAGGCATTAATGAACCGGCTTCCCTCGCACTATTATCAAGATATAAATTAAATAAAGCATATCGACGGAGCGAAAATTATAAATAAATTATCTGACCGGGAGGACTTTGTTATTTATGGATCGCAGTCTATTAATAAATTTATCTCAAGTATACGGGCAAAACGGAACTCATGAACTGACCCGCAGTGTATATAATACTCATACAACACCCCCTAAAGAAAATCATAATGCTCTGGGCTTATCATTTGAAGATATGCTGAACGACTCGCTTAAAAAAGTAAATAATCTTCAGCTCGATGCAGAAAAGAAAATTCGTGATTTGGCAATCGGCGACGTTGATGACATTTCCGAAGTCGTGCTTGCTACGTCAAGGGCAGATACAGCTTTGAGACTCGTTATGGAACTGCGCAACAAATTTCTTGATGCTTATCAGGCTTTATCAAGAATTACGGGTTAATAAATAAATCATCATGGATACTTTAAGACGCTGGGGAGCCTCGTTTTTAACCTTCTGGGCCGCGCTGAAACTCTGGCAGAGAGCGTCAATACTCTTAGCAATCTTAGTAGTTCTCGGAGGTCTTGGAGCGTTAATCTTCATGACCGGCAAGACTAATTACGAGCCGTTATATGCAGGCCTCGAAGTCGAAGATCAGGCCGCTATAGTTGATTATCTGCGTGAACATAATATCTCATACAGATTAGATCCCAAATCGAACGCTATATTAATGCCCGGAAATGCAGTTTACGAGACTAGATTAACACTTGCTCAAATGGGTTTGCCAAAGGGAGGCACTACAGGCTTTGAAGTGTTTGATAAAAGCGAAATGGGAATGAGCGAATTTCAGCAGAGAATAGCCTACATGAGAGCCATTGAAGGTGAACTCGCACGCACGATTTCACAGATGGCTCAAGTAGAGAATGCAAGAGTCAGCGTCGTAATTCCCGAGCAGAGATTATTTCTCGAACAGCAGAAGCCTTCTACAGCTTCAGTATTATTAAGACTAAGACAGGGAACTACATTAGGGCCGACTCAGGTTAAATCTATAATTCACTTAGTCGCACACAGCGTTGACGGTCTTGAACCTGATTCAGTAACTGTTGTAGATACTAACGGCAGAATTTTATCTGATATGGTCTCGGACAGCATGATTATGTACAATCCCGACGGCTCTAATGTCGTAACGAGTGTTCAAAGAGAGTTAGAACGCCAGCACGAACGCGAACTTGAGAATAAAGTCCGAATGATGTTAGAGCAGGTATTCGGCCCCGGCAGTGCAGTTGTAAGAGTCAAAGTTGATCTTGATTTCGACAAGAAGACAAGCTCATACGTTGAATATAGTCCCAATCCTGAGACAGGCACAGGAGTCCCCAGAAGCAATGAACGCATGGAAGAGAGCTATACAGGTCAGGGGAATCCAGTCAACGGCAACCCAGGAACTACGACTAACATACCCGGTTACGCTATAAATTCTACGACGATAGAGAGCGAATATAATAAATCGAACTCGACGACAAATTACGAGATTACGACAAGGAAGGGCGATCAGGTCGTAACGCCCGGAGGCATAAAGAGATTAACGGCTTCAGTATTAATCGATGACAGAAATAATAATATTACCAGTGAGAGACTCGAGGCATTAGAAGAGATAATTCAATCTGCAATAGGCTTTAGTTCTCAAAGGGGCGACAGTCTTGTTGTAAGGGCTATGAGGTTCTCGACTACATTTGCTGACAATATGGCAGAGCAGCTCAGGCAGGAGAGAATGTGGAAGATTATTTCAGGTTCGATAGCAGCATTCTTTGTGTTGTTGTTATTGCTTGGCGGGTTGTTCTGGTGGTGGAGAATGAAGAAGGCAAGACTCGCAGTTCAGGAGATCGAAGCAGAGGGGCGAAAAGTTCCTACGATTCAGGAAATGCTGACTTCTCCGGATTTATTAGCGTTTCAGGGTGAAATGGCAGTGTTAGAAGAGCAGCTCAAGGCATACGCTAAGAATCACCCGGACGAGATTGCGACTCTCGTTAATGAATGGCTCTCAATGGATAATTAATTAATAAGCAGAGGAGTTAATAACATGCCCAAAGAAGAAGGCGGCGGCAGTTCAGGAGCAGCAAAGGGACTTACAGGACGTGAGAAAATAGCGGTCTTGATGGTCTCGCTTGGGAGTGAAATAGCTCCTGAAGTATATAAAAAGCTCGATGATGCTACGATTGAGCTTATTACACTTGAGATAGCAAACTTAAGAAAGGTAACGCCTGACGTGAAGCTGACTGTGTTGAAAGAGGCACAGGAAATCTTAATGGCTCGTGAGTTCATGGCCCGCGGAGGAGTCGAATACGCAAGAGACGTTCTCGAGAAGGCACTAGGCCCGGAGAGAGCGCAGAGTCTGTTAGCTCGAATCACAGCAAGCCTTCAGGTCAAGCCGTTTGATTTCATGAGACATACAGATGCAGGACAGATATTAGGCTTTATTCAGAACGAACACCCGCAGACTATTGCATTAATTCTCTCGTATTTAGAGCCTACTCAGGCAGCAATGATTCTTTCAGGACTTAACCCGATTTTGCAGGCCGACGTTACTAAAAGAATCGCTAACATGGACAGAATTACTCCGGAAGTATTAAGGGAGGTTGAAAGGGTGTTAGAGCGCAAGTTAAGTACAGTAATGGGTCAGGACTTCACCGTTGCAGGAGGTATTGATGCAGTCGTTGCAATCGTAAACAGTACGGACAGAGCGACTGAACGCAACATAATGGAATATCTTGAAGAGAATGATCCGGAATTAGCAGAAGAAATCAAGAAAAGATTATTCGTGTTTGAAGACAGCATGAGACTTGATGATAGATCCTTGCAGAGAGTGTTACGCGAAGTTGACCTTAAGGAGCTTAGTTTGGCACTCAAGGGAGCAACAGAAGACCTCAAGACGAAATACTTCAAGAACATGTCAAAGCGTGCAGCCGAAATGTTACAGGAAGATATGGACTTCATGGGACCTGTACGTGTCAAGGACGTAGAAGAAGCTCAGCAGAAAGTCGTCAACGTAATCCGCAGCTTGGAAGAGCAGGGCGAAATAGTCATTGCGTCCGGCGGAGGAGACGATATGATTGTCTAATAATCTTGCTCATCAGCGGGTCTTGAGGACAGTTAGATTACTCCCTCAGGCAGTGAAAATAGGCATTCTCGAGAGCGAAATCAAGCAGGAAGGCACTAAACCCGAACTTAAGCCCGGCAGACTCGATAAATCACAAAGCGAACGCGACAGGACTCCTGAAGTTCAAGTCCGTATGCCAGAGCCTAATCATTCTAAGGAAATCGAGGAGTTATCGGCTCAAATAGTCTCGTTGACAAATAGCTTAAGCAATGCAGAAGTCGCAAACGCTGAATTATCAGAAGCTAAGGCAAAACTTGACCGGGAAATCGGCGGCATTAAATCAGACTATGAGAATCGCAAACGAACTCTTGAGGCTGAAGCAAATTCAAACGCTCAGAGAATCGCTGACGAAGCAAGAGAAAAGGCCAAGAAAGACGGCTTTACTCAGGGCTATAGTGAAGGCATGACTCAGGCACGGCAGGAAGTCGAACAGGAATATTTAACGAAATTTTCAGGTCTTGCAGGAGTAATTGACACACTAGGCAAAAATTTAGAAGCAAACTTTGCTGAACTCGTGAAGTTAAATCAACCCAGATTAATACGCGTCTGGACTGAAATGCTAAAACGAATGCTTCACAGGCAGGTAGAGCTTAACCCGGACACTATAGACTCAGTACTGAATGATTTATTAGCTATGTTGAGCGACAAGAATCAAGTCTTAATATACGTCTCACCTGATGATCTAAAGCAGCTAGAGGGCAAAATGGACACGAAATTTCAGGAGGCTTTGCGCGGAGTCAAGCGTCTTGAGTTGAAATCTGATCCAAATGTTGAGAAGGGCAGCTGCATTATCGAAACAGGACTCGGAGTCTATGACGCACGGTGGCGGACTCAAATGAGCCAGGTTGAATCAGTCGTCAATGAAATATTCCAGCAGGTCGGGAAAGAAGATAAGTAAATCATGAGCAATATAGATTTAGAGCTTGCAGAACCGAATTTATTTCAGTTATTCAGCGTAGACTTATTGCAGAAGCCATTGATAAAAATTAACGGCCGAATTGTTCAGGTCGTGGGACTCGTTGCAGAGTCTCAAGGCCCGGACGTGAGAGTCGGTGATTTGTGTCATATTTGCTTTAGAGACGGCTCTCACGAACTCGACGCAGAAGTTGTAGGCTTTCGAGGCGACAGAGTTTTATTAATGCCCTTAGGAGCTTTGCAGGAAGTCGGTCCAGGCTGTGATGTTGTATCGACGAATAGACCCCTTGAAGTCCCCGTAGGTGAAGCGTTATTAGGCAGGGTTCTTGACGGTCTGGGAAATCCAATCGATGACAAAGGCCCGATAGCAGCAAGTGATTTCTACCCGTTGTACGCGACTCCCCCTCATCCGTTAAGGCGCAAAATGGTAGATACTCCCCTAAGTGTCGGAGTCAGAGTCGTTGACGGAATGTTGACTCTTGGCAAGGGACAGCGTATAGGCATATTCGCAGGTTCAGGAGTCGGCAAGAGTACTTTACTGGGAATGATGGCGCGCTACACCACAGCAGACGTTAATGTTATCTCGCTTGTAGGAGAACGAGGCCGAGAAGTCAGGGAATTCATCGAGCGTGATTTAGGCCCTGAAGGTTTAAAACGTTCGGTCTTAGTAATCGCAACTTCAGATCAGCCGGCTTTAATCAGACTCAAATCTGCAATGACAGCTACAGCTATAGCCGAATATTTCAGGGATCAGGGTAAAGACGTATTGCTCATGATGGACACTGTAACGCGTGTTGCCCGTGCCCAGCGTGAAATAGGTCTTGCAATCGGTGAACCCCCTGCGACTCGAGGCTACACCCCTTCAGTTTTCGAGATGCTGCCGAGATTATTAGAGCGTGCCGGAGCCGGTGAAACAGGAAGCATTACAGGAATTTATACGGTCTTAGTTGACGGCGATGATATGAATGAACCTGTTGCGGATACAGTCAGGGGAATTCTTGATGGTCATATAGTCTTGTCGAGAAAGATTGCAGCTAGAAACTTTTATCCTGCTGTGAGCGTTCTTGACAGCGTGAGTCGTGTTATGCCTGCTTTAGTATCTCGTGAACATTTGGACTCAGCCGGAAGAGTACGCGATTTATTAGCAACGTATGCAGAATCAGAAGATTTAATTAATATAGGCGCGTATAAACCGGGAAGCAACATGCGGGTTGACTGGGCATTAGCTAACATGGAGGAAGTCCGCAAATTTTTATCTCAGAGAGTAGAAGACCCTACCAGCTTTGAGGAGACTGACTCAAGACTAGCTCATTTAGCACCGTATCCCACAGCACCGGCTCAGACTCAGGAGCAGACACAGACCCAGCAGGCTCAAGCACAGACTCAGACTCAGAGACAAGCCAGGAAGTAAAGGAGCAGATTTCACATGAACGAGAGAATAGCAACTTTCAACCGAATATTAAAGATTCGTGAGGACTTGCGCAAAGATGAGCAGGCGGTCTTAGCTTCAGAACGCAATGAAGAACGCGAAGTCTTGAATCAACTCACCAGACTCGAGAACGAGAGGGCTCAGGCAATTAATGACTTCAGCAGGACAGGGACTCAGGCAGTATCAGCTAATGACTTATGGTTTCAAAGACAGTTCATTGACGCAATAAATACGGATATAATGCACGGCAATCAAGCTCTCGATGATGTCAGGGCGCGAATCGTTGATACTGAAGCGCGTTTAGTCGAGAAACATAAAGATGTCCGCATAATGGAAACTTATATTGATCACCTGAAAGAAGCAGATTTTCACGAGCAGCTCAATCTTGAACAGAATGAACTTGATGACGTTGCTACAATGCAGTATTCACGAAAGGAAGCGATTTAATAATCATGGTCGGCCCGAATTATACGAATATAAGCAGGGTTCTAAGCCGCATAGAAGAAATCAACAGGCAGATGACTCCGGAGTTATTTCAGCCTCAGCCTCAGACTAATAATAGATTCATTGACGTAATGAACGACGTAACTAGAGCAAATAATAATATTCCATCAAGAAGCGCAGCAGGCGTTACAGGCAGGACAAATTACACTGAATTAAAAGATATAATCGATTCATGTGCAGAAAAATATAATATCGACTCAGAATTAATCCGCGCAATGATTCAAGTAGAGTCAGGCTGGGACACCGGAGCAGTCTCGAACAAAGGCGCACAGGGACTAATGCAGCTCATGCCCCGAACTGCAGCAATGTTAGGCGTTAATAATCCTTTTGACCCTGCACAGAATATTGAAGGCGGCGTAAGATATATTTCTGACTTGACCGATAAATACAGAGGGGACATCGAGAAGGCTTTGGCAGCTTACAACGCAGGGCCGACTCGGGTAGATTCGGGAAATATTCCTGAAGTGTCAAAGCGTTACGTGAAAAATATAATGTCAATATACCGCAGACTAAGGGAGATGAGTTAATAAATGGCAGACGAGAGACCGGCAGCACAGGATAATAATAATCAACCTAGTGAACCTGTCGTAGTCAGGAAAAAGAAAAAGAAAAAGAAGCTGGGAAAATTTACTATATTTTTATGGCTTGTCCTTCTTGCTCTGGGCACCGGAGTCGGAATGCACTTAAGCGGCATTTGGGACGGAAGGCCTTTATTCTGGAGCATAGTACCTAATATCCCTTATGTAGGCAAACAGTTAGCGGAGTTCTTTCAAGTCCCTGAGTATTATGCTCTGAGTGTCGGTGAACGCCGTGCAGTTGAGCTTGAACAGTGGCAGAGAAGACTCGATGAACGCGAAAGGCACTTACAGGACGGCGATCTTAATAGACTCGCTGACTTTGAGAATAAAGAAATAGCATTGCTTGAATTATCACGTGATATTGATCAGAAAATGCGCAGGTTAAGACGAATGGAAGTCAACGCAAACGCTAATAACAATGCTCCTTCACAAGCTGAACTTGACTTAATGAATCAGGTAGCAAGAACTTATCAGGACATGTCAGCACGCAACGCAGCCAAGATAGTCGAACAATTGCGCGATAATCTTGCAGTCGAGTTACTCAAGAAGCTCCCTAATGACGCAAGAGCTTCGATATTAGGCAAGGTCAAAGCTACTAAGGCAGCGAGACTCACGGAATTAATGGCCAGTCCCCAGCAGTAAATAAATCATTCAGGAGGCGTAAAACTCATGCCGTCAGATATATTTAATTTTATTCAGACTCAGATTCAGACTCAGACTCAAGCACAGGTTAAAGGCTCTTCGCAGAATAATAATAATTCAGGTTCTCAGCCCGGACTCTTTGACAGCCTTATGACTGAATACGCGAATATAAATCTTGACTCAGAGCAGCAATTAAATCTTGAACTCGCTGACACAATGCAGGTTATAATGAGTTCTGCTAATAATTCTGTGCCTCAGTCTCAGTCAGTTATAGATATTCTTGCGGGAATAAACAGGAATTCAGAAGGTGCAGAAGTCTTTATCCCTGAAAGAGATTTTATGAATCCTCAAGAGGGCATCAACGCAACTCAGGCTTTCATAGCGTCCGAAAATGATTTAGCAAATCCCGGCGGACTCGTATCACGCATTCTCAATGATAAAAATACAGCTTCAAAGATCGCTGCTTTACCAGAGGACAAATTACAGGAACTCAGCAAGATTCTTGAGACTTTGCAGAATTCTGAATCGGACTCCGAGATTAAATCAGGACTTGAGAAATTATTTGCGCTGCTTAATGACTCTCACGAAGATAATAATTTGCCTGTTATTAACATTCCTGACGATAACGCAGACTCGGACTCAGACTCAGGAAATATAGATTTTCCACGAGATACAGCACCGAATTCAAGACCTTCACAAGAAATTATTGACGTTCCGGAAGATTTAGACTCAGATTCAGATTCAGACTCAGAGTCAGAGTCAAATACTCCTGAAGTTCAAGACTCTTCACAGCAGGTTAACCAGTTCGCAGGATTTGTTCAGGTTCAAGGGGATAACACAGCTCCTGAAGCAGGCACCGGCACTAAGAATGACAATGCAGTCAACAGGGACGCTCCTAAACATAGGGTAATGCGCAATGATAATAATGAAACTGTGAGGACTCCTGAAGGCAGTAACGAATCAGATTCAGCTTCAAAGATTGACGCGAAATTTAATAATGTCCTGAATGAAAACGAGAGTCAAGAGAATCAAGAAAGCAGTCAAGACTCTAATAATAACGAGTCAAGACAGAATAACAATCAAGACAGCCAGAGCCGTGAAGATTTCGCAGCATCAAGGAATTCATCACGTTCACGAACTGAATCAAGACGACTCAATAACACTCAGACTCAGAATCAGAATCAAACAGAACGCACGAATATTCACAGGACAGAGCCGCATTCAAGTTTTCAGTCATTCTTTGAAGGAGTCTTAACAGCTCGAAGGACATCAAGCACCCCTCAGCCTTTGAACTTGAGAGCAGCATATAATTTCAATCAAAGCGAGTCTCTAAGAGAAGGCATCGTCAATGTCGTAAGATTTATCAGGGCGGACGGAGTCCAGAAGGCTAACATGATAATTGACCCTCCTGCAATAGGCCGAATTTCAGTAGAATTGACATCAAGCACATCTGGAGTCGAGGCTTCAATTAAAGTAGCAAGCGAACAAGTCCGACAACTAGTGCAAGATCAGCTGACTCAGCTCCGTATGAATTTATCTCAGCAGGGCGTGCAGGTTGCAGAATTCACAGTGGACGTTCAGCAGGATAATCAACGCCAGAACCAGAATAATAATAACAATCAGGATAATTACAATCAGGGACGCGCAGGGGCAGTCAGGGGAATAACAGCAGACGATGAACCTGAAGAGCTTTGTTTAGTCCGGGTTGACTTGCAGGAAGGTCTGCTTTACTGGGTAGCATAAAAAATTTTTATTTAACAGGAGATAAATATTATGGCAGTAACAGACGTTAATAATTATACAAATCTTGCGAATTTAGCCGCTTCAAGCACTACAACAACGACTACTACGAATTCAACAAGTTCTGTGACTCAGGCGACAAATGACACTCTGGGCAAAGATGCATTTCTTAAATTATTAATTGCCGAACTCTCGAATCAAGACCCGCTTAATCCAATGGAAGACAGGGAATTTATTTCACAAATGGCGACGTTCTCAAGCCTCGAACAAATGCAGAACATGAACAAGACTCTTGAGACAATGGCCGAAGCTAATAAATTCTCAGCAGTAAGTTACGTAGGCAAGGCAGTAGCTTTCACCAAAGGAGAGGGCGAAGATGCAACTCAGACAGTTGCGGTTGTCCGGGCTGTATGGTTCGATAACGGCAAGACTATACTTGATACGACCGAAGGCGAAGTTGATTTAGACAAAGTTGAAGGCGTATCTGAAATAAGCTAGAATTTAACGCACATTAACTCGCAAAATTGCTCTCACGGATGAGACATGGCAGGACTAATCAGGATGAATAGAACGCCCGCCGGAGTAATATAATAAATAAATAATTCAAGAAGGAGAAAAAATAACATGCTAAGATCATTATTCACAGCTGTAACGGGTGTTCGCGCTCACCAGACCATGCTCGACGTTACGGGCAATAATATATCGAACGCTAACACAGTAGGCTTCAAGAAGGACTTCACGATTTTTGCAGACATGATGTATCAGTCAAATAAATACGCATCAGGAGCAGGCGAAACTCGAGGCGGAGTCAACCCTGCGCAGGTAGGTCTTGGAGTCAGTGTCTCAGCAATCGAGACGATACACACTCAGGGTTCAGCACAGTACACAGGCAACCCTTCAGACATGATGATTCAGGGCAACGGCTTTCTTGTTTATAAGAACGGCAATGTGAATTTATACAGCAGATCAGGTGCTACAGTCAGAGATGCAAACAGCGATTTAGTCATGTCCGGTACAGGCTATTACTTGCAGGGCTACGAGATCACAGAAGGAGTCGACGGTTACGAGAGAGCTTCTGACTTGAGCAACGTTAATATACCATTGGGCAAAAAGATAGAACCTAAGGCAACGAGTGAAGTAATGTTTCAGTGCAACCTGAACAGCAACAGCAAGGCATATTTACCCTATGGATACCCTGATTTGCCGTTCAATACACGAGCAGGCTGGGTAGGTGAGACGGACGACAGCCCCACGGGACTCGCGAAAGTTAATATTAATGATATTGACTGCGACCTGAGCTTTGTTACTAATACATCATCAGCTACAGGCTATCTGACTATTACATTTGATGATAATATCGCTGTTCCCCCTCCTACGATAGTATTTGACATGACAGGAGTTAGAACCGACGGCACACCGGCATTAACTACTAATCCCAACCCCGCAACTTTGACAATCGGCCCTGCAGCAAGTCCCAAGACAATGAATGTCTCTTACGATGATAACACGGGAATGCTCAAACTTATTGACGCTACGACAAGTGAAGTAGTCTTTCAGAATAACTTGAAGCAGAAAATGAATTATACGTCATTCCAGCTCGAGGACACTTCAACTTCACCGACTACATATATTCCTGTAATTGCAGAGTTCGATGAGAGCGTTGTTACTATGGGTTCAGGCTCAGATTTATCGCAGACCGGAGCAGTTCTCAAAATGTGGTATCAGGATACGAGCGGAGCAGTTGCCCAGATGACAGCGCAGGTATACTTCAACGCTGACGGAACATTCTCAACCGTTAACCCTGTCGTAGGCGGTGTATCTCCATTCACTAACCCTGTATTCACGATTACTCCTTCAGATGACGGGACATATCTTAATATTCAGCAGGACAAGAACCCTTCAAGTCCCAGCGGCAGCTACAAGAGCATTTCGCAAATCAACATAGGCGCACATCACTCAACGAAGCAGACTATTTATGACGCTCTGGGCAATGAGCATACACTTGAGCTTAACTTCAAGAAACTCACCGAAGACCGCTGGAGATGGGAAGCATTCCTCGTTAATGATGACGGCGGAATTGAATACAACGTAGGAGTCCCGAATCCATGTTCAGGCGAAATAGAATTTACAGGCAACGGAACAGTAAGCAACGTAGTAGACAGCAACGGCACTAGACACGGGCCTTCAGTCGACAACAGCAACGTTTATGTTGAAATAGATGTACCCTTCAGCCTTGACGGTACGGGCAACAGCACCATAAAACTTAATTTCGGAGGCGGTAACGGCACTCAGCCCGGCGATGTCTTAATGGGAGTAACTCAGTTTGCTTCAGAGACAACAACAAAGGCAGTCTATCAGGACGGTTATCCTATGGGAGTACTCGAAAATTACTCAATCGGCCAGGACGGAACTATAACAGGAGCTTACTCAAACGGTAAGAATATCCCATTATATCGAGTCGCTATTGCAACATTTGCTAACGAACAGGGACTCGACAAAGTAGGCGATACAATGTTCAGGGAGACCGTGAACTCAGGCTATGCGAACATCGACCCGGCACAGGTCAACGGCAAGGGAACTATAGTAGCTCAGACGCTCGAAATGTCTAACGTTGACTTAACAGAAGAGTTTACTCACTTGATTATTTCACAGAGAGGCTTCCAGGCTAACACGAGAGTTATTACAACAAGCGATCAGATTCTTGAAGAAGTCGTGAACTTGAAGAGATAAAATATAAATTTCGTAACGAACATAAAAACTTTTTCCCCTGTTGTGATTAAGATTTTCATTATTCATAGCAGGGGATTTTGTTATATACTTTCACTAATAATTTTTCAAAATTTTTTTCACAGGAGAATAATTTAACTCATGAACAGCTCTAACCCTTTTGAAAGCCGCCTCGCTAGTTATTATGACGAGCTTAAATGGCTTTACTACGAACTCTACGGCAGCGATAAACAGGCATTCGATTACTTCTGCGACATGCTCAAGAAATGCTGGCTCGAACGTCCCGACTACTTAAAGCATGACCTTGACGAAGCCCGCGAACACGTTCCGGACTGGTACTCAGGCAATGACATTCTAGGCATGATGTTATACACCGAATGCTTTGCGAAGAACTTACAGGGCGTTAAATCTCACCTTGATTATATTCAGGAGTGCGGAGTCAGTTACCTTCACTTGATGCCGTTGCTTGACAGCCCCGAAGGACGCTCTGACGGAGGCTATGCAGTGTCGGACTTCAGAAAAGTACGCCCGGACTTGGGAACTATTCAGGACTTGGCCGACTTATCGAAAGAATGTCACTCGCGGGGAATAAGCGTATGTCTTGATTTCGTCATGAATCACACCAGCGAAGACCACGAATGGGCTAAACGCGCTCGAAAAGGCGAGAAAGAATTTCAGGATCGTTATTTCTTCTTTGACAATTGGGAGATTCCTAATCAGTTCGAGAAAAATTTACCTGAAGTGTTCCCTACGACAGCACCGGGAAATTTCACGTTCTGCGAAGAGGCAGGCAAGGTCGTTATGACTACGTTCTATCCCTATCAGTGGGACTTGAATTATAGAAATCCTACAGTCTTTAACGATATGACAGAGAACATGCTTTTCTTGTGCAATCAGGGCGTTGACATAATAAGACTCGATGCTGTGCCTTATATCTGGAAGACTCTGGGTACTAACTGCCGTAATCTGCCTCAGGTTCATACGCTTGTGAGAATAATGCGAATGGCCGCTGAAATAGTCTGTCCCGGAACTTTATTACTTGGCGAAGTTGTCATGGAGCCTTCTAAAGTCGTCCCATATTTCGGAACTGTCGACAAGCCCGAATGCAACATGTTATACAACGTTACGACAATGGCAAGCACCTGGCACACTGTAGCGACTCAAGACACGAGATTAATGAAGCACCAGTTAGCGAGCGTGTTTGCGTTACCAAAGCAATATGTTTTCTTGAACTACCTGCGCTGTCATGACGACATAGGCTGGGGACTCGATTATGACTTCTTGAGAAATTTCGGAGTTGATGAAGTTGCTCACAAGAAATTTTTGAACGACTACTTCAAGGGCGACTTTGAGAACTCTCCGTCAAGGGGCGAGACATATAACGATGCTCCCGAACTCGGCGATGCAAGAATGTGCGGAACTACTGCTTCACTCTGCGGACTCGAGTCACATGATAAAGACTCAGCTATAAAACTTGACGTAATGCTTCATGCGTTCTTGTTGACTCAAAGCGGAATCCCGGTCTTATACAGCGGCGATGAGATAGGACAGCTCAATGACTACACATATCATGACGACTCTAAGAAAGCTGCTGACAGCCGATATATTCACAGGGGAGCTTTCAACTGGTCTGACGCTTCAAAACGCAATGACTCAAGCACTCCTGAAGGCAGGATATTCAGCGCGGTTAAGACTCTTACAAGCCTTAGAGACTCTCTAGCTGTGTTCTCGAACTCTGCTGATACGTGGCTGATTGAAACTAATAATGATCATGTCTTAGGCATCGGCAGATATTACGGCGAGAAGACCAAGAAAGAAAAAATGCTCGCACTCTTTAACTTCAGCGGCAAAGAGCAGATTATCACAACAAGCGAAAATCTTTCAGGGACATTCAAATATAAGAACATGCTCACCGGCGAGAGCTTTATTACATCTTCAACAGGAGAAATCAAACTTGAGGCTTATGGATTCTTGTGGCTTCTGGCTGAGTTATAGACAATAAAAAAATTTTCCCCCTGACGTAAATAATTCTATCGGGGGGATTTAATTTTCTCTCACAGCATTAAATTATTGGTATGTCTACTTCCTTTAAGTCTTTGAGTTCGTCTTCATCGTCCTCGTCGTCTTTGTTTCCTTCAGATTTATCATCACTGTCTCCGATGTCTTCTTCAGGATGTCCTGAATCCAATGCATTCCCGTCTTCAGTGATCTCGTTAGAGTCTGCCTGATCTGATTCTGATAGGGGAAACCCGGCATCAGGCTCCTCCGTTTCTTGCACTTCTTGCAGCGCAACAGCTTCAACAGGCTCTTCGGGTGCAGCGAGTTCTATTAACGGCTCGTCAGAAGGCGAATCAAGTTCCGGAATATCAGAAAGTTCTGACTCTGACTCTGAGTCTTGGCCGTCGGACTCTACTGACTCCATAATTTCACCGTCATCAATTATTTCTTCGGTCTCAGGGTCATCCGGCAGCGAATATTCCGGCTCGTCAATAACTGGAGTCTCATGAGTCTCTTCAGGCTCTGCAGGTTCTACAGGATTGACAGCTTCAACACGATTTACTGCTTCGCTTTCTTGAGGCTCTTCAACAGGAGCTTCAACGGGTTCACCCGGCAATTCTCCGGACTCTAAAGACTCTTCGCTTTCGTCAGGAGCTTCCATCATTAGACCTGACTGCGACTCAGACTCAGGCTCTGACTCTGAATGTTCGGGTTCAGGCTGCGAGTCTGCGTTAGATTCAAGATTCTCTTCTATAGTCTGAAATGCTTCTGTCAAAACGGGGTCTGCTTCTACATTAGTCGGCGGTATTAAATCTTCAACGATATTAGCGTTATTTACTTGAGATTCAGACTCAGACTCAGAGATTAAAGGCTTTACATCGTGAACGTCATCTTCATTAACAGCTGAAGACACAGTTACAGTTTCGTCTGCCGGGAAGTTGTCAAATTCCTTGCTGTTCTGAATGACGGGGATAAACACAGCGACTATTTTAACGTTTTTATTGCCGTCCGCAGCGTCATTAATTGCCTTCATGACCTCTTTATACAGCCATGAATGATGTTCGCCGTCTCCCTGTTCGATTACGTTAATTGCTTTGACCTGAGGTTCTGCACTCTTAGAGAATCTTTCGGGGTCAAGTTTAATTTTCTCGCTCTCTTGTCTCTCTGGTGATAAAGACTCTGAATAACGCTCTACTACTTGACGTTCGATATTTTTTGCCCGCGCTCTGACTCTGGGTCTAGGCTGCAAAGGTTCTTGACCGTTTTCCCGTCTCCATTCTGCCTCGTGCTGATCGATAATAGCATGAACGTTTTCGAGTCCCTTAAATATTCTCATCGCCGTTCTCTTCCTCTTTTCTATCCGTCCAGACTTCGTTAATATCCGAAATTCCGGAACTCATTTTATCTGCTGCTGCAAGAATCTTCTCATAGAGTCTCTCGAAAGGCTGCCTTGATGCTGCTGTCAGTCCTGTTGACCATACGCGCCCTGAAGTTATGTTATACGGAATGCGTTTATGCAGCGGCAAATCTTCTGCAACCGGATAATCACGCTCTGATATAATCTGATTGGCTATTTTCGTCATCACTGCGTTGTCATAGCCGACTTTCACCAGGGGGAGCTGAGCCTTGCCTTTGCCGAATTTCTCTGCTGTAGAGTACATGACTCCCAGATTAGAAAGCGAGAAGAAATCAGGCCTTACCGGTACAATCGTAATATCAGCGAATTCAATTGCCTTTCTTGAAACGTCCTCTAAACTCGGCGGACAGTCAATAACAATCCATTCTTCGGGAGCGTCTGCGTCAGAGTCCTCTAATTCAGATTTAATGCGCAATGACTCATGAAAATAATTCTTCATGAAACCCAGTGCATCCGAAAAGTTTCGCGACGGGTCTAAATCAACTGCAAGAACTTTATTATGTCTGACAAGGGCTATCTGAGCAAGAATAACTGCAAGAGTTGTCTTACCGACTCCGCCCTTACGATTCAAAACAGCGACTGCAATTTTTGACATTTTATTTAATCACCTTTTTATATACGTATAAAATTTTTACTGCGCTCTGATTATTATAATAATCGATAATAGCACAATTGCAAAACCTGTGAAATTTATTACGTGTACTGCTTCATTATATATTATTAACCCTACAAGGACTGCTGTAACCGGCTCAATCGAAGCTATGACAGGTGCGAGACTCGTGTTATTTATTTTTCTCAATCCGTTATAATACAACAAATATGCTAACGATGTCGGGATTAGTCCATAAAGAAAGCTCAAGCCCAAAATTTTTATATTACTTAAAGCATAACTTACAGGGGGAACCGTGAATATTCCCAAGAATAATAATGCTGCTAAATAACTATATGCACTGATTATAATCGAGTCAATTTTCTCTCCTGCGAGTTTGCCGAACACTGCCGACATTCCATAGCCGAAGCCTGAGCCTAGACCGTAAAGAATTCCTGCAAGTGATATATTATCAGAGTCAAATTTTCCTCCTGTTACGGTCAAGATACAGCCCAGAATATTTAACGCTAATGCAAAGAGCTTAAGACTCGAAAACTTCTCGTGAAAAATTATCCTGCTGGCTATTCCAGTGAAGACAGGCGCACTGTACATTAAGACCGCTGCGACTCCGACTCCGTTGAGCTTGATTGAATTGCTGTAGAATATATTAAATGCTCCCTGTGAGACAAGGCCAAGCAATGCACATGTTAATAAAGTCTTTGAGTCAATCATAAAAACTTTTCTGCCGTGTTTTATCAACGCAAGGGCTGACATAATTACGAATGCGAATAACATTCTAAGAAAGCTCATTAACTGGACGCTGACTCCCAAAGAGCTTAACTCATTAACGAATATTCCGATTATGCCCCATAAAATTCCGGATATAAATATATAGAGCAATTAATTATTTTCTCCCTTGATTAGCTTCACGGACAGCGAGAATGAATTTCATGACCTTCCTGTAATCTTTCACTTTATTTGACTCGACTCCTGAGCTGACGTTCAAAGCAAAAGGTTTTGGATTTACCTGCAATGCATCGTGAATATTTTCCGGAGTCAATCCTCCTGAGAGAAAGAAATTGCGCCTGACATTGCCTAACAACGACCAGTCGAAAGACTTCCCAGAACCTGCGATGCCTCCGTCCAGCATGACATAATCAGCCGTTGTGTACATTGCTTTGTCTGCATCGATAGGCTTTGCAACTTTTACAACTTTCATAATCGGACAGCGTATATATTCTCTTAGAGCTGCTATGTATTCCGCTGTCTCGTCGCCGTGAAGCTGAACCATGTCAAGCCCGGCCGTTTCCATCGTGATAGCTACGTTTCTCAGTGAAGCATTTGCGAAGACTCCTACTGTCTTAATTCCCTTTCTCAATTTAGAACGTAAAAGCCCAGCATGTTCAGGAGCTATGAAGTGCCTGCTCTTGGTCGCGAATACGAAGCCTACGAAATCCGGGACAAGTTCGTTCATTATGCCTATTTCTACTTCGTGTGTTATTCCGCAGATTTTTACTTTTGTCATGATTAACTCCCTTCATTTATATTTATATTTATTATATTATTAGGGCTGTTGGGACTCTGCAATTTATTTGCTTTATGCTTTAGTCTGTGCTGTCTTCAGTGATGAAGCTATTGCACTCGATATAGTCTCTAACGGCAAACCTGCTGCCTCTTCACGAGCATCCTCAAGTTTGGAACTCTCAAATATCCAGTCTATATCATCGTACATAATGAGATTTCCTCCATATTATGCGCCTGTAGTGCTTTGACTCTGAAGTTTAATGTTTACAGAAGCTGCGAGATTTGCAATTACGTCTTCTGCAAGTCCTAAATTCTTCAGACTTTCAATCCATATAGCCGAAGATCTGTCCGTTGCCTCAGCCGTTGCTTCAGCCCTTGCCTTAGCTGCTGCCTCTTCGCGAGCGTCCTCAAGTTTGGAACTTTCAAATATCCAATCGTACATATAAATTCTCCTCCATTCTATGCTTGCCTTTGATATTGCTAATCGTCTGGCAAGTTCGTTAATATACTCATCGCCCGGAGTCTCTTTGCCTGTCAGGAAATCAAGAAATGCCCTTAACTTCGGGTTTACGTCATCAGCTTTACCCTTAGCGTTCAGGAAAATAGTAAATGCCCCGTCATCAAGCGCAAGACTCTTTGCTTCAGTGCAAATATTCTTGAACGTGTAAATTATGTCTGCCCATCTTAAACGGATCGAACATGCATATAAATATCACATATGAATCAGGAATATTCTTATAGTGCTTCAGATCCTTTCTGCTCCTGCTCCTGTCCCTGTTCAGGACATCTAGTCCCATTGAAAGCTGATACGCCCTCGAACGTCTTGCAAGGTCTTTATTGTCCGTCGTCTGAATCTCTATGTCGTAAATTTTCCCGTTGTCTGACTTAGCATATAAATCAAATCGAACTCCGCGCGTTCCTAATGTCTCCTTAATACTCTTCTGAGCTTCAGGAATGCTGATATAATTTATCTCTATATCAGGCAGAATTCTTCTCATCATTTCAGTGCATAATTTCTCATCGCTCATCACTGCACGAAACATGAAATCATTTGCAAGAGTCAAATTCTCCCAGCGTTCTTCAATCGGGATTAGGGCTTCTATGTCCTGTAATATTTTATTTTCAAGTATTTTATCGAGAGCCATATATTTTTCACCGTGAATGCAAAATAAAACAGCAGAGCCGACAAACTCAAGCCCTGCTGAAAATTATATCAGTCAGCAAATAAATTACTCTTTCACTAACTGCGCTTTCACCAACTGGACTTCAGGTTCTCCCGGCAGCCTGAACAACGGAATGAATCTATCAAGCCCCGTGAACGTCAATATTAACATCGAGAGTACTGCAATCCACGCAAGATAATTATGCATGATAATATCAAATATACTGACAGTGCCTTCTGCTACAGGGTACACAGCGTAAGTTATGCCTACAAAGAATGCTAAATACACGTGCCACGGAATTAACTGAGAGCCGAACACTCCCATAGCATCAGCAAACGTAGCGTTTCTCAGCGCAAGTTTGTACATAGCTTTATCATCGCCTTTAACGTTCTTGTCTGTCAAGTCTTTTATAATCGGACTTATCGTAACTATCTGAGCCATCTCATCAGCAAGGGCAGCGTTGCCTATCAAGCATAATAAAGCATTAGCAAACATTAAGTGTCTGACTTTGTGAACGCAATTCATGACGAGTTTTGCTATCGAGTCAAATGCTTCCATCCTGCGCATTACGCCTCCGAAAGCTCCTATCCAGAGCATCATGACTATAACCCAGCTTCCTGCTTCTGCAAACGATGACTGCACCATCTCTAAGAATTTCATTAAGTCCGTAACTGTCCCTGCGAAATAACCGCATATTAACGAGCCAAGAATACCTGAGCCGAGACACACAAGGGTATTTGTTCCCATTCCTGCGAGTACAAGCACTATAATTAACGGTATTACCATATAATAAGGCACTCCTGCTTGAACTTGATTCAATAACGTAACTGCTGCCGGCCTCTTGTCTTTAAGAGCGTCCCATACACTTTGAGGAATCTGAGCTATTGCTTCGTTAGCACTTCCTGCTGTATCAGGAATACCCATATTTACTGCCGCAAAGTAAAAAGCTATGGCACCGCACACTAGACACAAAAACGACCATACGCCCTGATGTCTGACTCTGTCGACTATTGCAACTCCCTGAAGGCTTGAACTTACGACCGTAGTATCAGATATTAAGCCTATATTATCTCCAAAGCATGAACCGCCGGCTATTGCTGCTATAGTCAAGACCTGACTGCCTCCGACAATGTGATTCAGCCATAAGAATATCGGCGCACAGGCTGCGAACGTTCCCCATGATGTTCCTGTTGCTATTGAGAGAATTGCTGTAACTAGTAATGCTGTCATCGCTACAAGTTTTGCTGTTAATCCAAGTGAGAGAGCCATATTGATTATCGAAGCTGCGACTCCTGTTTCCATGAAGCACGTTGCAACAGCGTAGGCCATCTGCAATATCAGGAAGACCACGAGAATATGCTTTAAATTTTCGATTGCTGCGTCCATCAAGTCATTGAATCTTAATTTGCCTATTATCATTCCGATTAGAATCGCATAGACAAGGGCTAAGGGTGCTGCTAAGAGAATATCAAGCCCAAGCCTCATTAAGACACCAAGAACCAGCACAGGGCTTAATTTTAGTAAAGCTATCATGATTTAGTTTTCACTCCTGAAAGAAAATTTTTATTATTATAATACCTGATTTTATAATTCACAGGGTGCACAAAGTTATTACATCATTTCTCAAGTTTTGCTATGATGTCGCGGATCATTGCTGCCTTCTCAAAGTCAAGAGAACTTACAGCGTCCCACATTAATTCTTCAAGGGTCTTAACGTCAAGTCTTTCGAGATAATTTTTGCTCTTGGCCTGAGTCCTTGCTCCTGATTTATTCTTCTCGTCAAATGCTCCTGCCAGCTCCGGAGGCAGTAAATCAGCTACGTCTTTAATTATGCTCTGAGGAGTAATATTATTTGCTTTATTATAGGCAATTTGTTTCTCACGTCTTCTCTTGGTCTCACCAACTGCTTTGCTGATGCTCTCTGTGATATTATCTGCGTATAAAATTATTTTGCTGTCGATATTTCTTGCTGCACGTCCCATTATCTGAATTAATGAACGATACGAACGCAAATAGCCTTCTCTGTCAGCGTCAAGAATTGCAACAAGAGTAACTTCAGGCAAGTCCATCCCTTCACGCAATAAATTTATTCCTACAAGAACGTCAACATTTCCTGCTCTCAAATCGCGTATTAACTCTGCACGCTCGAAAGTATTTAACTCAGAGTGAATATATTTGACCTTAAACTTTAACTCAGTGAGATAGTCTGCTAAGTCCTCAGAAGCCCTCTTTGTCAGAGTCAGAACTAATGCGCGCTGATTCTTAGCTGCTGTATCTCGTAACTTGTCGATTAAGTCATCAATTTGATTCACTGCCGGCAAAATTTCTACTTCAGGGTCAGGGATCCCTGTTGGTCTGATAATTTGCTCTATGACTCTTGACGATGCTTTAAGCTCATAATCTCCAGGAGTTGCCGAGACAAATATTGCCTGATTAATTTTCCCCTCGAACTCGTGCCACTCTAAAGGCCTGTTATCTAAACATGAAGGGAGTCTGAAGCCATTCTCAACTAAAACTTTTTTGCGGGCTCTGTCTCCGTTGAACATTCCCCGAACTTGAGGCAAAGTGATATGAGACTCATCTACTATCATGATAAAGTCATCAGGAAAGAAATCTATTAACGTTCCTGGAGCTTCACCGTGTTTGCGTCCGTCAAGATACACCGAATAATTCTCGATTCCTGAGCAGTAACCGGCCTCATTAAGCATTTCGAGATCATAAAGAGTCCGCATCTTGATTCTCTGAGCTTCTATATGCTTGCCTTGTGAAATAAATTCTTGTTCAGCCTTTGCGAGTTCGTCTTGAATCATCGGTGCTGCCTTCTCGATTGCATCTCTTTGAGTCACGTAATGCTGGGCAGGAAATATTGAAGCCTGTGAAACTTTTTCGATTATGCGTCCTGTTAAAGGGTTAGTGATGTCAATGCGTTCAATTTCGTCATCAAAGAAAGTGACTCGAATGCACCTGTCCTCTTCGTAAGCCGGGAATATCTCGACAGTGTCGCCCCTGACTCTGAACTTGCCTGCCTCAAGATTATAATCATTGCGTTCGTAATAATTATTTACAAGACTCGATAAGAATTCGTGCTGATCGACTTTGTCATTGACTCGAAAATAAATTATTGCATCTTCGTAATTTTCGCGTTTGCCCAGTCCGTAAATGCATGAGACACTCGCAACAACGATAACATCATGACGTTCGATTAATGCCTTAGTAGCTGCTAATCTCAATCTTTCGATTCTGTCATTAACGCTTGCATCTTTCTCTATATAAGTATCGCTTGAAGGGATATATGCTTCAGGCTGGTAATAGTCATAATAGCTCACGAAATAACGAACTGCATTCTCAGGGAAAAAATTTTTGAACTCGCTGTATAACTGGGCTGCCAGAGTCTTATTATGAGCAAGGACTAACGCAGGACGATTCAAATTTGTAATTACATTTGCAACTGTGAAAGTCTTTCCGCTGCCTGTAACTCCCATTAGGGTCTGGAATCTGCTGCCTGATTTAATGCTCTGAGTCAATGCTTCGATTGCTTGATCTTGATCTCCTGAGGGCGCAAAGTGTGAATGAAGCACAAAATGTTTTGATTTATCCATAAGAAATTATTATTCTCCCGTGAAAAATTTAGCATATTATAATATTAATATAATTTATTCACCGGAGGCAGAATTTTTTATCATGAAAGCTGAATCTATATATCTTCTTGTGCATATAATTAACCCCAACGGAAGACTATTCAGGATACCTGTTTATCAGCGAAATTACGACTGGAGCGAAGATCACTGCAAGAGGCTGCTTGATGACATCGAACGCATTATTAACGGACACCAGCAAAAACACTTTCTCGGCTCTATGGTCTACCTTGCTTCAAATGACGGCGGAATGTTCCAGAATTTTATCGTCATTGACGGCCAGCAGAGACTTACTACTGTTATGATTATCTTGAAGGCTCTGTGTGAATGCGCAAAGAAACTTGATGATATAAACACATTAAATCTTATAACGGGTATTCTTTACAACAGCAACTTTTCTGAATCAAGGCTCAAGTTAAAGGCTTCCATGTCAGACGACAAAAATTTTGCAGCTCTTCTTGAAGACAGACTTGATGACATCGACAAGGACAGCAGGATACTTATTAATCACGAATTATGCCTTAACCGAATAGAAAAATGGACAGCTTCAGGAATTACGACAGGGGAAATTTTGAACGCCCTTCACTTTCTGCAAGTTGTATCGATTACATTGACCGAAGGCGAGGACGACCCTCAAATGATATTCGAGAGCATTAACTCAACCGGACTCGATTTGTCGAACGCTGACTTGATACGCAACTTCTTACTCATGAGCGACCCTGATCAAGAAAGATTATTCAAAGATTACTGGCTTCCGATTGAACGCAATCTCAAAGAAGTAAATGATTATACGAATCTTAATAACTTTTTCGCGCATTACATGATATTCAAGACAAATTCACCTGTTGACAACAATAAATATTTATATCGAAACTTTACGGACTTCTTCAGAAAACAGAATTACACTCACGAGCAGATATTAAGAGAGCTGAAGCCTTTATCAGAAATATATATGTCATTCGTCAGGCCGCTTAGTAAAGAACAGCAGAAATATCCTTCTGAAGTAATCAAATCTCTTGACGGACTCAGAGTCCTTAAGCAGACTACGTTTTATCCGTTTATGCTTCATGTCTTCGATGATTATGAACACGGCGTTATTAATTCTGAAACTCTCTCAAAAGTTATGAAATTTATTCTGTCTTATATCCTCCGCAGGGTAGTTTGCAGGGTTACGAGCAATTCATTACGAGGGTTTGCAGCCTCATTGTATTCAAGGGTCTTCAAGGTCGAAGCTAACAAGGCAAAATATTATGAAGCAGTGAATAAATTTATCTCTACACTTCAGACCAAAGACGCTATGCCGCCGTATGATGACTTAAGGAACGCATTAATCAACGAAGATTTGTACTCGCAAAAGGCTCTGTGCAGATTCATTCTGAATGAGATTGAGAACGGGGACTCTAAAGAAATATTAAGCTCTGATAATCTTACAATTGAACATATTATGCCTCAGAACTTGAATCCCGAATGGAAGAGAATAATTACAGAAGACGAGCATCAACACTGGCTGCATACTTTGGGAAATCTGACTCTCAGCGGCAGTAACTCTAGACTCTCGAATAAAAGTTTTCGTGAGAAGCAAATTACATTGCGCGAATCAAAAGCAGTGAAGCTCAATTCGGACGTTATTAATCAAAGTACTTGGACTTCAAGAGAGATTCAAAACAGGGGCAGGAGACTTGCTAAGATCATAACAGACAGATTCAATACAGAAAAAATCAGTGACCCTGACTTAGCCTTTGAAGCTATTACGAAAATTACACTTGATGATGACTTTGACAGCGTAATGAGTTCACATCTTGAAGCGTTCGTGTTCGATGATGAGGATTACGTACAGAAATATTTTGCGTTAATGCTCGTTGACATAACAAAGCTGCTTGACGAGATAAAGCCCGGTGTACTTGAAACACTTGCTCAGGAAAATTATTCATTCAGGACGGGCAGCAGAGTCTTTATCACATATGAACCTGCGGCAAACAAACTCAGGACTCCCCGTGAAATCAGAGACGGAATATTTATAGATATAGGCTCGATAGCTGCAAATGACATCATGAAATTTATTAGCTCATTATTCGAGAAGTTCGAGGTCAGCAAGTCAAGATTCTATATCCTGATAAATGATAAGACTCACAAATAATTTACATACGTGATATAATCTTACGCTATGAATCATAAATCAAGATTTTCCGCGAATATAAAATTTACGTATAATTTTAATTGTGAACAATATGAATATGTTATAAAATTGCTCTGTGTTATTCCCAGACAGAATAAGGGGTCTTAAATTTTATGAATGATTGTATTTTTTGCAAGATAGCTAACGGAGAAATTCCGGCAGAAATTATATACACTGACGATAATATTACAGTGTTCAAAGATGCAAATCCCCAAGCACCAGTTCATGTACTTGTTATCCCGAAACAGCATTATGACTCTGCAATCGCTGTGAAAGATAATTCAGTATTCGCAAATCTCGTTGCAGGTGCTGTGAAAGCTGCCCATGATCTCGGCCTTGATGAGAAAGGCTACAGAATGGTAATTAATACAGGTGAACAGGGCGGTCAAACTGTCAATCACATTCACTTGCATTTACTCGCAGGACGTAATCTCGGCTGGCCTCCAGGCTAGGGAATTATTAATCACTGTGTTTATTTCACCGTGTTAGTGTTTAGAGAGAAGTCTGAAGGGAGGGAATTAACATGACTACCGTAACCCGTAAGGAAGGCGAATCGCTCGAAGATGCCTTAAGGCGTTTCAAGAGGGAAGTTGCCAGAGTCGGAACACTCAGAGAAGCACGCAGGCGGGAACATTATGAGAAGCCCAGCGATGCAAAGAAGATCAAGCGCGCCGAAGCAGCCCGCAAACGCAAATCAATGCGTCACAGGAATCCAGGCTAATTAAGAACTGAACTTTACAGGGGGTCTGAAACACGGCTCCCTTTTTTATTTGCACTTGCACACATTCATAATTTATATTTTGTTATATACTAAACTTCATGGCATAATAATTACTCACAAAATTTTTTATTTTCACAGGAGGTAAGTTTTTATCATGCCGGTAAAAAATTATTTCAAGCGTGTATTATTATTACTCGTTGTGATTGTTCTTGTCATGAGTGCAGATTACAGCGAGGCAGCATCTCGAAGACGCAGAAACCGCGCTCCCAGACATGAAGACAAAGTCGAGAGACTCACCCGTGAAGCTAACAGCGGCAACGTAGCCTCACAGTTTGAACTCGCCAGAATGTATTACACTGGTGACGGAGTCAGAACTAATTATCCCGAAGCCTTCAAATGGTACAGCAGGGCAGCTGATCACGGAGACGCAAACGCACAGTACAGAGTCGCAGAAATGTATTATTACGGACGCGGTGTCAAGCAGAGTTATTCTGAGTCAGCTCAATGGTTCAGAAAAGCCTGCATAACTTCTCATCACGATGACAGAACAAAAGGTTCAGCGTTCCAGAAAGCAAATGACTCTTACAGAGAAGGCAGATACAAGCTCGCAGCCGAACAGTTTCAAGCAGCCTGGAGTCGTCCTGTCGTAAAGCATCAGCCCAAGCCCGAACCCCCGAAGCCTGCTCCTAAACCAGCGCCGAAACCTGAACCCCCGAAGCCGGAGCCAAAGCCAACGCCTAAACCTGCTCCCAAAGTCGAACCCAAGCCGGAACTTAAACCAGAGCCTAAACCAGTTTCAAGACCAGAGCCGCCTAAGCATGAGCCTAAGCCTGTCCCAGAGCTAAAGACTGAGCCTGTAAGACCTGAACCCCCGAAACCTGCTCCCAAAGTTGAGCCTAAGCCGGAAGCTCCAAGACCTGAGAGACATGAAAGACATGAAAGACCTGAAGGGAGAAATGAGAACTAATGCCGTTAGTTCAAGATATAGCTCATGATTTGACCCAAGCAATGAAGGCGCGTGAAGAACCTAGACTCTCGACTCTGAGAATGCTCAAGTCAGAATTACAGAAATTACAGGCTGACAAAGGACGCGGAGTCGAAATCACTGACGATGACGTTCACGCAGTTATTAAACGCCTCATTAAACAGAGAAAGGACGCTGCAGAACAGTACAAAGCAGGCGGTGCAGATGACAGGGCAGAGTCAGAACTCGCAGAGATAACTATTCTTGAGCCGTATTTACCCAAGCAGCTCGATGACTCTGAACTTGACAAGATAATTGCAGAGTCAGCAAGTGAGATTAATGCAAGCTCACCAAAAGATATGGGTAAGTTAATGAAAGCCGTTATGAAGAAGGCAGCAGGTTTCGCGGACGGTTCACGGGTTAAAGACAAGGTTAATGCGTTTCTCAATAAGTAATAAGTAATATAAGTAAATTTCAAGCCGGGCCTCTTGACTTCTCCCGGCTGTTGTATATTCTGAAAGGTAATTCCGAAAAGATATTGTTTACATGTTCATTACATAATTCGCAATATTTCTTTGACTGAGTTGATTTGAGCCGAAATTTTATACCCGCTTTTAAAATCTGTCAAATTTCCCGCATAAAAATACATAAATTCACCCTGAAAAAATTATAGATTCTGTGCTAATGATTCATGAATCATGATTTAAATTTAATTCAGAGAGGAATGAATCACTTTGACCCTTAACGCCCTTAACTTCCCTGCGATAGGTTTCGGAACTTACAAGGCAGCCTCAAGCGAAGTAATCTCACGTGCAATAGAGGCAGGCTATAGATATTTCGATACAGCTTCTTTCTATGAGACTGAAAGATTTATAGCTCAAGCGATCTCTCAAAGCAGCATGAAACGCGAAGACTTTATTATCGCCTCAAAACTCTGGAAAGCTGACATGGGTTATAAACAGGCTCTCGAGGCATTCAATAAGACACTTGACAACTTGAATACTAATTATCTTGATGTCTATATGATTCACTGGCCAAGACCCGATTTAGAGCTTCAAGACTGGAAGGCATTAGACCTCGAAACATGGCAGGCTCTCGAGGAGTTATATTCTCAGGGGAAAATTAAGGCACTTGGACTCAGTAATTTTTTACCCTATCACGCTGAAAATATTATGACTCACTGCAATATAAAGCCTTTGATCGCACAATTTGAATTTCACCCGGGATACACTCAAGCATTCGCGTTAAATTATTATCGTGAAAGAAATATTCTAGTTCAGGCATGGAGTCCTACAGGCCGGGGCAGAGTCTTTAATGACGAGTTAATTACAGAGCTTGCAGAGAAATATAATATAAGCCCTTCGCAATTATGTTTAGCGTTCTGTCTGAGTGAAAACGTTATGCCCATTCCCAAAGCATCGAGTCTTGAGCACATGAAGGCAAATCTTGAGAGCGTTAATATTGTTCTCGAACCTGAAGACATCTCCCGACTCGAGAACATGCCTCCTGCAGGCTGGAGCGGTGAACATCCTGACAGAGTCAGAATAAAAATTTAATATTTAATATGGAGCGTGTTATATCATGAATGAAAAAATTTTGCTGCTTCCGATTATAATTCCTGCAATTGCTGCTGCGTTGATATTCACACTTAAATTCAAGTCCAGAACTTCACGGAATATCTTTATTGAATGCGCTGTACTTCTCAACACGTTAATAATATTGCTTCTGGTCATGTATCCGCCTGTGAATACTTTGACCCTGTTTAGACTTTCTGAACGTGCAGGGTTTGCCTTGAGACTTGATGGACTGGGAATGGTCTTCGCTGTATTAATTGCGTTATTGTGGCCCTTGACTAGCTTATATGCTTTCGAGTACATGAGCCATGAACACAGGGAGTCTACATTCTTCGGCTGGTTCGTTCTGACTTACGGAGTCGTTGCGGGTATAGCGTTATCTTCTGACTTGCTGACTCTATATTTATTCTATGAAGTTATGACTCTGACTACTTTACCACTTGTGATGCACGAGATGGACGGCCGGGCGAGATATGCAGGACGCAAATATTTGATTTACTCGGTCGGCGGGGCTGCATGTGCGTTTATTGCGTTGACTTATGCGATGTCTCAAGGAGGAGGCGAATTTTTCAGACTCGGCGGAACGTTCGGGGTCTGGCCTAACAAACCTGATAACATGCTTTTAACTGCGTGGTTCTTGGGATTCTTAGGCTTCGGAGTCAAGGCTGCTGTATTTCCGTTTCATGGCTGGCTGCCTTCTGCTTCAGTAGCTCCTACTCCTGTAACTGCTTTATTACATGCTGTAGCGGTCGTTAAAGCCGGGATATTTGCTATAATCAGATTAACATGGTACGTATTCGAGCCTGAGTCTTTAGCGGGGTCATGGGCACAGTGGGCAGCGTTTGCTCTTGCATGTATCACGATTGTATACGGTTCATCAATGGCACTTGCGACTCAACACTTGAAGAGGCGATTTGCTTACTCGACCATAAGCCAGCTTTCATATATATTAATCGGAGTATTATTATTAACACCTGAAGGCTTGACCGGAGCATTGACTCACATGGGGGGACATGCAGTCATGAAGATAAATTTATTTTTCTGTGCAGGTGCTATCTTGTGTCAGACTGATCGGGAATATTTATTTGACATGAGGGGAATCGGAGTCGGAATGCCTAAGACTTCGTTAGCGTTATTAATATCCGGGCTTGCGTTATGCGGACTGCCTCCTTCAGCGGGCTTCATGGGGAAATGGCAGCTCGGGACAGCTTCGGCAGCAAGTTCAAATCTCGGCCACGCAGGAATAGCAATGTTGATGATCTCGGCAGTTTTGACTGTGTTATATATCTTCTCGATATTCAGTATATTTATCATGCCGGGCAAAAATTTCGATTTCAAGACAGCTAATCAGGGCGTTAGAGATCCCGGCGTTCAAATGCTTGCACCGTTGGGAGTTCTTGCTCTGGGAGCGTTTCTCTATGGCTTATATTCAGAACCGTTGATTAATTTCTTTACGAGAATTGCTCAAGGGGTGCTATAATTTGCGGGTTGATGTGCCTGTAGCTCAGCGGATAGAGCGTTGGCCTCCGGAGCCAAAGGTCAGGAGTTCGAATCTCCTCAGGCACGCTGCGTTACCTTTCACACAAATATAATTCACACAGGAGGAAAATTTAATATTATGGACGGAAGTATTTATTTACCCTATGAGAAGCGTTCAGGCAATGAGTCAATCGTATATTTCACCCGCGATTTATCATCTGAAGGACTGCGGAAAATCTATTCACGAGTCAACCAGCACATGACAGGCAAAGTTGCAGTCAAGTTACACACTGGAGAACCTCACGGCCCTAATATTATCCCAAGAACATGGGTGAAAGATTTGCTTGCTCAGGAACTTCCGGGAGCTAATATAGTCGAGACAAATTCATATTATGAAGGCGCACGCTACACAACTGAACAGCACAGAGAGACTCTGAAAATCAACGGCTGGGACTTCGCTCACGTTGACATAATGGACGACATGGGAACTGCTTTATTACCGGTTAAGGGCGGCAAATGGTTTCATGATATGTCAGTAGGAGTAAGTCTTCTCAATTATGACTCGTTATTAGCATTGACTCACTTTAAAGGCCACGTTCAAGGAGGCTTCGGAGGCTCGAATAAAAATATCGGCATAGGCTGTGCTGATGGAAGAATCGGCAAGGCATGGATTCACACTACACCGGGTCAGCCTAATCAATGGGACATAGCAAAAGAAGAGTTCATGGAAAGAATCAGCGAGTCAACTAAAGCAACTATTAACTATTTCGGTAAGCATGTAGCTTATATAAACGTTATGCGCAATATGTCGGTTTCCTGCGACTGTGAAGGCGTTGAAGCTGAACCCGTCGTAACTCCTAATGTAGGCATTCTCGCTTCACTTGATATTCTTGCAGTTGATCAGGCATGTATTGATTTAGTTTACGCTATGCCCAATAACTTTAATGCTGCCCTAATAGAAAGAATAGAGTCCCGTCACGGTCTGCGTCAATTAACTTACATGAAAGAACTTGGCATGGGAAATGATAAATATGTGTTAATCGACATTGATAATAATGACTCGAGAATTTCTCAGGCTGAAGCAGTCAAAGATGTAAAGCCTTTCGAGGGTTAAATAATCATGTTAGGTGCAATAATAGGCGATATAGCAGGCAGTTACTTCGAGTTCGACAGACACAGGAAGCTTGCACACTCTAAGCAATTCGAGCTTATATATCCGCAGTCAGAATTTACTGATGATACAGTTTTGACTCTTGCAATAGCCAATGCAATTATTAACGCAATACCAGTGAAGGGGACTCCTGTAAGTGAAGAGAAATTTGAGTCTAGCGTAATAAAATCCATGAGAGAATTTGCTGCTAAATATCCTAATGCTGGTTACGGTTCGAGATTCATTTACTGGCTCATGAAAGGGACTCCCCAGCCTTATGAAAGTTTCGGCAACGGTTCAGCAATGAGAGTTTCACCGGTGGCGTGGGCATTTGATACTCTCGAAGAGGTCGAAAAATTTGCGGAGATCAGCGCACGTGTCTCACATAATCACCCTGAAGGCATAAAAGGGGCTCAAGCAACAGCAGGGGCGATATTTCTTGCTCGAACAGGACATAAGAAAGACGAGATCAAGAATTATATTATTACTCGATATAATTATGACTTGTCCCGGACTCTTGACGAGATAAGACCCAAATACAGGCACGTTGAGACATGTCAAGAGACTGTTCCGGAAGCTATAACGGCATTTCTTGAGGGCTCGAGCTTCGAAGGTGTTATGAGAGATGCTATTTCACTCAGCGGGGACTCTGACACACTGACTGCTATAGCGTGTTCGATTGCTGAGGGCTTTTACGGGATTCCTGATGAGATTTGCGACTTATTTCTGCCTAAACTTGATGATTATTTAACTGATGCGTTACTGCGCTGGGAGTTATGGAGGGCGTAAAATTTTTTTTTTAAAAGAAGGGAGACTCACACAGCCTCCCTTTATTATTATTAATTAATATAATTATCTTTCACGATGCATACTACTTTCATTGGCAGAGTTGCAATCGTATCTAATGACGGATTAACTATAGAATTCCATTCAGAGACGGGAACTTCAGGGCCTTCAGGAGGAGTCAATATTCCAATTGGGAGGGCATCATGTTTCTTGAAATAATCAAAGAGTTCTTGAATCTTCCTGCCTGCAAATTCTTTCGGAGCGTCAAACGAAGCAAAGCTGTGTCCCTGATCAGAAGTCGATAATATATCCCGGATAAATGCCGAAATGCCTTCATTGTGAGTACACATCGCCGTTATATCTGCAATCAAGCTGTCAGTGTACAAAATATCATCGACATGGGCGTAACGCGCGTATCTCTCGTTTTGAGGATCATGAAGCTCTATAACCGTATACACATCCGGAGCAATTGACTCAAGAGCTAAGCCCGTCAATATAGTATGCGAGTCATCATTTCCGAAAACAGGATCACCAAGAATAATAGCCCCCTGAGCGTTCTCAACTCCGCCCTTTCTCAGAGCCTCATGTTCTGAAGGATTGCCCTGAACAAAGAATACTTCTGAATTTAAATCTTTTGGTCTCTCACTGGCTATCACTGCGACATCACGGCCTGCAGCCAGCAATTCTTTCACCAGATAAGGCCCGCGGCCGTTCCAGCCGCAAAGAAGAACATGGCCTTCATATTTGCATGTACTTATTCCCATCATCTCCCCTAATAATGCTTTTATCCTGCTGTTTATGAGCCTCTGTAAGACTTCAGCAAAGACTACACCGAACAGCGCAACGCCGAAAATAGACAGCAGAAATACTATAATCCTTCCGCTGAAAGTTCCCGGACGTGTAGCGAACTCACCTTGACCAATTAACGTGAACAGGACGCTCCAGACTGCCTCCCAGTAAGAGCCTTTGAAATCATATTCCTGCCACCATACGAAAAAGGCACACGAGAATAAAAGCAAAAGCAATAAAGCTAATGCCCCTGAAAGTTTGTGCCTGAGCTTTAATTTCCTAGAGAGATTTACACCTCGTTCTGCGTTCTTAACTGTCTTAGTAAATTTATTTGCCATGATAGTTTATTAGTCCAGAAAATCTTTTAATTTCTTGCTGGGCTGACGTAATTTCCTGAGTGCCTTTGCTTCTATCTGCCTTATCCTTTCGCGGGTTACGTTGAATTTCTTGCCGACTTCCTCAAGAGTGTACGAATGCCCGTCCTCGAGCCCAAATCTGAAATGCAAAACTTCGCGTTCTCTGTCTGAAAGCGTGCTTAACATCTCTTCAATCTGTTCATGTAACAAATGTCCTGCTGCTGCTTCGTCGGGGCTTGGCAAATCGTGATCTTCTATAAAGTCCCCTAACTGCGAGTCCTCTTCTTCTCCAATCGGGGTCTCAAGTGATACGGGTAACTGCGAAATTCTGCGAATCTCCTCGACTCGTGAAGGCTCTATGTTCATTCGTTTGGCTATTTCCTCGTCAGAAGGCTCGCGTCCCAATTCCTGAACGAGTAAACGCGATATTCTCACCATTTTATTAATCGTCTCGACCATATGAACCGGGACTCTTATAGTCCTGGCCTGGTCTGCTATAGCTCGAGTAATTGCCTGGCGAATCCACCATGTAGCATACGTGCTGAACTTGAAGCCCCTTCTGTAATCAAATTTTTCGACTGCACGGATTAAGCCCAAATTGCCCTCCTGAATCAAATCAAGAAAAAGCATTCCCCGGCCGATATATTTTTTCGCAATACTTACGACTAATCTTAAATTTGCATCTATTAATCTCTGTTTCGCTGCAACGTCCCCTTTCTCCATTCGCTGGGCAAGTTCTACTTCTTCAGCTGCCGTTAATAATGAGACTTTACCGATCTCACGCAAATACATTCTTACGGGATCAGTCAACGGAATGTCATCGAGTTTGCCTATTTCGCTTTCAATTGCAGGGATAAACTCTTCACGCGCTTCTTGATTTGAAGGTATTTTGCTCAGTGCGGACTGATCTACTACATCAATTCCCATCTCCTGAAGGTTAGTCAGAATGCTGTCAAGGGTATCTGCATCCCATGTTTCAACAGGAATATGACGCTCTATGTCATTATGAGTAACGTAGCCCCGTGAATGCCCCTCGCCTATAAGGTCATCGACTCCGCCTGAACCCTTGCCGCCGTCTAAATCATCAGCTGATGAATCAAGATCGTCAAAATCTTCGTTTTCATTCATTTCTAAATCTTTATCGTCTGCCAAAGTTATTCAACACTCCTTTTATATTTATATTATCTTACATTATTATTCTCACTTTTTTTGCTATTTCATTTCCAACATGCTCACGGCAGCTCCCATGAAGGGCGGAAAATCTACATCTGATGAGTCACCTACGATTTCTTTAGTGCCTTCAAGCTCGAACTCTGCAAGAAGCTGACTGACTCTTAAATCTATAGGATTATCGTGTTCCCATTGAATAAAGAATCTCTCATAACCGAATTTTTCAGCATAGTAGGCAGCATTATCACCGGTCTTGAAAAATTTCTTAGAGTCGCTCAATACACCTGCAAGACCCTTGAGATACTCTGTGCAGTCATAGAAAGGCTCGTTGCTCGCTATAGCTATGACTTTTGCTGTTCCGTGAAAGACTCCCCGACTCCAGAGCGAACATGAAGTTATGCCGGGAAAGAGTCCATGTGCTGACTCAAGCAGGCCAAGTGAGGCAATTATTGAACGTTCCATATAATCAGAGTAACCCAGAATCATCAAGAAGCCAAGATTCATTAAAGTATCAGGACCGTACTTAAAGAAATTCTCACGGGGAAGATTACCTACGCACCCGGTCTGAGGCGAGGCCATGAAAAAAAATTCGCTGCCCAAGTCAAGACATGAAGAAGCTATCTGCTTTAACGTTGAGTCATAGAATCTATTTACTGATACAGGCTGATAATCTTTCCCAAACGGAAACCAAGGCGATATTTCTACATATAATTCGGACTTCCAAAAGGGCATATACATATTATGCTTCGTCCGATGATGATAATTTGTCCTGCTTCTCCCGGATTACTTTGACAACGCACTCAACCAATAAAGTTATTTCGGGCTTGGTAACCTGATAATTTGCTCCGACACTGGCTGCCTTGTTCTTAATATCATTTGCCATAATCGATGAGAAGACTATAACGGGAATATTCTTAGTTTCGGGATTTTCTTTTATTCTTCGAGTCAAAGTCAGTCCGTCAAGTCTTGGCATCTCAACATCAGTAATTAATAAATCACAGCGTTCTCCGGCTCCTACGATTGCATCATAAGCTACTTTGCCGTCAGGACAGATATGCAGATCAGTGAATCCGCTTGCCATTAATGCGTCCTCAACCTGTTTGCGAATCAGCGGCGAGTCCTCTGCCACTATAATATGATAATCTCCGGGATGTCCTACGCCTTCCATCATGGTAACTGCTTTGCCGGGGTCTCCTGAGTGCTGAATGACTAACTGCGGGCTTATGGTCTGGACGATTGCCTCATAATCTAATAATAAGACATTTCGCGAGTCTCTCTTGATGACATAAAGAATCCAGTCGCCTAAATATTTGCCGGTCATGCTTGCATCGAGATCTTCGGATTTGATTCTATATATTCTCTCGACAGCATCGACTACAAAGCCTAATTTGACTTCATTGAACTCTGCAATAATAACTTTGCTCTGCTCCATAGGCGTAATAGGAGGAATTCCCAGAAAGATCCGCAAATCTACCATCGGGAGAACCTCGCCCCTTACTGAAGTGATTCCGATTAAGGCAACCGGAGCATCAGGGATTGATCTCACACCAGGCCAGCGCAAAATTTCTCTGGTTTTATCTACGTTGATAGCGAAAGACTGATCGCCGAGAACAAAGACTACTAACTGCCATTCATTTGTTCCGACCTCAGTAGTAACTTTTTTGACTTCCTGCATTTTTTCTTTAAGGCCTCCGAATTAACAAAGCTGACATGTGCCTATAATCTTATCACATTTGGCAATTACTTTGTTGAATCTATCAAGCTGCCGCCCTGAATTACCCACTTGAGATTTAATTCTTTATCCAGTGCTGCGAGATTTGCAATTCTTCCGGACTCTATAACCCCGATTGAATCCAAAGAGTTTATGCACTTGGCCGGATTGACACTTGAACACTTTACAGCCGTCTCTAATGATATATTCATGATTTTTACGGTTGTCCTAAAGCATTCCATGAGATTGCAGGCTCCTCCAGCTAAAGTTTTGCCGTCAGTGAGAGTCGCTTTATTCCCTTTCTTGATTACGTCGAGTCCTCCGAGCTTATAAACTCCGTCCTTCATGCCTGCTGCTTCAGTCGAGTCGCTGATAAATATAACTCTGTCGTCACCGAATAATTTTAGAGTCGCTTTTACTATAGAGGGGTGAACGTGAAGACCGTCGCATATTATTTCAATCATGACGTTTTTATTTTCAAGAGCTGCAATTACCGGGCCTGGGTCTCTGTGATTAATCGGATTCATTGCGTTGTAAGTATGAGTCAGGTGATTTGCTCCGAGAGAGAATGCTTGACTCGCGGTTTCATAATTACATGCTGTATGACCAAGTGAAATATTTGCGATATTCTTGGCTTGTGAGACAAATTCGAGTCCGTTATCAACTTCAGGGGCGACTACTGCAATTTTTATTAACCCTCCTGATGAGTCTTGCAGTCTCGTGAGCATATTTACATCAGGCTTGATTATATATTTCGGATTCTGAGCTCCAGGTTTAGCAGGCGATATGAAAGGGCCTTCAAGATTTATCCCGGCCAGGGCAGAATTTGACTCGTGAAATTTTCTAGCAGCTTTCATGACTCGTGTTAAATCTTCTTCTGATAAAGTCATCGTTGCAGGACATATGCTGGTGATTCCGTTTTGAGCTTCGTATTGAGTTATAGCTTCGAGTGATTCAAAAGTCCCATCACAGAAATCATGACCGTTGCAGCCGTGAAAGTGAATATCAGTCAAGCCTGGAATAATATATAAATTCTCTGACTCTAATATTTGCGAGTCCCCTGCTGGTTCGTTAGAGATTACGCCGTTCGAAATATAGAGATTACCGGATTTAAATTCGCAGTCAGGCATAAAGATATTCGCGTTATTGATAATAAAATTATTGTTGTTCATATTAAATTAAAACACTTCCCGTAAAATTTTTATTTGCACTTCGAGAACGCCCCCTCATCGCAGACGAGAATAACATCATCATGAAGCTGCAATATAGAACCAGGCACATACGGCGTAACTTCACCGAAGAAGACTTTATTCACAGCATCGGCCTTGTCTTCACCGGAAGCAATCACCAGAATTCTTTTAGCGCGCAGTATAGATCTTATTCCCATAGTATACGCATGACTAGGAACAGATTTACCTGATGCAAAAAATTTCTTGTTAGCGTCAACAGTGCTTTGTGATAACTCGACACAGTGAACGTCCTTAGCAAATATATCTGAAGGTTCATTGAAGCCTATATGACCGTTTCTGCCGAGTCCTAATAACTGCAAGTCCTGAATTCCTGTTTTAATCAGCAGCTCATTATACAATCTACATGCTTCTTCAGGGTTCATTATTCGTCCGTCAGGCAAGTGAGTATTTTCAGGCTTGATATTTACTTTATCAAACAAATTCTGCTTCATGTAATATGCGTAACTCTCTTCGCAATCAGGAGCTAATCCCCTGTACTCGTCAAGATTTACTGTTATGACTTCTGAGAAATCCAAATCTCCCTTCATGTACCATTCTGAGAGCTGCTTATATATTCCCAGAGGCGTTGACCCTGTTGCGAGACCTAACACACTGTCAGGCTTCAAGATTATCTGAGCAGAGATTATATTTGCTGCCTTCCTGCTCATTTCGTTATAGTCTTTAGTGATATATATTCTCATGATAAAAAAAAATTGCCCCCCTGAGTAAATTTGTCAGAGAGGCTTTGTATGCTTACTCACCGTCAATTAACCTAACAAGAGCGTCATAAACAAACTGAACTTTCAAGCCTATTACAACCTGAATAGTATTCTTTGAAGGCCTGAAGACTCCGTTTGCTCCTGATGATTTAATTTTTGCCTCGTCTATCTTGTCAGGATCATTAATAACTGCTCTGATTCTCGTTGCGCAGTAAGTGTACTCACTGATGTTGTCATGTCCTCCCATGCCTTCGAGAATTATTTTCGCCATGTCCGTAAATTTCCCGTTGGTCTTGGCCGCTGACTCGTGATGAAATTCGTTTTCGTCGTCATCTTCACGTCCTGGAGTCTTCAAGTCGAAAGTCTTAATCACGAACACGAACACGAAATAATAAATCACTGCGAATACTAATCCAATCGGAATAATTAATAACGGATTCTGCGCCATAGGTGCCTTGAAGCTCAAGATATAGTCAACGAGTCCTGCACTGAAATTAAATCCGCATCGAACAGGCAGATACGAACATACTGCAAGAGATAACCCGGTTAACAGCGCGTGAACGAGATATAACCCCGGAGCTAAGAACATGAACGAGAACTCTATAGGCTCAGTTATACCCGTAAAGAATGAAGCTATTGCACCCGCAAGAAGTAAGCCTTCAACAGATTTCTTTCTCTCAGGTTTTGCAGTCTTGTACATTGCGTAGGCTCCTGCGACAAGTCCGAACATCATAACAGGGAAAAATCCTGTCATGTACTGCCCTGTTACCCCGAGAGTCCCTGTGCCGTTCCAGAAGTTGCCCAGATCATTAATGCCTGCCGTGTCGAACCAGAATACAGCGTTCAATGCGTGATGAAGTCCCAAAGGTATTAATGCCCTGTTGAATATTGCATAGAGTCCTGCTCCGACCGGGCCGAGTTCTATTATCGCAGTTCCGAACTTGACAAGAGCTCCATAAACTACAGGCCACACGTAATAAAGAATTGCTGCTGCGATTGCAGAGACAAAAGCCGTAACTATTGCAACACACCTGCGGCCTGAGAAAAATGCTAACCAGTCATGAAGCTGAATATCTTTAAATCGGTTATAACAGCTTGCACCGATTAAGCCCGCAAGTATTCCCGTAAAGGCGTTCTGAATCCTTCCGAAAGCCGCCGGAACTTGAGAAGCCTCTACTTGTGTGTACGTAGCTATTGCACTGCTCGACAACAGAGTCGTAATCATCAGCCATGAAACAAGACCTGCTAAAGCCGGAGTCCCGTCCTTGTCGTCTGCCATGCCTATAGCGACTCCTAACGTGAATAAAACAGGTATCTGATCAATTATTGCGCTCGCTGCCTTGATGCAAAATGCTGCCGTAAGACTATTTGCGCCCCAGCCTGATGGGTCAATCCAATAGCCTATGCCGTAGAGAATTCCAGCTGCAGGAAGACACGCAACCGGAAGCATTAGGGAACGTCCTATCTTCTGAAGATATTTCATCATGATATAAAATTTCCTCCTTGAATATAAATAGATAATAAAAAGAAAAAAATAATATATGTAAATAAAATATGAACGCAATGAATTATATAACAAATCTGAAAAGGTGAAATTCTGAAAAAGTTTATAAATTCGATACAGCACGCTAATAAAAAATAAATCCTCCCGCATGAATTCACACACAGGAGGCATAAAATATTTTATTTACGCAACTGTAATATCTTTGCAGAGATAAACGTCCTGGACAGCATTAATAATCTGAACGCCTTCACTCATAGGACGCTGGAAAGCCTTACGACCGAGAATTAAGCCCATTCCGCCGGCTCTCTTATTTATAACAGCAGTCCTGACAGCCTCGCTCAAATCACTTGCACCGCCTGAAGCTCCGCCCGAGTTAATAAGGCCTGCACGACCCATGTAGCAATTTGCAACCTGATAACGAGCTAAATCTATCGGGTGATCAGTCGTTAATTTCTCGTACATTTCCTTTGACGTCTTGCCGTAACCCTTGCCCATTGCAGGATAACCGCCGTTGTTCTCCGGTAACTTCTGCTTGATGATGTCCGCTTCAATCGTTACGCCTAAGTGATTCGCCTGGCCTGTTAAGTCTGCGCTTGCGTGGTAGTCCGTAACTTTGTCATCTTTCTTGACTTTGAACGCTGAATTTCTCAAGTAACACCATAAAATCGTAGCCATTCCCATTTCGTGAGCCTGATGGAATGCTTTCGAGATCTCCTGAATCTGACGGGTTGACTCGGGGCTGCCGAAATAAATAGTTGCTCCTACTGCGACCGCTCCAAGATTATATGCCTGCTCTACACTTGCAAATAAAACTTGATCGAACTGATTCGGATAAGTTAATAATTCGTTGTGATTTAACTTGAGTACAAACGGAATCTTATGAGCATATTTTCTCGATACTGCTCCCAGAACTCCGAGAGTCGTAGCTACAGCGTTGCAGCCTGCTTCCATTGCGAGCTTGATAATGTTCTCGGGGTCAAAATAAATAGGGTTAGGGCCGAATGATGCTCCTGCCGAGTGTTCGATTCCCTGATCGACTGGTAAAATCGAAATGTAGCCTGTGTTAGCGAGTCTGCCGTGGCTTAATAACGTCTGCATTGACCTTAATACAGGGATGGGACGATCTGAAATGCTTACGACTCTGTCAACGAAATCAGGGCCGGGAAGTGAGAGCAAATCTTTCGAGATGGTTTCACACTTGTGAGTTAACAGGGACTCTGCTTCTGAACCTAAGAGAGCTTCAATTTTTCCGAATTCCATTTTTAAATTAATGCCTCCTTGATATTTGCATTACTAAAACATTATACAACCTTCAAGAATTATGAACACTCCTGAAATTATAAGCACTCCTGACAATATGCCCATGACTGATAACGCGCTGTTAAGGGGAGATACGCACATCAAGACAGCACACGCAATTAATAACAGTCCATTTAACAGCATGAACCGCCAGCCGGGAATATTTGCACCTCCGAGCCAGAATGAAGTACAGGTTCTAGAAACTCCGACAGTGAAGAGCCAGAAAGCTATTACGAACGGGATAATAAACGCGCTGAGTCCGGGCTGAAGCATTAGGACAACTCCCGCAATTAAGTCAAGAAGTCCCCAGACTATGAAACGCTTTAGCCTGAAGAACGTGAAGCCTGTGAAGTAATTTATTCCTGAAGCTATGAGTCCGAGACCTATAAAGAAGCCTGCTGACATGATAGATTCAACTGGGTAATATAGAGTTATTGCGCCTAAGATGATTAAGATTAAGCCAGTTACAAGAAAATTTATACGCGACATTTTTATTTATCTGCCTCCAGTAAGTTATTCAAGTCTCGTAATACCTGCTCATGAGTTATAAATTGAATCCCATGAAATCCGAAATTTTTCGCAGCTTCAATATTTCGTTCTAAGTCATCAATGAAGACGCACTCAGAAGGCACTAGATTATATTTATTTGCTATGTACTCGTAAATTTCCCGTGAGGGCTTTATCATATGAATGTAGCACGAGAAGACTCCGCCGTCCATCAGGGGAACAAAGTCCAATGCGTCAGGGTTTGCGTTCATGACTAAATGAGAGTAATTCGAGAGATAATACACTTTATAGCCTTTAGCCTTGAGAGATTTAATCCAGTCGTGAGAATAATCACGCTTCCTGATAGTTTCGCCGACTCTAGGGAATATGCTGCGAATTTCCTTTTCGTGTTTAGGGTCAGCGTCTACCATGCTTTGAATAACTGCTTCAGTGTCATCGCCCATGTCGAACCTGTCCCAGCGTCCGTCGCCCCAGACTGCAACGTTAAGCTCCTGAATTAAATTCTCATCGTCAAATAACTTGTGAATATAGCCGTCCCAGTCAAAGTCAACTAAGACATTGCCTACGTCGAATAAAATATTTTTGATGCTCATGCGATCTTTACTCCCATAGATTTTAACTCGTCAATATTCTTGTGGTGATTGGCTTCATCGACCCAGCCGATTAAATCTTCAGGAAGTTCAACACTGCGCCCGGAGTTCTTTAATGCAAGGATACTCTCACGAACGCAAAACTCGCTTGCAATGCCGGTAACTATAATATTTTTTCCGCATACTTCACAAATTTTCTGACCTGCTTTGTTCTTGGCCTCGAATGCTGAGTACTCTTCAAGTGAGTCATTTTCTCCCTTGTAAAAAATATTTTTCTCGTTAGGTCTCTGTTCGGGATTCTTTATGTCAGTATAAAAGCTCTCGTGAATAGCTGCCCCGTGAGTGTTTGCTTCACAGTGAACCGGCCAAGTTCCACCGTTCTGAATATAACTGCAATGTTTGGGACTGTGATTGTCAGCCGAGTAATATACTTTCATATCGGGATTAGCATTAATGAACGTGATAATATTCTTTACGGCTTCGAGTGAATGACCGCAGGCAAGAGTCCCGTCAATAAAATCATACTGGCAATCAACGACTAATAATTCTTTCATGATTAATAATCTCCTTTCTTAGAGTTCGTCAAATGTTCCCATCTCGTTAATTATAGCGAGCGAGTCTCTTACAATGTGAATAAATATTGCTGCTCCTGTACCTTCACCAAGCCTCATTGAGAGGTTCAAAACCGGTCTCAGGTTCATAGAGTCAGCTGCATAATTATACGCAGGTTCGCAGGATTTGTGAGAAGCAAACATGTAATCGCGAGTCAAATTATTTAACTTGTAAGCTAATAACGCTCCTGCAATCGAAATTACCCCGTCAATTATAACCGGAACGTGATAGACTGCTCCCCCTATGAAGAGTCCTGTTATCGCTGCAATGTCAAGACCTCCTACACATGAAAGAATATTAACAGGGTCAGTGAAATTTTTCTCGTGAAGAGTTAGTGCTTGAGTGATGACTCGAATCTTTCGCGAGTATGCTTCATTATCAAGTCCTGCGCCTCTGCCTATTAGTGAAATATCGCGGGTGTTAAGAGCTGCCATGATACAGGCTGCTGCGGTCGTTGTGTTAGCCATGCCGACTTCTCCGGTAGCAATTAAGTCAACGTGATTATTCTTTGCGTCGTGAACTAAATTAATTCCGTACTCTATAACTTCCCGTGTTAAGTCAAGAGTCATAGCGCGTTCGTGCAAGAAATTATTCGTGCCGTCTGACATGAATTTATGAGTAATGATTCCTTCATGAGAGTCAAGATTTTTCACGCCCAGATTATAGAGCTTTAACTCTGAATGTGATTGACGAGACAATATATTAATTCCTGCATTTCTCTTGTCCGAGTAAGCAAGCATTAATCTTCGTGTGAAGTCTTGAGGCGATGAGCAGACTCCTTCGTTATAGATTCCGTTGTCGGCTCCGAATAAATATACCGCGCTGTGATTGATGTTATTATGCACGTGTCCTGTTATGCCTGCGAGTCTGATTGCTATTTGCTCAAGTTCTCCGAGACTGCCCAGAGGTTTTATGAATCTTGCGTGAAGTTCTCTTGCGTCATTCATTGCCTGAGAGTCCAGAGCTGTTATGCTGTGTAGTGATTGTTCGAGGTTCATTGTGTCATCCTTTGTGATTCGTGATTTATTAATGAGAGAAGATTTTATCACGTCCACAGACTTAACAAGCAGCCCGGAGAGTCTCCCAAACTTTCCGAGCTTATTTTTCCCTATGCATGAAATTTAGAACGTAAGTAATTAATTATTAGTTATGTTGATTTTTTTTTACAATTACGGCAAAAATTTTGATATAAAACCAGGCATAGATGCTTTAAAGTTAGATACATAGGTTTTAGATTCATTTTCTTTTTTCCCTTGTAAATCGTGTTGTAAATCATTCTTTTCTTCTTTTAATACTTTAATTTTATCTACAATAGGTCCCCAGCTTAAATCATCTTTTGATTGTATTTGTTCTAATTTTAATTTAAAAAAATTAAGGGTCATGCCTAAAGCTAGGCCGCCTACTAATTCTTCTCCTCGAGCCAGATGAGTGGATAGTTCGTCAATTTCTGTGTCAATGCTTCTTATTCTTTCTTCGATTCTTTCAGTAATTAAAGCTTTATACGTCATGCTATTAGAGAACTCAGTTGCATACGATTCATAACTACCCAAATATACAGTTCCTCGCGACAAAACAGGTATCTTACGCCATATTGCTTTAAATAGCCTGTCATCAGAGTTGCCTACTATTTTATGAAGAAGAGACATATACAGAGCACAGACGCAGGACGAGTCAAATTCTTTTGCTTCAGTGTACAGATCAAAAGCACTTTCCAAATGTGTAATTGCCCTGTGAATTGCATTTTTTTGATTATCGTGAATCCTCACACGACTAAAGTCGCGTGCTTCCGAATTTCTTAATCGTCCGGACTTCCTCTCCACCATACGGTCAGAACTCAGAACTTTACAGCCTAAGCAGCAAGCTCCGCATTGAGACTAATTAACGTGGATAAGGTGCAGGTGGTTCTCTTAGAGCACGAAGGAACTTTTGCCTCCATGTCCAACCTTAACGTTACCGGTA